>CAMHQF010000001.1:0-162790 GCA_946187445.1 uncultured Prevotellaceae bacterium
CATACTTATCATTTTGATGTAAAAATGTAAGAAATAGAGTAAAAATATGCGCAAAAAGTCAAATTTGAGCAATATAATTTGTTTATCTCGTAAAAAATGAGTACCTTTGCTTCGCATTATGATATACGGGGCTATCGCTCCAGTTGACGTGTAAAGAGATATAAAAACCAAAAACTTTTAACAATAAAAGAAATGAAAAAGTACAATTTTAATGCAGGTCCTTCAATTCTCCCACGTGAGGTCATTGAACAGACAGCTGCAGCATGTCTTGATTTCGAAAATTCAGGACTTTCTCTTATGGAGATTTCACACCGTGCAAAGAATTTCCAGCCAGTAGTTGATGAGGCAGAGGCTCTCATGAAGGAGCTCCTCGACATCCCAGAGGGATACAAGACTATCTTCCTCGGTGGTGGTGCTTCGCTCGAGTTCTGCATGGTGCCTTACAACTTCCTTGAGAAGAAGGCTGCTTACCTCAATACGGGTGTTTGGGCAACAAAGGCTGAGAAAGAGGCTAAGCTCTTTGGTGAGGTTGTTGAGATCGCATCATCTGCTGACAAGAACTTCACATACATCCCACAGGGATACACCATCCCTACAGATGCTGACTACCTGCACATCACAACAAACAACACTATCTATGGTACCGAGATGCGCTATGACATAGACTCTCCAATTCCATTGATAGCTGATATGTCTTCTGACTTTCTGTCTCGTCCTATCGACGTAAGCAAGTATGCACTCATCTATGGTGGTGCTCAGAAGAACCTCGCTATGGCTGGTGTAACATTCGCCATCGTTAAGGAGGATGCTCTTGGAAAGGTATCACGTCAGATTCCTACCATGCTCGACTACCGCACTCACGTGAAGAAGGGCTCTATGTTCAACACACCTCCTGTAGTACCTATCTACTCTGCTCTGATGAACCTCCGTTACATCAAGGCTCATGGTGGTGTAGAGGCTATGGATAAGCTCGCTAAGCAGCGTGCAGAGATCGTTTACGGTGAGATAGACCGCAATAAGCTCTTTGTAGGTACTGCAGAGGAGGCAAGCCGCTCACTCATGAACCTCACCTTCGTACTAAAACCAGAGTATCAGGACCTTCAGGATGAGTTCATGGCATTCGCTACATCTAAGGGTATGGTAGGTGTTAAGGGTCACCGTGATGTAGGTGGTTTCCGTGCTTCTTGCTACAATGCAATGTCTATCGAGGGCTGTGAGGCACTCGTTGCTTGCATGAAGGAGTTTGAGGCTCAGCACTAATCAAAAGAATAGTAGATAGTTCCTATAGTCACTATAGTCACTATAAAAAATAAAAGAAAAGAAAACAATGGCAAAAGTATTGATTGCAACTGAGAAGCCCTTTGCTGCTCCTGCGGTTGCTGGAATAAAAGAAATCATTGAGAAGGCTGGTTTTGAACTCGCTCTTCTCGAGAAATATACAGAGAAGGCACAGCTTCTCGCTGCTGTAGTTGACGTTGATGCTATCATCATCCGCTCTGACAAGATTGATGCAGAGGTGATGGATGCTGCGAAGAACCTCAAGATCGTGGTTCGTGCAGGCGCTGGTTACGATAATGTTGACCTCGAGGCTGCAACAGCTCGTAACATCGTGGTAATGAACACACCAGGTCAGAATGCCAATGCTGTGGCTGAGCTCGTTCTCGGTCTGCTGGTTTACACCGTACGTAACTTCTACAACGGTAAGGCTGGTAGCGAACTGATGGGCAAGACTCTTGGCATACTCGCATTTGGTAATGTAGGTCGCAATGTAGCTCGCATCGCTAAGGGCTTCGGAATGGATGTTATCGCTTACGACGCATTCTGCCCAGCTGAGGTTATCGAGCAGTCAGGCGTGAAGGCTGTGGCTTCACAGGCTGAGCTCTTCAAGCAGGCTGACATTGTTTCTCTCCACATCCCTGCTACAGCTGAGACAAAGCAGTCTATCAACTATGACCTCTGCGGTACAATGAAGAAGGGCGCTATCCTTATCAATACCGCTCGTAAGGAGGTTATCGACGAGGCTGGTCTGCTGAAACTGATGGCAGAGCGTGAGGATCTGAAGTACATCACCGACATCAAGCCTGATGCTGACGCTGACTTCGCAAAGTTCGAGGGACGCTACTTCTCTACACCTAAGAAGATGGGTGCACAGACTGCTGAAGCTAACACTAACGCTGGTCTTGCTGCAGCAAACCAGATTGTAGGTTTCATAAAGGACGGCATCACAAAGTTCCAAGTAAACAAGTAATTTAACTATAAGAACGATAATCCCTGTGGCAGTAATGCTACGGGGATTATTTGTCTTAACTCTTCAATCTAAACTCTTAACTTTTAACTCTTAACTCTCATACGTATGGCTATAGTAAAACCTTTCAAGGGTATTCGCCCTCCAAAAGACTTAGTAGAGCAGGTGGAGTCACGCCCTTATGACGTACTCGACTCTGAGGAAGCACGCGCAGAAGCTGGTGATAATGAGAAGTCTCTTTACCACATCATCAAGCCAGAGATAAACTTCGAACCAGGCACTTCGGAGTATGACCCAAAGGTATATACCGAGGCAGCACGCCAGTTCCAGATGTTCCAGGACAAAGGATGGCTCGTGCAGGATGACAAGGAGCAGTACTACATCTACGCTCAGACATCAAGCCTTCCTGCTAACGGTGGAAAGGAAAAGACACAGTACGGACTTGTCGTAGGCGCATATTCTGGCGACTATGAGAAGGGTATCATCAAAAAACATGAGCTCACCCGTCGTGATAAGGAAGAAGACCGCATGAAACATGTTCGTGTGAACAATGCAAACATAGAGCCTGTGTTCTTCGCTTATCCTGACAATGCCGTGCTCGACAAACTCATCATGAAGTATGCAGCAACAGAGCCAGAGTATGATTTTGTTGCTCCTATTGATGGTTTCCGCCATCAGTTGTGGATAGTATCTGATGATGCTGACATCAAGACCATTACTGATGAGTTTGCTAAGATGCCTGCCCTCTATATTGCCGATGGTCACCACCGTTCTGCTGCTGCAGCGCTCGTTGGCACAGAGAAGGCAAAGAATAATCCTAACCACCGTGGTGACGAGGAGTATAACTACTTCATGGCGGTATGCTTCCAGGCAAGCCAACTTACAATTCTTGACTATAACCGTGTGGTAAAAGACCTCAACGGCAACACCTCAGAGCAGTTCCTCGAGAAACTCTCAAAGTGCTTCGTAGTAGAGAAGAAAGGTAGGGAGGAGTATCGTCCTCAGCATGCTCATCAGTTCTCACTATATCTCGATGGCGAGTGGTATAGCCTCGATGCTAAGCCTGGCACCTTTGACGATAACGATCCAATAGGTGTGCTTGATGTTGATATCTCATCACGTCTTATTCTGCAGGATATCCTCGAAATAGGCGATTTGCGCTCTTCACAACGCATAGATTTTGTAGGCGGTCTGCGTGGATTGGGTGAGTTGAAGCGCCGTGTTGACTCTGGTGAGATGCGCATGGCTCTGGCTCTCTATCCTGTGAGCATGAAACAGATAATGGATATAGCCGACTCAGGTAATATCATGCCTCCTAAGGCTACATGGTTTGAACCAAAACTGCGTTCAGGACTGATAATCCATAAGCTTGACTAAACTTGTGTGCCAAGCATCTACACTTTTTGATTAGCCAATGGCTCAACATAATGATTTAGGAAAATGGGGCGAATGTAAGGCTGCCGAGTACCTCAGAGAGGAAAAGGGGCTTTACATTCGCCATATTGATTGGCGCAACAAACACAGGGATTTGGATATCGTTGCCATTGATGCTGATATGACAACACTCATTGTCGTAGAGGTAAAGACCCGAAGCTCTGATATATGGGGAGAGCCTGATGAGGCTATCGACCTCGAAAAGAAAAACAATATAATAAAAGCTACTGCACAATATGTCAGGGCATACCGGTTGGAGCACTTACAATTAAGGTATGATACCATATCAGTAGTAGGTACCCCTAATACAACTTGTGTGATTACGCATAAAGAGGAAGCATTCTCTGTCCTTGATTCTTTTTTGTATTATGAGAAAATAAGAAAGGCTTCAAAATATCGTTACAAACATAGACCTGGAACATGGTAATGGTGCTAACATCATTTGATACTCATTGATACGCAAATATCAATTGATACGTGAGAGCATATTGTATGCTACATGGCGAACGCCAATAGGAAGAGTCAGGTCATTAATGGTTGTTTTTGCCTTAATGGTAGCTCGGTTTATTTCCTCTTCTGATAGATTGTTGAGCGTTCCCAATATACAGAATGCATGTAACAGATAAATAACTGATGTCTCCTCCAACAAGCAAAAAGCTAAATTTTTGGCGTATGGTAGCTTGCTGTATAGGTATTTGGATGCTATCTCCGCAATCTCCTGTGTGTGTGTGTTGCTAATCCATGTTTTTGCAAGGTCATATGTAAAATCTTTTGATGGCATGAGCATGGTGGCGAGTATCTTGCACTCGCGAATATCATCATTCCATAACAGTTCGGCTAACTCCTTCGAGGGGTCATAATCCATAGCCATCTCTCTGAGGTGTAGAAGGTTAGCACCCCAGTTGAGGTGATAGTCCATACCCTTCTCACGTAAGGACTGAGCTGTCACTCCATTCATCAATAAGCGGAGGGACTGCTTGATTTCTTTATGAAGAGACTCAGTAGTCATTTTTTCGAAATGTCGGAATTTCGTTATGTCGATATTTCGTAATTACGATATGGAGAAATGTCGTTACTCTACGCTGTAATCCCTTGAATAGCGGAGCATCTGCTCTGTATAAGACTCAGAGAAGTCGAGTTTTATGTCTGTTATCTCACCATTATTGCCGAAGACTGGTATCATCTTTGGATTGAGGAAGCCCTTGTAAGGTGCTATATTGAGTTTCTCATAACGAGCAAGCACCTCTTTGTGCAATTCGGGATTTATCTTTACTGCATAAGTCTCCACCAGATGCTGGGCTGCTTCGAAGTCACCCTCCGACTTGATGCGCTGAATCTCAGCGAGTATGGTAGCGAAGAGTTGACGCAGGGCCTCATAATCGTTGATCTTTATGAAGGTCTTCCCATCACGCTTTACAATCTCTATCGCTCCATCGGAATGCTCATAGCACCAGTTGGCTATGAGGGCACGATTACGCATATGAGCCTCCTCGATGTTGTCGCCCAGTTTGATGCGTACATTCTGGGTCATCATGCCATTCATGATGTAGGTGTAGTAATTGGACTTGTAAGCCTCAAGGTCAGGAGTCAGACCAAGTTCAACAAGCTTACTGTCAGCTATATAGTAAAGACCAAAGAGGTCGGCACGAGCCTCCTCGATGGTGTTGCCGTATGCCTTGAGGGCATCAGGACTAACACCAGGAAGCAACTGTCCGCTTCCATGACCAAGACACTCATGAAGGTCAGTATGCAGGTCGTCACAGATGTCACCATATTTGCGAATCATCTTAACAGTCTCATCATCGATAGCAAACTCCTCAAGGAATCCGCTACCCTTAGCAGACTTGTTGTAAGCAGAGGTGAAGTTGGTGATGGTGACAGACTTAGAACCATGCTGAGCCCTTATCCAGTCAGCATTGGGTAAGTTGATGCCTATAGCAGTAGAAGGATACTCATCGCCTCCTAACATAGCACCACAGATGGCATTGGCCACAACACCCTTGACATGAGGTTTGCGGAAACGAGGGTCAACAGGCGAGTGATCCTCAAACCACTGGGCATTCTGACTGATGGTCTGAGTGCGCTTGCAAGCCTCAAGGTCTTTGTATTCCACTATACCCTCCCATGAAGCCTTGAAACCAAGCGGGTCGCCATAGACCTCTATGAAACCATTGATAAAGTCTATGCGTCCGTCGAGTTCCTTAAGCCATTCGATGGAGTATTCGTCGAAGGTGCGCAGATCACCTGTGGTGTAGTAATCTACAAGGAGACGGATGACCTTCTTCTGTTGCTCATTTTCTGCATATTCGCAGGCTTTGTTCAGGAAGAACACAATATTCTCGATGGTCTTGCCGTACTTGCCATTAAGAGACCAGGTTTCTTCCTTCAGTTCGCCATTATCCTTTACCAGTGTAGAGTTAAGACCATAGGAGGGAGGGGTAGGGTCATCACCTTTCTTGTCGGCATAGAATTGCTCAACCTCCTCTTGTGTTACTCCTTCATAGAAGTTACAGGCAGAGGTCTGGATAAGGTCAACTCCCTTAGCCTTGTTTACTCGCTTGGGCAATACTGTCTCATCGAAGATAACAGGACAGAGAGTCCTGAAAATTTCGTCCTTGGACAAAGGAAGCTCATTTGCAGGAATCTCCTTCAGCAACTGTTCGAAGAACTCTTGACTAAAAGCGGGCTTGAACTTTTCACAACCATAGTGGTGGTGAATGCCATTAGAAAACCAAACCCTCTTCAGATACTCAACAAAGGCTAGGTCATCAGCAGAGAACGAGCCCTCGTCCTTTCCTGCGTACCTTATATTATATACAGCCTCAAGTGTCTTTCTTATTAGCAAGTTGTACTTGCCCCATTGGTCGAATATGATGTCTCTTCCCCAAAGAGTCGCCTCTGAGAGGTAGTATATGTATATTTTTTGCTTTAGCGAGAGTGTGTCATATCCTGGCAATTCATATCTGAGCATCTGTATGTCTGCAAAACGATCCTGTGTCATATCATTGAAAATTGTAAATTGTTGTGATGTAAATGGGAGTTTTATATAGTGCATTCTTTCGGCGTAGTACCATATATCTTCTTGTACTGACGATAAAACGAAGAGGGGCAGGAAAAACCTGCTAAAAATGAAATCTCTTCTAATGTGAGCCTACGCTTATTCTTTTGCATCAATCGCTGAGCATATTCTATTCGACATCTGTTGATGTAATCGGTAAATGTCGTCTTCATCTCATTGTTTATGATAATTGATAGGGTAGAACGAGAAATTCCAAGTTCTTTTGCTATAAAAGTAGAAGTGAGATGGCACTTCCTGTACATTTTTTTCTTTTCAACCAACTCTCTGACATTGGTTATGATAGAATCTTTGTCATACTGTTGGTATCTCATATTATAATTTGTTGATTTTGAATATTTAAAGAATAAATTGTGACGAATCGGTTTAATGTATTTGCCTTAGTGTGCTTAATTCCAGCACAAAATTACTACAATTTTTTTGATGAGCAAAGTACTTGTCATGATTTTTGTCATTATCTTTATTTTTATGGCAAAATATATTTGCTTTTGTTGTAAAAAATTATTAACTTTGCATGCAATAATTGAACAAAGACTAACTTAAACGGTGGAACTAGCTCATCACATAGAAATCTTACTCCTTGATAGTGACTGTGTAATCGTACCAGGATTGGGCGGTTTCATGGCTCATTATATTCCTGCAGAGTATAACGAAGATGAGGGCATTTTCTACCAACCCATGCGCTCTATCGGTTTCAACTCTCAATTGCAGTTGAACGACTCATTGCTCGCTCAGTCGTATGTGGAAGCCTACGACGTCAGCTATCCTGAAGCTCTGCGCATGATAGCATCTGATGTGGAAGAGGTAAAGCAGACAATTGCTGTTAATGGCAATTATGTTTTTCATGGGATAGGAACACTGAAATATACTTCAGAGGACAGGTATGACTTCACACCATGTGCTGCAGGACTACTTACCCCTTCTTTGTATGCACTGGGGTCTTATGATGTAAGGCCTGTTGTAAAAGCAAATGACGCAGTACTTACTGTGCAGACTAGTGGGGAATTTGTCAAAGAGGATCCAGAAGAGGCTAAGCACGTAAACTTATATACCTTGCGTAATGTTCTTGCGGTTGCAATGTTGTTGTTATTCTTTATATTTTCAAGCATTCCTGTAGGCACAGGAAGCAATGATGTACAGCAATGCTCTATGATTGATACTAACGTGGTATCTGACTTTTTAGCTTATGACAAGTCAGCAGACAATTCATCAGTGACAAGACTTAATGATTCTGTTTTTGTTGCAGAACAAAACATGAATGATAAAGTCGAGAAGACTGTCGAGGAGTCAGTTGATAAGGATACTGTAAACAAAAAAGGATATTATACCATAATACTTGCAAGTAAAGTAAGTAAGAAAGGTGCCGAGGAATATATCAGAAAACTCGCATCTCTGGGGTATAATGACGTAAAGATCTATGAGCATGGTACAATGCGAAAGGTTGTGATGGGTAACTTTTCCACAGAAACACAAGCTGTCGACTCATTGAGAAAACTACGCAAAACTGACAGCCAGTTCTCTGAGGCATGGATTGACTACAAATCTTAAAGTATTTTTCGATAGGCAAATATGAAACGAGTGCGTTGTCCCAAATGTGACAATTATATCACCTTTGATGAAACCAAATACCGTGAAGGCCAATCGCTTGTATTTCAATGTCCACAATGTAATAAGGAATTTGGAATAAGGATTGGTGTATCCCAAATACGTAAACGACAAAAAGAGGAAAATCCCACATCTGAGGAGATAGATGAGGGAGTTGGCACTATAGTAGTGATAGAAAATATTTTTCACTACAAGCAAGTGCTTCCCCTTAAAATGGGAAATAATATTATCGGACGGTACATGAAAGGCTCTAAGTGTAATACCCCGATTGAGACCAACGACCCATCAATAGACATGAACCACTGTGTGATAACGGTGTCAAGAGACAAAAATGGCAAATTGAAATATGTATTGAGAGACGGACCAAGCTACACAGGTACTTTTGTAGATAACCAGATACTGGGAGATAAGGAGAAACGTGTCATAGAAAATGATACGCTGTTTACTATTGGTGCGACGTCTATAATACTGAAGACGCCGCAGAGTTCTGAAGGCAAGAAATAATAGATAAGAGATATGCAAACTTTCGAATCGATACTATCAGTAATAAGTGATGCATTATGGGGATATCCCATGATTATATTGCTTGTTGGTACCCATTTGCTCTTAACCATACGCTTGAAGTTTCCTCAGCGCAAGATTTTTACAGCAATAAAACTATCTCTCGCAAAAGATAAGGATGGTGAGGGAGACGTGAGTCAGTTTGGTGCTCTTGCTACGGCGCTTGCTGCTACCATAGGTACAGGTAATATAATAGGTGTAGGAACAGCGATTGCTTTGGGAGGGCCAGGTGCCGTGCTGTGGTGCTGGTTCACGGGTGTATTCGGTATAGCTACAAAATATAGCGAGGGACTTCTCGCCGTGAAATATCGCAAGACATCCAAGAAGGGACATATGATAGGTGGCCCTATGTACGCTCTGGAATATGGTCTCCATGCTAAGTGGGCGGGCATACTCTTTGCTGTCTTTACTGCTATTGCTGCTCTTGGCATAGGTAGTACGGTTCAGGCTAACGCTATCTCCACTCTTGCCAGCGACGTAATGAATGTGTCACCTTGGATAACAGGAACAATTGTGACTCTGCTTGTCGGACTGGTGCTCATAGGAGGCATTAAGAGCATAGCAAAAGTATGCACAGCCCTTGTGCCCTTTATGGCTATACTTTATGTTGTCGGCTGTCTCATAATACTAAGCATGCACATAGACTATGTGTGGCCTGCAATAAAACTGATCTGTCTGTCAGCCTTTACTCCTGATGCAGTAGGTGGGGGGATTGCAGGTGGTGGTGTTATGATAGCAGCACACTATGGTATTGCTCGTGGATTGTTCTCCAATGAGTCAGGTATGGGTTCGGCACCACTTGTAGCAGCTGCCGCCAAGACAAAGAACCCAGTTCGTCAGGCACTTGTCAGTGCCAGCGGCACCTTTTGGGATACGGTAGTTATATGTGCTATCACAGGTATCGTTATTGTGAGCAGTGTACTGAGCCATGCTGATGTTACAGAACTCCACACGGTAACTCTTGGACGAGTGTTTAACCATATCCTCACAGATGAACTGTTTCATCTCGATGGCGGTACGCTTACAAAGTTTGCATTCTCCAAAATTCCTGTTATAGGAGCACCGCTACTTATGTTCGGTCTATTTACCTTTGCTTTTTCTACCATACTTGGTTGGAGTATCTATGCCCAGAGAGCCGTAGAATACTTTGCGGGCAACATAGGAGTAAAAGTATATACATGGATATTCCTCGTCGCAGTATTTATTGGTGCTATCATAGGTCTGCGCACCGTATGGACATTGGCCGATGTGTTTAATGCCCTGATGGCTATACCGAACCTCTTTGCTCTAATACTTCTAAGTAATGTGATAGTGAAAGATACCAATAAGTATCTGTGGGAAGGACATCTCGATGAGGAATAAATAAAAACTGCATTTAAGATTATATTTCTTAAATGCAGTTATGCTATTTTGTATATTATTATTTAGCCTCAGGCTTTGGTACAGAATCCATATCTGTTGGATCTGGGAAAATCTCTCTTATATACTCCACGAAAAACTGTAGTGCCTTATGGGTCGCATTCTTTAGATTTTCCTCACGGCCATCATCACCTTCCAGTTTTATGGTGCGGATACTGTCTGCTGTTCCGCAAGCTACCCATATTGTTCCTACTGGGATACCTGAATCGGCACCAGGACCAGCAAAACCCGTAGTAGCAATAGCATAGTCGGAGTTGAGAATCTTACAAACACCCTTCACCATTTCTATAGCCACCTCTTCTGATACAGCATTCTTCTCTGCTATTAAGTCAGCATCAATTCCCAGAATTTTTATCTTTGCCTCATTGGAATAACAGATAGTGCCACCTTTATAATAGGTTGAGGCACCGGGTACAGAGGTCAGAACCTCGGCAATACGTCCACTGGTGCATGACTCGGCAGTACTTATCGTCTTGCCAGACTCGTATAGTTTGTAAAGAATCTCTTTACTAAGTACTTTGTTTTCGAATTCCATATATAATTAATATTGTTTTGGTTTCCTTTGTTATTTCATTATGACTTTCGAGTATGCAGGAGCATCAATTGAACAATAATCTTTGTCCTTCAACTTATATGATGCTACACAACCTATCATAGCAGCATTATCGGTGGTGTAGGAGAATTTAGGGATATATACTGTCCATCCGAATCGCTTTGCATAATCGTTAAAAGCATGGCGAAGCCCGTTGTTAGCACTCACTCCGCCAGCGACCGCTACGTGTTTTATACCTGTCTGTTTTACTGCGAGTTTTAGTTTCTTCATCAGTATATCGACGATGGTCCACTCAAGACTGGCTGCAATATCTTCCTTATGATGCTCTACAAAGTCAGGATCATCCTCCACCCACTTCTGTAGGCTGTATAGAAACGACGTCTTCAAACCAGAGAAACTGTAGTCGAGAGCAGGGATATGTGGTTCAGAAAACTTATAAGCCTTTGGGTTGCCTTGACGAGCCAAACGGTCAATTATTGGTCCACCTGGATATCCCAGTCCCATAACCTTAGAACATTTGTCGATTGCCTCACCAGCTGCGTCGTCAATGGTTTGTCCTAATATCTCCATATCATCGTAGGAGTTGACCTTGATAATCTGTGAGTTGCCGCCAGAAACGAGCAGACAAAGAAAAGGGAATGGTGGATGAGGATTTTCCTGTTCAGGTTCGTCGATGAAGTGAGCCATCACGTGTCCCTGAAGGTGATTGATATCAATAAGAGGAATGTTCAAAGCACGAGCAAATCCTTTGGCAAAGTTGACACCCACAAGCAGAGAACCCATAAGACCTGGGCCACGAGTAAATGCGATAGCAGACAGTTGTTCCTTCTTAACTCCCGCCTGCTTAAGAGCCTGGTCAACTACAGGCAATACGTTTTGCTGGTGAGCACGTGAAGCGAGTTCGGGCACTACACCACCATATGCTTCGTGCACCTTCTGTGAGGCAGTTACATTGCTCAACAAAGTTGTGCCCTGCATCACAGCTGCGGAAGTATCGTCGCATGACGACTCAATTGCTAATATGTATTCTCTGTCCTTAATAATGATACTACCTCTTGAACTCTTGAACTTTTGAACTTTGAAACTACTGAACCTCTGGAGTCTTTAATACGTCAGCACTTCTACTCCATGCTCGGTCATCAGCAGTGTATGTTCCCATTGTGCTGAAGGTAGTTCATCTTCCGATATTACCTCCCAACCGTATGGGTCATCAGCATCAACAAATACTTTCCATGTTCCCATGTTTATCATCGGTTCGATGGTGAACACCATACCTGGTACGAGGAGCATTCCTTCACCACGATGACCATAGTGGTTCACCTCGGGGTCTTCATGGAACTTTAGTCCCACTCCGTGACCAGCAAGATCACGTACTATGCCGTAGTGATATTTCTTACAGTGCTTCTCTATGGCGTGACCTATGTCGCCTACAAATCCGTAAGGCTTTGCAGCTTCCATTCCAATTTCAAGGCATTCTTTTGCAACTCGCACCAGTTGTTCCTTCTCTGGGGTAGTCTTACCTCCAATGATGAACATACGCGAAGCATCTGCATAATAGCCGTCTTTAATCGTTGTGAAATCCACATTGATAATGTCACCCACCTCAAGTACGTCCTCTTCCTTTGGAATTCCGTGACAAACCACCTCGTTGATTGAGGTGCATACACTCTTTGGAAATCCCTCGTAGTTCAGGCAAGCTGGGATGGCATCATGGTCTTTGCAGTACTGCATACATATGTCGTCAATCTCCTGGGTATTCATGCCAGGATGAATGGCGGCAGCAACAGCATCAAGCACGCCTGTGTTTATAACACCAGCGCGCTTAATACCTTCTATCTGTTCTGGGGTTTTTATCAAATCCCTCGTTGGCACGAGCTTACCCTTGTTCTCCCAATACATGATGGTACGATCCATCTCTGTGGGTTCTTGTCCGGACAGGCAGTGCCAACGTCTCTTACGTTTGCTAACCAACGTTATATAAGGGTTAAGGATTTTTCTTATTACCAAGCGAATAGAGGATAGTTCTTCATCTCAGCATTTACCTCACCGCGTACCTTAGCTATAACAGCCTCGTTCTCTGGGTCGTTGAGCACTTCCTCTATCCAAGCAGCAATCTTCACCATGAGGTCTTCCTTAGCACCGCGAGTAGTGATAGCTGGCGTGCCAAGACGGAAGCCTGATGTTTGGAATGCAGAACGAGTGTCGAATGGTACCATATTCTTGTTGATGGTGATATCAGCAGCAACAAGTGCATTCTCAGCCACCTTACCTGTGAGGTCTGGGTACTTAGAGCGCAGGTCAACGAGCATAGAGTGGTTGTCTGTACCACCTGAAACGATGCCGAAGCCACGCTTGATTAGTTCGTCAGCAAGTACAGCAGCATTCTTTTTAACCTGAAGAGCATACTCCTTAAACTCTGGCTTGAGAGCCTCGCCGAAGGCAACAGCCTTAGCAGCTATGATGTGCTCCAGAGGACCACCCTGCTGACCTGGGAATACGGCTGAGTTGATGAGTTGTGACATTTTCTTCACAACACCCTTTGGAGTCTTGTAACCCCATGGGTTGTCGAAGTCCTTACCGAGAAGGATAAGACCACCACGAGGACCACGCAGAGTCTTGTGAGTAGTGGTAGTTACGATATGAGCGTACTTAACAGGGTTTTCAAGCAAACCAGCTGCGATAAGACCTGCTGGGTGAGCCATATCTATCATCAGAAGAGCACCTACCTCATCAGCTATTTTACGCATGCGGGCATAATCCCACTCACGAGAGTAAGCCGATCCACCACCAACGATGAGTTTTGGCTTATGCTCCTTGGCAAGACGCTCCATGTCGTCATAATCCACACGACCAGTCTCCTTGTTAAGGTTATAGCCGATAGGGCGATAGAGAATACCTGAGGTGTTGACGAGTGAACCATGAGATAGGTGACCACCGTGGTCGAGGTTAAGACCCATAAAACAGTCACCAGGCTTCAGTACAGCAAGAAAAACTGCAGCATTAGCCTGAGCGCCAGAGTGAGGCTGAACGTTAGCAAACTCAGCACCGAAGAGCTGACAAGCGCGATCTATAGCGAGCTGTTCTATTTGGTCAACTACCTGACAGCCACCATAATAACGGTGACCAGGGTAACCTTCTGCATACTTGTTAGTACAATAAGAACCCATAGCTTCCATTACTTGTTCACTTACGAAATTCTCGGATGCGATGAGTTCAATACCTTTCAGCTGGCGCTGATGTTCTGATTCGATGAGGTCGAAAATCTTCTGATCTCTTTCCATTGTTAGTTATTTGTTGTTGTTTAGTGATTATTAAATTTGAATAAGCCCCCAGCATATGTTGGAGGCTTTATTGCGATTAACGGTTCATAGAGGGGTAAGTGTCCGTTAAAGTTGTATCTTCTTGGTGTAGTTACCTATCTTGATAGGATAGATGCCTTTAGGAAGCGTGCTTAAATCTATGCGCTTCTCGTAGGAATCTACGTGTATTGCTATCAGTTGTACGCCCAAAAGGTTATAGACATAAACAGTCTTGCCAACAGCACCTGAAACGATGAGCGACGAACCAGACTGCCTTACTGATGGCTGCTGTGTCTCTATGTCGCTCAACTCTATGCGAGCTTTTGCCTCATTTATTAATGAAGGAGCAAAACTCAGCGTTGATGCTATAAGAAGTGAGTAAAGTATATTCTTTGTCATAGGCGTTTTGTTGCTATAATGTTACATTATCCTCTGCAAAGGTACTGAAAAAATATGTTTTATTGTGAGAATGGGGAGCTTTTTGGTCCAAAGTTAAGAATTATTAACATTGTTAACACGTCTGAACTCTGCACATATTATTGCAGTAGCAATAGAAACGTTCAAACTTTCGGCTGTTTTCCTGTCAGCAGGGTAGGGAGGTATCAGTAGTTTGTGGGTTACAAGTTTTCTCACTTCGTCAGTGATACCATTGCCCTCGTTACCCATCACTATGACTCCGTTGGTGGAGAGGTTTTCATGATATATATCTGTTCCATCGAGCATGGTGCCATAAACTGGTGTGCCCTTGGGCAGGGAACAGAGAAATGCAGGAATATCTGTATAGCGCACCTTGACCCTCGCTATGCTACCCATAGTTGCCTGCACTACTTTTGGCGCAAAAGCATCAGCAGTTTGATGGCTACATACTATGTTCTTGATGCCGAACCAATCTGCTGTCCTGATAATGGTTCCCAAGTTGCCTGGATCTTGCACTCCATCAAGACAAAGAATAATCTCTTTCTCGGCTATAGAACTGAGAAATTCGTGTTGTTCCTGAGGTAACTTAAATACGCCTATAACCTGCTGAGGATGAAGTAGAAGGCTAGCTTTTCTTAGTTCTTCAGTCGAAGTCTCTATTATCTCTGTTTTAGTGGGCAGAGATATGGGTGATTTCCACTCCTCGGTATGCACTATGAGGAGAGGTTCGAATCCCTCTAAAAGAAGATCGCCGACAGTCTTATGTCCCTCAGCGATGAAGGCGTTTTCCTGTCGGCGAATTTTCTTCTGTTCCAGCGAGTGGATAAATTTTATCTTATTCTTGCTGATATTCAAGCTTTCAACTATTTTATCACTCCAAGTTCTGTGAATATGCCCTTGAGTATTTCTACTGAGCGGTCAACTTGCTCCTTGGTGTGTGTAGCCATCAGGGCATAGCGAACCAATGTGTCTGTTGGTGCGCAAGCTGGTGGCACTACAGGGTTGATGAATACGCCGCGCTCGAACGCCATAGCGGTGATAAGGAACGTCTTGTCAACATCGCGCACGTAAAGAGGAATGATAGGTGATTCGGTGTCTCCAATCTCGAAGCCCTCTTCCTTGAAGCGCTTAAGAGCATAGTTGGTTACCTCCCAAAGCTTCTCAATAATCTCAGGCTCAGCTTTGAGGATGTCAAGAGCCTTTTGGGCTGCAGCTGTAGAAGCGGGAGTGTTTGATGCTGAGAAGATATATGTGCGGGCATTGTGGCGTAGGAAGTTTATAGTATCCCAGTCGCCGGCGATGAAGCCACCGATAGAAGCGAGTGACTTAGAGAAGGTGCCCATGATGAGGTCAACCTCGTCGGTCAGTCCGAAGTGGTCACAAACACCACGTCCGTTTCTTCCGAACACGCCAAGGCCGTGAGCCTCGTCAACCATTATAGAGCAGTTGTACTTATGCTTCAGTTCTACTATCTTTGGTAGGTTGGCAAGATCGCCTTCCATGGAGAATACTCCGTCAACTACTATGAGCTTAACAGCCTCCTTAGGCAGTTTGCTGAGTATGTTCTCGAGGTCCTCCATATCGTTGTGCTTATACTTCAACTGCTTAGCAAAGCTAAGACGGCGTCCGTCAACGATGCTGGCGTGGTCACGATCGTCACATATGATATAGTCCTCACGACCGCATACCATAGCTACTACGCCAGAGTTTACTGAGAAACCTGTAGAGAAGCACAGAGCCTCGTCCTTGCCTACAAACTCAGCGAGGTCTTTCTCCAATTTTACGTGGATATCGAGAGTACCGTTAAGGAAGCGGCTTCCAGCACATCCTGTGCCATACTGGTCGATGGCGGCCTTTGCTGCCTCGCATATACGGTTGTCACCCACAAGTCCTGTGTAAGCGTTTGAACCAAACATGAGGACCTTGTGTCCGCCCATTTCTACCTCTGTGCCCTGTTTGCTCGTTATTTCACGGAAATAGGGGTAAACACCTGCCTCCATGAATTTTTGTGGCAAGCGATAGCTTTTAAATTTTTCTGATAATTGTCCCATTACGTTTTTATAATGACTTTTGTTTCTTTGCGCTTTGTTTTTGTATAATGTAGTATATTGACTGGCGGTTTTCGCCTAATCGAATGCAAAATTACACAAAATATTTCAAATTGAGCATTTTTTGATGAATAAAATGTGGTATATTGTGAAAATATATTAACTATATATCCTATATTACGGAAAAATTTGTACCTTTGTGAGGTTATTTGTTTATTATCTTAAAAGTAGTAAACATAAGTCATGACGAAAAGAAGGATAGTTTTCATAATAAATCCTATTTCAGGAACTGGCAACAAGGACGTTTTTCCTTCGCTCATAGAGCGTCATATAGATAAGGATATTTTTGACACAGCGATGAGGTTTACCGAGTACGCTGGTCATGCATACGAAATAGCCACCCAATGCAAGGACGACGGTGTTGACATCGTTGTGGCAGTAGGAGGCGACGGTACCATCAATGAGATAGCACGTGGTGTTATTGATAGTTCTACGGCTCTGGGCATCGTACCCTGTGGCTCAGGTAATGGACTGGCTCGTCACCTTATGCTCCCAATGAATGTTAAGGGTGCCATTGAGGTTATCAACGTTGGCTTGATTCACGAACTCGACTATGGAGTCATCAACGATCATCCGTTTTTCTGCACTTGCGGTATGGGCTTCGATGCTTTCATTTCCAAGAAGTTTGCTGATGCCGGCAAGCGCGGAATACTTACCTATTTGGAGAATGTGCTTCGTGAGGGACTGACGTATGAGCCTGATACATACGAGCTCACCATCGACGGTAACGAAACTGAGCCATACAAGGCATTTCTGCTCAGTGTGGCAAATGCTTCGCAATATGGCAACGATGCCTACATCGCACCTCAGGCAAGTATGTCAGACGGTCTGCTCGATGTAGTGATAATGGAACCCTTCGACATACTGGAGGCTCCGCAGGTGGGCATCGAACTGATGAACAAGACTCTCGACAAATCATCGCACATCAAGTGCTTCAAGGCGAAGGACATAATGATTCGCAGGAGCAAACCTGGGGTGATACATTATGACGGTGACCCCGTAGAGGAGGGTACAGAACTCCATGTGGCTATCCACAACAAGGGCATACGAGTAGTGGTGAACCCCTTGGCTGACAAGAAGCGCAGAAAGCCTAACATGATGCAGTCGGCATTCAGCGAACTGTTCAATGACTTAAACGTGGTGCGTGAGGAAGTTGTCACAAACCCTGTAAAGCGTGTAAAGGCTATAAACAACTATATTCAGAACAAACTGTCGTAATGCGAGATACCTACCTAACAGTAGCTGATGTGGCTGAGGGCTATTACACAGAGAAGCGGAGCAAGTTCTATGCCTTTGTGCATCATGTAGAGTCAGCAGAGGAGGTGCGCACCTTGCAGCAGCAGTATAAGAAAAAATACTACGATGCCCGTCATGTATGCTATGCATACCGTCTTGGTGCAGAAGGCGAAACCTTTCGAGCTAATGATGACGGTGAGCCCAGTAGCACGGCAGGCAAACCTATACTGGGCGCCTTGATGAGTGCTGATATAACAAATGCCGTGATTTTTGTCATACGCTATTATGGTGGAGTGAACCTCGGAACTGGAGGACTTATAGTAGCTTACCGCGAGGCATCACAGTCAGCAATAGAGAATGCTCGCACGGCAAACCTCATAGAGGAGCGACAGGTTGAGGAGCAAATAACTTATACATTCTCCTATCCGCAGATGAATGCGGTGATGAAGATAGTAAAGGATATGGAGCCTCGCATCATAGCACAGGATTTCCAAACAACCTGTTCCATCACACTGTCCATAAGGCGTTCGCTGATGCCACAGCTGAAGGCGAGGCTTGAGACGATTTCTTTTTTGCAATAAAAGAATATTAAAACAAGATAAAGACTAACTAACTATTAATTAAATTAACATCAAAAAAACATTGAAGAATTTTTTTATCATACTAACGTTCACAATATTTTTTGTGATAATATTTGTTGCATGTGGTAATGGAAGGGCTGATGTTCCTGAGGGTTCTCAGGAGCTTAGCATAGGTGACAACGATATCATGATGGTTCGCATCGAGCCTGGACGTTTTACTATGGGAGGTACAGCAGAGCAGAAGGACTGCGATTTCTACTCAGAGAAGCCCGAGCATCCTGTTGTCATCACCAAGCCTTTCTTTATCTCGCAAACAGAGGTGACTCAGGAATTGTGGGAGCACGTAATGGGTTCCAACCCTTCGCTTTATAAGGCTCATGACGACTCAGAGCGCAATCTGCCTGTTGTCAATGTTTCGTGGTACGACTGTAAGAAGTTTATTGCCAAACTCAACGAAATGACAGGCAAGAAGTTCCGTTTGCCCACCGAGGCAGAGTGGGAGTATGTAGCACGTGGTGCTGGCAAGGGGTTCTCTTTGCCCTATGCTGGTTCTAAATATGTGGATCGTGTGGCATGTATGGCTACCAATAGTGATGGACGTCCACATCCAGTAGCACAATATGGTCCTAATGAGATTGGCGTGTACGATATGAGCGGCAACGTGTGGGAATGGGTAGAGGATAATTTTCAACAATACAAGCCTGGCGAGGCGAAAGATCCCATCATACAAGTCAACGATACACTTACTCACAGTGTTCGTGGAGGCTCTTTCACGGATAGGCAGGTTAAGTGTCGCACCTCTTCACGTGACAGTAATTGGCCTGACTATCGCCAGACCAATTTGGGCTTTAGACTTGCTATGGATGGGGAGTAAATCCTAATTTGGATTTACTACTATATCCCTCCTCCTCTCTCATGAAGGCACGAAGCATCTTTGTGGTTTGTGAGAGACGTGCGGCATGGAGTGGGCTGAGGGGTGATATAGTAGCAGCCTCTTTGTATAGACGATTTGCTTTGAGGAAATAATTTATTATAACATTAGTATTAGCTGTGTCAGAGGTAAGGGTGTCAGTGACGAGAGTGTCAGGGATGAGAGTTTCGTCCAGATAGTAGCAGAATGCCATGTGATAGTTGATGTCGGCGGCATCCAGCCCAGTGGTGAGTGGTAACGCCTGCTGGTAGTAGGGCAGTGCCTGCTGATAATGGGAAAGGTTGAAGTGACTCTCGGCACAGGCATAGAGATATACAGCCTGCTCGTGGGGGGAATAAGCAGTGAGTTGTGATATGCTCTTTTCTAGATATTCTGTGGCCTCCTCGTACATACTCTCCTTGTAGTAACTGAAGCCAAGATAGGCAATGAAACGAGGATTGAGCTGATAATGGCGTTGTAGTTGTTCAAATGCGATTATGCTCTCATGGTATTTTCTTCCTTGATAATATTCTATTGCCTTACTCAATAGGGTGGTGGCACTTTCGGCATGAGCTCGCCCTAATGGGATAAATGACAGCACTAATAATGAAAAGGCAAGAAAAAGATGACGCAGGAGTTTCTTGACATACTGTCTCTGCCAATCAGATGTATGACGACGCTCATTGTCATACTGTAGCAAGTCTATGTCCATCATGACGATGCCCTGACGGCGCAGTGTAGAGCAAGAACCGAGCGATTGTTCTATATCCTTAAGTAGTATAGTGAGCGATGTCTCGTCGAGCGACGTGGTAAAAGTTGCGAGAAGGTTGGAGTAGTAGTTGACGGGAACAGAAACGACAGGCTCGGCTGGCATAGTAACCATAGGTGAGAACTGTGCATCAGGAAATGTGCGGATGATGTATTGACGTGCCCGCATCAATTGCACAGCCCTATCGGTATTGACCCCTATGCTTATCAGTACTGTATGAAGCATTATACCCTTCCCTTTGATCAGAACTCACTGGTGAAGTGGAACTTGATATGCTCAAAGTCCTGCTGTGCCATTGAGAGAACGTAGCCCGAGTCGGCGAGGAATACGTCGCGTCCGTCCTTATCCTTTGCCATATACTGGTACTTGCGCTTCTTGAAGTTTTCGAGTTGCTGCTCGTCATCGCTCTCTATCCAGCATGCCTTGTAGAGGCTGACAGGCTCCCAACGACATTTAGCATTGTACTCGTTTTCGAGGCGGTACTGTATGACCTCAAACTGGAGTTGGCCCACGGTGCCTACGATGCGGCGGCCATTGAACTGGTTGACGAAGAGCTGTGCTACGCCCTCGTTCATGAGTTGCTCGAGGCCCTTCTGAAACTGCTTTGACTTCATGGGGTCGTCATTCTCGATGTACTTAAACATCTCAGGCGAGAAGCTTGGCAGTCCGCGGAAGTGGAGCTGTTCGCCCTCAGTCAGCGTATCGCCAATTTTGAATATACCGTTGTCAGGCAGACCTACTATGTCGCCTGCCCACGCCTCGTCGATGGTGCTCTTGCGCTGCGCCATAAACTGTGTGGGAGAGGAAAAACGCAGTGTCTTGCCCTCGCCGACATGGAGGTATGGTTTGCCTCGCTCAAACTTTCCTGAGCACACCTTGCAGAAGGCGATACACGAGCGGTGGTTGGGGTCTATATTAGCTGTAATCTTAAATATGAAGCCTGTAAACTTGTTTTCCTCGGGCGATACCATGCGCTCCTCTGCTTTGGTGGGACGTGGTGAGGGAGCTATCTCGACAAAACAGTCGAGGAGTTCCTGCACGCCGAAATTATTGAGTGCCGAACCAAAGAACACTGGTGCTACCTCTGCGGAGCGGTAGGTCTCAACATCAAACTCGGGATATACACCATCGACGAGTTCGAGGTCGTCACGCAGTTTCTGTGCGTCATCGGCACCCACCATTTCATCGAGTTGTGAGGAGGCGATGTCAACAGCCACCTTCTCTGTCACCCTCTGCTTGTCTGGGGTGAAGAGGTTTAGTTGCTTCTCGTATATGTTATATACGCCCTTGAATCGTGCACCCTGGTTGATAGGCCATGATAGCGGACGCACGCCGATGTGTAGCTCCTGCTCCAGTTCGTCGAGAAGGTCGAAGGGGTCGCGACCCTCGCGGTCCATTTTGTTTATAAAGATGATGACGGGGGTATTGCGCATGCGGCACACCTCCATGAGTTTGCGTGTCTGTGCCTCTACGCCCTTGGCGCCATCTACTACTATGATGGCCGAATCGACAGCAGTGAGGGTGCGGTAGGTATCTTCGCAGAAGTCCTGGTGACCAGGGGTGTCGAGTATATTGACCTTATAGGGTTCTGCGCTTGTACCTTCAAGGGTAGGGGGTAGGTAGTCAAACTCCATGACGGAGGTTGATACTGATATGCCACGTTGCTTCTCGATATCCATCCAGTCAGATGTGGCAGTCTTCTTGATTTTGTTGGATTTCACTGCACCTGCTACTTGTATCTGTCCACCGAAGAGGAGGAATTTCTCTGTCAGCGTGGTCTTACCGGCATCAGGGTGTGATATGATGGCGAAGGTTCGCCTACGTTCTATTTCTGGGTTCATTTTTTAGTCTTCAAATTTTAGTCCCTCTTCTTTATCCTTCTTGTAATAGTCAGAGAGCATACCGAGGAAGGTGGTAATCTCTTTTACAGCATTTTCTGTTGACTGACTCACCTCTTTCTGCTGCAGGCGCAGCATCATTACGCCATACAGGGCATTGAGGCACGTCTCTATCTCGCTGATATCCTTGCTACCCTTGTTGCGCAGTTCTACAATAAATGGGAGCACCTTGTAGTACTCTGCGTTGTAAAAGGGAAATTTGGGTGATGACATTAGTTGCTCGTGCAGTTCTGTCATCTGCTGAATCACAATCTTTACTATTTGTATGTGTCCGCCGCCTGTAACGCCCTCTTCGCGTATCATGCGTATGAGATTGCCGTACCAATCTACCATCTCGTCGCGTTGCTCATCAGTGAGTTCAAATCGCGATATGTATTCACGGCGTATAGCTGAGAGGTCGCACTGATAGGCGCGGATGATATCTTCTATTTGCCACATGTAGAGCACATACTCTGCTATGTTGCTATTACGTAGTTGTTGGGATATTATCACTTATGTATATATATGTATATAATGTTATTAATTGTGCGTATAGTGATGAGTAGTTCAGTATATGCTGAACAGATTAAATATGGTGCCTATGAAAATGGCGAAAGAGAACACCATGACAATTGTGCCTATGATACGGTTGATGAGTACGATAGAGTTCATGGAGAAGTACATACGCACCTTGTCAATAAGCCACGTGAGCCCGTACCACCACAGCAGGGCGCCACCTACGATGCTGAGGTAGCCCAGCGACATCTTCCACGGATATTCAGGCACGATGAATGCAAACTGCGCAAAGGTTGCCATGAATAGGAAGATGATGAGCGGATTGGAGAATGTCACGATAAAGGCAGTGATAAAATTGTGAAGCAGGGTGCCCTTCTGTTTCTTCTTGCTGGTATGTACCTTCTTGCGTGGATCAGACCTGAAACAGTAGTAGCCAAAACAAAATAGCAACACCGAACCGAAAATCTGCAGGTAGAATTTATACTGAGGATTATCGATGAAGTCCATCACAAAACTCATGCCGAAACCCGTGATGACGGCATACAGAAAATCGGAGGCAGTAGCTCCAAGACCCGTGACAAACCCATACCATCGACCCTTGTTGAGGGTGCGCTGCACACAGAGCACTCCGACAGGTCCCATGGGGGCTGAACAGAGAATGCCTACGATAAGTCCCTTGACGATGATGTCGAGGAAGTTGAATGGGAGAGGTATGTTGGGAAGTAACATGGTTTTCAGTTCACAGTGCACAGTTCACAGTTAAGTTTTCAGTGCAAAGGTACGTTTTTTTTGGCACATAGCCAAACATTTTTTTATTCTTTCAACGTGACGTGGGAGCATGTGAGTTCAAACCCCACCTGCTCACGCACCTGCTGGAGGAAGCGTATGAGATGTGGGTCGCGCACGTCGAGGGATGCTGCTATCTCTGCGATGCTATGGGGCTTATGGTCGCCGATAATCTCCATGAGACGTGCCACAGAGGGATAGGAGGATGCAGCAGAGGATGGTGACAGTCCCTTGCCGTCGATACATACGTCGCAATGCTGACAGGGGGTGGAGCCGTACTCGCCGAAATAGTCGAGCAGCAGCATGGAACGGCATGTGTCGCGATTGGTGAGATACTCGAGCACCTTGCTGATACGCTCCGCCATGCGTTGTTGCAGGTTCTCATAGACGTCACGTGATATGGAGATTTGGCTTGAGGGTATGCGCTGTGTGAGATAGGTGATGACGGGCACGTCGCGACGTGGCACATAGCGTATGATATGACGCTGTGCGAGACTCTTGAGAATCTGGTGCAGACGATGCTCGTCGATATGGCATGCCCTTGCCATGAGTGACGGCACGATGAAAGTTAGTTCGGAGAACAGCGAACCGTAATAGCGCAGCAAGGCATCGATGACGGTATCCTCGGCTGGCGAGATGCCCGTGAGCTCGTACAGGTCGTGGCGCGACACCTGAAACATGACGCGGGGCAGTGAGTCAGGAGAGGGGTCGTAGGCTATATAACCAGCATTCTGGAGTATGGAGAGAGCAGCCTCGAGGGTAGTGGGGTAGTGGTGAAACTTCACACAGAAGCGGTCTCTGTCAAACTCAAAGTGGGCTCCCTCACCCATATACTCGGGCAACTGAAAGTAGTAGGCGAGGTGGTCGTACACCTGGCGTATATACTCCTTCTTGGGAAAGGCATCAGCAGCTTGGCGCATGAGCGTCTTGCGGTCGTTGTCATATGACAGCAGTATGGCATAGGAGCGCTTGCCATCTCTGCCTGCACGTCCTGCCTCTTGGAAATATGCCTCGAGAGAGTCAGGGCAGTCGTAGTGTATGACGAGTCGCACATCAGGCTTGTCTATGCCCATACCAAAGGCGTTGGTGGCTACCATTACGCGAAATTTGCCTTGCTGCCACTCCTGCTGACGGGTGTCCTTGATGGCAAAGTCGAGGCCGGCATGATAGAAGGTAGCTGAGATACCGCGCTCATTGAGGAGGTCGGAAATGTCCTTGGTGCCCTTGCGGTTACGGGTATAGACGATGGCGCTACCTGGTACAGACTGCAGGATGTGTACCGTCTCGGCAAACTTGTCATCAGTATGCCTGACGACGTATGAGAGGTTGTCGCGACGAAAACTCATTTGGTATAATCCCGTCTTGCCGTCAGTATATTTGCCAAACTCCAGCTTGTCCCTTATGTCATCAACTACGGCAGGTGTGGCAGTAGCTGTCAGAGCGAGAACGGGAACATCTGGCAGTACTTCTCTCACGCTGTTGATATGCAGGTATGACGGGCGGAAATCGTATCCCCACTGAGAGATACAATGAGCCTCATCAACAGTAATAAAACAGACGTCGATATAACGGAGTTTGGCAAGAAAGAGTGGGGATGACAGTCGCTCAGGCGATACATAGAGAAATTTCACTGCCCCAAAAGAGGCGTTGTCGAGTATGCGCAGTATATCGTCATGCGACAGACTGGAGTGTATGGCCTCCGCCTTGATGCCACGTGCCTTGAGGTGCATCACCTGGTCCTTCATCAAAGCGATGAGGGGGGTTATGACGAGGCATACGCCATCCATGGTGAGCGCAGGCACCTGAAAAGTGATACTCTTGCCGCCGCCAGTGGGCATCAGTCCGAGGGTGTCACAGCCAGAGCCTATGCTACGGATGATGTCGAGCTGTATGCTGCGGAAGGAGTCGTAACCAAAGTACTTGCGTAGGGTCTCTATGTAAAGTGTATCGGGATTACTCACTGAAATGGATGTCTTCAATCTGCAACTGCACGGTGCCGCGCTTATAGACATTCTCCTCAATGGTATAGGCTATATCGAAAGAGCGACGTGACTTGATGTAACGTGCTGACTGTGCCTGTCCGAAGGCTATACCGTTCATTACGGTGGGCGACTTGGAGTCAACGAGCTCGAGCTTGATGTGCTCCTGATTACGTCCCACCACCTTGGAGGTACCAAAATCATATACCCCACGAGTGGCAAAGACGGGTTTCGTGTTACCAGGACCGAAGGGCGAGAATCGCTTGAGGTCGTGATACAGGCGACTGTTGATGCAGCTGAAATCTATTACGGAGTCAACGTGTATGGTAGGTTTCGTATGCTGCTCCATGATGTGGTCCTTCACATACTGCTGAAAGCGCTCCCTGAACTTGTCGACATCCTCCCAGCGTATGGTCATTCCGCAGGCATAGGTGTGGCCACCGAAGTTTATGAGTATGTCGCGGCAGCTCTTTATTGCGGCATATATGTCAAAACCTGACACAGAGCGTGCTGAGCCACAGGCAAACTGCCCGTCACGCGTGAGCACTATGGTAGGACGGAAGTACATCTCCGTCAGACGTGCCGCCACGATACCTATGACGCCCTTAGTCCAGTTTTCATCGCAGATGACGATGCACTGTGGATGCTGTTGCTTCTCTATCTTCTCAACGATTTGGTTAGCCTCCACGGTCATTATCTTGTCCACCTCACGGCGCTGCTCGTTGTACTCATCGATATGCTTTGCCATAGAGAACGCAGCAGTATAATCCTTCTGTACGAGCAAATCTACCGACAGACGCCCATTCTCCATCCTGCCCGAGGCATTCAGGCGTGGGCCTATCTTGAACATTATGTCGCTCATAGTGATTTCACGCTCACTGAGGCCGCAGATGTCTATGATGGCACGCACGCCTATCGATGGCGTCTGGTTGAGCATCTTGAGACCATGATAAGCCAGTATGCGGTTTTCGTCAGTCACCTCCACCAGGTCAGTAGCGATACTGATGGCGCACAGGTCGAGTAGGGAGATGAGTTTTGAGAACGGTATGCCATTATTCTTGGCAAAAGCCTGCATAAACTTAAATCCCACGCCACAGCCGCACAGGTGCTTGAAGGGGTAGGTGTCATCCATGCGCTTGGGATTGAGTATTGCGTATGCAGGTGGCAAAGTCTCATCAGGCATGTGGTGGTCACACACTATGAAGTCTATGCCGATGCTATTGGCATACTCTATCGCCTCGTGAGCCTTGATGCCGCAGTCGAGTATTATGATGAGGCTGATGCCCTGCTGCTTGGCATAGTCGATACCCTTCTTGCTTACTCCGTAGCCCTCGTCATAGCGGTCAGGTATGTAGTAGTCTATGTTGCTGTAAAACTGCTGTAGGAACTTATATACCAGTGCTACAGCCGTACATCCGTCAACGTCGTAGTCACCATATACCAATATGCGTTCTTTGTGACCTATGGCGTCATTGAGCCTGTCAACGGCAAGGTCCATATCCTTCATGAGGAAGGGGTTGATAAGGTCAGACAACTGAGGACGGAAGAACCTCTTGGCACCCGACTCTGTCGTGATGCCATGCTTCACGAGTTGCGAGGTGAGTACGGCAGACATGTTGAGCTTCTCGCTCAACTCCGCTGCCTGCTTCTGCTGCAACTCTGTCAGTTCGTCTATGTTCCACTTAAAGTTCATTCCGAAAGCACCTGCTTCTTCATGTTCATCTTGGTGATACGCCAGTCGGGCGTTATCTCAGCCGAGATGATATACTTTGCTAGTTTCTCCTTAGAGGGGTCGGTACGCTCTATATGCTGTTCGGCACCAAACTGCACCCTGACATTCTTGCCACCCTCGCCGTTGTCCACCTTCTCAGCCTTGAAGTTGTCCATCATGTACCAGTTCATATTGGTGATGTCGTCCTTGTATAGCTTGTTCATAAAGCTTACGACATCCTCATTGCTCACCCCCGAGCGGTTGAGAAACGAAGCCAGGAAGTCGGTGACCGTGCTGAGGAGCTTTGACTCGTTTCTCGCATTGATAGCCTGGAAGAATTTACGGCATACGTCCTTTGCCTTTTTGAGTTCCTCAGGAGAGAGTTCGATGCTCTTCAGTTCGCCGATTATCTCCTGTATCGTCTCGACATATCTGCCGTTAGGGTGCTGCGTGACATATTTCTGCAGTATCTCTATGGCGTGGCTGCTCTTGTAGTCGCGCATAGCCTGGTTATAGTCTATGGAGTCAACCTTGTTTTTCGCCTCAGCGAGGTGTGGCGAGTCAGGATTGTCGGCTATGTACTGCATCAGTGCACCTCGCGAACCGCTGTTTACGGCGTTCTGCCACTCATTATCATCCATCTTTATTTGGGTGAGCAGAGCATTTATCGAGTCGCGGTGCTCACGCGGAGCGTCCTGGTATCGGCTCAGGTAGTTTTGCAGTACCATGGGGTCTGTGCTCTGCAGGGCATATTCGTACGCCTCGCGCTCCTTCTCCTTTTCGGCATTGACATTAAAGTAATATATCATGCCAACTACCGCCACAGCTATGATAAGCGATACTATCCACACAGCGTGTGACTTCTTGTTTTGAGGCTTTGGCTGCATCGGCACCTGCTGACTTCCCGTTCCCGTCAACGTTCCCGTCATCTCTGGGTTTCCCGCTATCTTGATACCACAGTGAGGACATACCTCAGCCTTGTCGCTTACCTCGTTATTACATTCCGGACATCTTATCAGCATATCTTTATTTTCTTCAAAAGTTCATTATCGTGGCGAGCCATGCTCGCGTATTGTTATTCCTCTCCCTTACGGTGTTTAAACTTCAATTCTCGCAGAGTGTGGTTACCCATGAAACGTGATTTATCCACATACCCTCTCACGCCATTCAGGCTGCCCTTACCAGTATATTGCCACATGGTGATATCTCTCTCATCCACCAGTTTCGGTTCCTCTTCAGTGTATTGAGCTATCATCACCAGGTACCTGTTCACCTTCTCTGCCAAGTGTTTGTTGTAGAAGTTCGTACCAGTGTATAGCAGCGGTCTCTGCCTGTAGGCACGCTCCACCAGTTCCAGAAACTTAAACAGCGAGTCACAAAACTCCTCCGTAGGCAGTCCGCCCGTCGTCTCTATATCTATCATCGGTATCAGGTCCTGCTCGCTGGGCTTGCACTGCACCATGAAGTTGCTCAACTGCACCTCCTGCTCCGTCCTCGGGCGGTAGAAGTGGTACGACCCCATCTTGATGCCGTAGCTGTGCCCCGTCTTCAGGTTGTTCTCATACCTTTCATCTATCCTGTCGCCCCCCTCAGTAGCCTTGATGTAACAGTATGCCATCTTCGTGTCGCCCACATGATCCCAGAATACCTCACCCTGATAGTGCGATATATCTATGCCGTGTATGTGCGAACATGTGTCCTCACACTCCACCCATGCGTCATCCTGAGCATATATATTAAGAGGGAATATTATTGTTACCAGACTGACTGCTAAGCAGTTAAATATTTTGCGCATCGTATTGTTCAAATTTATAACTGCAAAGGTACTATTTTTTTTGCACTTATCCTAACTTTTACCTTATTAAAAAACTTAACAAACGCTTAATTTATTTGAAAAAAAAATCCCTCTTGCCAAGTGCAGGGTTTGTGTTATTATTTGAAAGAGCTCTTTGCTCCCTTCAGTTTTCGTAGCGAAGCGTTTCGTAGCGATTACTTATCGCGATTCGTAGTCGCTCCTGCGACGTTTCGTACGACCCTCAGGAAGTTGATGCAAAGGTACTATATTAACTTAATATATGCAAGGAAATGTCAGTTTTTAACATTGGGGCGTCTTGCCTCCTGCAAACCCATTTCTTGGGTATTATAAAAGGGCACATAGAGCCTTATAAAAGCATACATAGACAGCCACTCTATGCACCCCTTTATAAGAGGCTTTATGCCAAGTTTCAGCAGTTGATATAAATCACCGTGCAACGCTTTGACGGCCAATGTTTTACGAACTAATTTTAGTTGAAATAAAAATTTTGTGTTTTTTTACTGAAAATGCACATTTTTTCCAAAGTGTGCAGGTCACTTTTTAACATTTCGGAGGTGTGTACTTTGTGAACTACAGCATTTTGGCATAAGCCTGTATGGCATTGCGCGTGATCTGCTCCGCTTCCTTAAGTGAGCAGAAGAGTTTGCCGCCTGAGGCATTCTTGTGTCCGCCGCCATTGAAGAATTCTTCAGCCATCTTGTTGCAAGGGAAATCATCTACAGAGCGGAGACTTATCCAGATAAGGTTGTCCTTCTCTGTGTCTTCACGCATGGAGATGGAGAGGCGATGACCTCTTATCTGCAAGGGTAGGTTGACAAGTCCCTCGGCATCGCCCTTGATGAAACGGAAACGGCGCTGCTCTGCGCGCGAGAGGGTATAATAGGAAGCACGAAGGGGGGTGAGCACCTTCATCTTTTGGTAGAGCACATAACCCGTAAGTCGCAGACGGTCAACGCTAAAGACATGATAGACATTGCGGTAAATCTTGTCTTTGTCTATGCCCTTGGCTATGAGCTGGGAGATGATAAAGAATATCTCTGAACGAGAGGAATTGAAGGTGAAACCACCCGTATCGGTCATCATGCCACAATAGATGGCGGTTGCCATGTTTCTGGTCATGCTCTCATAACCGCCTAACTGCCATATAAGACGAAAGACAACCTCTGCCGTACTGCTCATAGTGGGGTAGGAGAGGGATAGTTCACAGTTAGGGTTAGGGTTAGGACTCCCGTTAACGTTACTAAGCGGATGATGGTCTATGAGCAGGAGGGGCGTATGGGCTTGGAGCAAGACTTGTTCTATCTCATCTGAGGAGCGTGAGAGCTTGTTGAAATCCATACAGCAGACGAGGTCTGCCTCTTGCAGCAACTGGGTGGCAAGGTCTTTCTTCTTGTCAAAGCGAATGACATCCTGAGTACCTGGCAACCACTGCAGGAAGTCGGGGTACATATCGGGCACCACGACAGAGACTTGCTTGCCCTGCTGACGGAGGTATTCAGCCCATGCGAGGACTGAACCGAGAGCATCGCCGTCGGCATTGGTGTGACAGATATTTACTATGTGGGTGGAGGTATTGACGAGGTCACGCAGGTGCGCAACCTCGTCATTGGTCAATAGGTCGATAGTCATTTAAAAGAGTTTTGAGGGATACACACCGTCTTTCACGAGCTGTGCAATGCGTGCCACAGTGTCAGGACGGTCCTCTGAATATGTTACGCCAAACCACTTTGATGTAGTGTCGAGTACTTGACATGTCGCTATACCCTTGTTTATCATATCATTGACTACCATAGGGATAAAGAACTCTGACTTGGGGTTGCTCATGTTGGCTGGGTCGGAGAGGAACTCCTTGAACATCTGTTCTGAGTATTCAAAATAGTCTGGTGTGAAGCCCCATACGTTCATGCTAACGGGTGAATTTTCATCCACCTCAATCCATTCGCCGTCTTCTTTGTTGTCCTTACGGTAAGCCACCGAGCCATCTGTCTGGCGTGCTATCTTGGTGCGCTCGACACAGGTGGTGAGGTTGCCCTGAGCATCCTTAGAACATAAGCCGCGCGATACGGTGCCGTTCTCAGAGAGGGTGTTGCCAATGCGGAAGCCCACCATAGCATATTTTCCCTTGTCGTTTTCGGAAAGTGAGGCGAGGTATCGGCCTATTACCATGAAGCAGTCACGATTGTAGAAATCGTCGCAGTTGATAACGCAGAAAGGCTCGTGTATCACGTCCTTACCCATGAGGATGGCGTGGTTGGTGCCCCAAGGCTTCTGACGGCCTTCTGGCACAGTGAATCCTGCTGGCAGGGAGTCGAGCTCCTGAAAACAGAGCTCACACTGTATCTTACCCTCGTATTTGGAGAGTATCTGCTCGCGGAACTGTTGTTCGAAATCCTTGCGTATGACCCATACAACCTTGCCGAAGCCAGCCTGTATTGCATCATAAATACTATAGTCCATGATGGTCTCGCCGTTAGGACCTACGCCATCGAGCTGCTTTAAGCCACCATAGCGGCTTCCCATTCCTGCAGCAAGGAGAAAAAGTGTTGGTTTCATATTTTTTACTTTTAACTTTTAACTCTTACCATGATTCCACCCCTGAGCGAGGAGGTCAAACTCGCCACCATCGCGGGAGATGAGTTTGAGTCCATATTCGGGTTTGGTAATATAGCCTATCACCTTGATGCCCTCCATGTTCTGGAGTTTCTCATTGTCGCCTATAGGACAGGTGAAGAGCAGTTCGTAGTCTTCACCTCCGTTGAGGGCGCATGTGGTGACATTCATATTGAGTTCCTCAGCCATCACAGCCGTTTGGTAGTCTATAGGTATAGACTTTTCGTATATCCTACACCCTGTGCCAGACTGCTTGCAGATATGATGCAGTTCGGAAGACAGACCGTCAGAGATATCCATCATGGCAGTAGGACGGATGCCTGCATCGCGCAGCTGCTTGATGATATCGCCACGAGCCTCTGTCTGCAGTTGACGCTGTATGAGGTATTCCTTACCTGCGAAGTCTGGATTCCAAGGCTCATCCTTGCTCAGTTTGCCTTCCTGCAGTTGCTGGTAATACACATTCTTCTCACGTTCGAGCAACTGCAGACCCATATATGCAGCGCCCAAATCGCCTGATACGCAGATGAGGTCGGTATCTTTCGCTCCATCGCGATAGATGATATCTTCTTTCTTTGCCTCGCCAATGCAGGTGATAGAGACGGCCAGCCCCGTCTTGGAGGATGTGGTATCGCCTCCCACGATGTCAACCTGCCACTTGTCGCACGCCATCCTGAGTCCGTCATATAAATCCTGTAGGTCCTCTACCTGAAAACGTTTGGAGATAGCAAGAGAGACGACTATCTGCTTGGGCGAACCACCCATAGCAAAGATGTCGCTGATGTTTACCATTGCCGACTTATAACCTAAGTGCTTCATATCAACATAGGTGAGGTCGAAGTGAATACCCTCCATAAGCATATCGGTGGTGACGAGGGTCTCAGTATCAGCATAATGCAATACGGCACAATCGTCACCCACACCTCTGATGGTAGAAGGGTTCTGGGGTTGTATGTCTTTAGTAAGGTGGTCTATGAGGCCGAATTCTCCTAACTTGGATATTTCCATTAACTGTGAACTATTAACTGTGAACTAATTAGTGATTTTTTCAAGCATTTGTGTTATGAGGAGTGTCATGCGAGGTTGTACGCTATTGCCCACCTCCTGCACCTCTTCGTGAGTGGCTTTCTCTGCTTCGTCGGAGATGCCCATATTGGTTATCACGGATACTCCAAAGACCTTGATGCCACAATGACGGGCAACAATAACCTCTGGAACGGTGCTCATACCTACGGCATCAGCTCCCATCATGTGGTAGGCTTTGTATTCGGCAGGTGTCTCGTATGACGGTCCTTGCGTGCCGTAATAGACGCCATGAACCAGGCGTATATCGTTTTCCTTAGCTATAGCATCGGCAAGGGCAACATACTCGGGATTGTACGCATCATGCATATCAGGGAAGCGTGGCCCTGTAGGGATGTTGGCGCCCCTGAGCGGATTGTCAGGAAAACCATTGATGTGGTCAGTGATAATCATGATGTCGCCTATCTTGAATGAAGGATTGGCACCTCCTGCGGCATTACTTACGAAGATGGTCTCTATACCCAACTCATACATCACACGGATGGGGAAGGTAACCTGCTGCATGGAGTAGCCTTCGTAATAATGAAAGCGTCCCTTCATAGCAAGAACTTCTTTGCCACCAAGATGTCCGAAGATCAGTTTGCCGTCATGTCCTTCAACGGTGGAGACGGGAAAATTAGGGATATCCTTATACGGGATTTCCAAAGAGGTCTCTATCTGCTCTGCCAGAGTACCCAGTCCCGTTCCAAGTATCAGGGCTATCTTGGGTTGGCTGTTCAACTGGCCCTTGAGCCATTCTGTTGTTTGCTTTATATTTTCGTACATAGTCTAGAATGATTTGGTTAAACTTTTCTTCATCGTCTTGGAGAAACTTGACTTCGATAGGCAGATAGTACAAATTTTCTCTTACCCCTTTCGACAATCCTTTCAGCTCCATCATCCTCATGGCATCCTTCTCCGTTGTGATAACGACACAAGGTTTTTTCTGCATCTTGTATGCAAAGTTTATCGACTCTGTATCAGAAGGCGTAAACTCATGATGGTCAGGGAAGGAGAGATGAGTAATCGACTCACAATAATCTTCCAGATATTCCAGTAGATGACGTGGGGAGGCTATACCAGTAACCAATAGCACGTGGGGTAGCTTGTTGGCGCGAGTGACTGTTGACTTGTCATTAAAATCTGGCTGAACGAGTGGTCGTGCCTCTATGAACAATGGTGCCAGGGGACGGTACTTAATCGTTGTATAGAACAGATGCTGATAGGGGTATAGATTCATGCTGCGCTGTAGGACACGATAAGCCATAGGATTCATATCGGCAGGACACTTGGTGACAATAACTATATCTGCTCTGTCTTTGGCACTGACGGGTTCGCGCAGTCTTCCCGCAGGCAACAATTTGTCATCAGTTATTATACGATAATAGTCGGTAAGAAGGATATTGATGCCAGGTTTCACGTATCGATGTTGATAAGCATCGTCAAGCAGCACGACACCCATATCCTTTGTCTCAGGAAGTGTCAACAGTGTATCAATACCATGACACCTGTCAGCATCAACAGCCACATGGATGTCGGGATATTTTTTCTGCATCTGATATGGTTCGTCACCTATGTGGGATATCGGCGTACTGTACTTGCCCAGCACAAATCCTTTTGACTTACGCTTATAGCCCCTTGACAGTACGACGGTCTTGACACGATTATGTAGCAATGATATGAGATACTCTACATGGGGTGTTTTGCCTGCCCCTCCTACGGTAATGTTACCCACAGAAATCACTGGAACGTCATATTTTCTGCTTTTCAACACCTCTGTATCAAAAAGCAGATTTCTCACCCACACACCAAAGCCGTAAATACATGACAGTGGGGCAAGCCAACGATTGATTGCTATGTGGTCACCCTCCATAGATTGGCAATATAAATAGATTTATCGGGCAAAGTTAATAATAAAATGTCAAATAGACAAATTTTTGCATCCTTTATTTCGCAATGGCAGATTTTAGATACCGTGCAGTATGACTGCGCGTTACTTTAGAAACATCTTCTGGAGTACCCGTCGCTACGATGGTACCACCTCCGCGTCCACCTTCAGGTCCCATATCAATAATATGGTCGGCAAGCTTTATCACATCGAGGTTGTGCTCAATGATAAGCACTGTGTTCCCTTTGTCAACAAGATGCTGCAGTATAGCCATAAGTAATCTAATATCCTCAAAGTGTAAACCCGTTGTAGGTTCGTCGAGAATGTAGAAAGTCTTGCCAGTATCACGCTTTGACAATTCAGTTGCCAACTTAATGCGCTGACTCTCTCCGCCCGATAATGTCGTACTGGACTGTCCGACCTTGACATATCCCATACCAACATCCTGTAACGTCTTGAGTTTGTGCATGATTTTGGGTATTGCTTCAAAAAATTCTACAGCCTGGTTGATAGTCATGTCAAGCACGTCGGCAATGCTTTTGCCCTTGTATCGTACTTCCAGAGTTTCGCGATTATAACGCTTTCCGCGACATACTTCACAGGGTACATACACATCGGGCAAGAAACTCATGCCGATAGTTCGGTAACCATTGCCTCCGCATGCCTCGCACCGTCCTCCCTTTACGTTAAAAGAGAACCGTCCTGGTTTGTAACCTCTTATCTTAGCTTCGGGGAGATTGACATAAAGAGATCTTATATCAGAGAAAACACCTATATAGGTAGCAGGATTAGAACGTGGTGTCCTACCTATCGGATTTTGATCTACACAGACTACTTTGTCTATATATTCCACGCCCGTGATACTGGTGTAGGGTAGGGGCGACTTCTTAGACTTGTAGAAATGTTGTGACAGTATAGGTTGCAGGGTTTCATTGATGAGAGTGGATTTTCCAGAGCCACTCACTCCCGTCATTACTATAAGCTTGCCAAGAGGAAACTCTACGTCAATGTTTTTCAGATTGTTGCCAGAAGCACCATGCAGAACGATAGATTTTCCAATGCCTTTTCGGTGTTCCTTCAGTAGGTCTATTCTTTTCGTCTTGTTGAGATATAAAGCAGTCAGTGTGTCAGTCTTGAGGAGTGCTTCGGGAGTACCCTGAAATATAACATTGCCACCTTTACGCCCCGCTCCAGGACCTATATCGATAATATAGTCAGCATTGAGCATCATATCTTCATCATGTTCTACCACGATGACGGTGTTACCCATATCGCGTAACTTTTTCAGCGAGTTTATCAAGCGCTCATTGTCACGCTGATGCAACCCTATTGATGGTTCGTCGAGGATGTATAGTACGTTGACAAGTTGTGAGCCTATCTGCGTTGCCAACCTGATGCGCTGGCTCTCGCCTCCTGACAGCGAGTATGACGGACGGCTCAATGCTATGTAGTGTAATCCTACATCAAGCATGAATTGCAACCGCGTACGTATCTCCTTTAGTATTTCTTCAGCTATCTTACGCTGTTGCGTCTCCATGTGTTTAGGAGCCTCAATAAGCCATTCTTGCAACTCATCAATGTCCATATTGCTTAGTTCTGCAATATTCTTGTCCCACACCTTGTATGACAGAGACTCACGACTCAGACGTGCGCCATCACATGCCGGACATACGACGTACGAGGTTTCATCGCTGTCACTATCATCCATCTGTACTTCCGTCATGGATGAGAAATCGTCTGTACTCTGTGCCATCAGAGGATCGTTGGCATCTACTATACCAAGTCCCTTACAATAGGGACAGGCTCCCTCTGGCGAATTGAATGAGAAGATATTCGGCGCTGGGTCCTTATATGCCATTCCCGTGGTGGGACACATCAGACGTTTTGAAAAATATTTGGCTTCCTGCGTATCACGGTCCATTATCATGATAAGTCCGTCACCATGAAGCATGGCTACTGATATACTCCGTCTCAGCCTTTCTGATTTGGACTTATCGCCTGCGCCATAAACCTTCAGTTTGTCAATGACCACTTCAATATTATGATTCTTGTAGCGATCGAGCTTCATACCGTGAACAAGATCCTGTATGTCTCCGTCTATACGTATCTGCAGAAACCCCTTCTTTATCATCTGTTCGAAGAGTTCGCGGTAGTGTCCCTTACGATTTCTCACCAGAGGAGCAAGTACATAGATACTCATGTCGGCATATCGCTGCTCAACCATATTAACGAGCTGCTCCTCTGTATATCGTACCATCTTCTCTCCCGTTTCCCAGCTGTAGGCAGTACCGGCTCTTGCATAGAGCAGTCGCAGGTAGTCATACACCTCGGTAGTGGTGCCAACAGTAGAGCGTGGATTTTTATTGGTAGTCTTCTGTTCTATAGATATCACAGGGGACAATCCTGTTATCTTGTCAACATCAGGACGTTCTATGCCACCAAGAAAATTGCGTGCATAAGCAGAAAAAGTCTCTACATAACGTCTCTGTCCTTCTGTCAGAATGGTGTCAAAGGCGAGTGATGATTTACCCGATCCCGACAGGCCTGTTATGACCGTCAGACTGTTGCGGGGTATCTGCACATCCACATTTTTCAGATTGTGAGTCCTCGCTCCCCATACGTTTATGTATTTCTCCTCTGCTACCATGAAACTATAGGTCTTTAAGGTATGCTAACCTTACATAGATGGTACCATTGCTTGACTTAGCAAACTCATCTTTCTTTGAATCGCCATAGAGGTTGCCAAGTCCGTAATAATAACGTGCCTCAAGAGAGAAACGCCCTATGTACTTAATATCCCACTCTATGCCAGCACCCGCTGCTATGCCGTAATCAAAATGGTTTTCTATATCCATAGTTTCCTGCAATACCTCAGCACTCACTCGTGTCTTGCCTTCTACATAGTCAGGGAAGTTGTCAGGAATATATGGGAGGTCATAGTTCTTGTTAATAGACTCGTCAAGATAGAATCCTATCTGAGGACCTGCATTGATAAAAGCATTAACACCATGTCTCTCCTTGCCCCATGCAAGGTGTGCTAGCAATGGTATCTGCAGGTATCTTATATTGCGTTCGTATCTTTCAGATACTCCAGTGTTGGGATTTATTACATCTTCACCATTAATAGTTTGTATTTTCTCTTTCCATCCAAGTTGTGTCATATTGACCTCCAACTGCAGAGAACATATAGTGGAGAAATATTTCTCGCTGGTGTATCTGCCAATAACGCCGTATGTGGCACCTGTGTGCATCATTTGAGGCACGTTAGGCGTAAAACTAACCTTGTTTAAGGCACATCCACCTCCTAATCCTACTGCCCATACATTACGATATTCCCCCACTTGGGCTTTCGCAGAATTGATAAATGAGAAATGAAAAGTGGAAATTATGATTGCTATTACTATAATCAGTCGTCTTACCATAACCCTTGAACCTTATAACCTTCGAACTTTTGAACTATTGAACTTTTGAACTATTGAACTTTTGAACCTTCGAACTTTTGAACCCTCCTTAGTATTGCAAAGCATCTATGCCACCATTAGGTCTATTGTATATAAGCATGAAAGCCTTGTTACGATAGCCGCCATTGGGTGTTTTTTGAAATTTCAGAGGTGTTTGCATCCATTGAGACTTGCCTCCTATGAAGTACATGGCGTGATCGTAGCCTGTGGCAGCAAAGTGGGGTAGGGCATTCATCATATCTTGATGGAAAGTGCTTCTATAACTTTGTGCAAACTGCTTTGTCTTTTGAGACAGTTCGTTGTAGTAGAAGTTTGTTGGTATATAGGTGTTGTATTTGGCAAATCGACTCTGGAAAAGCTTGGCATACATCAACCATTCAGTATAACCATACAGCGTGACACTGACATTGTGATTGGCAGAGAGCAGCACATCGAGTTTGTCCATCGCAGCTCTCAGTTCTGGCGAACGTCCCGTATTGAGTATCACGATATTGGGTTGGGTAAGCGAAAAAGCCTTGGCAAACATCTCGCTTGACGAGTGCAGATTGGTGATGTTATACGGAACATTCTTTTTCTCCAAGACGCTCCTCAGTCCAAATGTGAATGCACCTTTTTGTGAAGTAGTATCGTTACAGTCGATAAATACGGGATGGTACTGGCTAAAGTCTTCAACGATACGCTGTATCGATGTGGTGTACATTTCGTCTGGAGACATAAATACTTGGTAGATGTTGGGATTTTTGTCAACTTCGTTACCATTGATAGAAAATGGTATCACCATCTTGATGCCATAAGCACGACAGAAATCACCTATAACCTTCACCTGTTTGGTATATAAAGGTGAGAAGATTATATTGCAGTCTTTCACTCCATCATGTAATAAGGTGATGCGTGGGTCGGCATCGATAGGCACATTCCATGCCTTTACATTGACGTTCATGCCCTCTGCCTTCAACTCCTTTACTGCGAGCAATATACCTCGATAGTACTCTATCATACGGCGTCCGTCACCATCATTGTCATGCAGGGGTAACATTACACCAACATTTATCTGAGAAAAAACCGATGTCACAGCCAATACTGACCACATCAGCATGGATAAGATATACTTTTTCATTATCGTCATAGATATAAAGACTTAATCGTGAGATTTTTTTCAAAATGCAAAAATACACATTTTTTTCTTAAAATCAGCAGTTAAGTCAAATTTTATTGTTAATTTTGTTGCGAATTACGATTAAAGTAACCAGAAATTGTTCATCATGAAAATAAAATCATTAGCTTTTTCCTTGTTGACTACTATATGCTCATCCACCATGTGGGCGAGCGGTGATCCATATCTATCATTCAGTTGGACAGTTGTTGACGGCAGTGGTAAACAACAGACTGTATCAGGCATGGATTATGAGGGTTCTGCGCCCATTACTACCACCATGGAGGCTAAAATGCTTTATGTAGATGATGATGGAAATGTACAGACATACCCTGATGCCACATTCTATGGAGCATGGCGCGTATGGAGTGAGGGAGGACAGATGGAAGAACCCGAAATAGCAAATCCCAATAATCCTACAGATTTTTATTTCACCACCGCAGGAACTGATAGTATAGCATTCGTAGGATATGTAGTAGTCAGTCACGATACTTACGATGAGACTATACAGATAACCCCTGATTACAACCGTACCAACAAGTATATTTTCTCCGTTAAGACATACGAAAGCAAACTCACTTTTCCTAATGCTTTCTCACCTAACGGCGACCAATATAATGAGGAGTTCAAAGCCAAGGAGGCTCAGAGTATAGTGGAGTTTCACGCAGCCATATACAACCGTTGGGGACAGAAGCTCTACGAGTGGAGCGATGTGAATGATGGCTGGGACGGTACATACAACGGCAAACAGGTCAAGGACGGTGTTTACTACATTCAGGTCAAAGCGCGTGGTGCTGATGGACAGGTATTCAATATTAAGAAAGATATAAATATCATACGTGACTACGAAGAAACCTACTCTAATACCACTCAGTGAGACATAATCTAAGACATATAGTAGGGTGGGGGATGGCAGTTGTATTGGCAGCATTAGTAACATCATGTGATGGGACTAAGTTTGTTGCCGAGAATGATTTGTTGCTATCGCATAATTATGTTGTATCTACAGATAAAAGTGCAGACGTCAGTAATTTGTCACCATATATAAGTCAGAAAACAAACACACGATGGTTTTCTACACTTAAAGTACCCCTAAGCATATATTCTTTAGCAGGACGCGACACTACAAAAGCGATAAACCGCCGTCTTCAGAAATGGGGCGAAGCGCCAGTAGTGCTTGATACCGCCCTAATGAATGTAAGCTGTACAAACCTTAAGACCGTGATGCATAACCGTGGATATCTTGATGTCGAGGTTAAGCCATATATAGTAGCAAAACGAAGACGAGCTTCGGTGATATATGAGATAACGCCCAAGGAACAATACACACTAAAGAGCTTCACTTGCAGAATAGCTGACAGGAGAATAGATTCTCTTTTAAATGCACAAGGTGTAATAGAGAGGTCATTTGAAGCTGGCGAACCATTCTCTGTAAACAAATTGTATGCTGTGCGCAATGATATTACTTCGCTACTTAATAATAACGGCTACTACTATTTTAATAAGGAGAATATTACGTTTGTTGCAGATAGTTCATACAGCGACAAGACTGTTGATGTGACGATGTTGCTGGGACTATACAGACGAAGTTCACGCGATTTGCTCACTCAACATCCATATTATCACATCAGGAACATATCATATAGCGGAATACCAGGACAGAAACTCAACATCAGACATTCAACATTAGATAACAATAATCTTATCGAAAAGGGAGATTACTATAGTTCCAAGGTTGTACAGCAGACGTATAATAAATTTTCAAGGCTCAAAGCAATACGCTCTACCAACATACACTTTGGTGAGGTTGCAGACACTAATGCGCTGGATGTCAATATTCAGATAGCACGCAAAAAAACACATTCGATACAGATACAGCCAGAGGGTACCAATACTGCCGGCGATTTTGGTGCTGCGCTATCTGTTATATACGAAAACAGAAATATTTTTCATGGTAGCGAACAATTGTCGATACAGGCAAGGGGAGCTTTTGAGGCTATCAGAGGATTGGAAGGATATGATAACAGCAATTATGAAGAGTTGGAATTGGAAACAAAGTTGACTTTCCCAAAATTTATAATGCCAGGAATCTCTAAAGAATTTCAAAAGAATCATGATGTAATTACCGAACTTCCAGTAAGTTATAACATACAGAGCAGACCCGAGTTTCGTAGAAAAGTGTTAACAGCCGCATGTAGGTACAAATGGAGTTCATCAAAGGGCAGAGTAGGGTACACTTTTGACATTATAGACCTCAATTTTATTTCGATGCCTTGGATTTCAGAAACTTTCAAAAGAGAATATCTTGATTCAGAAAGCAACAGAAATGCAATACTAAAGTACAACTACGAGGATATGTTTATAATGAAGATAGGATTCGGATTGACCTACACTGATCCACGCAACACGTTGAGAACTAATGTAGAAACTTCCGGAAACCTACTGTATGCAATGGCTAATTCATTTAATTTTGCCCAAAACTCTCTTGGACAATATAAAGTAGCTAATGTCGCATTTGCACAATATGTGAAGTTTGATGCAGATTACACACATTTGTATAATCTTGACAGTCGTAACACCTTGGCATTACACGCCCGTATTGGGGTAGGTGTTCCTTATTGTAATAGCAGTATGCTACCATTTGAAAAACGTTACTTTGCTGGTGGCGCAAATAGCGTTCGTGGCTGGAATGTGCGCACCTTAGGTCCAGGAAGATATATAGGTACTGACGGCCGTATTGATTTCATCAATCAGACAGGTGACATAAAGATAGATCTTAATGCTGAGTTGCGTACCAACTTGTTTTGGAAATTTCAGGGCGCTTTGTTTGTTGATGCAGGAAATGTATGGACTATAAGGGCATACGAAGACCAACCGGATGGCTATTTCAAATTAAAAAGTATTTATGACGAAATGGCTGTGAGCTATGGTGTTGGACTAAGACTCAATTTCGATTACTTTATTCTTAGACTTGATATGGGAATGAAAGCAGTAAATCCTGCATATACTACAACAAAAGAACATTTCCCGATATTTCATCCTGTGTTTTCAAGAGACTATGCTCTACATTTTGCTGTAGGTCTTCCATTTTAATTCTTATGCTTTTATTTCTTACACTAATAGTAGAGTGGTTATTGTTTCTAATTATTTTATTTATCATAATGCGTATTCATTTATTATGGCAATACTATAAAATAATGCCCTTAAACAACAAAAAAATAGCCAAAACAATACAGGTAATACTTGTAAAGCTTTGGCTATTATAAATAATTGTGATTGTTAAAAATATTATCTTTTATGATAATTAGATTATGTCAATACGTTAATGTCAATACACAACATTAGATTTTATCAATACGCAACTGATGACGACCAGCCTCAAAGGGTGTCTTGAGGAACTCGTCAATCATCACGCCGCACTCGCGGTTTGTGATAAAACGTCCAGGGAAAACTATGCAGTTAGCATTATTGTGCTGACGCATGAGGTGTGCTATCTCTACGTTCCATGCCAATCCTGCACGCACACCATGATGTTTGTTGAGTGTGATAGCCATTCCCTGACCTGAGCCACATATAGCAATTCCACAACTTACTACGCCAGATTCGATGTCTTCAGCAAGAGGATGAGCAAAATCGGGATAGTCACAAGAGCGGTCACTGTATGTGCCATAATCCTTGTACTCAATACCTTTTTCTTCAAGATATTGTACTACATACTGCTTAAGTGGGAAGCCTGCATGATCGCAAGCAACACCGATAGTCTTAATTTCCATAGGTTTAAAGTTTTTTGATTATTGTTTGGGTTAAAGTATTTTTTTTACTTGATTATAAACATTTTCTGCGGTGTAACCGAGCTTTTCGTCAAGAACCTTATATGGTGCAGAGAAACCGAAACTGTTCAGTCCCCATATCATCGATTTCGGATCAGCTCCAATGAGAAAAGCCTGTAAATTTACCGGAAGTCCTGCTGTCATACCAAATACCTTTGCACCCTGCGGTACTATACTTTGCTGATACTCAAGCGCTTGTTCGCGGAAGAGTCCTTCAGAAGGTACGCTGACGATTCTTACTTTTACACCTTCTTTTCTTAACAGGTCAGCTCCACTTTGTAATGTTGAAACCTCCGAACCAGAAGCTACACATATCACATCAGGATTTTCATCGGATTCACCGATGATATATGCTCCTTTACGAGCTTGCTGGTAATCTGTTCCCTCTGGTAGTTTTTCTATATTCTGTCGCGAAAGGATGAGAGCTGTTGGCGTTGATGTATTCTCCATTGCCATTTGCCATGCTACAGTTGTTTCATCAGCGTCTGCGGGTCGCATCACTAACATTGAGGGTTTGCCAGCATGGTTATGCAATTTCTCCATCAGACGTATCTGTGCTTCCTGCTCAACTGGCTCGTGTGTAGGTCCGTCCTCTCCTACTCTGAAAGCATCGTGCGTCCATATAAATTTGACGGGCAACTGCATCAGCGCAGCCATACGAATAGCAGGCTTCATGTAGTCTGAGAATACGAAGAAAGTGCCACAGGCAGGAATAACGCCACCATGAAGAGCCATACCGATACAGCAGCATGCCATAGTTAACTCGGCAACACCAGCCTGAAAAAATGCCCCACTGAAGTTGTCACGGGTTAAAGATTGAGTTTTCTTTAAGAAACCATCGGTTTTATCGGAGTTTGAGAGATCTGCAGAAGCACAAATCATGTTGGGCACTTGCTCTGCGAGTATTGACAGACATGCAGCACTTGCCGCACGTGTGGCGCTACCAGCCTTTTGCTCTACCCCACTCCAGTCTACCTGTGGTGCCTTTCCGCTGAACCACTCCTTAAGTTGTTCAGCTTTCTCGGCATTTGCCTTTGCCCATGTTTCTTCCTCAGCATATCGTTCGGCACATATTGTGGCAAGTTCAGCCTCGCGCTGTGCATAGATTTCTTTCACCTCGTCAAATATAACGAAGGGGTTATCTGGGTCAGCTCCGAGGTTCTTGATAGTGTTGACATAGGCTCCGCCTCCAAGTGGTGCACCATGCGTCTTACAACTTGCCTCATATGAGGTACCATCTTCCTTCAAGGCACCCTTACCCATTACGCACTTACCTATTATAAGAGAAGGCTTTCCCTTAACCTTCTGTGCCTCCTCTATCGCCTTACGTATCTGCTCAACATCATGTCCATTGATCTCTGATACATGCCAACCCAGTGCGCGATATTTTTCCGCTGTATTCTCATTCATGACAACACTGGTCTCAGTAGAGAGCTGTATGTCATTCGAGTCATAGAACATGATAAGGTTATCAAGTCCGAGATTAGAGGCTATGCGGGCTGCACCCTGCGAAATCTCCTCCTGTATGCCTCCATCAGATATGTAAGCATATATGGTTTCCTTGCTAAATGTAGGATTTCCAGTATGTGCAGCAAGAAATTTTGCTGCTATTGCTGCACCCACGGCATATGTGTGTCCTTGTCCAAGAGGTCCAGAGGTGTTTTCTATGCCTCTGGTTATTTCAAACTCCGGATGTCCTGTTGTAGGACTGCCCCATTGTCTCAAATTTGCCAATTCATCGAGCGAATACTTTCCGCAAAGACACAGTTGACTGTATAGCATTGGTGCCATATGTCCAGGGTCAAGAAAGAATCTGTCACGTCCCATCCAATTAGGATTTTTAGGGTCATATGTTAGATATTCGCTATAAAGCACATTGATAAAGTCTGCACCACCCATTGCTCCGCCAGGATGTCCAGATTTTGCTTTTTCAACTGCAGCGACAGACAAAATACGTATATTATCCGCTGCACGTTTCATCAGTTTGATATCGTTTTTCATCGTTGATATTTTTTGTTTGTGGCAAGAATTCTTTATATTTTGCCCTCAAAGTTAATATTTTTTTTTCGGTTGACAATAAATAATTAAGACTTTTTTGACTAATAAATTGTTTTTAATACATATTATGACATATTTATCATTTCTCATTTGCTCAATAAAATAAAAATTACTAACTTTGCGACTAAAATATCCATCAAAAACAAGAAAAGAATGGCCAAAAAGAAACAAGACAAGTCAACAAGGAAGGTGTCATTTAAGGATGCAATAGGTTTCAATGCTGTATTTGCCAATGAAAAGACAAATTTTACCGTAGGTATCACATTGTTATTCTTTGCGATACTGATGATAATCAGTTTTGTATCATACTTCTCTACATGCGACGCTGACCAGAGTTTGGTGACCAACCCTATGCCAGGAGACTTTGCCAATGCAGGCAGGGCATTTCAGAATACATGTGGCTCATGGGGTGCATACACCTCTTACTTCCTTATAGATGTATGCTTTGGTTTCTCGGCCTTTCTTATACCCACTTTCTTCCTTCTTGTTGCTGCAAATATGATGGGTGTTTACAAGTTTAACCTCTGGAAGTGGTTCTTCTCGCTGATGTGCATCATGATATGGAGCAGCATCACCTGTGCGAAGTTTGTCAATCCGCTACTCACCGACCAGATATTTAATGCTGGTGGTGGACATGGACAATACGTCAGCAACGCGCTGGAAAATGTAGTGGGCACCCCTGGACTTACTGCTATACTTGCCTTGACTGCTATATTCTTCTTGACATATCTGAGTAGCGAGACAATACAAATTGTCAGGAAGATAATGAATCCTTTTGAGCACATAAAGAAGATACCATTAGTATTCTCCAACGTTGGGGATAACGGTGAGTTGTTGGAACCTGAAACGAAAGATAATATCGCACAAGATGATAATGTAGTATATGACGATCCTGATGTGCAAGAGGTGACTTTCGATCTGGATAAAGATATAGCAACTGTGAATGACAATGGCTATAAGGATACTCACTTGGCGGGCAATCAGGTAAATGATGGAGCTGATTTCCAGATAGAACAGAGCATCACCGAAGATACTGCTGGTACACGCACCCTTGCAAACATGGAAGAAATGGGTGAATATGACCCCAAGGCTACATTGTCAAGATATAAATACCCTACCCTCGACCTGCTGAAGAAATATGATACTGACGGCCGTTCCTTTATCAATATGGAGGAGCAGCAGGCGAATAAAAATCGTATAGTACAGGTACTGGGTAATTTTGGTGTCATCGTGGAGAGTATCAAGGCCACCGTAGGTCCTACTATCACGCTGTATGAGATAACCCTTAAGCCTGGCATAAAAATCAGTAAGGTACGCTCCCTGGAGGATGATATCGCTCTGTCGCTTGCTGCAGATGGCATTCGTATCATAGCACCGATACCTGGTAGAGGCACTATTGGTATTGAGGTGCCTAATGCTAATCCGCAAGTAGTGTCAATGGAATCTATACTCAACTCAAAGAAGTTCAGGGAGTCAAAGATGACACTCCCACTGGCACTGGGCAAGACTATCAGCAACGAGATATACATGGTGGACCTTGCTAAGATACCTCATCTGCTGGTGGCTGGTGCCACAGGACAGGGTAAGTCTGTAGGTCTTAATGCCATAATCACCTCACTGCTCTATAAGAAACATCCTGCAGAGGTCAAATTTGTACTGGTAGATCCTAAGATGGTGGAGTTCTCCATCTACAAACCACTTCAGAATCATTTCCTTGCACAGATACCACCTGAGAGTGAAGCTGATGAGCCCATCATCACTGATGTAACAAAGGTAGTGAGAACCCTTAACTCACTATGTCAGGAGATGGACGACCGATACAGGCTCTTGAAGTCCGTAAACGCAAGAAAGATCGAGGAGTATAACGAGCAGTTTACAAATCGCAAACTCAATCCAGAAAACGGTCACCGCTTCCTGCCTTATATAGTAGTTATCATCGATGAGTACGGCGATCTCATCATGACTGCCGGCAAAGAGATAGAGTTGCCTATAGCACGAATAGCTCAAAAAGCACGCGCCGTAGGCATACACATGATTATTGCCACACAGCGTCCTACTACCAATATCATCACGGGTACCATCAAGGCCAACTTCCCTGGACGCATGGCATTTAAAGTGATGTCACAGATTGACTCTCGCACCATACTCGACGGAGGTGGCGCCAATCAGCTCATCGGACGTGGTGACATGCTTATACTTGACAAAGGAACGCCTGTGCGCGTACAGTGTGCATTTGTCGATACGCCAGAAGTCATCGCTATCAATGAGTTTATAGCCAAACAGCAAGGATATGAGGGACCATTTGAACTCCCAGAACCAGTAGTCAATGATGAAGGAGGCAGCAGCAGTTCTGAGGACCTGTCAAATCTTGACCAACTCTTTGGTGAAGCTGCAAGGGTAATCATTGCGACCCAGCAGGGTTCTACATCATTGATACAGCGTAAATTCTCCATTGGCTACAATAGAGCGGGCCGTCTCATGGACCAACTCGAAAAGGCTGGCGTGGTAGGCGCTGCACATGGTTCAAAGCCTCGCGAGGTACTTATACAGGACGAAAATACTCTGCAGTCACTGCTTAATACCCTTGGAGCAAATTAAAAAAATAATGACGGACCTATGAATCTTAAACTGAGAATATTATTTATTGTTGCGATTATAACTACTGTGACAGTTTCAATGCTTGCCGGCAGTAAGCCCGATGCCAACACAATACTCGACAAGGCTACACGTAAGATTAACGTAAGCAACGGCACGCAGATGGACTTTACCATATCTGGTCCAAAAATCAATCAGAGCGGTTCCTTGATAGTGAAGGGCAGGAAGTTTCGTGCCACAACCCCCATCGCTACAATATGGTATGATGGCAAGACGCAGTGGACATACAATAAGAACAACGACGAAGTCAATATAGCCACACCATCTGCATCAGACCAGCAGAGCATGAATCCATATCATTTTCTTAACCTCTACAAGCAGGGATATACCAAAAGTATGACGACCAAGAGCGGCACGTACGAGATACACCTTGTCGGAAAAGGAAAGAAAATCAGTGAAATGTATGTGACAATCGACAAGTACTATAATCTCAAGCAGATAAAGGTAAAACAAAATGGAGGATGGATGACAATCACCGTGCGTAATTTGCGAAACAAGCATCTTGCTGACTCCGCATTCCGATTCAATTCCAAGGACTACCCCAAGGCCGAGATTATCGACTTGCGATAAAAAGAGTGAGTGATGCAACCGTTCAAAGTACATGTCTTAGGATGCGGTTCGGCACTGCCTACGAAGCATCATAACCCCTCATCTCAGATTGTTGAGATAAGGGGCAAATACTTTATGATAGACTGTGGCGAAGGCACACAGACACAGGTGAGACACTCACGTACAAATTTCTCCAAGCTGTATGCCATCTTTATCTCACACATTCATGGTGACCACGTATTAGGGCTTATTGGCATGCTCTCTACCTTCGGACTGCAGGGGCGCACTACCCCACTCCACGTCTATGCCCCCGAAGGTTATGAGTCGCTATTCAAACTGGAGATAGAGACGTTCTGCTCCACACTTGACTACGACATCATCTTTCATCCTGTTGACACCACTAAGCATAGTATCATTTACGAAGACCGTTCCCTCACAGTTGAAACAATACCCCTGAAGCACCGCATGCCGTGTTCCGGCTTTATCTTCAGGGAAAAGCAGGGACTGCGTCATATCAATCCCGATAAGGTAAAATACTACAACGTTCCTATATCGCAACTGGGCAACCTCAGAGCAGGCCTTGACTGGACAGATGCCGAGGGAAACATCATACCCAATGAAGAGCTCACCACCTCGCCTGATCCTGTTCGTGCCTATGCCTATTGTTCTGACACTCGATATATGCCTTCTTTGGCAAACAAACTGAAGGGTGTCACCACCCTGTACCATGAAGCCACATATTGCGAGGATATGAAGGATAAGGCTGAGAAATACCTCCACTCCACAGCTCGCGAAGCTGCTCTCACAGCACGCGACGCTGGCGTTAAGCAATTACTTCTCGGGCATTATAGTCAGCGATATATTGACGAGATGCCCATACTATCTGAGGCGCAAGCCGTCTTTCCTTCTTCTTTTCTTACCGACGAAGGAAAAGTATTTTCTGTATAAAACTAACTCTATACGTGGTAATCCCTAATCAGTACGGACTGTCGGGCACACGGGTGTAGAAGCGTTCTGCGCCTGATGCCTCAAGAATCTGAAAAAATAGGTCAGGCTTGTCGTTGACTATCAGTTCGTCAGGGAAATCGACTTCCCTCAGCAGTGGCAAGGCATACTGATAGTTGGCTATATCAAAGGATATATGAGCATCGCTGCCGAGTATCACAGGCATGTCGCGTTTGCGGCATAAGCGCAGTATCTCGAGGTTATTATGGATAGCTGCAGGCTTGTTGCGTATAGGACGTAGCGACGACGAATTGATTTCAAGCAAAGTGCCAGTACGATAGGCTGCATCAACGATGGGTTCAAAATACAGTTCGGCTACGCCATCACCAGGATGTGCAATAATATCGGTCCATGGATTTTCAATGGCAGCTATCATACCATCGGTATTTTGGGAGGGATCTCCCCCACTCCAGCAGAACTTGTGTATGCCAGCAATGCGTACGTCCATCAGTCGGTAGTAAAACTCCTCCAAGTCGAGAGTGCCACGGATATCGAGTATGTTGAGCTCAGCACCTATGAGCAGGCGCACTCCGTACATAGTGCGCGGTATTACGTGGGTATTGCGGAAATACACAGGCTCGGGAGCACCTGGCACGGATGAAGCATGATCAGTGATGCCAAGTATCTGCAGTCCTTTTTCCGATGCAGCGCGTGCCATTTCCTGAAGGGTGGAATAAGCATGTCCGCTGGCAATAGTGTGGGTGTGTATGTCAAGTTTGAAAGTCATGGAGCAACTGATACTCTTTACTCCACAAAGGTACACAAATAACTAAAATACTACAAGACTTTTTGCATATTTAACACTTCGTTTTTTCCTCCCTGCAGAAGCACTACCTCTGCATGCGGAAGCATTGCCTCCACGTGCGGAAGCATTTCGTCTGTCAGTTTAGTCAAAATAGTCATTATTCAAAATCAAAAATGAAAAGTGAGTTTCGTCTCACATAACAGAATTGTTTAAAATTGCTCTCATTTGTTTGGTGTAATAAAAAAAAAATCGTACCTTTGCAGTAATATAAAACTTAAAGAATCATGGCAGACAATTCGCTGAATTTCATAGAGCAGAAGATAGAACAGGACCTTGCTGAGGGTAAGAATGGAGGAAGGGTACAGACACGTTTTCCACCAGAGCCTAACGGATACCTGCACATAGGTCATGCAAAGGCTATAGCGCTGGACTTCGGGGTGGCAGAGCAGTATAACGGCGTGTGTAACCTGCGTCTTGACGACACCAACCCGCAGAAGGAGGATATAGAGTACGTGAAGGCTATCGAGAAGGATATCGATTGGCTGGGCTTCAAATGGGGCAAGGTACTCTATGCTTCGGACTATTTCCAGCAGTTGTGGGACTTTGCCGTAGAGTTGATAAAGCGTGGCAAAGCATACGTGGACGAGCAGACGGCAGAGCAGATAGCCCGGCAGAAAGGCACACCGACTATGCCAGGACAGAACTCACCCTACCGCGACCGTCCAGTGGAGGAGTCGCTGTCTCTCTTCAACGAGATGAACAGCGGACGCGTGGAGCCAGGCAAGATGGTGCTGAGGGCTAAGATAGACATGGCGAGCGACAACATGCACTTCCGCGATCCTATAATATATCGCACCCTCAACCTACCCCACTGGCGCACGGGCAACAAGTGGAATGCCTACCCTATGTATGACTTCACCCACGGACAGTGCGACTACTGGGAAGGCGTAACACACTCTCTGTGCACACTGGAGTTCGTAAGCCATCGTCCGCTCTACGACCTGTTCGTGGACTGGGCAAAGGAATGTGCTGGCGACACCGACCCGATGGACGACAACCGACCACGACAGACTGAATTCAACAAACTTAACCTCACGCACATACTCCTCTCGAAGCGCAACCTGCTGATGTTGGTGAACGAAGGAGTGGTGAACGGATGGGACGATCCCCGCATGCCGACAATCTCTGCATTCCGACGCAGAGGATACAGCCCTGAGGGTATCAAGGCATTTATTAACAAAATAGGATACACAAAATTTGACGCACTAAATCAAATGTCACTATTTGAGAGCGCCATACGAGATGACCTCAACAAGCGTGCCATACGAGTGAGCGCTGTGGTAAATCCCGTAAAACTCGTCATAACAAACTTTCCCGAGGACAAGGTGGAGACATACACCGCCATCAACAACCCCGAGAACGAGGCAGACGGTACGCATGAGATAGAATTCTCCAAAGAACTATGGATAGAGCGAGAGGACTTTATGGAGGATGCTCCAAAGAAATTCTTCCGACTCGGCCCAGGCAAGGAGGTAAGACTCAAGAACTCGTACATCATACGCTGTCCGGAAAACAACTGCTGCAAGAAGGATGCTGACGGCAACATCACAGAGATATATGCAGAGCTGATACCCGAGACAAAGACGGGCGAGGCTAACTGCAATATGAAAATAAAGGGCAAGACCATACACTGGGTAAGTTGCAGACACTGCATAGAGGCAGAGGTGAGAAACTACGACCGCCTGTGGATGGTAGAGAACCCACGAGACGAGGTGGCAGAATACTCCAAGCAGCAGGGCAAGGAGCGCATAGACATAGATGACATGCGCAAGTTCATAAATCCTGAAAGTTTGGAGATAAAGAAGGCTTACGTAGAGAAGTACTGCGCAGAGTTCAAGCCTTTGGACTACCTGCAGTTCCAGCGTGTGGGCTACTACACCCCCGACTATGATTCCATGCCGGAACATCTTATATTCAACAGGACTGTGGGACTGAAAGATACATGGAAAGCTAATTAATAGATAATAGATAATAGATAATAGATATTAGATTGTAGATTAGATTTATGCTGTCTTCTTTACTTCAGACATTCCTCGACAACCTCAATTACAGCACCATATTCTTCCTCATGCTGCTTGAAAGCACCGTGATACCAGTGCCGTCGGAGTTTGTGGTAACACCAGCTGCATTCAATGCGGCTGACGGAACCATCAACATGTGGCTCGTCATACTGTTTGCCACAATAGGTGCAGACTGCGGTGCTACAATCAACTATATAGCCGGCTATTTTCTTGGAAGACCTATAATATATAGTTTTGCCAACAGCAAATGGGGTAAGATGTGCCTGCTAAACCAGAACAAAGTGGAAAAGGCCGAAAAATACTTTGATGACCATGGAGCTATAGCTACCGTAACAGGACGACTGATACCAGGCATCAGACACCTGATATCTATACCTGCCGGACTGGCGAAGATGAACTTCTGGAAGTTTCTGCTCTACACCACCCTCGGCGCTGGAGCATGGAACTGCATACTGGCAGGCTTAGGATGGTATCTGCACACGTTTGTCAACAGAGACGAGCTGGCAGCATATATCGAACTATACAGCGAATACATTAAATTGGGCATACTCGTACTTGTATTGCTCATAATAGCTTATTTCTGCGTAAAAAGCTTTAGGAAGAGACGTAAAAGTACAAAATAGGAAGTAAAAAACACAATAATTCGCTTTTTTCTTATAAAAAGTCAAGAAAAAATTTGCAGAATAAGAAAAAATACTTTAATTTTGTACTCGTTATCCTGAATACAATCTTTTTACCTTAAAGAAGGCTAATACCTATTGAGATTGGAACGCTTACATCGTGAGATGCAGGCGTTTCGTTTTTTTTATGTCGCTTTGCTTGCCACTTTGTGTTGCAAGCAATCAATTCTACAAGTTATAAGGATGTAGGGTTACAGGGTATTTATGCATAGATCAGCTGGCTAACAGAAACTGGATGGTGTGCGGAGGTTTGTTGGCGCATACAAAAAAGGGCTCCGCTGAGCCCCAATCTTTGTTAACCTTAAATCTAATACTATGAAAAACACGATGCAAAGTTACAATATGAATTGCAAAAATGCAAGTTTTTTTGAAAGAAATTTATCTGTAATGTTATTTTCTTGATATTTGTCAAGGAAAATAGGTGATTGTCATTGAGAGTCGAGGTATATGCTTTGTGCCATGAGTTGGTAGATCTCCTTTGTGAGGGGATCGGTGATGAGGTCGAGCTGGCGCTGCATGACCTCGACGTCGTGACGTACCATGGGACCGGTCTGGGCGTCGCGCGGTGACATGGTGCATGCCTTGCGTGCCGTCTCCATGATGAGGGGCTGGAAGAGGGTGAAGTCGAGCCCCTCCTGCTGGAGTATCTTCTCGGCGAGGCGGTAGCAGTGGTTGGTGAGGTTGCATGAGAATACTGCTGCGAGATGCAGCTGGCGGCGCTTGGCGGAGTCGCAGCTGATGACCTTGTCGCTGACGGCGTGGGCGAGCTGGCTGACGATGCTCTGGCTGACCTCATCTGTTGCTTCTATGAAACAGGGTATATCGTTGAAGCACAGCTCCCTACCCTTGCTGAATGTCTGCATGGGATAGAGTACTGCGGCATGGGGGGTGACGTCGCTGAGGACATCGATGGCGACGCTCCCTGCGGTATGGATGAGGGTGGCCTCTGCCCTACCCTCGGCGAGCCGGCTGGCGATGGGGCGGATGGCGTCGTCCTTGATGGAGATGATGTAGGTGTCGGCATCGGTGATGACCTCGTCGAGGTTGTCGGTATATGGGCAGCCGAGCCTCGCGGCGAGCGTGGCGGCGTGACGCGGTGTGGGACTGTACACCTGGCATGGGGGCATGCCTGCGCCCAGAAGGGCGATGGAGAGGTGGGTGGCGAGGTTTCCTGAACCTATAATGACTGTTTTCATGCTGCAAAGTTACGAAAAGTCGAGCACAAAATAAAGAAACGGGTTTCTTTTTTTGTCGAGACGGAGTAACTTGACTCAGAATGAGGCAAAGTTACTAAAAAACTTTTGTTGTTTCAACTATTTTTTGTAATTTTGCACCCGTAAATGCTTATAGCATTACGATAGTGGAAAAAAGAATTGTATTTTTATAGGATGAAGAAATCAATTAACGACCTGACGGAACGCAAGGGGGGCACCCCCATCAGTATGCTGACGGCATACGACTACCATACGGCGATGACTATCGACGAGGCAGGCGTGGACATGATACTCGTGGGCGACTCGCTGGGCAACGTGATGTTGGGATATGAGAATACGCTCGCCGTCACGGTGGAGGATATGATACACCACGGAAAGGCGGTGTGCCGAGGCACGAAGGAGGCTTTTGTGGTGATCGACATGCCGTTTATGTCGTACCAGCCGTCGGTGGAGGACGCCGTGCGCAACGCCGGACGGATAATGAAGGAGACGGGTTGCCAGGCTGTGAAGCTGGAGGGCGGAGCGGAGTATGCTGACCGCATAAAGGCGATAGTACAGGCGGGCATACCGGTGGTGGCTCACATAGGGCTGACGCCTCAGTCGGTGAACGCGCTGGGCGGCTACAAGGTACAGGGCAGAACGGACAAGGCGGCACAGAAGCTGCTCGAGGACGCGAGGGCGGTGACGGCGGCAGGGGCTTTTGCCGTAACGCTGGAGTGCGTGCCGGAGGAGCTCGCCAAGACGGTGACAAGCGAGGTGAGCGCTATAACGATAGGCATTGGCGCGGGAAGATACTGCGACGGACAGGTGCTGGTATATCAGGATATGCTGGGATATACGAACGGCTACACGGCTAAGTTTGTCAAGAAGTATGCTGACCTGCACAGCGTGATGCTGGAGGCCTTCAGACAGTATAAGAGTGATTGTGAACAACGGCTGTTTCCTAACGAGACGCAGGCGTATGAGTAGTTGAAAAATATAATAGAAAAAATGCAAGTAGTAAAGACTGTAAAAGAGGTCAGAGAGATTGTAAAGGAATGGAGAAAGGAGGGACTCACCGTGGGACTGGTGCCTACGATGGGTTACCTGCATGAGGGGCATCAGAGTCTCATCAGCAGGTCGGCAAAAGAGAACGACAGAACCGTGGTATCGGTGTTTGTCAACCCCATACAATTTGGTCCCAACGAGGACCTGGCGACCTACCCCCGCGACCTGAAGCGCGACATGCAGAAGGTGGAGGAAGCTGGCGGCAACATAATATTCAACCCGGAGCCAAGCGAGATGTACCCTGAGCACTTCACCTCATTCATCGACACGACGGAGACTACGGAACTGCTGTGCGGCGCACGTCGTCCGGTACACTTCCGCGGTGTGTGCACGGTGGTGGGCAAACTGTTTAACATAGTGGCTCCTGACCGTGCGTACTTCGGACAGAAGGATGCGCAGCAACTCGCCACGATAAAGCGTTTCGCACGCGACCTGAACTTTGACGTGGAGATACTGCCCTGCCCCATAGTACGCGAGGACGACGGACTGGCGAAGTCGAGCCGCAACACCTACCTCGCTCCTGATGAGCGCAAGGCGGCACTGATACTGTCGAAGAGCCTCATGAAGGGCAAGGCGGCGATAGAGAACGGCGAGAGAAGCGCCGCGAAGGTCATCGGCATCATAACGGAAAGCCTCGAGACTGAGCCACTGGCAAAGGTGGACTACGTAGAGGTGGTAGATTTTGACAACATACAGAGGGTGGACACGATAGGCGACAACACTCTCGTAGCCATCGCTGTATATATCGGTAAGACAAGGTTGATTGATAACTTTATTATATGAATATAACACTGCTGAAATCAAAGATACACCGTGCTGTAATCACACAGGCGGACCTCGACTACGTGGGCAGCATAACCATCGACACCAAACTGATGCGCGAGGCGGGTATCGTGGAGTATGAGAAGGTACAGGTGGCCGACATCAACAACGGCAACCGCTTTGAGACCTACACTATAGCCGGCGAGGAGGGTTCGGGCATAATATGCGTGAACGGTGCCGCTGCACATTGCGTCAACGTGGGCGACAAGATAATCATCATGGCTTATGCCGACATGACTCCTGAAGAGGCAGAGAAACATAAGCCGGAGGTGATATTCGTGGATGACAAGAACAACGTGGTGCGCAAGGCTAACTACGAGAAGCACGGACTGCTCAGCGACCAAGAGTAGTGCACAGTGCACAGTTAACTTCGTTGACCCTCTCGATTGCTCCCAAAGCCTTATGAGCTCTTCGCAGAAGCAACTTCGCTCAAGGCTCTCAGGTCGCCTTTCGAGAGCGTTCATAGTTCATAAAGTTATGCTTAAAGGAAAGACCATAGTACTGGGAGTGACGGGCTCGATAGCTGCCTACAAGACTGCTATGCTTGCCTCCATGCTCGTAAAGCAGCATGCCGACGTGCACGTCATCATGACACAGAATGCCTGCCACTTTATCAATCCCATAACGTTTGAGACACTCACCCACCATAAGTGCCTCGTCGATACTTTTGACCGGAACTTTGAGTTTAAGGTGGAACACGTATCGCTCGCACAGGCTGCCGACGCCTTTCTCATAGCGCCTGCATCGGCAAACGTGATAGGCAAACTGGCCGGCGGGATATGCGACGACATGCTCACCACCACGGTGTGTGCCACTCGCAAACCCGTGCTCATAGCTCCCGCGATGAACACGGGAATGTACGAAAACCCCATAGTGCAGGACAACCTCAGCAAACTGGCGCACTACGGATATACCATCATAGAACCTGCAACGGGACGACTGGCATGCGGCGATACGGGAAAGGGCAAGATGCCTGAGCCGGAGGAACTCATGGACAACCTGCTGCTCGCCATAGCGAAGGAGAAAGACCTCAAGGGAAAAAGGGTGCTGATATCTGCCGGACCCACACAGGAGGCGATAGACCCGGTGAGATACATCACCAACCACTCTTCGGGCAAGATGGGTTACGCGCTCGCCAAGACGGCACTGCTGAGAGGCGCTGAGGTGACTCTCATCACAGGACCCGTGAGCATAAAGCCCTTTACGGGCATCAGCGACGTAGTGAGCGTGAAGAGCGCTGAGGATATGTATAACGCCGTAACACAGCGCAGCACTGAGGCTGACATTATAATAATGTGCAGCGCAGTGGCCGACTACACACCTGCTTCGTACTCAGAACAGAAGGTGAAAAAGCACGACGACGACATGAGGATAGAACTCGTGCGCACCAAGGACATACTGAAATGCCTCGGAGAGAGGAAACGTGACGGACAGGTGGTGGTGGGATTCTCAATGGAGACGGAGGACCTCATAGCCAACTCACAGGCTAAGCTGGTGAAAAAGAACGTGGACCTGATATGTGCCAACTCCATAGCAACGGACAAGACGGGATTCGGAGTGGACACCAACAAGGTGACGCTGATAGCAAAGGACGGCATCACGGAACTGCCGCTGTGCTCAAAGGAAAAGACAGCCGACCTCATACTTGACAAAATAGCTACACTGTAAATGAAACTACTTATAGACATAGGCAACTCCACCATAGTGGTAGCTACGGTGACGAAAACGGGCGACATAGGCAAGACATGGCGCTTCAAGACCATAAAGGAGGAGACGGTGAAGTTTTTCAGACATGAGCTGTGGGCGGGTTTCAAGAAGCACAACATGCTCGTGACGGAAATAAACGACGTGGTGATAAGCTCCGTAGTGCCGGAGGTGAACGACGACGTGGCACAGGCCATATCGGACCTCACAGGGGTGATACCCCACTTCTTTGGCATGGACGACGCCCTGAAGGCGATAAAGGTGGACGTGGAGTCGCCGCTGCAGGTGGGCAAAGACCGCATAGCCGACGCCATAGGGGCACTCAGCCTGTACGGCGCACCTGCCATAGTGTTTGACTTCGGAACGGCTACGACGGTGGGTATCATCAACGAGAAACAGACATTCATCGGTGGTATGATAATACCTGGCGTGAAAACATCGCTCAACGCCCTGAGCTCAAAGGCGTCGCAGCTGCCCGCCATCGACATGGAGAGGCCACGAAGCATAATTGGCAAAAACACGCTGGAGTGCATGCAGAGCGGCATAATGCACGGTTCGGCGGCAATGGTGGACGGAATAATAGAGAGACTACTGCCACTGATACACTCCGACGACGTGAAACTGATAGCTACCGGCGGAATGGCGAAATATGTGGTGCCCTTCTGCCAGCATAAGATAATAATCGAGGATTTCCTGCAGTTCAGGGGAATACTCGCCTGCACGACGGCAAACAGATATAACCTACACGTAGTGTAAATGACCCTCACAGCTGACAGCGGAAGTACCAAGACCACGTGGCTGCTCTCCGACGGAAACATATCGTGGACACTGACAACACAGGGCATCAACCCCTTCCATCAGCAGTATGACGTGATGAGCCGTATAATAAACCACGAGCTCCTCACCCACTCCGACTTTCCAGACAAGGCGCACATCGACAGCATATACTTCTACGGCGCCGGATGTACCAAGGACAAGTCACCGATACTGAAGTCGATACTGCAGGAGACTTTTCCGCATGCCCGCATAGAGGTGGAGAGCGACATGCTGGGGGCTGCAAGGGCACTCTTCGGCGACCAGCCAGGCATAGCGTGCATACTCGGCACGGGTGCCAACTCATGCCTGTACGACGGCAGGGACATCGTAAGCAACGTATCGCCGATGGGCTACATACTCGGCGACGAGGGAAGCGGGGCGATGATGGGCAGGACTTTTATCAACCTGCTGTATAAGGACGGGCATCATGACGACGTGAGGGACTTTGAGCGAGAGACGGGACTGACTCAGGCTGACATAATACAGAAGGTGTACAGGGAGCCGATGCCCAACAGATTTCTCGCATCGATGGCACCATACATCAAGAGCGTCAGCGACACCCCATGGGTGAAGGAGATGATAGAGGACTGCTTCGGGATGTTCTTCCGCCACAACGTGCGCCACTACGACCGCCCAGACCTGTGCTGCTCCTTTGTTGGCAGCATAGCATATTATTTTGAGGACGAACTGCGCGAGGCAGCAAAAAAAGAGGGTTCTCTCATCGGGAAAATAATGAAAGAACCCCTTATGGTATAGTCAGTCTGTTGTTTCTGACTGCTTAACTGCTACTTTTCAGCTTACTTTTATTTTTTCTACTCTGCTCCGTTGATACGCTCGGCGCTGGTAGCACCCATGTTGCTGAGTCGCATCTGTACGTAGTAAAACTCCTCGTTGGTCTCGTCGGGTGAGCCTACGCTGACAACGAAGAGCAGGTCGTTGCCATCGACACGGTCAAAATTCATGCCCAGCAGCACACCATGCTCGATAAAGTCCTTGGGTAGGACGGGAGCGAAGTTGGACTTTGAGAATGTCTTCTCGAAGAACACTGAGCCATCAGCCCTGTTGACGGTAAGCGTCACGCTATTGTCACAGTACTTGGTGTCGTGATTGGTCACCTGAGACAGATTGCTGTCAGCATAGCGCTTGATGGTGTAGCTATACTCTGCTCCCTTAATCCATGTTACCGAACCAGACTGTTCGCTGGATGCCATAGACTCGGGTCCGTCCTGAGGTTTCTCTACGACCTTCTCTATAATAATATCGTCAGTCTGCTCCTTTTTCTTGCAAGAGACGGTTACCACCAACGATAGGAATAATATGAGCGCTATTCTGTACATACTATTTACTTCAGTCTCTCGATGTACTTGTCGATCTCCTGTGCAGCAGCACTTACCATGTACTTCTTCTTTATCTCCTCATAGATCTTGAGGGCATCATCCTTTTTCCCTTGGCTCTCAAGGAGACGTGCAGCCTTGATGAGGAAAGTTGGTGAGAGTGAGTAGTTGGCGCCGTCCTTTGTGGCATCGTCAGCCATTTCTGCAGCTTCTTTGAATGAGCTTATCGCCTTGTCTATATTACCAGTGTTGGCATAGGCATCGCCCAGTGCAGCGGTGATAGCAGGGCTTATCATGGCATCATCCTTTGTAGAGAAGTCCTCGAGATACTTCACTGCCTCCTGCCACTTACCCAACTGCGCGTATGATAGTCCAGCATAAGCTTTTGCGAGGTTGGCAGCATCAGTGCCACCATAGTTGTCAATAACGGCGATGAAGCCCTCTGTCTGCTTGTCGCCATTGAGCGCCTTCTGGAAATCGCCCTGCTCGAAGAGGCTCTGTGCCTTTGCAAGTGCTGTTGATGCCTTCTCCTCACGAGGTCCAGCGATAAATGTGCCATAAACTATGCAACCTGCTATAATAATGATGATAGCAGCGATTGCAGTAATGATTTGCTTACGATACTTCAGAAAGAACGCTTCCTGTTTGTTGAGTGATTGCTCCGTAGTAGCAATGTTTTTGTTTGATTTAGCCATTATGTTTTTATTTTTTTTATTTGTTTTCTGATATATACAAAACCACAAATTTGTGCAAAGTTACAAAAAAATCCTTATATCAACAAAATTATCTCTTATTATTCTGTTTTTTTTCTTGTTTGCCGTGGGGGTTGCCGTGTCTATCGTCTCGCTGACGATTTTGTCCAGAATGTTTGCCATGAGATTTCTTGTGATATGGCTTTTTGGATGGTGAGGACGATTTGTACTCTGGGCTCTCACCACAGTCATTAGGCAGTGCATTCTTAGTGATGGTACGCTCAAGGAAACGCTCTATCTTACGGAAACACATCATATCATCCTCAGCAACGAGGGTTATTGCAACGCCATCACGCTCTGCTCGTGCGGTACGTCCGATACGGTGAATATAATCTTCCACATCACGCGGTACGTCATAGTTTATTACCATCTGTATATCATCGATGTCTATGCCTCGTGCTACGATGTCAGTAGCTACGAGTACATCAATATTGCCAGACTTGAAGCGATACATGATATCGTCACGCTCAGCCTGTGAGAGATCGGAGTGCATGGCTCCGCAGTTGACCTTCATCTGCTGTAAGGTGCGGTTGATTTCTTTCACCCGTTGCTTTTTTCCCGAAAAGATAATGACGCGCTTTAGACTGTACGGCTGTCCTGACTCAGGCATAAACCCCTCGTTGTATAAGTGCCTGAGTATTTTGATCTTGAATGGTGTATGACACAGATACGCTGACTGCTGTATCTTTTCTGCGGGTTTGCTTACCGCTATCTTCACATTAACGGGATTGTGGAGAAGTGTGTTGGCGAGACGATTGATGTTGTCTGGCATGGTGGCAGAAAACATGATGGTCTGGCACTTTATGGGACCCTTGACGCCCGTCTTGGGGTTTACCCCGATTTGTTTGGATATGGCGATGATATCGTCGGAAAATCCCATGTCGAGCATGCGGTCTGCCTCGTCAAGTATGAAGAACGACAGGCGTGAGAGGTCGAGGTTGCCCATCTGCATGTGGGATATGAGGCGTCCTGGTGTAGCTATTATGACAGATGCGCCCTTGCGTAAAGCTTCAAGTTCCTGATCGTAACGGTTGCCGTCATTTCCTCCATATACAGCTACCGAACTGATACCGTCGAGGTAGTATGAAAATCCTTGCATGGCCTGGTCGATCTGCTGTGCCAATTCTCGTGTAGGTGCCATGATAAGACAGTTGACAGCATCCTCGGGATATCCGCCATCGTCAAGGAGTGACAATACTGGCAGCAGATATGCGGCAGTTTTTCCTGTGCCTGTCTGCGCTACACCCATGATGTCGTGTCCTTCGATTATGTGATCGATACATGCTTCCTGGATGGGTGTGCACACATCAAAGTGCATATCCCACAGAGCATCGAGAATGTTGTCGTTAAGCAATGTCTCGTCAAAATGCAATCTGTCTGAATTTTCTGCATCATTGGAACTATTCAGCTGTATTATGTTGTCGTTTTTTCTTTCAGTCATATGGTTGTTTGGGGATTTCGATTTATATGTTAGTACGAAATATATAGTATAAAAACAGATTCGTTCAGTTGGGGGCCTTACTATAGCAGAAGTACGCCACAAAAGCGAATATGATATTAGGCATCCATGCTGCCAGCATCGGTGGTGCTCCTGCATTGATGGCAAATGATGACGATACCGTCTGGAGCATGATGTACACGAAACTCAGCACCAATCCCAATCCGAGATACATTCCCATACCTCCCTTGCGTTTTCTGGAAGATAGCGAGGCACCTATTACAGTGAGTATGAACGACGCAAATGAGGTAGCGATTCGTTTATGATATTCTACTTGGTATCTCACTACGTTGGATGACCCTCTGTCAATCTGCTTCGAGATGTAATCTGCAAGCTGTGGTGAGGTGAATGTCTCCTGCTGTCCCCTTGAATACACAAGGTCTGTTGGTTCCATAAAAATGATGGTGTCCATCTTTGTGCCTGATGTGATTTGTTCACGTACCCCTCGCATATTACGTATTTTCCAATTACTTGCTTTCCAATGATACTTGGAGTCGGCTATGGTGTCATATTGTATTTCTATCGCCGTCATGTGTGATACTAGTTTCTTGTTTTCAAACTTGTCAAGACAAAATCCATATCCTCGCTTGCGAACATTGTCGTAATGCTGCATGTAGGCTATGACGCCTTTGTCAACTTGAAGCTGAACATTCTCAGCAGAGGTGTTTTTCTTATTGTTCTTGTAGAGCGCCTCGAAGTTTTGACGTATGACGGTTCCGTGAGGTATGACATAGGCTGACAATCCATAGTTAAGACAAGAGATAAACATACAGGAGACCATATATGGTTTCATCATCCGTCTAAAACTCACGCCAGATGCCATAATTGATATAATCTCGCTATTGCCAGCCATTTTGGATGTGAAGAATATCACAGAAATGAATACAAATAGTGGCGAGAAGAGATTGGCAAAATAGGGAATGAAGTTTGCATAGTAATCAAACACGATTGCTTTCCAAGGTGTGTGAAACTGTTCGAACTTATTAAGGTTTTCGTTGAAGTCTATAACAATACTTATGCTGATTATCAGCAGGATAGAGAAGAAATATGTGCCGATAAACTTTCCTATGATATAACGATCCAAGCGTCCTATAATTTTCGAAAAATCATAGGAGCGAAGCGAGGCAAATATTTTGTTTGTGGAAAGTCTTTTTAACATGTAGTCACTTATAATCTTCTCTGCATATTATCAACAACACTCTTCTTCCACTGCGTGAAATCATCATTTTCAATATGCTTGCGTGCATCAGACACTAACTGTAGGTAAAAAGCGAGATTGTGTATGGATGCTATCTGCAGGGCGAGATACTCCTGAGCCTTGAAGAGATGGTGTAGATATGCTTTTGTGGTAATCTTATCGATATCGCAGCCATCAGGGTCAAGGGGGGTGAAGTCATCCTCCCACTTCTTGTTTTTCATATTCATCGTACCCTCATAGGTAAAGAGCATCGCATTACGGCCATTACGTGTAGGCATCACGCAGTCAAACATATCGACTCCTCTCTCAATATTCTCAAGTATATTCCAAGGTGTGCCCACTCCCATGAGATATCGTGGTTTATCCTTAGGTAGGATATCGTTGACCACTTCCACCATTTCATACATCACCTCTGCAGGTTCACCTACAGCCAACCCACCAATCGCATTGCCATCACAATTCTTGTCAGCTACATATTTTGCCGACTCCTGCCGCAGATCCTTGAATGTGCATCCCTGCACAATCGGGAAGAGGCTTTGATGGTATCCATACAGGGGTTGTGTCTCGTCAAAACGCCTCACACAGCGATCCAACCACTTGTTGGTCAATGTGAGACTCTTGCGAGCGTACTGCCAATCGCTCTTTCCTGATGGGCACTCGTCGAGCGCCATGATGATATCAGCACCTATAATACGCTCTGTATCAATGACATTCTCAGGGGTAAAGAAATGTTTCGAACCGTCGATATGACTGCGAAACTCGCATCCCTCCTCTGTCAACTTACGTATGCTGGAGAGCGAGAACACCTGAAAGCCACCAGAATCAGTCAGGATAGGTCTCTCCCACCCTATAAACTTGTGTAGTCCTCCAGCCTTGCGCAAGATGTCAAGACCTGGACGCAAATAGAGGTGATAGGTGTTTCCCAATATAATCTGAGCCAGCACCTGCTTACGCAGTTCCTCAAAGTGAACAGCCTTTACACTACCCACCGTACCCACAGGCATGAAGATAGGAGTGAGAATGTCACCATGATCGGTAGTTATCTTACCAGCACGTGCCCAACTATTGGCATCTGTATGTTGCAACTCAAACGTCATATTCTTTTCTATATCACCTTACTTGGCATCATGCTCCTCATCCTCGGGAATGGTGAAGTCAAGAGGATTGCTCACCTTTTGCTTTGTTAAGGCAAAATCGAGTACATCAGATACGCTCTCCACATAGTGGAATGATACACCTTTCAGATAATCTGGTGCAATTTCCTCAATGTCCTTCCTATTAGCATCGCAAAGCACGATATCTGTGATACCTGCTCGCTTGGCAGCAAGTATTTTCTCCTTTATACCACCTACTGGCAGCACTTTGCCTCGCAGGGTTATTTCGCCTGTCATCGCAACGTTTTTGCGTACTTTACGCTGTGTCAGAGCTGATGCTATAGAAGTAGCTATTGTGATACCTGCTGAAGGTCCGTCTTTTGGCGTTGCACCCTCAGGAACGTGTATATGAATGTTCCAATGACTGAATATTCTGGAATCTATACCCAACCATTCGGCATGAGCCTTGATATACTCTAAAGCTATCGTGGCACTCTCTTTCATCACGTCACCAAGATTACCTGTTAGGGTTAGTTTTCCACTCTTGCCTTTGGACAGGCTCGTCTCTATAAAGAGTATCTCTCCTCCTACACTTGTCCATGCTAGTCCCGTCACTACGCCAGCATACTCGTTACCCTGATATATGTCGCGGTAGAATGGTGGTTTTCCAATTAGGTCCTCTATGTTCTCAGGGGTAATCTTGTCGTATGGTAAATCAGTATCACGCATAAGATAGAATGCGAGTTTTCTGAAACATTTGTTTATCTGTTTCTCCAACTGTCGCACACCACTCTCGCGAGTGTATCTCTCGATGATTTTCTCCAACGCCGTTTTTTTGAAATTGAGCTTCTTATTTGCTTCCATTCCCGTTTTCTCCTTCTCGCGTGGCACGAGGTGGCGCTTGGCGATTTCTATCTTCTCCTCTGTAGTATATCCGCTGAGTTCTATTATCTCCATACGATCCAACAATGGACCTGGTATAGTAGATAGAGTATTGGCAGTGGCAATAAACATTACCTTGGAGAGGTCGTAGTCGAGATCGAGGAAATTATCATGAAAGGCATTGTTTTGCTCAGGATCGAGAACCTCCAATAAAGCTGATGCAGGGTCGCCATGATTGGTGTTTTGCGTTATTTTGTCGATTTCGTCGAGAATAAATACGGGGTTGCTTGAACCTGCCTTCTCTATGCTCTTTATAATGCGTCCGGGCATAGCTCCTACGTATGTACGGCGATGACCACGTATCTCGGCTTCGTCATGCAGTCCGCCCAGACTCACTCTGACATATTTTCTCTTTAGTGCATCAGCGATGCTTTTTCCAAGACTTGTCTTGCCCACTCCAGGAGGACCATACAGACAAAGTATGGGAGACTTCATGTCGCCACGCAGGTTGAGCACAGCTATATACTCCAATATGCGCTCCTTAACCTTCTCCATACCATAGTGGTTGCGATTAAGTATTTTCTGAGCACGTGCTATATCCATGTCATCCTTGGTAAACTCGCCCCATGGTAGTTCCACTATCTGTTGCAGATAGGACAACTGTACATTGTAGTCGCTGGACTGTGGGTGCATCTGCTTGAGGCGCTCCATTTCTTTATCAAATGTCTCTCTTACCTTAGCATCCCACTTTTTTGTTTCAGCCTTTTCACGCAGTTTAGCAAGTTCTGGTGATGACTCTTCGTCACCCAGTTCCTTGTTAATCATCTTGAGCTGATGACGCAGAAAGTACTCTTTCTGTTCATTGTCGATGGTGTGTTGTGTGCGATTTTGTATGTCCAGCCTGAGGTTGGCATATTGTATCTCCCTGTTGACGTACTCAAGTAGTTTAAAGGCTCTACTCATGATGCTGTTTGCTGACAACAACTCCATTTTCTCGTTGAGTTTCAACGGGATATGGTAAGCTACCATGTTTATAAACAGCTCAGGGTCATCTATGCTATGCAGCGATAACTGTAATTCAAAAGGGAAGGTGTCACTCTTGTCGATCAACTCTGAAACTCGCTTTCTCAGGTCGCTTACAACAGTGAAAAATTCCATATCTTCTCCATTAGGCTTATCTTCTGGCATTGGCACCACATGTGCACGAAGAAATGGTTCTTCCTTCACTACGCTCTCTATACGACAACGTGTCAATCCTTGTGCTATAAAGGCATAACGGTTGAGTTGTCCAGGCATCTCAAATACCTTGAGGAACTGCGATATTACGCCATATTCGCACAGGTCCTCTGCGGAGGGTTCTTCTATGCTTATGTCCTTCTGACAGAACATAGCAAACTGCTGTTTGGGATGTTTCTCTATATATTTTACCAGTTGGCGTGTGGTGTCACGAGCTATAGTGACCGATGCCAGCACTCCTGGAAAACTCACAATGTTGCGAGTTATAAGAACAGGCATATCACCCTCTTTTCCCATGCTGAACATCTTTTCGATGTCACCTTCAAACTCGGCAAACATACGCATTTGTGATTCCTGTGGCTCACCCATTATGTCGTTGAATATATTCATTTACGTTTTTTTATTTTCAGTTTTGGAATAAGAAGCACATCGCCTTCTTTTACATCTTTTTTATTGTTGTATGCCTCTACGTAGCATTCCATTTCTGGACCCAGATAAGCCTTTGATATACCCTTTAGGGTCTGTCCCTTCAAAACTTTTACCTCTGTTTCTGTTCCGATAATAGTGTAGGCACCATATTTTACACGTGGATCAGCATTGTATGTTTCCTGTGCAACATTCTCTTGCTCATCAGCAGCAGATTTTTTCTCAACGACATCCGCTGTTGTATTAGCTATATCTTTCTCTGTGTTCACTACAGCAGTATCGACTGTTGTTTTATTAGTTGCGGTGGTATCCAGCGCCGCTGCTGGCTCTTCGGCGTTCTGTTTCTCTTCCTGGGTGAACCATCCTTTTTGTGCTGCAAAATATCCTATAGCAAAAAATAGTACTGACATTATCACACATGCGAGGATGGCATATAGCTTAACATTACTTTCTTTTTCAACGAGGGTTTCATCCTCCGTCTCTTCTTCTACAGGATTATTCTCTGCTGGTTCGTTTTCCGCCGTAGAGTTACCGTTTTCTGTTGGAATATCAGCAACAGGAGCCACAACGGGAGCTACCTCCTGCTCATCACTCTCCGCAGGAATATCGGCAACGGGAGCCACTACCGGAGTGATTTCTTCTTTTTCCTTCTTTTCTGCCGTAGCTGTGTCTCCATCCACTATGACTGTTTCAAAGTGTGCAAAGGGCTTATTTATCATATCACGCATGACATTGTCTGGAGTAAATATTATCTTATCGTGCGCTGCTATGACAACTTTCTCTCCCGTATTGACATTCACGGAGTTACGTTCTTTTACCTCTTGTAATTTGAATGTTCCGAAGCCCTTTATCTTTACTATGCGGTCTTGCAGCAGTCCTTCATTGATTACCTCTACGACCTGTTGCATGAAAGCCTCGGAAGCTCCAAGTTTCATCTTATGTTTTTCGACGATTATTCGTGCTATATCTTTTATTGTAGCCATGATTCTATGTTGGGGGTATGATATTACTTTATTTTTTCCTTGAGTGAAGTCATTGGTTTGAAATTGACCACAAGTTTTGGTGGCACGAGCATTTTCTGCCCTGTAAGAGGATTAGATATAATGCGCTCCAGACGTTTTTTTACATCAAAGCTACCCAAGCCTGATATTGTGACGCTTGTATCATCACACAACATATCGACGATACCATGCATAGCCGTCCTTACTACATTCTGTGTCTCACTCGCAGTCAGTCCAGATTTATGCGACAGAGCTGCAATAAACTCTTTGTTATTCATACTGTACTATACTTTACTATTTTATGGTCATCTATTTTACTAATTCTCCATACAAGTCAAATTCTTCAGCAGCGGTTATCTTGACATTATAAAACTCGCCTGTTTTTAGCTTGTTATCTGCATGAAGAAGCACCTCGGGATCTACTTCTGGTGACGAGTATTCGTTGCGTCCAACATACCATTCGCCCTCTTTGCGGTCAATTATTACCTTCATCGTCTTTCCGATGTTTTCTTCCATTATTTCAGCAGAAATACGTTGCTGCACTCTCATAAGTTTGTTCAGGCGTTGCTGCTTTATTTCTTCTGGCACATCATCTTCATAATGATCTGCGCTGTAGGTGCCATCTTCCTCAGAGTATGCAAAAGCTCCCATCCGCTCAAAGCGTGCCCATTTTACAAATTCCACCAACTCATCAAAGTCTTTGTCCGTTTCACCAGGGAAGCCTACCATCAGAGTGGTGCGTAGCACTATACCAGGCACCCTTTTTCGCAAGTCCGATACGAGCTGCATGGTTTCTTCTTTGGTGGTATCTCGCTTCATGCGTTTGAGTACTGATGTCGATATGTGCTGCAAGGCTATATCCAGATACTTGCATACGTTATCTTTCTCACGCATTACATCGAGTAGTTCTATAGGAAACTGGTTAGGATAAGCATAATGCAACCTAATCCACTCCACGCCCTTTATATCTGCCATTTGCGATATTAGTTCGGCAATACTACGTTTCCCATATATATCCACACCATAGTAAGTCAGTTCCTGTGCTATGATCTGAAACTCCCTTACGCCCTCACTTACGAGTTCTTTGACCTCGCTGATGATATCTTCTATTCGACGGCTCTTGTGTTTTCCCGTCATCGCAGGTATAGCACAATAGGCACAATGACGGTCGCAACCCTCCGAAATCTTTATGTATCGATAATGGTTTATGTTACGCTTTGGAGTGATCTCCGTATGGTTTTGCTTGGTTCCCTCACTCTCAGGCATCTCATCCACCATCCTGCTCCAGTCAAACTTCCCATAATACTTATCGACCTCAGGTATTTCCTGCTGCAAATCTGCGAGATAACGTTCCGAGAGGCATCCCATCACGTACAGTGTATCTATCTCACCGTGCTTCTTTGCTTCCACAAATTGCAGGATAGTATTAACACTTTCCTCTTTGGCATCGCCAATAAATCCGCATGTGTTTATCACTACTGTTTTACCTTTGACCTCTGGTGCATCAACATAACACTCGTAGCCCTTCTTGCAAAACATTTTCTGCAAGCATTCGCTGTCAACAAGGTTTTTGTAACATCCCAGCGTGACTATGTCTATTCTATTATGTATCATTCTCCAAAGAGACTGTCCACAAATTCTCGGCGATTAAATTGCTGAAGATCTTCCATCCCCTCACCCAATCCTATATATTTCACGGGAACTTTCAGCTGATCAGATATACCTATTACTACGCCTCCCTTGGCTGTGCCATCAAGTTTGGTTATGGCCAATGATGATATCTGTGTTACAGCAGCAAACTGTTTAGCTTGCTCAAAAGCATTCTGTCCAGTGGAGCCATCAAGTACCAAGAGCACCTCATCTGGTGCGCTGGGTATTACTTTTTTCATCACTTCCTTAATCTTCTTCAGCTCGTTCATCAAGTTTACCTTGTTATGCAGTCTGCCTGCTGTATCTATGATGACTACATCGGCATTATTAGCCTTAGCTGATGACAGAGTGTCAAATGCCACACTTGCCGGATCACTGCCCATTTGTTGCTTTACTACAGGCACCCCTACACGTTCGCCCCATGCTACAAGTTGTTCTACTGCAGCAGCCCTAAAGGTATCAGCTGCACCAAGATATACTTTCTTGCCTGACTGCTTGAACTGATATGCCAGTTTGCCTATGGTTGTAGTCTTACCTACTCCGTTTACACCTACCACAAGTATGACGTATGGGGTGTTGCTGTCTGTTTGTTGGGAGTCACCGCTTTGTGTTTCATTGTCATGCTTGTTACCATTATCTACTTCCTCAAGTAGTCCTACTATCTCTTCTCGCAATATATTGTTGAGTTCCGATGTTGACACATACTTGTCACGTGTCACCCTTGCCTCTATTCGCTCTATCACTTTTAGTGTAGTGTCCACACCGACATCACTTGTTACCAGTACTTCCTCTAATTCGTCGAGCACATCGTCGTCCACAGTATCACGACCAGCTACGGCGCGAGTCAGTTTTTCAAACATGCTGTGCTTTGTTTTCTCAAGTCCCTTATCTAAAGTTTCCTTCTTATTCTTGTTGAAAAATCCAAAAAATCCCATTTTATCGTTACTTTTTTACGTTTTGACTGCAAAGGTAATAAAAATTATCCATTTCATCGAAGAATACACCTTATTTAAATATATTTTTTTGAGTTGCAAGAAAAAATTGCACATTTTATTTGGTTAGTGTGCAAAAAATAGTTACCTTTGCACAAACTAAGAAAAATTGTGCAATCAATGGAAAATATAACAGGCTTCAATGCTTGCATCGAGCAAGCCGTCAAAAATTATTGGAATCTCGATGCGCTAACTGATTACAAGGGTGCCACATTACAGTATCAGGATGTAGCACGCAAGATTGAAAAACTACACATACTGTTTGAGAACAGTGGAGTACAGAAAGGCGACAAGATAGCATTATGTGGACGAAACATGAGCAATTGGGCTGTAGCTTTTCTCGCTACGCTGACATATGGTGCAGTAGCAGTACCTATACTCCATGAGTTTACCGCCGATCAGATACACCACATAGTCAATCATTCTGATGCTCGACTCCTCTTTGTAGGTGATGTAGTGGCAAAACAGATAGACCCTACAAAAATGCCTGAGCTTGAGGGTATTATCAATATCATTGACTACTCATTGATGATTTCTCGAACAGACAAGCTAACCTATGCCCGAGAGCACCTCAATGAGTTTTTTGGCAAGAAATACCCTAAATACTTCCGCAAGGAGTTTGTCAACTATTATAAGGAGGAGAGCCCAGAGCAACTTTGTATCATCAACTACACTTCGGGTACCACAGGTTTCTCCAAGGGTGTGATGATCCCCTATCGTGCTATGTGGTCAAACCTCGATTTTGCAGGTAAGGTACTTGACGATCAGTTGCACCCTGGTAACAATACCATATCCATTCTCCCAATGGCTCACATGTATGGTATGGCATTTGAGTTTATCAAGGAGTTTACGAGCGGTTGTCACATATACTATCTTACACGCGTTCCATCACCAGCTGTAGTTGCTCAAGCTTTCACTGACGTAAAACCGATTATCATCATCGCCGTACCTCTTGTCATAGAGAAGATAATACGCAAGAAGGTTTTCCCAAAGCTTACACCAACTATCAGGTTGCTCATGAAGACACCTGTCGTAGGCACCAAGATAAAGAAGAAAATCCATGACCAGGTGTATAATGCCTTTGGTGGCAAACTATATGAGATCATAGTAGGTGGTGCAGCTCTCAATCAGGAGGTGGAGCAATTCCTCAAGAATATCGACTTCCCTATCACCGTAGGATATGGAGCAACAGAGTGTGCGCCTATCATAACCTATGCCGATTGGAAGGAACATAAGGCTGGCTCTTGTGGACGTTCTGTTGTACACATGGAGGTCAAGATTGATTCTAAGCATCCTCATAACGAACCAGGTGAGATACTGGCACGAGGCATGAACGTCATGTTGGGCTACTATAAGAATGATGAAGTAACTGCACAGACCCTCGACAAAGAAGGATGGTACCATACTGGTGATCTTGGCATAATGGACAAGAAAGGCAACGTTTTCATCAAGGGACGTTCAAAGAATATGCTACTTGGCCCTTCTGGTCAGAACATCTTCCCTGAGGAGATAGAAGATGCACTCAACTCTCTGCCACTTGTCATGGAAAGTATTGTAGTACAGCGTGACCAGAAGCTTGTAGCCCTTGTTCACCCAGACCTTGAGGCCTGTGCTGCACGTAATATGAGCAGTGACGATGTTGACAAGCAGATGAAACTCAATCTGGAGCAGCTCAACGCTTCACAGCCTGCATACTGCAAGGTCGCATATATAGAGATACGTGATGAAGAGTTTGAAAAAACTCCTAAAAAGTCTATCAAGCGCTTCCTCTACACGTAGTTTATAGATAACAGATAATAGATAATAGAAAAAAACAGGTTACTTCATTTTTCGCAAGTAACCTGTTTTTATATTCCTAATTATTCGCTGAAGCTCATCACTTCGTGTTTATAATTCCTAATTCCTAATTACTAATTACTAATTCCTAATTCTAAACCAATCAACGTCCACCCATCCGCGAACTTTCTTGCCAGGCTTTTCTGCAGCGAGAATGCCGACTTTAGCTCCTACCCATTTGCCTTGACGCATGCGGAATGTGTCGCCACACTCTGTATATTTCTTTCCGTCAGTAGAGTATGCGAAGGTCGCATGTGCCTCGTGCTTATTGTTGCCATTGCTGTCTTTTCCACCTATATACTTCACGTTGACACGCATATACATAGCGCAGTGTAGTGCTGGCTGATAGTCCACCTTATCAGCTGCCGTTGGTTTGAAGGTCTTTATCACCTTTATCTCCTCTGGTTTGCCCTTGTCAGCACTTTTGCAAGTAATCTGTTGGAGTTGAAACTCATCCCCCACTCTGCATAGCACGAGTGCCGAATAATCCATTCCAAACACGGTGATGCCACCATACTGTTCTGCCTCTTTAGCAGTAACTTCAAGTTTTGCTGTAGCAGTAAAATTGTTGGTTGGAGTCTTCTGCAGGAGCAGATTGCCTGCCTCCCACATATTCTTATAGTCTGCTGACTGTCGATGACAGAACACGCGGTAGTATCCGTAAGGTGTTGGCATACCGTATGTTTGGTCATAGTTAGCATTCCATTGCCACTGTCTGCCGAGTGTAGTAGTATTAAACTCATCGCTCTCCACAGGATTACAAACGGGATATGATTTTCCTACGTTTGGTTTCTTATACTTGAGCACTGGCTGTCCGCAATACTTCTCTGTTTTGCCGTAAGCCTTTACTTTACCGATATTCTCACCCATTGCAGGCCACCCATCAATCCACTTCACTGGTTCGAGCCACACCACTCTGCCGTATGCCTCCTTATCCTGGAAGTGCAGGAACCAGTCTTCACCACTCTTCAGGTGTACCCATCCACCCTGATGAGGACCGTTAATATCAGTATCACCCTGTGCCAGTACTGTCTTGCTCTCATACGGGCCAAAAGGCGAACGACTGCGCATAGCCAACTGGTGTCCTATGGGCACACCGCCTGCAGGATTCATTATCCAGTACCATCCGTCTCGCTTGTAAAACTTCGGGCCCTCTGAGGTACGGTCGTTGGTACCATTGCCATCAAACACTATTACTGGGTCGCTGATAGCCTTCATACCGTCAGCTGTCATCTCACGCACTGTGAGCACGGAGTTGAACTGACAACGGCTGTTTGCCCAACCATTGACGAGGTAGCATCTTCCATCCTCATCCCACAGCGGACAAGTGTCTATCATGCCTTTGCCTGACAATATGCACTGCGGTTCGGTCCACTCACCAGCGGGGTCTTTTGCCGTAGTGACAAATATGCCGAGGTCTGGGTCACCCCAGTATATATAATATGTCTGGTTGTACTGGTTGTAGCGAATAGACGGCGCCCATACACCGTTGCCATGCTGAGGCACGTTATAGCGGTCATAGGGTGGCAGTTTCTTTATTGCATGGTTGATAATCTCCCAGTTGACGAGGTCCTTGGAGTACAGTATCGGCAGACCAGGAATGTGGGCAAACGATGATGCAGTGAGGTAGAAGTCCTCTCCGCTGGCACCTACGCAGACATCGGGGTCGGAGTAATCGGCATCTATTACAGGATTGGTAAACGTGCCATCTCCGTTGTCTGGTGACCACACTTGTGACTTATAGTTTTCTGCACATGCTATAAGTGGTAATGCTACAAAAAGTGTCAGGATAGTTTTCTTCATAATTGATTATTCTATAATTAGCTTATACTTATATTCATTTTTATCATACATTATCTTCATCATGCCTCTGTGCCCTTTGTTCGTCAGTGCTATCGCCACATGTCCCATAGTGCGTCGCAGATTGATCTCCACACATGGATTGAGCAAATATGTGCCGCTTGAAGCACTTTTGCATATCATCATGTCAACTCCCAGAGGTCCCCAATACACTCCCTTCAGTCTTGGAGCTATAAACTGCTTTATCTGGTAAGACACTTCGTGCATCAGGTCATCTGAGATATAGGGCCTTACCCTTTCACGTTTTTCCTCCTCGGGCAAGAGCAGATTACCTGAGTATGCACCATGTACCGTACTGAATACCGATAGCCCTTCGTAATGTGTTTCGCCTTCTTTGTCCATTACATATTCAAGGGCCAAGTCAGCAATCTTATCACACTTCTTCTCAGCGATCACCGTACCCTGTCTGGCTATGGTGCCTTCTACGAATGACCTGCTCTTATCGCTATCACCACCGACCTTAAACACCTTCACCCCTCTGCCACTGCTGCTCCAGGGTGACTTGACTATCGTTGCCCCATGCTCTGCATGGAAATGTAGCACATCATCATAGGAGTAGCACACCTTAGCAGTGCCCGTAGTGCCTTCCATCTGTCGTAGTGAGGCAAGCAGCTCCACTGCCTGGCTGCGGTTGGACAGAGTGCGTATAGCCTCCAACTGTTTCTCGGTAGGCAACTGCTCATCCGCCACCCCCATCTGCTTCAGTTCTCGTACTATCGCCTTGTCCCATCCCCATACTGTTACCTCTCCCTCTTTCCGCCACAGGGCAGAGAGCTCTCCCAGTTCTTGACGTAGCTGGCGCACCACCTTGGGAGGGGTGTAGTTGCTCGTGCCGTCTGCCAGAGCGAGGTCGTGTTCGGGATTGAATATGCTGACAGTCATCACTTAAAACAAAGAGAGTTGTACTGGTCCCTTGGGCTTGGAGGCTTCGTCTTGTTCTTTGTTTTCGTAGCGAAGCGTTTCGTTTTCGTCTTCGTAGGAGCTATGCTCCGTTTCGTACGAGCGCAGCGAGTCCAGAAACTCGTCCTCTGATACTATTCTGATGCCCAGTTTCTCAGCCTTCTGTAGTTTTGCCGGTCCCATATTGTCACCAGCAAGTATGAAGGAAGTTTTCGCACTTATCGAACCGATGTTCTTTCCCCCGTGTTGTTCTATGATGAGTTTGTACTCATCACGGCTATGATGCGAGAATACTCCGCTTATCACTATCGACATCCCTTCCAATTCGGTTCCGAGTGGCTGGCTCTGTTCTTGGCTGAGTGACATCTTCAGTCCATATGATATGAGTCGGTCTATAATCTTCTCATTTTTCTCATCATTAAAGTATGCCACTACGTTGACGGCTATTATCTCTCCCACTCCGTCCACCTCCATGAGCTGTTCCACTGTAGCGTGGCGCAGTGTGTAGATATCCTTGAAGTGGCGTGCGAGGAGTTTCGCTGTTGTCTCGCCCACCATACGTATGCCCAGGGCAAACACTACACGTTCAAATGGCACCTTCTTGGAAGCCTCTATCGCCTCCACTGCCTTACGTGCCGACTTCTCTCTGTTTCCCTCATAGTTTATCTGTTCGGCGGTGAGGGTGTACAAATCGGCTATGTTTTCTATTATACCTCTTTCATAGAAAGCATCTACCGTCTCAGGTCCCAGCGAGTCGATGTTCATCGCACGTCGTGATATGAAGTGCTCTATCCTACCCTTTATCTGAGGTGGACAGCCTGTATCGTTAGGACAGTAGTGAGCTGCCTCACCCTCTATCCTGCGCAATTCAGCACCACATTCTGGACAGTGGGTGATAAACTGTATGGGTTTGGCATCGGGCTGACGTCGGCTTACATCCACGCCTACTATCTTGGGTATTATCTCGCCCCCCTTCTCTACATACACATAGTCACCCTCATGCAGGTCAAATGAGCGTATGAAGTCCTCGTTGTTGAGCGTTGCGCGACGTACCTTGGTGCCTGCCAGTTGCACCGTGTCCATATTGGCTACGGGCGTGATGGCACCAGTGCGTCCTACCTGGTATGTAACCTCAAGCAGTCGTGTGCTCACGCGTTCAGCTTTATATTTATATGCTATAGCCCATCGTGGACTTTTTGCCGTCATGCCGAGAGAGCGCTGTTGGCGCAGGGAGTTGACCTTGAGTACTATGCCATCTGTTGCCACAGGCAGTTTCTTGCGTTCCGTGTCCCAGTAGTTGATATAATCATATATCTCCTGCAGGGTCTTCACCTTCTTTATCCCCTCGGATATTTTAAATCCCCATGAGCGTGCCATCTCCAGTGCCTCATAGTGTCCCTCGGCCTGAACCTCATCGCCTAACAGGTAGTACAGATATGCATCGAGTCCGCGCTCTGCCACCACTCGCGAGTCCTGACTCTTCAGCGTGCCCGAAGCAGCGTTGCGGGGGTTGGCAAATGGTTGCTCGCCTATATCCTCTCGCTCCTCGTTGAGACGGTTGAAACTCGCCCACGGCATGAGTATCTCACCACGTATCTCAAAGGTGTCGGGATACCCCCCGTCAGGTTGCAGCACGAGTGGTATGCTGCGTATCGTCTTCACGTTGGTAGTGACATCATCGCCGTGTGTGCCGTCACCGCGTGTCACTGCCTGCACCAGTCGTCCCTGCTCGTATGTGAGCGATATCGACAGGCCGTCGTACTTCATCTCACAGCATATCTCAAAGTCCTCACCCTCCAGACCACGTTTCACCTGGTTGTACCACTCCTCTATATCGTGCTCATTATAGGTATTGGCAAGTGATAGCATGGGATATCTGTGGCTCACCTGCTTAAATTCCTTTGTTATGTCGCTACCCACGCGCATCGTTGGCGAGTTGGCATCATACATCTCAGGATGCTTTGCCTCCAAGTCTTGCAGCTCATGCATCATGAAGTCAAATTCCTGATCGGATATTATGGGGCTGTTGAGAACATAATACCTATGATTATGCTCGTGCAGTTGCCTTCGTAGGGTTTGTATCTTTTCGGTTTCAGTCATCTTGTCTATACGTTTTCTCAAAAAAAACTTGCACAAAGGTACTAAAAAAAGTTGAAAGATGAGAGTTGAAAGTTGAAAGAATAATGAATTGTGAATTATGAATTGCGAATTATGAATTATTTTTATTACCTTTGCAACAAAATTACACCCATAATGAGAATCGACATCATCACAGTACTGCCCGAAATGCTTACAGGATTTGTCAACGAGTCAATCCTCGCACGGGCACAGAAGAAGGGGTTGGCAGAAATCCACCTGCACAATCTGCGTGACTATACAGCCGACAAGTGGCACAGAGTGGACGACTATCCCTATGGTGGTGCAGCGGGCATGCTGATACAATGCCAACCGCTCGATGCATGCATAGCAGCACTCAAGGCTGAGCGTCACTACGATGAGATAATATTTACAGCTCCTGATGGCGAGACATTCAATCAGGGTATCGCCAACGAGTTGTCGCTAAAGGAGAATATTATTATAATATGTGGCCACTACAAGGGTATAGACTATCGTATCAGGGAGCACCTCGTGACGCGTGAAATCAGTATCGGCGACTATGTGCTGACGGGTGGCGAATTGGCTGCTGCCGTGATGGCTGACAGCATAGTAAGGGTGATACCTGGCGTCATAGGCGATGTGGAGAGTGCCCTCTCCGACTCCTTTCAGGACAATCTACTCGAGCCACCTGTATATACCCGTCCTGCTGAGTACCACCCCGTAGCCCATCCTGACGAGACATGGGGCATACCTGAGATACTGCTCTCAGGCCATGAAGCAAAAATCAAGGAATGGGAAATGGAGCAGGCATTAAAGCGCACGCAGGAACGCAGACCAGACCTGCTTGATAATTAATGGTTCATAGTTCACAGTTCAGAGTTCAGAGTTGATACTAAAAAGCATTTCCATACTAAATTATAAGAATATCAGCGAGGCGAAATTGGACTTCTCGCCCAAGTTTAATTGCTTTATCGGCAACAACGGCGTGGGAAAGACCAATCTGCTTGACGCTCTGTACTACCTCTCGTTCTGCCACTCCATGTTTTCCAACATCGACTCGCAGCTCATGAAGCACGACACCGACTTCTTTATGATACAAGGAGAGTATCTTCACGATGACGGCGAGACTACCGAGGAGATATATGCCGGCATGAAGCGTGGTAGCAAGAAGCAGTTTAAGCGCAACAAGAAGAGCTACAAGCGCCTCTCTGAGCACATCGGCATAGTGCCACTGATAATCGTTTCGCCCGATGATGCCATACTGATATCAGGAGGCAGCGAGGAACGTCGCCGACTGCTTGACATCGTCATATCACAGTATGACAACAACTATATCAATTCGCTCAACCGTTACAATAAAGCACTGCAGCAACGCAATGCCCTGCTCAAGATGGAGGATGTGGAACCCGACCCCACCCTCATGTCACTGTGGGAAGAGGAGATGGCACGCGAAGGGGAGTATATCTACCAGCAGCGCAACTTGTTTGTACAACGCTTCATACCCGTTTTCAACGATGTGTATCGACAGATAAGCGGCGATGGAGAGAGCGTCAGCCTGCGATATGTGTCACACTGCCAGCGAGGACCGCTGCTCGATGTCATAAGGCGCGACCGTATGAAGGACCTTGCAGTAGGCTATTCACTGCATGGCATACACCGTGACGAACTCGAGATGATGATTGACGGCTACCCCATGAAGCGCGAGGGCAGTCAGGGACAAAACAAGACATACGTCATAGCACTCAAACTGGCACAGTTTGACTTCCTGAGCAAGACAAGCAATGCCACCACCCCACTATTGTTGCTTGATGATATCTTTGACAAGCTCGATGCCCATAGAGTAAAGAATATCGTGGAACTGGTATCGGGCAACAACTACGGTCAGATATTCATCACTGACACCAACCGCGACCACCTCGACCAGATACTATCCCACTCACAGTCGGAGTACAAGATTTTCCATGTTGAGGAGGGAGCTTTCAGCTAATCTTTTCTATAGTCACTATCGTATCTATAGTATCTATAGTATCTATAGTCACTATAGTCACTATAGCCACTATAATATCTATTATGTTCAAGAGATACCCCATATCAGTTGACAGCATATTGCACAGCATACTGCGCAATCAGGGGCTTGAGACTCCCCTGCTCCAGCGTCGTGTCATCGGCGCATGGGAAGAGGTGATACGCTCACTCCTTGATGCCGATATGGCTGAGTATGTCATCGAGAGCACTGAGTCGAAGGATATACGCAATCAGACCCTGTGGGTAAAGATTATATCACCTGCCGTACGTGCCGACCTACAAATGAAATGCTCCGACATCGTTGCCACATTGAACAACAAGGTCGGAGCACAGATTATCACCTCTCTGAGGTTTTATTGATTCTATTTACTATAGTTACTATAGCTATACTTGCTATTTCCCGAGTCTTTTTCTGCGGAGCTCATCACGTTCCCTTTGCATTTTCTGCTGCTGCTCCTGCATAGCCTGCAGGCGAGCGGCAAATCCTGACAGCTTCTTAGGATTCTTCTTGTTCTCGGCGCGCTTTGCCTCAAGTATGGCAAGCAGTTTCTCGTCATTGGTAGTCTTGCGGAGCAGCCACATGATGGCAGCCGAGAAGAATAGTGATACGAAATAGTAGAAGTTCAAGCCTGAAGAGTAGTCGTTGAACATGAAGAAGAACATCAGTGGCATGAGCATCATCATCCATCGCATCATCTTCATCTGCTCAGCCTGCTGACCTATCATCTGGTCCTTCTGCTGCTGCATGGTAAACCATGAATAAAGCAGGTTGGCACCGCAGAAGAGTATGCACGTCAAGGACAGGTGATCGCCGATGAGCCACAGGTTCTGCTGCCATGATACTATGGGGTCGTATGTTGACAGGTCGTCAATCCACAGGAACGACTGGCGCCTGAGCTGTATGGCATTAGGCACGAAGTTGAACATGGCAATCCAGATAGGCATCTGTATCAGCATGGGCAGGCATCCGCTCAGCGGACTCACTCCGTACTCTGAGTAGAGCTGCATCTGCACCTGTTGCTTCTGCAGGGCATCCTCAGGCTTGTCGAGGTGCTTGGTCGCCTCCTCCAGTTTCGGACGCAGCACGCGCATCTTTGCTGACGACATGTAGCTCTTCTTCACCATGGGGTATGTGATGGCCTTCAGCAGTAGCGTGATGAGTATCAGTATGATGCCCATAGGTATCGCCATGGAGCGCAGGAAGTCAAAGACGTAGAGCGTAAACCAGCGGTTGATGTAGCGGAACAGCGGCCAACCGAGGTACACCAGTCGCTCCAGTTCCAGCTTCTTGCCCAGGGTGCTCTCCTCCTCTACGTCCTGAAGCAGGCGGAAGTCGTTAGGCACAAAGTAAAACTCTAATTCTGTGGCATTGATACCTTTGGGGTCAAAGTCAGCCTTCAACTTAGCCTCGTACTGCTTGAGGTATCCCGAACCCTTTTCTTGAGGTATGGAGGTGAGTCGCACGTCATTGCCGAAGTCGCCCTTAGTGACCATTACGGCAGAAAAGAACTGATTTTTGAAAGCTACCCAGTCTATTGGTTCTTCCATCTTCTCATCCTTCTTCTCACTCGTCTCATTAAGGTAGTCTGTGCCACCCTCCGTGAAGTGGTAAGTGAGCGAGCTGTAGCGATTTTCAAAAGTAAATCCCTTTTCCTGCTGCTTGCATACTTCCTGCCAGTCTATGTCGATTGATGATGCATTAGGTGCAAATAGCCCTGCCATGCCGTTGGCAAGTATGGAGCAACTCAGCTTGTAGTCCTTGCTCAACGCGTACTTTATTACTATATTCTTGCCCTCGCCAGCCTCTGCGGTGAAAGTCACCGCATTTGGTGTCACCTCGGAAGGTGTGAAGAACAGATCGCTGGTTGATATATTCTGTTCCTTGCATACGAGTGTGAAGTTGAGTTTCTGTGTCTCAGCATCAAAGAGTGTGACGTCATTGTTGCCCTCGTTGTCCTCAAAGCCCTTTATCACAGCCTTGGTCATCGTAGCACCTTTTGATGACAGTGTCAGCTCCACCTTGTCATTTTTAAGCACTACATTCTGTACACTGCCCTGCATGGCGGCATGAAAGAGTGCCGTAGTATCAGCCACTGCCTGCTTTGCAGCCTCTGCTTTGCGCTGTATCTCGGCTATTTTCTGCTGCTCCTCAGCTTTCTGTTTTGCCAAATTTTCTATAGAGTCTTTCGTGCGCATGGCCTCCATCTCCTCCTGTGATGGCTGATTATACCAGGTGAAGCCAAAGAGTACTGCTGCGATGAGAACAAATCCTGTGATAGTGTTTTTATCCAAAACGTATATATTTTTTTATTATGTTTGTGACATTTCTTATTTCTCTACAAAGGTACAAAAAAAATGTGAGATACGCAAAATAAATCCACTTATATTTTGTGTAAAAGTTGGCAAAGTCAACCAAAATCAGGAAAGGACATTCTTATTTTTGTGAAAAGTTGCCAAGGTTTCCAAAGTTGCCAACAAGATGTTCAACACCAGAAGACTGATGATAGATGATAGATAACAGATAAAATTGAAGCTGATAAAAAAAGAAGAGAGAAACCAATATTTATATTAAGTATATTATTTATACTAAGTATATTATAATAACCTATACGTACACGTGCGCAACAAACAAGGAAACTTTGGAAACCATCACGACTTACCTAAATGTTAAAATTACACAGCACAAAATCTACAAAACGTGCAATTTTGAGGTAAAATGATTTTTTTCGCATTCCACATTTTAACCTTGTAACGCATTGTAATACAGCTAGTTGCGTGTTAATTATCGTTTACGTCTGCAAACGTGTGTTTTTGCGCCAGAAAAGCATATAGTTTGCAAGGGAAAAGCATAGGGTTTACAATGCTAATAACAGGGCTCTCATGCACGCACCATGCAAAAATGTTAAATCTACACATTTTCTTGCATATATTAAGTTAAAGTCAAGTACCTTTGTACTTGAAAATTAAAATTTAAAAAGTTGAATGTTTAAGGTTGACATTAACTACCTGCCGCCCTGTTGTATCATCTCGGCAATATCGTCGCAGAAGCGGTGATTGGAGAGCATTTGGTCGATAGTGACGTGCATACGGTAACGCCAATAATGGTGAGGGTTGGAAGGTATATTGATACGCTCGGCATTGAGATCAGGGAGCTTTAGTTCGTCGCTGATGGCGAGCCAGTCTTGCAGGGAGAGGATGCATAGCATGGAGGCTGATTGGAGATTGCGCAGCACGATGTCGCGAGCCAACCAGGCTGGCAGTGGATGGGGTGCCTCATCACGACGGCCGAGCATCTGAGAGTAGTAGCGCTGGGCACGCACTTTGTCTTCATCCCACCACATACGGAGGGTGGGCATATCGTGACTGTCGATGGTGCAGACGCTACGGTATGGGTAGCGATCGGGATGACCAAACTGCTGACCGTACTCCTTGGGCATGGACTGCACCTCGAGGGAGAGGATGCGCAAGTCGCTCATGACGGTGGGTACACAGAGGGGTATCATGCCAAGGTCTTCGGCACATACGAGCATACGGGTGGCCTCGATGAGGCGAGGTAGTTTCTGCATGGCTTCGTGTTGCCAGTGCTGGTCGTTGCGGCGATAGTAATAGTCGTCGTAGAGACGGTTGAAGATACGGCGTTCGCTATCGCTTAGCAGCATCTTGAAGACATAGGAGTGCTGAGCTGCTATGCGTGGGTGGTAGAGTTCGGGATTACGATGGTCACGAAGGAAGAGCACGTTGCTGATAAGGGTGTAGAGACCGTCTCTTATTGTTTGCTGTGAACTTTCAGAATTGTACCACACTTCCACCTTGCGCTGGGTGTCAAACTCAGGACGCATGAGGTAGTAGCCGTCACGATAAGGGGTGACGAAATGGTCGCGAACGTAGGCGGCTTGGTCCTTGAAAATCTCTTGCAACACCTCCTGTGTGATGTAGGGACGGGTGAAGAGGTCACGCTTAAACTCGAGACCGTATCCCTCTACCTCCTCTGGACGTAGTCCGAGGGCTGGCTGGAACTGTCCCAGCAGTCCGTGGACGGCATGGGTGGGTATCTCCCAGATACGGAAGAAGCCGAGGACGTGGTCGATGCGATAGGCATCGAAGTACTTCTGCATGTTCTGGAAACGGCGCACCCACCACTGACATCCGTCCTGGAGCATCGCCTCCCAGTTGTAGGTGGGGAAGCCCCAGTTCTGACCGTTGATGGAGAAGTCATCGGGTGGTGCTCCTGCCTGTCCGTTGAGGTTGAAATAGTGGGGTTCCTGCCATACGTCGCATCCCTGACGCTGCACGCCGATGGGTATGTCGCCCTTGAGGATGATATTCTTGGAACGGGCATACTGATGAGCGCCCTTCATCTGCTGGGCAAGGACAAACTGCACGTAGTAATAGAAGGCTACCTGACGGTACTCCTTGGTGCGAGGGTTGGAGAGCAGAGAGCGCTCAGCCTCATTCCACTTGGTGTGCCCCTTCCACTGAAGGAAGTCGGCTGTATGATAGGTATCGCGAAGGTAGCAGTACTGTGCGTATGGCACGAGCCAGCGCTCTTCCTCCTGAAACCACTCCTTAAACTCCTTGGTGGCGAAGGTGGTCTTGCCCTCCTGCTCGAAGAGCAGATGCAGATACTGCTCCTTAGCCTGAATCATGCGTTCGTAGTCTATCTGGCGCAGTTGGTTGAGCTGCTTGCGGAGTGACTCAAACTCCTTTGCCTTATTGGCATCCTTGAGTGGGGGCAACTGACGGAAATCGACATACTGCGGATGGAGGGCAAAGATGGAGATGCAGGAATAGGGGTAGGAGTCGTTCCACGTATGGTTCATCGTGGTATCGTTGATGGGCAACACCTGGAGCACTCGCTGGTTGGTGTAAGCTATCCAATCAACCATGCGCTTTAGGTCGCCAAAATCGCCTACGCCAAAACTGCCCTCGGTACGGAGGGAGAAGACGGGAATCAGTGTGCCTGCCTTCTTCACGTTATATATTTTGAAGAATGCCTGTGAGAGTTCGTGTTCCTCCACATCGCCACGACGCAGGCGGGGCATGCGGAAATAGCGGTTGTCATCGGTTTCCCACATGGGGTCGTTGAGTATGTCGCCATCCTTTACGGCAACAAACTTAAAGTCGAGATTCTCGCCAGCGGTATATTCGGCATCGATGTCGCAGGTCCACTCATTGGGCGCCTGTTCGATGCAGGGAATAGCACGGTCGAGGTGCCACTCGCCCAACACGGGATGGCCTCCGCAGAGCACCAGGCGTTGGTCGCCCCTCAGTTGTGGGGCACGCACCTTGAGGCGCACCACTGAAGGGTTGGGACGACGATATGCCTCGCGATGGGTGCGGCGATTGATGCACTCGGTGAAGGCTGAGCTGTAGAGGTAGGAGTCGTGGGGAATGCCTATCCACACATCGTAGGTGGTATATTGGCTGATGCCCTGCTGACCTATGGCTATGCGATGGGCCTGTGTGGTCCACTCGTGAGTGATCACCTCGGAATCGCGTTGCTCGGTATAGTAATAGTCGAGGTATTCTACGCCAGAGAGCTCAAGACGACAGTTGTACTGCCACTGACCATTGCCACACTGTGTCATGCGTGAGGTAGATAGCATACCGTCTGGCATACGAAAGTTGATGTAAAGATCGTTGCCGTACTGAGTGCTATAGGTTATGTTGAAGTAGAGTTGCACAGGTTAATTAGGAATTAGGAATTAGGAATTCAAGATGAGGTAGGTGTAGTATGCTATCACGAGGATAACGAAAAAGGAGCCCTCAGTGCGGGTTATTGTATAGTATTTCTTGCCAAAGGCGCAGAACCCCCACAACATGACGGATGAGCCAAAGAGGATTAGTATGTCGGCAGGGGTGATGCCGCCAATACCGAGAGGCTGTATGGTTGCTGCTGTGCCAAGCACGAAGAACACATTGAACACTACGCTACCTACCACATTGCCCAATGCCATCGCTGTGTCGCCCTTCTTTGCTGCCATCACCGATGCTGCAAGTTCGGGGGCGGAGGTGCCTATACTCACAATGGTGAGGGCTATGATACTCTCGCTGATACCTATAGTACTGGCGATTCCTGATGCTCCCTTTACCAACCCTTTGCCGCCAAGAATGAGGAAGACGAGTCCTACGACGACTCCCACTATGGCTTTCCACAATACCACTTCTTGCCTTTCCTGCTGGTCATTATTCTTTTGGTTGATGGCTATCGAGATGGTGTAGTAAATGAAGATGGCAAACATGCACAGCATCATCAGTCCGTCAGTACGGCTTATCTCGTTAGTAGCACACTGACCAGGAATAAGGGCAGTGATGGCTATTACTACGCTGGACAGGACTGCAAAGGGCACGTCATAGCGCACATTTCCACGCTGCACCTCGACAGGGCGCACCAAGGCAGTAATGCCCATAATGCCGAGTATATTGAATATATTGCTGCCCACGATGTTACCCAAAGCGATATCGACATTGCCCTGAATGGCGGAGAGCACGCTGACAACAAACTCTGGAGCACTGCTCCCGATAGCCACAATGGTGAGTCCCACTACGATGGAGGGAATGCCAAACCTGCAAGCTATGGAGGCAGCACCGTCCGTGAGCCAGTCGGCACCCTTGATGATTGCCAACAGACCCACGGAGAACAGGAGTATGTTGATTAGGAGTTCCACTTGTCTTTTAACTCCTGAACGAATTAAATTTTAGGCAGCTGAGCGAATGCCTGCTCCAACTCTTCGTCGGTAGGAATATAGTCGCCCATTTCGTGAGAGTTGTACTTCTCGTAAGCTACGAGATCGAAGTAGCCTGTGCCAGTGAGTCCGAGTACGATGTTCTTTGCCTCGCCTGTTTCCTTGCACTTCAGTGCCTCATCGATGGTAGCACGAATGGCGTGGCTTGACTCTGGTGCTGGCAGTATGCCCTCTGTGCGAGCAAAGAGAGTAGCTGCCTCGAAGACAGATGTCTGCTCTACGGCACGAGCCTCGAAGAGCCCATCGTGATAGAGCTGAGAGAGGATGGGACTCATACCATGGAAACGCAGGCCTCCGGCATGGCTGGCACTCGGTATAAACTGGCTTCCGAGTGTGTACATTTTTGCGAGAGGGCATATCTTGCCTGTATCGCAGAAGTCGTAAGCAAACTTACCACGTGTGAAACTTGGGCATGATGCGGGTTCAACGGCGATAATCTGGTAGTCTGCCTCGCCACGCAGCATCTCACCTATAAATGGTGTGGCAAGACCTCCGAGATTAGAGCCACCACCGGCACAGCCAATGATAGTGTCAGCCTTGACGCCGAGTTTCTTCAGTGCAGCCTGTACCTCAAGACCTATCACGGTCTGGTGGATGAGCACCTGATTGAGCACAGAACCGAGAACGTAGCGGTAACCTTCCTTTGAAACTGCTGCCTCTACAGCCTCAGAGATAGCACAACCCAGCGAACCCGTTGTGCCAGGGTGCTCAGCAAGAATCTTACGACCTACGGCTGTTGTCTCGCTTGGTGACGGTGTTACTGTAGCACCGTAGGTGCGCATTACCTCGCGACGGAATGGCTTCTGCTCATAGGAGCATTTTACCATATAGACATTGCAATCGAGTCCGAGGAATGCACATGCCATAGAGAGTGCCGTGCCCCACTGTCCTGCACCCGTCTCGGTAGTAACACCTTTCAGTCCCTGCTTCTTAGCCACGTATGCCTGAGCAATGGCGGAGTTGAGCTTGTGGGAGCCAGAGGTGTTATTGCCCTCAAACTTATAATAAATATGGGCAGGAGTATCGAGTGCTTTCTCGAGGAAATAAGCACGCGTGAGAGGTGACGGACGATACATTTTGTAGAATTCGAGTACTTCGGTAGGAATGTCGAACCACTTGGTATCGTTGTCAATCTCCATCTTGTTGAGTTCTTCACAGAAGATGGGGTTCATCTCCTCAAGCGTGAGAGGCTTGCCTGTGCCAGGATTGATTAGCGGTGCAGGCTTTGTTTTCATGTCGGCACGTACGTTATACCATTGTGTGGGAATCTCGTTTTCAGCGAGATAGGTTTTGTAGGGAATTTTTTCTTCCATAGGTTTATACTTGTTATTTTTTTATTTCTTTCTTCTTACTTTTTTACTCAGTTCTTTAGAACGAAGTAAAGAAATCATTACCCTTGTCGTCAACAAGGATGAAGGCAGGGAAGTTCTCCACGCGGATTTTCCATATTGCCTCCATACCCAGTTCGGGATATTCCACGCATTCTATGCTCTTGATGTTGCTTGATGAAAGGTATGCGGCAGGTCCACCTATACTGCCCAGATAGAAACCACCATGCTTCTTGCAGGCATCGGTCACCACCTTGGTGCGGTTGCCCTTGGCTATCATCACCAGCGAACCGCCATTCTCTTGGAACTCATCAGTGTAGGGGTCCATACGGTTTGCCGTTGTTGGTCCCATACTGCCGCAAGGCATACCCTTAGGTGTCTTGGCAGGACCCGCATAGAGTATGGGGTGATCCTTGAAGTACTGTGGCATGCCCTCGCCATTGTCAAGACGAGCCTTAATCTTAGCGTGGGCAATATCACGAGCCACTATGATAGTACCGTTTAGATTCACGCGGGTAGAGACAGGATATTTGCTCAGTTCCTTGCACACTTCGCTAATGGGTTGGTCGAGGTTTATCTGTATAGCATCGTCTTCGCCAGCCTGGCGCAGCGCCTTTGGTATGAGTTCGTATGGCTTGTCGTCCATCTTCTCAACGAATATGCCGTCCTTGGTTATCTTTGCCTTGATATTGCGGTCGGCAGAACATGACACCCCCAGTCCGATGGGGCATGAAGCGCCATGACGCGGCAGACGAACTACACGCACGTCATGAGCGAATGCAGTACCGCCAAACTGTGCTCCAAAGCCTATCTTCTTTGTCTCTTCAAGGAGTTGCTTCTCCAGCTCTATATCACGGAAGGCACGACCTGTCTCGTCGCCCGTTGTAGACAGGGAGTCATAATATTTTGTGGAGGCAAGTTTCACCGTGAGCAGGTTCTTCTCCGCCGATGTACCACCTATGACGATGGCGATGTGGTAAGGAGGGCAAGCTGCCGTACCAAGACTCCTCATTTTCTCCACAAGAAAGGGTACCAAAGTACCTGGGTTCTGTATGCGTGCCTTTGTCTCTTGATATAGGTAAGTCTTATTGGCAGATCCCCCACCCTTCACTACACAAAGGAAACGATACTCCATGCCAACTGTAGCCTCGATATCTATCTGCGCTGGCAGGTTACAACGGGTGTTGACCTCGTTATACATATCGAGGGGTGCATTCTGTGAATAGCGCAGGTTGTCCTGGGTGTAGGTGTTATAAACACCCTTTGCCAATGGCTCTTCATCCTCAAATCCCGTCCACACCTGCTGACCCTTCTCAGCATGAATTATCGCCGTACCTGTGTCCTGACAGAATGGCAGTTGTCCTTTACATGCCACTTCTGCATTTCGTAACATGGTCAAAGCTACATACTTATCATTGTCCGATGCATCTGATGCATTAAGTATAGCTGCAACTTTCTCATTATGCTCACGGCGCAACATAAAGTTCACGTCATGGAATGCCTGGGTGGTTAACAACTCGAGCGCTTCCTTTGAAACCTTGAGGATAGGCTTACCCTCAAACTCGCTCATTGTTATTCCGTCCTTGGATATAAGGCGGTACTCTGTCTTGTCTTCGCCAAGTTGAAACATTGGCGCATATTTAAAATCTACGTTTGCCATATAAACTGCAAAGTTACTAAAAAACGAGGGCAGAACAAAATAAAATTATATTTATTTTTATGGAAAAATATCATCGAGGGTCAGATGACGCACAGTTGTGAAATCAGACAAGGCATCAGAATCTTTCAGTTCATCCCCCTTACCCAGTATGAGGTAACGTAATGGTTTGCCCTTGATATACTGTTGTTCAAATCGTACGAGATCCTGCAGAGTTAATGTTGGAATTTTCTCATAAAGCAGACGGTTGACGTCATAGTTTATGCCAAGATAGCGAGCGTTGAGATAGCTGGCAAGAACCCCCATCTTGGTTGTGCGTGCAGCAGCGATAGTCTTCATCAGGCTTTGCTGTGCGGTGTTGAAGAGGTTGGGAGATTCTGGCAGGGTGTCGGTAATTTGTTTGAATACTTTTATGCAGTCAGCAAGTTTGTCCGTCTGTGATATGATGTGCTCCTGGTAGTATTCAGTTTCATTCTTCCTGCCAGGCATCACGTATCTTGCCCATGCGTTGTATGCCAAGCCACGTGATTCACGCAATTCCTGAAACACTATGGCGTTCATAGACCCGCCAAAGTATTCGTTGAACAAATTCACGGTATGCAAGTTGTCTATATTCAAAGGCAGGTTTTCGTTGTGAATCATACGCATATTAATGTTCTTTGCATCGTAGGGTGCAACAAACACCTCATCCTCTGTGGTGACAGTCCTCTGGCGTATCTTGTTGACAGGAAGAGTGCCCTTGAATTTCTTGTCCTTCTTTATTTTCAGAACCTCCAGTGCCACTTCGTCAGCACTTGCAGGTCCCCAATACAGCACAGTGCTCGGCATGTCCCACAAGTCTTTTACCAACTGGGTGAACACTTCAGGTCTGGTTTCCTTCAGCTCGTTCATAGTCATGACGTCCTTCATAGGAGTCTCTTCGCCATATAAGCCGTATGAAACGAGTGCATTGTAACATGCATTCTGGTTTGTGCGCACCTCTACACGACTTTTCTGTACCTGCTCCACATATTTGTTATATACGTCGTTGTCAGCCTTGAGTCCCATGATGAATTCATCAAGCATCTTTATGGCGCGTGGCATGTATTCCTGCAGACCTGAAAGGCTGAAGGTGATATTCTTTGCTCCCACGGAGAAAGAATAGTTACATGCTATGTCATAGAATTTGCGCTTTATCTGGTTGAGACTCTCTTTCTTCGTGCCGAGAAGTTCGAAATAGTCGCCCGCAATGCCATATCGACGGTCTGCATCACTGCCAAACTCATAACGGAACTGTAGGGTGAAACGGTCGTCTTCCTTATTCTGTTTGTAAAGGAGTTCGTTGCCGTTTTTCTTTGACAGCTGCCTTATGGTCATGTCCTTGTCATAATCCACGAACTGTGGATGTATGGGCTCAACCTCGGTGTTTGTCAGTTTTTTGAGAAAGTCGCTTTGCATGTCGCGATTGCTTGGTATCGGTGTGATGGCGGGTTTTTCAATCTTCACTATGGAGGTGTCTTCGCCCTTGCGCTTATACACACATACATATCCGTCATTGAGATACTTCTTTGCCCATGCCGTTATCTCGTTTTTGGTCAGTTTCTCAAGTCTGTCGTTTTGTTCCACATGCTGCTGCCACGGTCTGCCTAAGATGTAGCAATCCACCATTTGGCTGACACGTGAGTCGTTGTTGTCATAGGCATTGAGCTGAGCCAGGCGCTCATTGGCTACGATACTGTGTATCAGTTTCTCGTCCCATTCTCCGTTTTGCAGTTTCTTTATTTCTGCAAGCAGCAGTTCCTTCACTTCTTCCAGCGTCTGACCTTCGTTAGGTCTGCCTTCAAGTACAAACATGCTGTGGTCTTTCAGGTCCCATAGTCCAGAACCAGCTCCCATTAGCGCCATCTTTTGGTCAAGGTCCACGTCCATTAGTCCCACTTTTCCGTTTGAGAGCAGCATATCTACCATTGTGATAGTGTCGTTCTGCAGTGATGAAGCTCCCTTCAGTCGCCATGCTATGCGCACGTGTTCTGTCTCCTGTCCCCATACGGTGGTGTCCTTCGGTGCTGTCAGCACAGGTTGTGCGGGAAATGACGGCGGGGTGATGTTGTTGCCTGCTTTCCATGAACCAAAGTACTTCTTTATCAGTGCAACGGTTTGTTCTGGGTCCAGGTCGCCTGCCATACAAATGGCAATGTTGTTAGGCACATAGTAACGGTTATAGTAGTTGCGTATGTTCACCTGTGATGGGTTCTTCAGGTGTTCCTGCGTACCTATTGTGGTCTGCATACCATAGGGGTGTGTGGGAAAGAGCATCTTCAGGAGGGCTTCGGATGATTTGCGTGAGTCCTTCGTCATGGTGATGTTCTTCTCCTCATACACAGCCTCCAATTCGGTGTGGAAGCCACGCATCACCAGGTTCTGGAACCTGTCGCTCTGTATCATGCACCAGCGCTCCAACTCGTTGGAGGGGATGTTCTCTACGTAACAGGTTACGTCGTATGAGGTGAAGGCATTGGTACCTATGCTGCCCATCGTTGACAGCATCTTGTCATATTCGTTGGGAATATTGTACTGTGCCGCCAACTGCGAAACGGAGTCTATCTCGTGATATTTAGCCTTGCGCTGTGCAGGATCGGTTAATTGGCGATACTCCTCATACAGGTCGCTAATCTTGTTGAGCAGAGGCTCTTCTGCTGCATAGTTGGATGTGCCAAACTGCTTGGAGCCCTTGAACATCAGGTGTTCCAGATAGTGAGCCAGTCCCGTTGTCTCAGCAGGATCATTGCGCGAGCCAGTGTTTACTGCCACATGTGCCGTGATACGCGGTTTCTCCTTGTTTACTGAGATGAAAACCTTCAGTCCGTTGTCCAGTGTGTAGGTCTGCAGGTTTATGGGGTCGTTTCCTGCCTGCATACCAACGGCGGAGCACAGCAGGGATAGCAATAATATGAGGTGTCTCTTCATTATACCTTACACTTTATATTTCGTACCTTTAGTTTACTGAGTTAAGGAAGTCAGCAATCTGGTCTTCACTCACGTCGCCCAGTCCGTATTCGCGCTCCGCATCCAGTCTTATGGCATTGAGCCACTCCTCGTGTGCCTGTCCTGTTGCCGAGTCATTATCGCTGATGCCCTTCCATTGGTCATAGCTGTCATATATATCGCGGAAACGGCTTTCAAGCGTGGTGATATTGTCTATGTCCTCACTTAAGATGTCTTCCTTTATCTGTTCCACCGCTTCTGTCGGTGTCAGCAATCCCAACAGGTCTGTCCAGTCGTTGGTACTGTCAGCGTTGCCATACATGCGCAGGGCATGGCGATAGTATTCTATTCCATGTTGCAAGGCAGAAGCCGTAATGGTAAATCCCTTGCCTTCGTATTCTTCAACTTCATAGCCCTGTTCTTCCTGTATTTCCATAAGCCATTGCAGACCTTCTTTTACTCTCTCTATGACGTAAGGCGACAGCCAGTCATAGCTTATCAGCGACTTGCGTGAGTCGGGTGTTCGTTTGTCTCGCTTGGGCCATTTCATTACGTCTCGGTATGTTCCCACGGTGCACAGGTTGCGCCCTGGCACTACATATGTCTTTCTTCCCTCGGCTATTATGTATGAGAAGGGCAGCAGTGATGTGTCGGGGTGTGTCTGCACCTTGCCCATCACCATAGAGAAAGCACCTATGTGTGCAGGCCACAGGATGTGGGCACCGCTTGCCGTCTTTGAACCGCGCTCCATCAAACCATAGTGTATAGGTCCCATCTTGTATGCGTGGTTGGAGAAGTTGGTGCCCGATCCGGCATTATAGAAGGAATACTCGCCTCCTATGAGCAGTGACGATTTGTGGTGGCTCACAGAGAACGGTCCGCACAAGGCAGCACAACTCTCGCCGTTGTCCATGTGGCTGTTGGCAAAGAAGAGCGATGCCTCGCTGGTAAATCCTCGTCCTATGTGGCACGCCTCGCCAACGAAACTGTCATATAGCTTTGCTCCGTCAACAATTGTTGCTCCTGCCTGTGCCACCACGTTTTCCATAATCACGTCGTCGCCCACATAGATTGTTGCATCTGGGGTTGGGCACAGAGTGCAGTCTATCAGGCGTGATGCCCCGCACAACTCGCTGCCGTCTCCTATGCTCACGTTGGTCAGTTCCCTGCAATCCATTATGGTGACGTCATTGCCTATGGTAGTGCATTCGGGACGTGTCTCGCTGACATAGTCTGAGATCATCCCACTCAGTTTGGCGAAAAGTTCCGCATCCTCTTCCTCTGCCGTGCGTACCATCAATGCTGCCATCTGGGATGTCAGTCCCTTGTATATCACAACGTTGCCGTCGCCAGCCTCGTTCTTCACGCTTATCATGTTGTTCTCGCCATAGGTGGCACCGTCAGTGGTGCGTATTATACCCACGTTGCACATGCGCACTCCCTTGCCTATCCTCACGTCGCCGTCGAAGCACACGTTCTTCAGGTCTGTTGCGGCAAATTCTTCGTCCACCATCACTTGTGTCCATGAGGTGCTGCGGCATCCCTGCGACTCAAGTATGTCAATCTCGCTTAGTGTCAGGTTTCTGTAATTCATATTTTTATACTTCTTCAGGGTTAGTCCATAGGAAATCGTTGTAGGGGTATTTCTGCACGTGCAGTTCTCTCACCTTTTTATATATAGTGTCTCTAAACTCGTCAATATTCATTTTTTCTTTTGCCGAAATGAATATGCAGTTGTCATTGAGTCTCGCCATCCATGTGCGTTTGAGCTCGTCAAGCGAAATCTCGTTTTTCTTCACTGGTGTCAGGTCATCTTCCTCCTTCTCGTCCCATGTGTAGGCATCTATCTTGTTGAACACTATCATGGAAGGCTTGTCGGCACATCCCAGATCGCTCAGTGTCTTCTCCACCACCGTTATCTGTTCCTCGAAGTCGGGGTGACTGATATCCACTACGTGCACCAGCATGTCAGCCTCTCGTGTCTCGTCGAGTGTGGATTTGAACGAATCTACAAGGTCTGTGGGCAGTTTGCGTATGAATCCCACCGTGTCGGCAAGCAGGAATGGCAGGTTCTCTATCACCACCTTCCTCACCGTAGTGTCAAGAGTGGCAAACAGTTTGTTTTCGGCAAACACCTCGCTCTTGGCGAGCATGTTCATGATAGTGGATTTGCCCACGTTGGTATATCCCACCAAAGCCACTCTTATCAGTCTGCCGCGGTTCTTCCTCTGCGTGGTCTTCTGCTTGTCTATCTCTGCTAAGCGTTCCTTCAGCAGCGACATGCGGTTGAGTATTATTCGACGGTCCATCTCCAACTGCGTCTCGCCAGGACCTCTCAGTCCCACCGAACCCTTTCCGCCTCCTGAGCCCGAGCCGCCACCTTGTCTCTCAAGGTGTGTCCACAGCCTCTGCAGTCTGGGCAGCATATAGCGATACTGTGCCAGTTCCACCTGCGTCTTGGCGTTTGCTGTCTGTGCCCTCATGGCGAAGATGTCGAGTATAAGGCTTGTGCGGTCAAGTATCTTTACTTTCAGTTCTGCCTCTATGTTGCGCATCTGTTTGGCAGAGAGTTCGTCATCGAATATCACCATTCCCACTGGCTGGGGCGCGTTCTCCTCCTCCTCTGGGTAGTGCAGTTCTTGCTGCCATTGGTCGCAGGCATCCTCACACTCCTTTATATATGCAGCAATCTCCTCCAGTTTTCCCTTTCCCACGTAGGTTACGCTTGATGGTCCGTTCACTCTCTGCGTAAACCTTTTTACAGTAATAGCACCAGCCGTGTCGGCAAGAAACTCCAGTTCGTCCAGATATTCCTTTGTCTTCGCCTCGTCCTGTTGAGGCGTGATAAGCCCCACCAAGACGGCAGTCTCTGCTTTCGCTTCTGATATCACGAATTCTTTCATGACCACAAAGGTACAAAAAAAAGTATAAAGTACAAAGTGTAAGGTACAAAGTTTTCTTGCCGACTGAAAAACTGTGAACTGTGAGTTATTAACTATAAATTAACTTATCACTCCCCAGTCCACGCTGTTCTTGCGTATCTCAGCAAGCCGCTTCCATAAGAGGGCATGTTCGGGAGCATTACATTCATGGTCGCTGTCTATTATCTTCTGTGCCTCGTCACGTGCCAACTGCACTATCTGACCATCAGTAGCTATATTGGCTATCTTTAGGTCGAATGCCATTCCGCTCTGTTGTGTCCCCTCCAAGTCACCAGGACCTCTTAGTTTTAGGTCTGCCTCAGCTATGCGGAAACCATCGTTCGTCTCACACATTATGTCTAGGCGTTTTTTTGTTTCTTTTGATAGTTGGTAGTCGCTCACCAATATGCAGTATGACTGGTCGGCGCCTCTGCCGACCCTGCCCCTGAGCTGGTGCAACTGTGACAGGCCGAATCTCTGTGCCTCCATTATCACCATCACCGAGGCATTGGGCACATTCACCCCTACCTCTATTACGGTGGTTGCTACCAAAATCTGCGTCTCTCCACTGGCAAAGCGCTGCATTTCCATTTCCTTCTCCACAGGTTTCATTCTGCCGTGCACCTTACTCATCTTGTATTGAGGAAATACTTCTTGCAGGTGTGCATAGCCTGCTTCAAGATCCTGCAGGTCCATCTTCTCGCTCTCCGTTATTAGTGGATAGACCACATACACCTGTCTGCCTTTAGCCACCTCTTTACGTATGCCCTCATAGAGGCTTACCATCTGATTCTCGTATTTGTGCAGAGTCATGATGGGCTTTCTGCCAGGTGGCATTTCGTCTATCACACTCACGTCGAGGTCACCATATATTGTCATCGCCAATGTGCGAGGTATCGGTGTGGCAGTCATCACTAGTATGTGTGGCGGGTTGTCGTTCTTGCTCCACAACTTCGCTCTCTGTGCCACTCCGAAGCGATGCTGCTCATCTATCACTGCGAGTCCAAGGTTTTGGAATGCCACGTTATCTTCTATTATAGCATGTGTACCCACGAGTATCTTTACCTCTCCGTTCTGCAGTCCCTCCATAACAGCCTCTCTCCTCTTGCCTTTCACCATACCCGTAAGCAACTCCACTCTAACTCCCTCTGACTCTCCTTTTACTCCTCCTTCTAATCCTCCTTCTAATCCCCTTAAAAATCCTTTGATAGTCTCCAAGTGTTGTTCGGCAAGTATCTCTGTAGGTGCCATCATCACTGCTTGAAAACCGTTATCCACAGCTATCAGCATGGCCATCAAGGCCACCAGCGTCTTGCCTGAGCCCACATCGCCCTGCACCAGACGATTCATCTGCCTACCTGTGTTCATATCCTTGTGTATCTCGTGCATCACACGTTTCTGCGCTCCAGTCAGTTCAAAAGGCAGATTATGCTGGTAGAAGTCGTTGAAACAGTCGCCCACCTTGGGTAGCAGATAGCCATTGTATTTTCTGCGATTGTTGGCAGCATAGCGCAGAATGTTGAGCTGTACGTAGAACAGTTCCTCAAACTTCAGCCTCTCCCTTGCGTGTTGCAGTTCATATTGGTTGCTGGGATAGTGTACCTTCCGCATCGCCTCATCCCTACTCATCAGGTGTAGCGGTAGGGTGATATAATCAGGCAGGGTCTCAGGCAGCTTAGGGAGTTTCTCCATCAGGTTCTTCGTCAACTTCTCCAGCGTACGGCTCGTCATGCCAGCCTTCTTCATCTTCTCCGTAGTGTTGTAATATGGTTGCATACCCATATTGTTGAGCTCCAGTGACGAGGCACTGTCTATCTCTGGGTGAGAAATCTGAAATCTGCCATTATACACCCCAGGTCTGCCAAACGCTATGTACTCTATTCCTACCTTGTATGTTTTCTTTATATATGGTACGCCAGAAAACCACACAAGATCCATCACTCTTTCGCCGTCAGAGAAATGAGCTACGAGACGCTTCTTGCGAGAGCCCATATCAAAGACTTCAAAGGAAAGTATTCTGCCTTTAATCTGCACAAATGGCATCTCAAGCGTCAGTTCCCTTATCTTGTACACCCTGCTACGGTCAACATGCTTATAGGGGTAATACTCCAGCAGGTCACCGAACGAGTTGATGCCCAGTTCCTTGCTAAGTATCTCCTTCCTCTGCGGACCAACACCGCTCAGGTATTTTATGTCTTGATCGAGAATGCTGCTCATTTTCTTGCAAAGTTACGAAAAAACGAGGGCAGAACAAAATAAATTCATGTATTTTTCATGCCGAATGCACTGTAACATGGCAAAAAATAATTTTTTATGCAACAAAATAGCGAAAAAATTTGTTATACATATTTTTTTTTCTTAACTTTGTGCACAAGTGTGAAGACAGGCAACTGTCGGAGCGTAACAAATAAAAAAAATCCTACTATAAAACCATCAATAACAAACTTTAAACAAATGGAAAACAACGAACAGTTAATTGCACAATGTGAAGCTGTTGCCAAACAGTGGTTATCACCCTCTTTTGACGAAGAGACACGCAAGGACGTTCAGGCTATGCTTGACAATCCCGACAAGACGGCGCTCATCGATGCCTTCTACCAGAACCTAGAATTTGGCACTGGTGGTTTGCGTGGCATTATGGGTGCTGGCACCAACCGCATGAACAAGTACATTGTGGGTATGGCTACACAGGGGTTTGCCAACTACATTCTGAAAGCGTTCCCTGGAAAGAAATGTTCCGTAGTAGTGGGTCACGACTGCCGTAACAACGGACGTATGTATGCTGAGACCGTAGCTGCTATCTTTACAGCTAACGGCATCAAGGCTTACCTCTTTGAGAGTCTGCGCCCTACCCCAGAGATTTCATTCGCTATCCGCGAGTTGGGCGCTCAGGCTGGTGTGAACGTTACTGCATCACACAACCCTAAGGAGTACAATGGCTATAAGGCTTACTGGGAGGACGGCGCTCAGGTGCTGGCTCCACACGATAAGGGCATCATTGACGAGGTGAACAAGGTGAAGATTGAGGACGTGAAATGGACTCTCAACCCTGACCTGCTGCAGATTATCGGCGGCGAGATGGACTACAACTACATGTGTGCCGTTAAGGAAGGTATGGTTGATCAGGACGTTATCCTCCGCAACAAAGACCTCAACATCGTTTACTCTGCCATGCACGGCACTGGTCGTCACATCGTTCCTATGTGTCTGCGCTCATGGGGATTCCAGAATATCAACGTGGTGCCAGAGCAGATGGTGGTTGACGGAAACTTCCCAACCGTTGTATCGCCTAACCCTGAGAATGCAGAGGCTATGACACTGGGCATGAAGCTTGGTACAAAACTGAATGCAGACCTCGTAGTGGCTACCGACCCTGACGCTGACCGTCTTGCCATCGTTTGCCGAAACGACAAGGGCGAATGGCAGATTCTGAACGGCAATCAGACGGCTTGCATGTTCTACTGGTACACCATCAAGAACAAGAAGGCATTGGGACAGCTTAACCCATCAGACTTCATGGTGAAGACCATCGTGACATCTGAGCTCATTGCTAAGATAGCACGTGCCAACGGTGTGGAGTGTTTCGACGAATACACAGGCTTCAAGTGGATTGCATATCGCATCCGAGTAAACGAGGGCAAGCGTAAGTATATCGGTGGTGGCGAGGAGTCATTCGGCTACCTGCCTTATGACAAGGTGCGCGATAAGGATGCTCCTGCTTCTATCTGCCTTATCTGCGAAATCGCTGCATGGGCTAAGGATCAGGGCAAGACGCTCTACGACCTGCTTCTTGACATCTATAAGGAGTATGGATTCCAGAAGGAGGCTGCCATCAGCGTAACAAAGCCTGGCAAGAGCGGTGCTGACGAGATAAAGAAGATGATGGAAGACTTCCGTGCTACTCCTCCAGCAGAAATTGCAGGCACTAAGGTTGTCTGCGTAAAGGACTACAAGACCTTGAAGCAGACTGCCGAGGGCAAGGTAACTGACATAGAGATGCCTACCACAGCCAACGTACTGCAGTGGTTCACTGAGGACGGCATGAAAATCTCAGTTCGTCCTTCAGGCACAGAGCCAAAGATTAAGTTCTACTGCGAGGTTCCAGTTGCAGGACAGTTTGACGGCGACTATGCAGCTGCTACAGCTAAGGCTGACGCTCGCATCGCTGAAATCAAGAAGTCACTCGGACTATAAGAAAAAAAGTAAGGAGCTTGTGGGCTCTTTGCTTGCAAAAGGTTTAAAAGGTTAATAAAGAAATCAGGGCACTCTAGTTTGAGTGTCCTGATTTCTTTATCATTATTTCGTTATGTCGATATTTCGATATACCGATATGTTGCTATTTTGAAATGTCGAAATTCCTTAGAAGAACATCACCCTATTGTCAGCAATGTCTGAGTTAAGGATGAGTTCCTGCATGAAGTTGCCCGCAGCCTGCATGTTGCGCTGTGCTATGCGCTGCATAATAGCTTTGGCATCGTACTTCTGTCCCTTACGTTGTTGCTTCTTTGTTACCTGGAAGAGATATACTCCGGCATTACCCTTTACAGGAGCTTTGGAGAATTGTCCCTGCTTAGTAGCAGCAACTGCACCAGATAGTGCAGGCTCAGTAGCTCCAGTAGCAACTACAAATACTGGCGAAGCGAATGTCACCTGATTGACATCAACCACCTGAGCACCCTTTGCCTTCGCACCAGCGATATTCTTCACGCCAGCCATCTTGGCAATGAGTTTCTCAGCTTTCTTATCAGCAAGAACCTCAGCCTTTACCATCTCCTTTACCTGTTCATCGTCAAGGTCGCGGTAGCCCTTCTTATGTATCTTGGTGAGAGCGATGACAAGGAGGTTGTCATTCTCGCCACACTCATAAAGAGGTGATACACTATTTTCTTCTGCCTCATATACCCACTTCAAAGCATCGTGAGTGCCATGTATGCCAGCAATATTGTGTTGTGAGGCACGAACGTCCTGATTCTCCAGCACCTGATAACCGTACTTTTTTGCATTCTTCTCTAGGCCCTCAAGGTCCTGGTTTTCTGACACATACTGTGAGAATTTATTGTAAGCTTGTGAGTATGTCTCCTTTGAGAAGTTGATAGGAGTCTTGATAACAGCAGCAAGATACTTTGTCTGGAAAGACTTACGGTCTGTCACTTTTATGATAATGTTGCCAGAGTTGGTAGCAAGATTTTTCATTTCACCAACCTGCATGGTGTTGAGGGCATTGATATATGCCTTTGTGTCAACATCAAGTGAATTAGCATTCTGATAATCCTTAGTAGTAAGCCACTGCTTAGCACCTGTCTGGTTGTACTTCTTTGCCAAAGCATCCCACTGGGTTGCACCAGCGGTAAGGGCTTTCACGATAGAGTCAGCACGTGTGTGTGCAGCATCGAGAGTTTCACCACCCACCTGAATAACCTGGAACTCTACAGAGTCGGGCAATTCCTGCTTTGACATAAAACGAACAGCAGTAAGGGTACCATCCTGTTTGTTTTCTTTCAACTGAGTAGTAGTTCCTACAGACACTGAGTCAAGTATCTCTACTACATCATTAGGAAATGCTGTATTCATTACTGGCACACCGAGATAAGCCACTACAGAACCAGACTTACGTACTATCTCTGAAGGATCCTCTGCAGTAGCGAGCTGCTGTACATACTCCTGAGTCTGCTTGCTGATAGCTGCGCGGTCTGCAGCTGATGCCTGTACCTTAACTGATACATATTTGATGTCACGAGTTTCCTCATACTGCTTGAATGCAGCTTTCATCTCCTTGTACTTCGCCTTGAGGTCATCATCAGAAATCTGAATATCCTTATCAGCTACTGAAGAGTAAGGCAGTGCTGCAAGCTGTATTGTAGCTTCTTCATTCTCCTCTGCGAATGTCTGCTTTGCCTCCACGCTGTTAGAAACGAATGTAGCGGCAAGGAGAGTCTGATACTTCTGTGAGAGCAACTGCTGACGTAGGTTCTTCTCTACAAAGTTCCAATAATTGTATATTGGACGCATCTGCTCAGCCTGCTGTGGGTTAGTCTGCTGTGCCTTTTTGTATTCCGCAACAAACTGCTTAAGTGAGTTGGCATCGAAGCGACCTGTCTGCTGATTGACAAATGGCGTCTGCATGAGCATCTGGTTAGTGCCCTGGTTGAGTATGTCACGTATCTCATCATCGGTGACTCTGAGGCCGAGTTCTTTAGCTTCGCGTGCTAAAACGGCATTCTGTACGTACTGCTGCCATACCATATCCCTAACCTGATTGAGTTCATCTTCTGAGAGGTTATCACGCCCCTGTGTCATCTTGATGGCATCCAGATACTCATCTACCATCTCCTGAAATTCCTGATAACTAATCTTCTCACCAAGCACCTGAGCTACTTGCTGACGCTCGTTGTTCTTGGTAGACTCACATGAACGGACTGCCTCCTCGGCAATGAATGCGAAGAGACCCAGACCGATGATACCCACAAGGAGGGCACCTCTGCTTCTGATTTTTCCTAATACTGCCATTTTTATTTTCTTATTTTTGTTTTAGTTTTCTTCTCACATTATGTCTTACTGCACACCTACCTGATTCGGTGTCACAAGGCATAAACGGCGCAAAGTTACTAAATTTTCTGCAATTAAACAAATTATAGTGGTATTATTTTCACCAGTTCTATCTTTGTTTTGGTGTTTTTTAGTATTTTACATTGCCATCCATCTATCTTTATCACCTGGTTAACTTTTGGAAACGATTGATACCGAGCGAGTATCAGTCCGCCAACAGTCTTATAGTCATCACTCTCTGGCAGGTTTATGCCGAGGAGTTCGTTTACTCTTTCTATCTCCAGACGGGCTGATATGATGTATCCTCCATCTTTAGTAGCACGGCACTCAAACTTGTTGGTATCATGCTCATCTTCTATTTCGCCAAATATCTCCTCGACGATATCTTCAAGAGCCACTATGCCGCTTGTGCCGCCAAACTCATCTACGACGACTGCCAGCGAAGTCTTTTGTGCCAAGAGTGTCCTCATGAGTTTGTTAGCCGCCATCGTCTCAGGAACAAAGGGGATATGATGTACATGAGACAACCACTCCTTTTTTATACGAAAGAGTTCCGAAGAGTGTATATAACCCACGATATGGTCTATATCCTCCTTGTACACTATGACCTTAGATCGTCCACTCTCTATAAATTTCTGGCGCAGTTCATCAAGTGTTGCCGTACGTTCTATACTTGTGATCTCTGTACGTGGTATCATGCAGTCACGTACCTTGGTGTCACTAAGGTCAAGGGTGTTTTGAAATAATTCAATGCCTCCTCCTTCGTTGCCATTGAGACTTTGGGTGACGAGATAGTCCAGATCAACCTTTGAAAATTCCTCCTTGTCGGCATCCTTGTTCACCCTCACGCCAAGAAGACTCAGCATACCCTGAGAAATAAGTGTGCACAGTCGCGATATGGGATACAATATGACAAAGCATATTATCGCAGGGAGGGCAAAAACTGACAGGAGGGTGTTGGCATTATTTTTAAATATCGTTTTGGGCAGGTACTCACCCGTAAATAGCACTATGACGGTAGAGATGATGGTATCTGCCATCACACGAAAAGCTTCCGTCTGACCCTCGAATATTGTACTGTCAAAAAGTTTGGCTATCAGTATGCCGTATATCACGAGGGCTATATTATTGCCCACGAGCATTGTATTGACATAGGTAATTGAGTGACTATAGAAAAATGACACTGTGCGATGTGTGATGCTCTCCTCATCACCATTCATCTCTGCCAGCATCCTGTTGCTTGACACAAAGGCTATCTCCATCCCCGAGAAAAAGGCGGAAAACAGCATCGCTATGAGTATGTATGTTATCAGTTCTATGTTCAATGTTTATCTACGTCTTGGCGTGGCAACTTGCCTCTTATGTGTAGTATCGACGACGTTCCCGTTAACGTTATTATTTCCGTCAGTATTCCCGTTATCAAAATCCTCTCTCGTAAATGCACCCTTTGTATTTGTCACCTTATAATGGCGCATATGCTCATCACTGACAAAGTACGCCCCTTGCAACTCCCGTTCTGGTGTTATCAGGTGCGAAAATTTATTGGAGTACAACTCATGACGGTTCTGGTCCCAGTACAGCTCCTCGCTGGTAAATATCATACCGTCAACAGTCTTTATACGCACATTGCCAAACAGATACCACAACTTGCTCGTGGTGTAATAGTATGCTGTATCTGACTGTATGTATGTTTCCACGTGGAGGTTTTTATCAAACTGTTCAAGAAACAATCCTCGTGAAAATATCCATCGTGGAGGATTGAGGTTGTCGTTCACCTCCCATCGTTCGGATATTATCCTGTAGCGCATCACTCCCGAGTCACTTATCAGGGTGTTTACTCCGTAGGATGTCATCATCGCCACCGAGTCCTGCTCACGTATGGCAGGTGCTGTATGTTCCTTTGCGCTGTCGCAGGAAATGAGAACTATCGAGGCTATCACCACCCCTATAGTCCCTATCAATCCTATTGAACCTACGCCCTTCAACTTTTTGAACCCTCTTTAACTTTCTTGACACGACTCGAAGAGATGAGCCACAAGCGAAAAGTTAGCTAAGCTAACCCTTAGTCAAACTTCCATTTAGCAAACCATCGCTCGTTAAATGTCAGGCCTATATTGATACGAAAAGTATTCTCTTTGATGACAGAACCCGATTCGTTAACCCACTGAAATCCGACATTTAACACCGAACGGTTATTATAACTATTTATAATAGGAAGACCAAAGCCTATACTTGCAGACACCTCACGTGGACCATTTACAATACCATTGGTAGTATTGATTTTCAGGTATGACGAAGTATAGCTGATACCAGCACGGCATTTCACCTTATCAAGGAAGGAGCGTCCATTAGGATTTCGGCACCATTCGCCACCCACGTTTATCTTATGACGGTTATCGTAGCTTCCCGTGGTACCTACTATCGTACCATCTGACTTCAGGTAGTTGCGCACTGGTAGCTTGCTCCAATTTTGCAAACTGTAGTCAAGTCCTAGTTTCCACTTGTCGCCATGCTTGTATGCCAAGCCAAGAGCTATCTCGGTAGGCATCGACATACCATTAGTGGCTGCACATTGCACGGTGTCACCCTGTACGGTGTATGCATTATAAGAAATGTACTTCAGTTCGGCATCGCTCCCCAGGTCGTGACCTGGTGTGACAGTAGCACCAACGGTGAGGTTGTCATGCTTGCCTACAGGGTGTGTGTACTGCGCAGCAAATGACAGTTTGTATGTATGTACCGTCTGCGAGTAAATCTTATATATCGAGTTTACATAGCCGTCCGAAAAAACACTTGACACTGACCTACCCAACTCACCCCAGAGGAATGAAACATTCGTACCTATTGACAGGCGCTTCACAGGTTCCCAGCCTATTCCCACAAAAACCTCATGCAGACCACCGTCTGAGGAGTATGAAGTAGTTTGGGTAGTGCTATTATATAGCGGGTCATATGGATACTGGGCATAATTATTCACCTTCTGCGTGCTCTCAAATCCAAAACCCATATCAGTATAAGGTATCAGTCCAAAACCTATGCCGAGATGACGAGCTGCACGAAATCCAGCAATGATATATTCAAAGTCGCCCACATTGGCACCCTTGGTGACGCTTCCCTCTTTAAATATGGTACGTTGCAGGGACATACCCACATCAAATATAAAAGTCAGCGAGTCTATACTTGAGTATGATGCTGGGTTAAGATAGTTTATCTGATTGCTCTCGCGAAAAGCCTGTCCCACACCATTCATACCACGACTGGCACCATTTGACTGGTCGACAAGCGAACCCAGACCGTACATGGAATATGGAGACAATGTGCCACTTTGAGCAAATAGCATTGTCGATGAAGTTGTCAACAGGAATAACAAAAGAAATTTTCTCATTATTTTCGTTATAGTGTAATTTGGTGCAAAATTATTCAAAAAAAATGAAATAAGCGAAGGTTTTACCAATAAAATAAGTTATTTTTGCATCGTGAAACGTAATATTTACTTTTTTTTCAAGGAGCCGTTATACATTTTAATGTTTTTTTTCTGTGGCTCTCAGCACGTTTTGTCAGCCGACGACTTACCACATTTGTCTGCTGACGCCATACGCGAACGTTTTGACAGCATTGACATCAGTCTGCTCACGTGCCAGCCACACGATGAGGTATATTCTCTCTATGGCCATACCGCCATACGCATGCATGACGGCAAGACGGGCGAGGACATCGCTATCAACTATGGCGTTTTCGACCCCACCATAAGATTTTTCGCCCTACACTTCATCTTCGGTCTTACTGACTACAGCATGGGCATCTGCTCTTACGCCGATTTCCTTGCCGACTACAAGCGCTACGGTTGTGGAGTATATGAGCAGCATATTGATATGAATGTCAATCAGAAGGCAGCATTCATTAAGGCACTGGCAGAGAATGCCCTACCCGAGAATACCATATATCGCTACAACTTCTTTTACAACAACTGCACCACCAAGGCTCGCGACATCATCCTTGAGTCAATAGCTGCGATGCCGCTCACCGGTAATATCAGCGACACAGGCGGTGCAGAGATAGTATATCGTAGTATGCCCCCCATCCAGCAGGGCGAGCGCACCTTTCGCGATCTCGTCCACATGAAGGCTGAAGGACACCCCTGGACCAGCTTTGGCAACGACCTGCTACTCGGAGTGGGAGCTGACAGAAACACCAGCTTTGAGCAACGTGAGTTCCTCCCGGAAGTACTTTCTGTAGATTTCGATTCGGCAAACGTTGTGTTTCCTGCGAGCGGTTATTCTCATCACCTCGTTGACACTGCCTACTGGGCCCTCGCTCCTGGCAAACCATGGAAAAACCCCAACAACATCGACTTCCCTCTCACCCCTACTCAGGTGGCTGTAGCGCTACTTCTGCTATGCATACTCTATTGTGGTATTTTCGAGGGGTTGGTTATCAAGCGACCCGTCCTATGGGCACATTATCTTTATTTATGCCTATATGCCTTCATCGGCATAGTTTTATTCTTAATGCTTTTCTCTCAACATCCTACGGTACGCGTTAATTTTCAGATATTTATATTCAATCCGATATTCTTTATCTTTGCACTCCCAAGGTATATCGTGAGATGGGGTAAATATGCCATTCTGGCAAGTCTCGCCATCTTCTTCCTTGGCAATATTTTCCAGTGCTATGCAGAGGGAGTCAACATACTTGGCGTTGCCCTATTGGTTACATTTTTACCTATTTTATTTTGTAAAGTCAAAAAAATATAGTAATTTTGCGTCTTAAATTATAACCACTGTAGCCACTATAGTCACTATAGCTACAATAGCCACTATTAAAAAAACAACAAAAGAATATGAATTTCAATTCCATCCTCTCGGCTCTCTTTGGCAATAAGTCAAGTCGAGACATTAAGAAGATACAACCATTAGTCGATAAGGTCAAGGCAGCCTACCCTGCCATCGAGGCACTCTCCAATGACGAACTGCGTGCCAAGAGTCGTGAGATACAACAGTATGTACAGGGTACCGTGAGCGAGTTGAAGCAACAGATTGCCGACCTCAAGAACAAGATTGAGCAGACACCTATCGACGAGCGCGAACCTATATTCACCCATATCGACAAACTCGAGCAGGAAGTGCTCGACCGCCTCGAGGTAGCACTAGACGAGGTCTATCCCGTAGCCTTCTCTATCGTAAAGGAGACAGCTCGACGTTTTGCAGAAAATGAGGAGACCATTGTCACCGCAACGGATTTTGACCGTGAACTGGCTTCTGACCCCTCCAAGGACTTCATCACCATCGATGGTGACAAGGCTATCTACCACAACCACTGGACTGCTGGCGGCAACGACCTCAAGTGGGAGATGGTGCACTATGACGTACAGCTTTTCGGTGGCACCGTCCTTCATCAGGGCAAGATAGCCGAGATGGCGACGGGTGAGGGTAAGACCCTCGTGGCTACCTGCCCCGTCTTCCTCAATGCCCTCACAGGCAATGGCGTACACGTCGTCACCGTCAATGACTACCTCGCCAAGCGTGACTCCGAGTGGATGGGACCACTCTATATGTTCCATGGTCTCTCCGTCGATTGTATCGACAAGCACCGTCCCAACTCAGAGGCTCGCCGCAAGGCATACCGTGCCGACATCACCTTTGGTACAAACAATGAGTTTGGATTCGACTACCTGCGCGACAATATGGCTATGCAGCCTGAGGACCTCGTACAGCGTAAGCACAACTACGCCATCGTCGATGAGGTCGATTCAGTCCTGATTGACGATGCCCGCACACCGCTCATTATCTCAGGTCCTGTGCCCAAGGGAGATGACCAGATGTTTGAAGAGTACCAGCCACTGGTGGAGAAGATAGTCGCAGAGCAACGCAAACTCGCCACCCAACTTCTCGCCGAGGCAAAACAGAAGATTACCCGTGGCAACGAAGAGGGTAATAAGGAACTCGCAGAGGAAGGTTTCCTCGCACTCTTCCGTTCTTACAAGGCACTGCCTAAGAATACCCCATTAGTAAAATTCCTCTCTGAGGACGGCATCAAGTCCGGCATGCTCTCTACCGAGGAGCACTATATGGAGAACAACAACCGCCGTATGCCTGAGGCGATAGCACCACTCTACTTTGTCGTTGACGAGAAGATGCATGGTGCCGACCTCACCGACAAGGGCGTGGAGTGGCTCTCCAAGCAGGTAGGCGACAAGGAACTCTTTGTCATACCCGATATCACCTCACAACTATCGGCACTCGAGGCAGAGACAGGACTTTCTGACGAGGAGCGTCTGGAGAAGAAGGATGCCCTCATAAACCATTTCTCTGAGCAGTCCGAGCGTGTCCACACACTGCAGCAGTTGCTCAAGGCGTACTCCCTCTACAACCGCGATGACGAGTATGTAGTAATCGACGGACAGGTGAAGATTGTCGATGAGCAGACAGGACGTATCATGGAGGGTCGCCGCTGGTCCGACGGACTGCATCAGGCTGTCGAGGCAAAGGAGCACGTCAAGGTCGAGGCAGCTACACAGACATACGCCACCATTACCCTGCAGAACTATTTCCGCATGTACCACAAACTAGCAGGCATGACAGGTACAGCATCCACCGAGGCAGGCGAATTCTGGGACATCTACAAACTCGATGTCGTCGAGATACCCACCAACCGTCCTGTGATACGTAAGGACATGGATGACCGTGTCTATAAGACGGCACGTGAGAAGTACAAGGCAGTCGTTGAGGAGGTCATCGCCATGCGTGATGCAGGTCGCCCAGTACTCGTCGGCACCACCTCTGTCGAGATTTCTGAGCTGCTCCACAACATCCTCAAGCGCAATGGCGTCAATGCCCAGGTGCTCAATGCCAAGGAGCACGCCCGTGAGTCGCTCATCGTCGCCGAGGCTGGTAAGAGTATCAACGGTAAGGGTGTCGTAACCATCGCCACCAACATGGCAGGACGTGGTACCGATATCAAGCTCACCCCAGAGGTGAAGGCTGCAGGAGGTCTCGCCATCATAGGCACCGAGCGCCATGAGAGCCGTCGTGTGGACCGTCAGTTACGTGGTCGTGCCGGACGTCAGGGTGACCCCGGCTCATCAGTATTCTATGTCTCCCTCGAAGACAAACTCATGCGTCTCTTCGGCTCCGAGCGTATCGCCAAGGTCATGGACCGCTTAGGCTTCGAAGAGGGCGAGCGCATCGAGGCACCTATGATATCACGCTCTATCGAGAGGGCACAGAAGAAGGTAGAGGAAAACAACTTCGGCATACGTAAGCGCCTCCTCGAGTACGACGATGTCATGAACAAGCAGCGCACCGTCATCTACGAGCGACGTCGCCACGCCCTCATGGGTGAGCGCATCGGCATGGATATCACCAATGTCATCTGGGACCGCGTACTCTCCATCCTCTCCAATAATGACTATGAGGGATGCAAAGAGCGCTTCCTCAAGCTCTTCTTCATGGATGTACCATTCTCCGAAGACGAGTTTGTACAGACACCACGCCAACAGCTTGAGGAGGACACCTTCCAGAAGGTTATGGCAAACTTCAAGCTGCATGTTGACAAAGTACAGGCAGAGGCACAGCCCGTGGTAAAGCAGATATACGAAGACCCCAACGCCAACTTCGAACGCATCATCATACCTCTCACCGACATGCACCTCGTATATCGCATGAACTTCGACCTCAAGGAGTGCTACGACAGCGAGAGCAAGAATATCATGAAGGAATTTGAGAAGATGATACTCCTCCATACCATCGACGACAACTGGAAGGAGAACTTGCGCCAGCTCGACGAACTGCGCCATTCATCCCAAAACGCATCCTACGAACAGAAAGACCCGCTGCTCATCTTCAAACTCGAGTCCGTCAAGCTGTGGGATGCCATGATCAATCAGATGAACGACTCCGTCTGCTCAACCCTCTCACGCATACACATACACAAGGAAGAGGCACCAGCACAGGCACCTGTCTCCATGCCTAAGCCTGAGCCACAGCCACAGTATCAGACCAGCAAGCAGGAACTCAATGCCGACGGCTCCCCTGCCCTACCCCCTATGCCAGGTCAGACACCACGTGGCAGTATGCCCGACGGAATGAACCGTCCTGGATACATCGACCCTACAGCACCACATATGCCACCACGCATACCTATCGTAAAGGGCAAGGAACCACGTCCCAACGACCCATGCCCATGTGGATCAGGCAAGAAGTACAAACACTGTCACGGAAAAAAATAAATGGACAAAACCACTAACAGCCTTACCCGCTTCATCAACAAGATAGCGGAGAAATTTCCTCCACGAGAGGACGGCACTTACAGCTTTACCGACATACACGTCCGCGTATCACAAGATACCGGCGATGTCATGGCATACGATGACGACGAGAAAGAAATAACACGCGTCATCGTCGAAGAATGGATCAATGCACCCGTTGAGACCGATGAGTTCTATACTATGGTGCACAAGGCATTCTCGCCCGTCATCGAGAATCACGGCATATACCTCAACATTGCCAAGCCCTACAACTACGTATTGGAAAACGAGAGTGGGCAGTACATCTCCGAACTATACATCGTTGACGACAGTGAGACCACCATCCTCGGCACCCCCTTCATGGAGAACCTCTCCGCCGAGCTTGATGACTTCATCGAGAAATTGCTTAAAGATTAGATCGTAGATTATAGATTATAGATTATAGATCGCATTTTCCAATGCTCATCGCTTGCAGGTCTTAATTATTTTTTGTACCTTTGCACCGCAAATTGCAAAACAAACAATAAAGGTCGGTCCGGTAGCTCAGCTGGATAGAGCAACAGCCTTCTAAGCTGTGGGTCCGGGGTTCGAATCCCCGCCGGATCACAAAGAAAGTAGTCCAAAATTCATGAAAGTTCACTTTCAATGAAAAGAAGGACTACTTTATTTGTAGATAGCCCGTGGCAGGGCCTGGGGATATTCAATCCCCGCAGTCATAAGGATATCCAATCCCGCCGAATCTAATCCCGCCGTATTATCTCCCCTGCCATTTTTCGTGCATCTCGCCATCGAGGGAAATATCGGTCCATCAAGCCATAGAAGCGTTCGTTGTGGCGTGGCTCAATCAAATGACACATTTCGTGCACCACCACATGCTCTATGCACCATTCAGGCAGCAACAGCAGATACAGTGAGAAGCATATACTACATTTCCTTATATTACACACCCCCCACCGTGATATCATCGCCTTGTATGTTATTGCCGAAGGTTGATTTTTCATCAGCAGAGAGTATCTGTCCACCAGTGGCTCCACTATGTTTTTCAGTCTGAGTATAGCCTCCTCTTTCCTCTGACGAGTATCCAGTGGTAGTTGCCCGTAGAACTCGTCCCTCTTCCTTTGCCTTTCCGCAGTCTTCCGTCGAGCCTTCTCTATCCAGTCGCTATGTTCTTCGACAAACCTCTCCACCTTCTCCTTTGGCATACCGATAGGAGCCGACACATGCACGTCGCCGTTCTTCACTATGCGCATCGACAACCTGCTGGTCCTCCTGTATGTTATCAGTATCTCACCATCCATGCCATGAAGAGTAAAGTATTACATATCCTTATGCTCCACAAGTTGTGGAGTATTTTTTACCTTCACGGAAGCCTTAATTTAGCTCCTGCGATAGCGTGAACTCAATTACTTAATCCATTGAAGATAATACGTGTTATAGACGGGTGCCACCAATACGTCTGGTGTTTCTGTGCTGTTGACGTATCTTTTCTATATCTTGAGCCGTCATGTTATCAGTTATCAGGATGCCCGTAGGCGTAAAGTCCTCGAACTTCGTTTCGATGAAGTCACAGGCAGATTCGTTATTTGAGCATCTGAAGGTGCGGTAGGCGCTGCCTATCTTTGAAATGCCGTCGCGGTATTTCTCGACTTTACCCTCCAGACATTTCGGGCAGAGATAAGAGCCGACTTCTAGCTTTAGGAGGAACTCCCCAATAAAAGGAGAAGGACGGCTTTCATCATAGAGAACGTACATTCTCTTCTTTGCACGCGTCATGGCAACATAGAAGAGTCTTCTCTCCTCTGCAAAAGGATATTGCTCGCTCTTATTAAGAACGAAGTCAAGAATAGGATCGTCTTCTATCAAGGAAGGGAATCCGTATGAACCTTGGTTGCAGTTGACGAGGATAATGTGGTCAGCTTCCAGACCTTTAGCCGAGTGAACAGACATAAACTGAATATCTCGCTCTGCAAAGACACTATGTCATTTTTGTATCACCAACCACCACGGCGGTGCCGCTGGTGGCAACCATGAGCATGGAGTTTTTCTCGCCGATGGTCTCATAGTCGATGTCGATGCCTACTACGGCATTGGCGCCAAGTTCCTCTGCTCTTTCCTGCATCTCACGGAGCGAGGTGTCCTTAGCCTCGCGCAGAACCTTCTCGTAGCTGCCAGAGCGTCCGCCAACGAAGTCACGAATTCCTGCAAGAAAGTCCTTGAAGAAATTCGCACCTATTATCGTTTCTCCCGTCACCACTCCCTTGTATTCCTTTATGGTGTGTCCCTCAATCACTGGTGTAGTTGTCAGTATCATATAGTCTTTTCGTTTTAGTTTTTTCTGTTTTGCAAAGGTAACTAAATATTTTGAAAAATCAAGAAAAGGGTAGGAAAAATCACCACATGAAGTCGGTGACAGTACCGGCAAAGGTAAGTTCTTTGTCCCAGCCTGCATCTTTGGCAGTCTTGCGGACGTAGTTCTCTACGTCAGGGGGCATGGGGAGGGTGCCGTTATGGTACATGTAATAGCGTTTGCGTGAAAAGAAGTCTATGAGGCTGCCCTTTATCTTACGCTCCATCCATCCTGGCATGTCGTGATATATGGGTGCTATGCCAACGGGCATCTCTATTGGCTCGTCCTTGGCGAAGTGCGGACATTTGTCTGTCTGCATCCTCGGGTTGTTTAGGTTTACGCTTGCCGTTACTACAAGGTTTGTCTTGTTGGCATATTCGTTAAGCAATGAATGGAGACAATGCTCACGCAGCGGACACTGCTTGCTAAAGCATAAAAGGTAGGTCTTTGCATGTTCGCGAAACTGTTCTTCGTGCGTCTTATTCTCTAACATATCTGCTATTTATATTTTTTAGTTTAAGATTTATGTTTTAGTCTTTGTTTCTTCATTTCATCCACAAAAATACAAAATTATGCTCGTTTTTGCAAGTATTTCTGACATGAAGTTGCACTAATTGGAAATCTTTATCTTTGCTTTTTGAGGTGTAACTCTTAGCGAAACACTCCGTAACCCTTAGCGAAACACTCTGTAACTCTTAGCGAAACACTCTGTAACTCTTAGCGAAACACTCTGTTTCTCTTAGCGAAACAAGAGCTGAAGCAAAGCAATCTCATCTTAAGTTAGAGCACATCCATTATGGTATAACAACAACGGCCACCGTGCATGGTTAGCATGGCAGCCGCTGTCTGTGTATATGTAAGTGTATTTATTTCACAAACATGATTAGTCGAGCCACTTGATGTAGCAGAAGTCCTGACGGTGTGGCAGGAGGTCGTTCTTTGGGAACATACGTACGCAGGTCTTATAGTGGCCGGCGCGGCTGATTTCCATGTCGCACTGGAAGGTGTAGAGGTTGCCCTCCTGCTTGATGAGCTTAAATGGCACTACGCGGTTGATCATGCGGTCGCTGCCTGACTGGTCGTCCTTGATGCTTACGAGCTCCAGTCCTACTGCGTCGTTGAGTCCCTGCTCATCGATGGTGTAGGATATCTGGGTGTTCTTGCCCGTCTCGGCTCCCTTGGTGAAAACTGATGTCTCTGAATCTACCACGCGGATGCTGTCCCAACGCTCTGCCACGGTCTCCTTCCACTGTGCTATATCCTTTGCCATCTGGAAGTCGTTGGCATTCATCTTCTTGGAACGTGCAGCGAGCTTGGTGTAGAACTTAGAATAGTAGTCATCGAGCTGGCGCTTCATGGTGTAGTGAGGCGCGATGGTGGCGATAGAGTTCTTGATAACCTTGATCCAGTCCTTTGAGAGTCCGTTCTTGTTCTTGTCGTAGTAGAGAGGAACGATTTCGTTCTCAAGCATGTTGTAGATGGTGGTAGCGTCGAGCTGATCCTGATAGCCCTGGTTCTCGTAGGTGCGCTCCTGCTTGAGTGCCCAACCGGCACCCTTGCGGTAGCCTTCTACCCACCAGCCGTCGAGGACTGAGAGGTTGACAACGCCGTTCATCTCTGCCTTCTCGCCTGATGTGCCTGATGCCTCGAGAGGACGTGTCGGGGTGTTCATCCAGATGTCAACGCCTGAAACGAGACGGCGTGCGAGCTGGAAGTCGTAGTCCTCGAGGAAGATAATCTTGCCGAGGAACTCCGGACGCTGGCTTATCTCGTAGATGCGCTTGATGAGTCCCTGACCAGCACCATCAGCTGGGTGTGCCTTACCTGAGAAGAAGAAGAGTACTGGCTTCTCTGGGTTGTTGACAATCTTTGAGAGACGGTCGAGGTCGGTGAAGAGGAGGTGTGCACGCTTGTAGGTAGCGAAGCGACGGCAGAAGCCAATCATGAGGGCATCAGGGTTGATGCGCTCGAGAAGTGATACTACGCGTGCTGGGTCGCCCTGATTTTTAAGCCATGACTCGGTGAACTTCTCGCGGATGTACTTCACGAGTTTGTTCTTCAGAGCCTTGCGGGTCTCCCATATCTCTGTATCGGGGCAGTCATAGATGCCGTGCCAGAGGTCTTCGTTAGACTGATCCTCGTAGAATCCTGGCTTGAGGTACTGGTCATACACCTTGCGCCACTCGGTAGCGCACCATGATGGGAAGTGAACACCGTTGGTAACGTAGCCTACGTGGTTCTCCTCTGGGTAGTAACCGTTCCAGATGCTTGAGAACATCTTCTGTGACACCCATCCGTGGAGCATTGACACGCCGTTAACCTCCTGACAGGTGTTGCAAGCGAAGGTTGACATGCAGAAACGCTCGTTGTCATCGTCAGGGTTTATGCGACCCATGCCGATGAACTCCTTCCATGAGATGCCGAGCATCTGTGGATAGCCGCCCATGTACTTGCCGAAGAGGTCCTTGTCAAAGTAGTCGTGACCTGCTGGCACTGGGGTGTGGACGGTGTAGAGTGAAGAGGCACGAACTACCTCCATAGCCTGGTTGAAGGAGAGACCGTCCTCCTTGATATAGTCAACGAGGCGCTGCAGGTTGCAGAGTGCTGCGTGACCCTCGTTGCAGTGATAAACCTGCTTCTTGATGCCGAGCTTCTTGAGAAGGAGCACGCCGCCGATGCCGAGGAGTATCTCCTGCTTGAGGCGGTTCTCCCAGTCGCCACCATAGAGGGCGTGGGTGATAGAACGATCGAACTCAGAGTTCATCTCGTTATCGGTGTCGAGAAGATACAGTGTGACACGGCCTACGTTAGCCTGCCATACAAGAGCGTGAACCACATAGTTCATGTAAGGCACGTCAACGACGAGCTGGTTGCCGTCCTTGTCGAGTGTCTTGGTGATGGGCAGTGAGTTGAAATTCTGCGCATCGTAGTTGGCTATCTGCTGACCGTCCATTGAGAGGCTCTGCTTGAAGTAGCCGAAACGGTAGAGGAAGCCAATACCACACATATCGACGTTGGAGTCAGATGCCTCCTTGATATAGTCGCCGGCAAGCATGCCGAGACCGCCAGAGTAGATCTTGAGTGAGTTGTGTATGCCAAACTCCATAGAGAAGTATGCCACAGAAGGGCGCTTGGTGTCGGGCTTCACGCTCATGTAGTCCTTGAAGTGCTGATATACAGCCTTCACGTTAGCCATAATCTTCTTGTCCTTGACAATCTCCTCCTTGCGCTCGAAGGGCAACAGTTCGAGGAGCTGCACGGGATTGTGACCTACCTGCTCGTAGATCTCCTCGTCGAGAGAACGGAACATCTCGCGTGCGTCGTAGTTCCATACCCACCACATGTTGTGGGCTATCTCGTCAAGGCACTCGAGCTCTTTGGGGAGTGTTGACTTTACATGAAACTCCTTCCAAATAGGAGTGTTTACATAGTCTGCTTTGATTTTCATAATTTAATGATTTATGCCCCCCTCCCTTTCATCCCTCCCCGAGAGGGAGGGTGATATTACCGTTTGGGGGTGTGATTATTATTATTTTATTCTTTTATTTATTCTGCGCCTTACGCAAAGCGATGTCGTATGCCTCGTAGTAGTACTTGATGAACTCGCTCCAGAGGGCTTTCTTTGAAAGTTTCTCTGCCGCGGTGCGTGCCTTCTTCACCTGAGCTAGGGTAAACTGTGAGTATTTCACCACTGTGTCCTTTATGACATCAGCAACCTCAGAGTAGTTGTAGTCGGTACGGTGGATGGTCTTCACACCGTCTTCTATCTCAGAGTAGGCACCCTTGACGCTGTTAGCCCACAGTCCGAAGCCTGCGAGGTCGGTGGTGATGCAAGGCACCTTGAAGGCTACAGACTCCAGCGGCGTGTAACCCCACGGCTCGTAGTAAGAGGGATATACCGTGAGGTCCTTAGCTATCAGGGCTTCATAGTAGAGCATGTCGAGCAGACCATCGCTGCCGTTAAGATAGCATGGTGCGAAGATGAGCTTCACCTTGTCTTCCTTGCGGTTCCACATGTCGTTGTACTTGAGCATACCGAGCACGTTGTCGTGACTCATATTGTGAAGCCAGTGGGTTATCATCGGTATCTCAAGGGGAGTGTCATAGACAGCCTTCTTGTCGGCAAGGCGTGCCTTGAGGTCTTCACGTGCCTCGCCTACCCATGCAGGTACATCGACAAAGGCGAGCACCTGGCGATTGAGGCGCGGGTCGCGGTTGAGGCGGTTGAGTGACTCGATGAAGACATCGATGCCCTTGTTGCGGAACTCATAGCGGCCTGAGGTGCCGATGATGAGTGTATCATCGTCAAACTGACAACCTGTCAACGCATTCGCAAGTCGCAGCACCTCCTTGCGTGATGCCTTGCGCTTGGCAGTAAACTGTGCGCCCTTGGGCACGAAGTCATCCTCGAAACCATTGGGCAACACTACATCTACAGGCTTGATGAGCTCCTCGCACTCCTTGGCGGTAATGTCTGAGACGGTGGTGAAGCAATCCACGTTGTATGCCGTCTGCTTCTCAATGGAGTGCTTTGACTGCATGTTGAGCTCGTCTGCCATCTGGTCGCCGTTGTATGCCCAAAGGTAGTCATAGAGCGGCTTGTTATTGCCCGCTATGGAACGTCCGATTGATGTGGCGTGGGTGGTAAACACAGTGCCGATGGCAGGTAACTTGTGCTTGATGTAGAGCGCACCGAGACCCGTCATCCATTCGTTGGCGTGGTAGATTACCTTTTTGTCCTGGAGCTTATAGTAATTATACATTGACTCTACAACCAAACCGGCAGCGTAAGAGAACATGCTTGCCTCATCATAATCACCGTAGGCATGGAGCGAATCAACCTTGAAGTACTCCCACAGTTTGGCGTATATCTCGTCCTTCTTAGCGTAGTAAGGCTGAAAGTCAACCAGTATGGCAATGGGCTGACCAGGGATGTTCCAGCGTCCTACCTTGACGTTGAGATTCTCTTTCTTTGCCTGCTCCTGCCAGTCGGCGAGCAGAGTGTCGTCTTGTTTGAAAAAGGGTGATTGTTTTTCGCCCCAGCAATCAGGGCCTACAAAGACAAGGTTATCGTGTATAGCATCATGAAGGGTCTTGGCACGCGTAGAGAGCACGGTATATATGCCACCGACCTTATTGCACACTTCCCAACTCGATTCGAATATGAAGTCAGGTTTCATTATATCTCTTTCCATATATGTGTTTCGATATTTGCGAGTGCAAAATTAGGAAAAATTATTCAAAAAAAGAGCCGTATCGTAGATTTTGTGGCACATAAATGTTGAATAATTGATTTAGATTGTGTAACTTTGGCACGATTTTTGATAATAAACTGTTCAAAATGAAATATTTTACACATTATTATATAAATTATGGCAAAAGGTAACATTGGGGTTACGACCGAGAATATCTTCCCCGTCATCAAAAAGTTTCTCTACAGTGATCACGACATTTTCCTGCGCGAGATGGTGAGCAACGCCGTCGATGCCACGCAGAAACTCAAGACCCTCACCGAGAAGGGCGACTACAAAGGCGAACTGGGCGAGCTGAAGGTCAGCGTAAGTCTCGACAAAGAGGCTGGCACGCTCACATTCTCAGACAACGGCATAGGTATGACGGAGGACGAGATAGACCGCTATATCAACCAGATAGCCTTCTCTGGCGTCACCGACTTCCTGGACAAATACAAGGACAACGCCAATGCCATCATAGGACACTTCGGACTGGGATTCTACTCCAGCTTCATGGTGGCTGACAAAGTGGACATCATAACAAAGTCATATAAGGAAGATGCACAGGCTGTGAAATGGACCTGCGACGGCTCGCCAGAGTACGACATCGAGCCCACAGAGAAGACCTCACGCGGTACCGACATAGTGCTCCACATAGCAGAGGACTGCAAAGAATTTCTCGGGGAGAGCAAGATAACCGAACTGCTCAACAAGTACTGCAAATTCATGGCTGTGCCAGTAGTATTTGGCAAGAAGAAGGAGTGGAACTCCGAGGAGAAAAAGATGGTGGAGACCCAGGAGGACAACGTCATCAACGCTACCGAACCACTGTGGACCAAGCAGCCTTCAACATTGAAGGATGAGGATTACAAGCAGTTCTACACCACGCTGTACCCTATGCAGGACGAGCCACTCTTCTGGATTCACCTCAACGTGGACTTCCCCTTCCACCTGACGGGCATACTGTACTTCCCACGTGTGCAGTCGAACCTCGACCTGCAGAGAAACAAGATTCAGCTGTACTGCAACCAGGTGTTCGTGACCGACCAGGTGGAGGGCATAGTGCCTGAGTTCCTCACCCTGCTGCACGGCGTGATTGACTCGCCCGACATTCCGCTGAACGTGAGCCGTTCTTACCTGCAGAGCGATGCCAACGTGAAGAAGATTGCATCGTACATCACCAAGAAGGTGGCTGACAGACTGAACGGCATATTCAAGACCGACAGGAAGGACTACGAGGAAAAATGGGACAGCCTGAAGATATTCATCAACTACGGAATGCTGACCGACGAGAGCTTCTACGACCGCGCGAAGGACTTCGCCCTGTTCAAGGACACGGAGGGCAAGTACTTCACCTTCGAGGAATACAAGACTCTCATCAAGGACGAGCAGACCGACAAGGACGGCAACCTCATCTACCTCTACGCCAACGACAAGGACGAGCAATATACCTACATCGAGGCTGCGAAGGCGAAGGGATACAGCGTGCTGATGTTCGACGGACAGCTGGACAATGCCACCCTGGGACTGTTCGAGCAGAAGTTTGACAAGTGCCGCTTCACCCGCGTGGACGGCGACATCCTGGAAAGGCTGATACAGAAGGAGGACGTGAAGAAGGTGGAGCTCTCCAAGGAGGATAGTGACAAACTGACAGAGGCATTTAAGACTCGTCTGCCCCAGATGGACAAAGTGACATTCAACGTGGAGATACAAGCCATGGGCGAGACGGCTGCACCTGTAATGTTCACACAATCAGAGTACATGCGACGCATGAAAGATATGTCACGCTATCAGAGCGGTATGGCATTCTACGGTCAGATGCCAGACGCATACAACCTCATACTCAATAGCGACAACGCTGTCATAAAGTCGGTAATCGCCGATACTGACAAGGCTGAGACAATATCACAGCTCATCGACCTCGCACTGCTGCAAAACGGCATGCTCAAGGGCGAAGCGCTCGATAAGTTTCTCAAGCGCAGCGTTGAGTTGCTGAAGTGATTGATAATTGATAATTGATAATTGAAGATTGAAGATTATGGTTATTCGCAAAGCACAACATATTATGGCTCATGCCAACATCATGCGCATGGTGATGCTAATCATGGCTTTCAATTTTCAATTTTCAATTTTCAATCTGTGCTGGGCACAGCGCCACACTGTGTATGCTGACGACATCGGAATGGTGAAGGTGGTGGCAGGCACGCGATGGCAGGACATACCCATCATAACCCTCGGAGGCAATGAGAAGGTACACATATCATTCGACCAACTGTCACACGAGTACCATCGCTACACATACAGCGTGGTGCATCTGGACAAAGACTGGCACGAGACGGAGGACCTGACGCCATCGGACTACATAAGGGGGTTTCAGAGCGGACTCACCATAGATGACTGCGAGGAGTCAATAGGTACTACACAAAACTACACACACTACCAGTTGCAACTGCCCAACGGAGACTGCCATATCACCATGTCGGGCAACTACCGCGTGGATATATTTGACGATAACCTCAACGATAACGGGAAGGTACTGTCCGTGTATTTTCTCATCAACGAGGACAAAATAAATGTAGGACTTAACGTCACTGGCGATACCGACATCGACGTGAGGCACAGCCACCAGCAAGTCACCGTGAAGGCGGACTACAGCCCGCTGAAGGCCACCAACCCACGTGAGCAGATAACGGGCTACGTGATGCAAAACTACCGATGGGACAATATCGTGAAGCTACCCTCCCCTACCAGCATTAACCAACAGTATATGGAATGGCGCCACTGCAGAGACCTCATATTTGACGGTGGCAATGAGTACCATAAGTTTGAGATACTCGACATACACCGCAACTCACTGAACGTGGAAAACAACACGTGGGATCGTACCACCGAGACGTGGCACACTTGGGTATGGCCCGACTACCGACGTACGGCATACGTATATGACGAGGTACCTAAGGGAGCCTTCTACGTACGCAATTCAGACAACAGCGAGAACGACATCACCTCGGAGTATGTTACAGCACACTTCACACTACAGACGGATGAGCCATTCCCCTACCCCGTATATGTAGATGGAATGTGGAGGGTTGACGTTAACGGGAACTTTAACGTTAACGGGAACAAATATCGCATGAAGTACTCTCCGGAACAGAAAGCCTACACGTGCGAGATACCAATAAAATACGGATATTATTCTTACCAGTATATATGCCAACGTGCTGACGGAACTACTGTAATACCTCCCACCGAAGGATCGTTTTACGAAACGCACAACATATATACTACCTTATTCTACTACCGAGGCACACTCGATCGTGCCGACCGCTTAGTCGGCATCTTCACTCTTAAACTCTAAGCGCATCTGCCTCACCTTGACAGAGCGAGGATTGATGCGATACCACCCCCTCTTCTCCATCCTTCTTACCGGCGACCCACTCAGAGTGCTCTCCTTATGTAGGTAACTGGCTACCTCATCGTACATCTTCTCCTTAGACAGGGGTTCGAAAAGGGAGTTGCGCATGTTAAATACGTTTAATGCGATACGACGCAGAGGCATACCCTTAGCCCCTACTTCGTCAAGCACTATCAAAATCTCATGTTCGCAATCGACCCTCATAAGAAGAATAGAAAAAACAGGTGAAGAGTGTACAGAAAAGATGTGTCACCCTTCACCCATTTTATATCAAAACGTTTAAGTTTTTTTACTAAGCTTATGCAAGAACAATCTTGTTGTCCTCTGTGGTAGCTACTTTACCCTCCTTGAAGAGCCAGCCAAGACCGAGGTAAGCCTCTTCAACAGCAACCTTAGCCTTCTTAGCAACCTCAGCAACGGTGAGAGCCTTCTCAGCAGCTGCGAGAGCCTGATAAACGTCACCAGCCTTGAAACCAGCATTCTCAGCGTTAACATAAACTACAGATGACTTAGCTGCTACCTTCTTAGCAGGAGCCTTCTTAGCAGGAACTGCCTTTACCTCAGCTGCCTTTGCTGCCTTGTTAGCTGCTTTTGTAGCAGCTGCCTTTGTAATCTTCTTTTCTGCCATAATCTTTTTACCTTTTTACTTTTTTTATGAAAGTGTTTAACCTGAATTATTTTTGCTCTCGGAATCAGTATATCCCAATCGCAATGCAAAGTTACTATTATTCAATGAAATTGATGTTAAAACAAATGAAATATTGTACATTACTACCGCAATTTTTGACAAAAATCAAAATACACACCATGTATTATTTGCACATATTAGAAAAAAAACGTAACTTTGCAGGAGTTATTTTTACTATTTTCCAGAAACTGAAACAAAGAAACAACAACAATATGAAGCATACGCTGTACGCTGTCCTTGCAATGATAACATTTCTGATATGCCTGAGTTCGTGCTCAAGTGAGCAAACTTATGCAGAACAGCGTGAGAGGGAGATAAACAACATATCCAACTTTATCTCAAAGAACAATATCCAGGTAATCGACGAAAACACATTTGCTCAACAGGGCTACACTACAGGAGAAAACCAGTATGTGCTCTTTAATAATAGCGGAGTGTATATGAACATCCTCGAGAGTGGTCCAAAGGATGGCACGGTGCTGTCAAAAAACGGCGACAAGGCTGACGTGCTGGTGAGATATCAGGAATACAACCTCAACGGCGACTCCATACAGACAACAAACCGCATACCACTATATGGCACACTGTGCGACAAGTTTTCGGTAAGCAACTACTACGGCACGTACGTGGCGACATTCATATACGGACTGATGTATAACTACTACAAAAGTTCACAAGTGCCAGGAGGATGGCTGGTGCCACTAAAGTATATCAAACTGGGACGACTCATAGAGAAGGATGACCGATATGCCACGGTACGACTTATAGTACCACATGACCAGGGCACGAGTGCAGCATCGTCAGGAGTGTACGCATGTTACTACTTCTTGATGTACGAAATAGATAAGTAAAAAAAATACAAGCACCATATGTCACTAATAAAATCCATATCAGGCATCCGCGGCACTATAGGCGGACAGACAGGAGATACACTGAATCCCCTTGATATAGTAAAGTTTACCTCTGCGTACGCCACATTCATACGCAAGTCCACAACCAATGGTAGCAACAAGATTGTAGTAGGCAGAGATGCACGCATATCGGGTGAGATGGTAAAGAACGTGGTATGTGGCACTTTGATGGGAATGGGCTACGACGTCATAAACATTGGTCTTGCGTCAACACCTACTACCGAATTGGCGGTAACAATGGCTGGTGCCGATGGTGGCATCATAATAACAGCATCACACAACCCACGTCACTGGAATGCCCTGAAACTGCTCAATAGCAAGGGAGAATTTCTTACTGCCGCTGACGGCAACGAGGTACTGTCAATAGCAGAAGATGAGGCATTTGAATATGCTGATGTGGACCATATGGGCAAATACACAGAGGAGAGTTTTGACGAGAGACACATAGAAGCGGTAATGAACCTCAAACTCGTTGATGCAGAGGCTATAAAGAAGGTTGGTTTTAACGTGGTGGTTGACTCCATTAATTCCGTAGGAGGACTGATACTCCCCGAACTGCTCAATCGCTTGGGAGTGAAGCACACCTTCCTCAATGGAGAGGTGAACGGAGACTTCCAGCACAACCCTGAACCACTCGAGAAAAACCTTACTGGTATAATGTCGAAACTCAAAGAAGGTGGCTATGACCTCGGTATCGTAGTAGATCCTGACGTAGACAGACTGGCATTCATATGTGAGGACGGCACAATGTACGGCGAGGAATACACACTGGTAAGCGTAGCCGACTACATCCTCAGCAAAATGCGAAAGGACCCTGCTCACCCAGCACTCAACACGGTATCCAACCTGTCATCAACACGTGCGCTGCGCGATGTGACAGAGAAGTACGGAGGCACATACATAGCAGCTGCAGTGGGCGAGGTAAACGTGACGACAAAGATGAAGGAAGTGGGTGCCGTAATAGGTGGCGAAGGAAACGGCGGAGTAATCTATCCTGATAGTCACTACGGCAGAGATGCACTGGTAGGTATAGCACTCTTCTTGAGTCTGTTGGCAGAGAAGAAACAAAAAGTCAGCGAACTGCGCAAAACTTTCCCAGAATACTTCATCGCAAAGAACCGAATAGATCTCACTCCTGACACCGATGTGGACGCTATACTGCTTAAAGTAAAAGATATGTATAGTACAGATAAAGATGTGATGGTCAATGATATAGACGGTGTAAAGCTGGACTTCCCTGATAAGTGGGTACACCTCAGAAAATCAAACACCGAACCTATCATACGTGTGTATAGCGAAGCACACTCCATGGAAGAGGCTGAGGAAATCGGCAAGAAGATAATGGACGTGGTTTACGCAATGGTATAAATGTCGGGTTGAATATCCGAATAGCCTGTTGCTGGCAGGTTATCAAGAAAAATCACCTTGTTCCGAATTGGAAAACAAGCTTTCCATTCTAAACAAGGTGATTTTTCTTGAGCCTCTTGTCGGATTCGAACCAACGACCCCGAGATTACAAATCACGTGCTCTGGCCAACTGAGCTAAAGAGGCGGGTGGGCAGCTACTTACATCGCACCGCTACAACCAAGTACCTTTGCTATGTTCCCATCCTGGAGGATTCCGAGGGAGCTGGTCGTGCAAGACTGCCCGTATAGTTTGCTTTTTTTTTAAGAATGACAAACGAGGTCACTCTGAAATTTTGCGAGTGCAAAGATACTAATAAATGTTGAAAGAAGATAAGCGAAACACTTTTTTTATGATTTATTAAGGAAATTCCCACCCTGTAGTTTAGTTAATTGAAATAAAATGATTAACTTTGCACTTATGATTTCGGCAATAGAATTAGTACAGCTTAAAGCCTACGCAAGACAAGACGGTTTGATACTGGGAGCAGTATGGATTGCTGCCTTTACTTGTTTTATCGGCAGCATGAACGACGCCTCTTTACAATTAGGCTTCACAACGGGCATCATATCAACTCCTTTTGTGGTCTTTTACATGTTGCGCCACTATCGCGACAAGGTGCTGACTGGCACGATATCATACAGGCGTGCTTTTGCATTTATAGCCTACACTATGACGTACGCCTCACTCTTGTTGGCAGCAGCTACATTTGCATATTTCCATTTCATAGACAATGGCACGTTCTTTGGCACGCTGATGGCTAACATAAAGTTGCCTGAGGTACAGCAGGCTTTCACTGATGCCGGCATGAGTCCCCAAGACATCGAGGAACAATTGGCGCTCGTATCAGAGTCACGCCCTATCGATTTTGCCTTCAGCGTATTATTTGAAGGCATTATCATAGCCGTGATACACGCTGCACTCCTCGGCCTGTTAGGAAAAAAGAAAATCAAGAATCAAGAATAAGACAATGGACATTTCAGTTGTAGTACCTCTGTATAACGAGGAAGAATCGATACCAGAGCTTTACTCATGGATAAAGCGAGTAATGAATGACAACAGCTTCAGTTATGAAGTGATATTTGTCAATGACGGCTCCACCGACCACTCCTGGGAGGTGATAGAGAAACTCGCAAAAGAAGATGAGCACGTACGTGGCATAAAGTTCCGTCGCAACTACGGCAAGTCCCCTGCACTGTACTGCGGTTTTGAATTAGTACAGGGCGACGTGGTAATAACGATGGACGCCGACCTTCAGGATTCGCCTGACGAGATACCCGAACTCTACCGCATGATAACGGTAGAGGGCAACGACTTGGTGAGCGGTTATAAACAAAATCGTAGCCAAGGCGACCCTCTGTCAAAAACCATACCCACAAAACTTTTTAATGCCACAGCACGTAAGGTGAGCGGTATAAATAACCTACATGACTTCAACTGCGGTCTGAAAGCATATCGTCGCGACGTGGTGAAAAATATAGAAGTGTATGGCGAGATGCACCGCTATATGCCATACTTAGCCAAAAACGCCGGTTTTGACAAGATAGTCGAGAAGCCCGTACACCACCAGGCACGCAAATTTGGCAAGTCAAAGTTTATGGGCTGGAACAGATTTGTCAACGGATACCTCGACCTTATAACACTATGGTTTCTCAGCTCATTTGGCAGAAAACCCATGCATGTGTTTGGTTTCCTCGGCTCGTTGATGTTCTTCATAGGTTTCATAGCAGCAATGGTCATAGGAGCGCAGAAACTATGGGCATTGAGTCATGGCATACCAGCACGACTGGTGACCGACTCACCATACTTCTACATATCGCTGACAATGATGATCATAGGCACCCAACTTTTTCTTGCCGGATTCGTGGCTGACCTCGTCAGTCGTTCGTCACAGGGCAGAAACGAGTACCAAATAGAAAAGACGATATAATGGGCAAGAATCTTTCTGACATACTACATCTCAATGATAAGAAAACTGTAGCTATATTATTGCCCGTAGTAGTCGTAGTGATAATGGTGCTGATGGTCTTTTGCGGCAATGGTGACAGCAAACTGACATACCACAAAAACTCTGGTTTAATATTTGGCACATCTTACAACATAACGTATCAGAGCGATACTGACTACCAAGAAGCCATCAAGGCGGTACTTGACTCCATAGACTACGCACTCTCACCCTTCAACAAAGCGAGCATCATAACTGCCGTAAACAATAACAAGGACGTCAGCGTGAACGATGACTTTATAAAGGTATTTACATTAGCAAAAGAAGTAAGCGAGGCTACATCAGGAACTTTTGACATCACCGTGGCACCACTTGTTAATGCATGGGGATTCGGGTTTAAAAATGGCACGTTTCCTACAAACAAAGAGACTGATAGCATCAAGGCTTTTGTAGGCATGGACAAGGTAAGGCTAAATGGCAGAAAAATAGTCAAGGACGACCCACGCATAATGCTTGACTGCTCAGCCATAGCAAAAGGATATGCAGTAGATAAGGTCGCCAACATGCTAAAGGAAAAAGGTGTCCAAAACTTTCTCGTGGAAATAGGAGGAGAAATCGTAGCAGCAGGAGTCAATGCACACAACAAGGCTTGGAGCATAGGAGTCACAAAGCCCGAGGATGACTCTCTGTCAGTAAACAGCGAAGTACAGATGGTGATGACGATAAGCGACTGCGCCATAGCGACATCAGGCAACTACCGTAACTACTATATCAAAGACGGACACAAGTATGCACACACCATAGACCCTACAACAGGAAAGCCTGCTGAAAGTAATCTGCTATCAGCGACCGTGACAGCTCGCTCATGTGCCGAAGCCGACGCCTATGCCACAGCCTTTATGGTGATGGGAAAAGAGAAAGCCCTTGAACTGCTGAAACAGCAAAAAGACAAGCAATACATACTAATATACGACAACAACGGCAAGACCGAATGGGTAGTAAGCCGTGAGTTGAATATATCAAAGTAAACGATTATGGCAATTAACAAAAATACTATAGCGCAGTTGCCACTGTTTATTGGACTATCAAATAATGAACTGAATGAGATAGCCCAAAAGGTGTCATTCACACAACATCACCACAAGAAAGGAGCTGCTATAACTCGCTCCGGAAACAGATGTACCTCGCTTATCACTATTGCAAACGGCACCGTGGAAGCAGAGACAGTAGCTGATGACAACTCTTATCTACTGACAGAAAACCTGCACGCCGTTTACACCATCGAACCTGATAAGGTATTCGGACTGGAGCAGAGATACCGCTCAACATATCGTGCCCTGACGTCATGCGACACCGTTGAGATAAGCAAGGACAGTTTGCTCGAACTCATAGGCAAATACCTCATCGTGAAAATAAACTATCTTAACATAGTATGTCGCAACACGCAGAAGCTGGAGCATAATCCGTGGAAAGTACATCCCACAGATACCAAACAGGCAATCGTCGCCTTTATAAAAAACAGGGTAAAACACCCTGCAGGCAGTAAATGCCTACACATAAAAATGACAGACCTCGCCGAAGAGTTATCAGCCAGCAGAGGGGCTGTATCGCAGGCCCTTAACGAATTGGCCGAACAGGAACGCATAATACTACGACGCGGTATAATAGAAATTCCAGCACTACAACTGCTTTAAAGACTATATATCATTAAACAATTTTCAAAAAAAATGTATAATCCCTTTTTCGAGAAATATAATACTCCTCACGATACTGCACCATTTGACAAGATAAAACTTGAGCACTTCGAGCCTGCTTTCATGGAGGGTATAAGACGTGATAATGAGGAACTTGATAATATCATCAACAATACCGACGAACCGACATTTGAGAATACTATAGCAATAGACTATGATGAAGAGAAGGAACGCTATTTCTCACTACTCGACAATGTCTCAACAGTATTCTTTAACCTCCTCTCTGCAGAGACAAACGACGACCTTGACGAGCTTGCCGAGAAGATACAACCGATACTCACCAAGCATGAGAATGACGTATCGCTCAATCCCAAACTCTTTGAACGCATAAAATATGTGTACGAGCACCACCGTCCTCTGAGCGAAGAGGAGGAGATGCTACTCAACAACACATACGATGGATTTGTACGCTCAGGAGCCCTACTCGACAAGAAAGGGAAAGAGAAACTGCGCAAACTAACGGAGGAAGCAAGTCTGTTGTCATTGCAATTCTCACAAAACCTACTGAAGGAGAATAAAGCATTCACGCTACACCTCACAGACGAAAATGATCTGGCAGGACTGCCCGAATCACAAATACAGGCTGCACGTGAAGCTGCTAAGGAACGCAACTTAGAGGGATGGGTAATAACACTCGATAACCCGTCGTATGGTCCTTTCATGCAGTATGCGCAAAAACGCGAACTGCGTGAGAAGCTATATATGGCACGCAATACGGAATGTACCCACGATAATGAGTCAAATAATATTGAGATATGCAAACGGCTCGTCAATCTGCGCAGGGAAGTAGCACAATTGCTTGGTTACGAGACATATGCCGACTACGTGCTAAAAAAACGTATGGCCACCAACGTGCAGAATGTATATAACCTACTCTATGATCTCATCGATGCCTATAAACCAACAGCTATAAAAGAGCGTGATGAGCTACGTGCAATGGCAAAGAAGATGGAGGGCGAAGACTTCCACATGATGCCATGGGACACAGCCTTCTACTCACACAAACTACAACTGGAAAAATACAACATCGATTCTGAGATGCTACGACCATACTTGGAACTATCAAAAGTCATAAAAGGTGTGTTCGGACTGGCAAACAGACTGTACGGTATAACCTTCAAAGAGAATAAGGACATACCAGTATATCATCCAGATGTCAAGGCTTATGAAGTTTTTGATAAGGACGGAAGTTTCCTTGCTGTATTCTATGCTGACTTCCACCCTCGCAAAGGAAAGCAAGGAGGAGCGTGGATGACAGAGTATCAGGGGCAGTCAATAAACTGCAGAGGAGAGAATATACGACCTCACGTCAGCGTAGTGATGAACCTCACGAAACCAACGGAAAACAAACCCGCACTACTCACACTCGGAGAGGTCGAAACTTTCCTGCATGAATTTGGACATTCGCTGCACGGTATGTTTGCAAACACCAGGTTTGAATCTCTTTCCGGCACCAGTGTTTGGTGGGATTTCGTAGAACTGCCATCACAGTTTATGGAGAATTTCTCTCTTGAAAGAGAATTCCTCAACACTTTTGCATTCCACTACGAAACGGGCGAGCCAATGCCTGACGAACTGATACAACGTGTCATTGACAGCCGCAATTTTAACGTTGCAGGGGCTTGCCTGAGACAGGTAAGTTTCGGACTGCTTGACATGGCTTACTACACGAAAAGAGATGAGTTTGCTGACGATATCATAGCTTTTGAAAAAGAGGCTTGGAAAGATGCCATCATAGGCAACCAACTGCCCGACACATGTATGACAGTGCAATTCTCGCATATAATGGCAGGAGGCTATGCAGCTGGTTACTACAGTTATAAATGGGCTGAAGTGCTTGATGCTGACGCTTTTGCGGTATTTAAAAAAGAGGGCGTTTTTAACCCCACCACTGCACAACGTTTCAGAGATTGTATCCTTTCAAAGGGAGGCACACGCCATCCAATGGCTTTATACAAGGATTTTAAAGGTGCGGAACCAAGCATCGATGCTCTGCTCGAACGAAACGGAATCGTGAAGAATAAATAATAAACATAACTAAGACAACCCCTTGAACGACAAACAGACAAATTTAGACAAACGCTACCTCCGCATGGCGCGGATATGGGCTGAAAATAGCTACTGCAAACGCAGACAGGTAGGTGCACTGGTAGTAAAAGACCAACGCATAATCAGCGATGGATACAATGGTACCCCAAGCGGTTTTGATAATGTGTGCGAGGAAAATAACGTATCATTTCCATACGTGCTACATGCAGAGGCCAATGCCATAACAAAACTGGCACGTAGCCACAACAACAGCGAAGGCTCCACACTATATGTCACTGCTTCGCCATGCCTAGAGTGTGCCAAGCTAATAATACAAGCTGGCATAAAACGAGTGATATATGGCGAGAAATATCGTCTTGACGATGGGCTACAGTTGCTGCGCCGAGCTGGAATAGAGACAACATACCTGCAAGTAGACAACGATTAGAAAAAACTACACTAATAGTTCATGAACAGCAAAAATCGATACATGCCACTCATACTGGCAATTTGCGTCATAATTGGCATACTGATTGGAACTTTCTATGCCAACCACTTTTCTGGTAACAGGCTGAACGTCATCAATTCTGGAAGCAATAAATTAAGCAACCTACTGCATATTATTGATGACCAATATGTTGACACAGTAAACATCAACAATCTTGTAGAAAGTGCCATACCTCAGATACTGGCAGAACTCGACCCACACTCCGTTTATATCTCTGCAAAAGATGCGGAGACAGCAAGTGATGACCTGAAGGGGTCTTTTTATGGCATAGGTATCGAATTTGTTGTCAACAATGATACTATCTCTGTACAAAATATCATCGATGGTGGTCCTGCACAGAAAGCGGGTATGCTGGCAGGAGACAAGATAATCACTATAGATGGCAAAACGTTAGTAGGTGAAGAGTGTACTTCCGAAGAAGCCATGCGACGCCTCAAGGGGCCTGACAAATCAGTCGTAAAAGTGGGAGTGAAACGTTATGGCTCCAACGATTTGAAAATTATGACCATCACTCGTGGAGAGGTCAAGATGAAGAGTATCGCAGCAACTTATATGCTTGATGACAAGACAGGTTACATACGAATAAAAAACTTTGGTGAGAATACGTATGCAGAACTTCTTGTCGCACTCGCAGAATTATCAAGTTACGGTTTTGACAACCTCGTAATAGACCTCAGAGATAATACTGGTGGATATCTTGAATCTGCAGTACAGATAGCTAATGAGTTTCTGCCCAAAGACCGTCTCATCGTATATACCGAGGGACGAAAGTCTGCACGACAGAACTACAAGAGCGATGGACGTGGCTCATATCAGAAAATGCCACTTGCCGTACTTATCAATGAAAACTCTGCCTCAGCCAGCGAAATTCTCGCTGGTGCCATGCAGGACAACGACAGAGCTACCATAGTAGGACGACGCTCTTTCGGCAAAGGATTGGTACAGCAACAGATAGCCTTTCCTGACGGATCTATCGTGCGACTCACTATAGCAAGGTACTACACGCCATCAGGCAGATGCATACAGAAGCCCTACTCTTCTGGTGACACTCAGGATTATGAAAAGGATATTCTTGATCGATACAAGCATGGAGAATTTTTCTCAAAAGATAGCATAAAACATGAGGGACCGGCTTACCATACCGTTAGCGGACGTACGGTATATGGAGGAGGTGGTATAACACCAGATATATTCATCGCAGAAGACACAACTCACGTAACTTCTTACTATCGCGAGGCTACGATGACTGGACTCATTATGCAGTTTGCTCTTACATATACAGACGAAAACCGTCTAAAGCTCAACTCCTTCCGCGAGATGCAACAGTTGGCTGCATACCTCGTGAAGCAGAATACAGTGGAGCAATTTGCCGCTTACGCAGACCGTCATGACCTGCAGCGTCGCAACCTCATGATACAACGCTCTCACAATCTTCTGGAGAAGCACATCAACTCGCGCATCATATACAATGTGCTTGATGAAAAGGCGTGGATACAATACCTTAACCTCACAGATGAAACTATCAAGGCTGCCTTGGAGGTATTTGACAATGACTAAACCCGAACTACGGAAATATATAAGAAACCTCATTAAGGAATACTCGGCAAAACAGTTGGAAGCACTCTCACTTCCTGTTATTGATAGTATCCTATCCCACCCCATAGTCCAGAAAGCTGATACAATACTACTATACCACTCCCTACCCGACGAAGTGTCAACACACTCACTACTTGATAAGCTGCAGAAACAAGGCAAGAGAATACTCCTGCCACAGGTGGTCAGCGATACAGAAATGAGAATCCAGGAATATACTGAAACCACTTCACTCACCAAGGGAGCATATGGCATATGGGAACCTAAGCTCAACAACTCGTCGTTCTCTCTGGCCACATCTAAGAATAGCATAACACCTCAACTTGCCATCATACCAGGCAGGGCATTTGACAAGGAAGGACACCGCTTAGGTAGGGGAAAAGGATACTATGACCGTTTATTGTCACAATACGCCAAAATATATCACACTTCAGTATATAAAATAGGGGTATGCTTCCCATTTCAACTTTTAGAAAGCATACCCTATGACAACCTCGATATCACTATGGATGAGGTAATATATTAGGTTCTTTTACCTATCAATTTTATTTCATAGCCTGCTCAAGGTCAGCTATAATATCATCAACATTCTCCAAACCAACAGAGAGACGTACTAAATCGGGAGCTACACCAGCCTCACGCAACTGCTCATCGGAAAGTTGTCGGTGAGTATGACTGGCAGGATGCAACACACAGGTACGTGCATCAGCCACGTGGGTTACTATGCTTATAAAATCCAGACTGTCCATAAACTTTATAGCATCCCCACGAGTACCTTTCAAACCGAATGCAATTACTCCACAAGAACCATTTGGAAGATATTTCTGACCCAGAGCATAATATTTGTTGGAAGGCAAACCACAGTAATTTACCCAACTCACCTTATCATTTTTCTCTAACCACTCTGCCACCTTCTGAGCATTGGCACAATGCTGCTTCATACGAAGTGCAAGTGTCTCCAGACCCAGATTGAGCAGGAAAGAGTTCTGAGGGCTCGGTATGCTACCAAGGTCACGCATAAGCTGTGCTACGAGTTTTGTCATGTAGGCCATCTTGCCAAAAGCCTTAGTATAGGTTAATCCATGATATGAGTCGTCAGGGGTTGTTAAGCAGTCAAACTTGGCGCCATGTGCTTCCCAACCAAAATTACCAGAATCTACAACACAGCCACCAACCTGTGTAGCATGACCGTCCATGTACTTCGTAGTAGAATGAGTCACTATATCACATCCCCATTCGAAAGGACGGCAGTTGATGGGAGTAGCAAAAGTGTTGTCAACGATTAGTGGTACACCATGCTTGTGAGCCATGTTTGCAAAACGCTCTATATCAAATACATTGCCACCAGGATTAGATATTGTCTCGCCAAAGAAACATTTTGTATTCTCTTTAAAACATGACTCTATCTTCTCATCATTCCAATCTGGATCTACAAAAGTACACTCTATACCAAGTTTTTTCATAGTGACTCCAAATAGATTAAACGTACCACCGTATATCGTATTAGACGTGATAAAATGGTCACCAGCCTGACATATGTTGAATATAGCATAGAAATTTGCTGCCTGGCCTGAGCTGGTAAGCATAGCTCCTACTCCGCCCTCCAGAGCACAAATTTTCTTAGCGACAGCATCATTAGTTGGATTGGCAAGACGTGTATAGAAATAGCCCTCATCCTTCAGGTCGAAGAGACGTGCCATCTGCTCTGACGTATCATATTTAAATGTTGTTGACTGGTAGATGGGCAATTGTTGAGGTTCGCCTTTCTTTGCTTTCCATCCACCATGAATACAAATAGTTTCAAGATTTTTTTTCATCAGATAATATTGAGTTTTTTGTTCAAATTCCTTTCTAAGGATACAAAGGTAATAAAATATTTTCAAATAAATTTGGTAAAACAATATTTTTTACGTATTTTTGCAAAATCAACATCAATAGGAACGAGTACTCTATCGAAGTATTATGAAAGTAATAACAGAGGAAGACATACAGGCTATGGCTAACGAGGTGTTTTCTGCTATGGAAAAACGCTCCACGCTCGAAGATATGCAACTTATGCATGAAGCTTTCCGGTATGCACGCGAGGCACATCGCAACCAAAAGCGCAAGACTGGAGAACCCTATATAATACACCCCATCGCTGTAGCACGCATTGTAGCAGAAGAGTTGCAGTTAGATGCAGCCACCGTATGTGCTGCTTTTCTACACGACGTCGTAGAGGACACACCCACCACGATAGAGAAAATAAATGAGATGTTCGGAAAAGACGTGGCATTTCTTGTACACGTGGTGACAAAGCAGAAGAAAACGAGTTATGCTATGTCCAAGCAACTCGACAACTTCAAGCAGATGCTTGACTCCATGCATTATGACATACGCGCCATCCTAATCAAATTGGCAGACCGTCTGCATAATATGCGCACACTGGAGTCTATGCGTCCTGACAAACAGATGAAAATAGCCGGCGAAACGGATTATTTTTACGCACCACTTGCCAACCGCCTTGGTCTTTATACTATCAAAATCGAGTTAGAGAATCTTTCCTTCAAATATCGCTGTCCACAGTGGTACTTTAAGATACGTGACCTTATCGAGAAAGACCGCAAACTCGATGAAACACGCATGAAGACATTTAACAATACCGTCGATAAGATTCTCCACGAAAATGGCATAAAATTCAAACGTGAGGTGGCATATAAACAGCCATACAATATATGGCGTAAGATGAAGACGCAGAATGAAGATTATGAACATCTCGAATGCCGACACTTCACACGTATCGTGTTTCCTAATGACATGTATATGTCTGACAAAAACATGGTGCTGAAAATATACTCCCTTCTCACTGACAAGTTCAAGGAACGACCAAACTCCATCATTAATTACATAGACCTCCCGAAACAAAACGGCTATCAAGCTTTTCATACACAGTTACTCTCCGACTATGGTGTATGGGAGGAAGTGCACATACAGTCGGAGCGCATGCGCAAGAAGACCATGCTTGGATACCTCTTCGACAGCGGTCAGAGAGAAATCGATATCACCAAGTGGCTCAATGACTTCCGCGCTGTACTTAGGGATGTAGCAGAGAATGCAATCAGGGAAGGCGATGACAACAACTTTTTTATAGAGTCAGTACGAGCATCGTTTTACAATGACGACATACAGGTATACACTCCCGACGGCAAGGCCATACTGTTGCCCAAGGGATCATCAGCCATTGACTTTGCTTTCAACGTACACACTGACATTGGCATGCACGCCAAATATGCAAAAATCAATGGGCATCTTGCTTCTGTGCGAACACGTCTGAAACGTGGCGACTGCGTAGAGATAGGCACAGACCCTGATATATGGCCGAATGAAACATGGCGCGACAGTGCCAAGTCGTATAAGGCTTTACGCAATATACATATGTACCTTGACCAGCAACCAAAAGGTGAATTCGTACGATGCCCTCGTTGTCACCCTATACCCGGAGAGGAGGTCATAGGTTTTACATTGCCAACAAATGTAACTATGGTACACCGACGTGACTGTCAGGATGCTATAAGTCAGGCATCACAACAGGGTGACAGCATCGTTGCTGTAGATTACAAGGAAGAACCAAACAAAGTCTATCCTGCTATAATCACAGCAAAAGCCGTCGACAGACAACACCTGCTTTCAGATATCATTGACAGTATATCCAACAAGCTACACCTCAGCATCGACATGCTGCATACAGTCACCGAAGATGAGATTGTGACATGCACCGTGAAATTCTTCGTACACAGTAGTAATGAACTGAACACCATCATCAGTAGTATACTGGATATACCTGATGTGGATGAGGTGAGTTGCCATACAGAGTGATACACTCATAGCAACTACAAATAGTCAAAGTCATAATAAAACAACAGCAATAAATATTAACAATAAAACAAAATCAACTATGGAAAAAAGCGCATTACAGATTGCACGTGCTGCCTATCAGCCCAAACTTCCCAAAGCACTCCGCGGAGCATTGAAGGCCGTAGAGGGAGCACCTACACATTCAGTCGCAGACCAAGAAGAAGTAAAGAAACTTTTTCCCAACACCTATGGTATGCCATCGCTAAAATTTGAACCTACAGAGGGACAAATGGATACAGCAATTATGAATATCGGCGTGATACTCTCTGGTGGACAGGCACCTGGTGGACACAACGTCATATCCGGACTCTTTGACGGCATAAAAAAACTCAACCCAGAAAACAAACTTTATGGTTTCATTTTGGGACCTGGTGGTTTGGTTGATCATAATTATAAAGAGTTAACCGCAGACATCATTGATGAATACAGGAATACTGGTGGCTTTGACATAATCGGTTCTGGACGCACGAAACTGGAGAAGAAAGAGCAGTTTGACAAAGGACTTGAGATTATCAAGAAGCTGGGCATAAAGGCTCTCGTCATAATCGGTGGTGATGACTCTAACACTAATGCCTGCGTACTGGCAGAATACTACAAGTCCATCGGTGCAGGAGTACAGGTTATAGGATGCCCTAAGACCATTGATGGCGATCTCAAAAACTCCGAAATCGAAACTTCATTCGGCTTTGATACTGCCACAAAAACTTACTCAGAGGTCATCGGCAATATAATGCGTGACTGTAACTCTGCACGTAAATATTGGCATTTCATAAAACTCATGGGACGATCTGCATCACACGTCACATTGGAGTGTGCCCTGCAGACACATCCTAACATCACGCTCATCGGTGAGGAAGTGGAAGAAAAGAATATGTCACTCGATGACGTAGTAACACAGATCGCCAACGTGGTGAAGGCACGCTCTGAGGCTGGCAATAACTTTGGTGTGGCACTCGTACCCGAGGGTATTATAGAGTTCATCCCTGCTATAAAAAAGCTCATTGCTGAACTTAATGATGTATTGGCACTTCCTGAAGCACAAAACTTGGGACGCAGTGAGCAAATTGACTTTGTCAAGAGTCACCTCTGCGCAAACAACCTTGACGTATTTAACAGTCTGCCTACAAGTGTAGCACGACAGCTGGCATTGGATCGTGACCCACACGGCAACGTACAGGTGTCACTTATAGAGACAGAAAAACTCCTTTCCACTATGGTATCTGCAAAACTCGAGCAATGGAAGAAAGAGGGTAAGTTTAATGGAAAGTTCTCTGCACAACATCACTTCTTCGGATATGAGGGACGTTGCGCTGCACCATCAAACTTTGATGCCGATTACTGCTATAGTCTTGGTTTCAATGCCTCAATGCTCATCGCTGCAGGCAAGACGGGATATATGTCATCAATAAAAAACACCAATCTTCCTGTTGACCGATGGATTGCTGGTGGCATACCTATAACTATGATGATGAACATGGAAAAACGCAATGGTGAGATGAAGCCAGTAATACGCAAAGCCCTCGTGGAGTTGGATGGCAAGCCCTTCAAGTACTTCGCTTCACAACGTGACAAATGGGCAAAGGAAACTTCGTATGTCTTCCCTGGACCAATACAGTACTTTGGACCTTCTGAGGTGTGCGACCAACCTACCAAGACACTCACACTCGAGAAAGCATAAATGACCGCAACAAATGAATATAGACAAGCTCTGCAGCCGCTAATTATAGCGGAGGCAGAGCGACTCTTCCGACAACGTGGCATCAAAGCTGTTACGATGGAGGAGATATCTAAAAGTCTGCACATTTCAAAGCGCACCATTTACGAACTTTATACAAATAAAGAGGAGGTGCTTCTGGAAGTTCTACAACTGGCTCACGAACGCAAGGTGCGCCACCTGGATGAATTCTCAAAACATTGTGATAGCATCATGGATATACTAATTGAGGTATTTCGCATGCAGCTTGAAGCAAGTGTCACTACCAATTCTTGTTTTTACCATGACCTGAAGAAATATCCTAAAGCAGAAGCATTGTTAAAACAATACACAACCTCTCGACGCGATTCTTCATATGATTTCTTTGCGAAAGGGGTGGAAGATGGATATTTCCTTCCGACAATCAAATTTCAGGTCTTTATGCGTATCATGGCAGCGATAGAGGATACCATACAAAATAACGTAACACTCAAACAACTCACTTTCCACGATCTCCTTAACAATTATATACGCATACTCATACGTGGCATATGTACACAGAAAGGACTGCTACGTTTTGACCAATTTTGGGAACAACAACAAAATAAAAATCTTTAACTCATGAAAATCACAGCCATCCAGACAGATATTGCATGGTGCGACACACCACGCAACCTTGCTCTGGCAACCACACTTATACTTGAATCTGAGCCTGCAGACCTTTATATATTACCTGAAATGTTCACCACGGGGTTTATCTGCCACCCGCAAAAGAATGTTGAATCTGATTGTGGAATCACTCTTGACTGGATGAAAAAGATGGCAAACGACACCAATGCCTCTATAGCAGGTTCTGTTGCTGTAAGAGTAAATGATAAGTCCTATCGCAACCGTTTCTATTTTGTCATGCCTGATGGTACTTATCACTATTATGACAAGCATCACCTATTCACATATGCTGATGAACATTTGCATTACACCCCTGGCACAGTTCCTGTCATAGTCCAGTGGCATGGAGTCAACATTATGTTACAAGTGTGCTATGACCTGCGTTTCCCCTGCTTCAGTCGAAATCGTAATTACGCCCAATTGACAATAGCCAATTCTCGACAGCCAAAAGTTAATCACTCACCCTACGATCTTTGCTTATACGTTGCCAACTGGCCGTCCTCCCGTCGTACAGCGTGGGATGTATTACTGAGAGCACGAGCTATCGAAAATCAGTGCTATGTCGTAGGAGTAAACCGCATAGGCGATGACCCTACTTGTCACTATAATGGTGGCACCACCATCATCGACCCCTATGGCAATCCCCTCGCCACTGCCCATGACGATCAAACATGCACTATCACAGCAACACTCGACCTTAATCGCTTACAACACTTCCGTGATAAATTTCCTGTACTTCGTGATGCAGACTGACGCGAATAACTATCTTCTCGCAGCCTTGCGATAGGAAAATTTCCATACACGGGCAGAGTATGCTGGTACATCCATATCAATGCTGTAGTCACCCTTAACGATAATGTGCTTCTTGTCACCCGTAAGGAGGTCTGTAGCAGTATATTTCTTTTCTGGAATCTCCAGGAACTCCACTGCGTGCTGTGGTATCTTAACATCGATATCAACGGCATTGCCATTAAAGTTACAGACAACGAGGAGAACGTCGCCATCCTTCTTACGCAGGAAGGCATACTGCTTGTTGTTGTCGAAGCGTGCCGACCAGGGGTTGACGTACATAAGGTCGTAGAAGGCACCGTCGATTGCCTTTTCCTTGCGTGCTATCTGAAGCACTTTCTGGTGCATGGAGTATATATATTCCTCCTCCTCTGTCAGTTTCTTCTCTGCTGCACGGCAGAGCGTGTCGATACTCCAGTAGTCAAAGATGGTAGTGCGACCGTCCTTGCCTGAGAAGCCTTCCTTGTCCATACCCCTCTCACCATATTCCTCTGCTGCATAGAGCATGAAGGGATTTGCCTGCATAAGAACACTTGCCACAAGTCCTGGGATGCCCTTCTCGGCTGAGCCAGCAAAGTCGTCACTTGCCACTCGCTGCTCGTCATGGTTCTCAAGGAAGTAGAGCATGTGGGTACCTATGTCGTCAGTTGACTGCCATGCCCCCGTGATGAAACTTGCAGAGCCATTGCCGCAAATGGTGTTGCGCATGGTGTCATACATGCCAACCTTATCGTAGAGGTAATCGAAGCCTGACGCTATATAGTTACGATACTGACCTGGGTCATACACCTCGCCAATGAAAATAATATCCGGATAGCGGAACTTCACCTTATCGGTAGCCCATGCCCAGAAGGCTGCAGGCACCATCTCTGCCATGTCGCAACGGAAACCGTCAACACCCTTTTTTGCCCAGAAAAGGAGTATATCGGTCATCTTGTTCCATGTATCGGGTATTGGGTCGAAGTGCCCGTAGTGTGTCCAGTAGTCTATGCCGTAGTTGAGCTTAACCGTTTCGTACCAGTCGTTTACACCCGGGTTTGCATCGAAATGATCGTTGCCCGTTGACTTTGCCGGCTCCTCCACGTATGGCTGCAAGTCAGTAGTGAGTCCGCCGTTTGAGGTGCGCAAGTCAAAATAAGGGTCAAAACGCTGACCTGGACAATAGTAGAAGTTGTTCTGCGGACTGAAGCCCTCATTCGTGTTGTCATCAGCACCCAAGTCCTTCACGCCCTTAGGCTTGGCTATAGACTGATACTGGCGTGCCACGTGGTTTGGCACAAAGTCCATGATGACCTTCATACCCGCCTTGTGCGTGCGGGCTATCAATGCCTCAAACTCCTGCATACGCTTATCGATATCAACGGCAAGGTCAGGGTCAACGTCGTAATAGTCACAGATGGCGTATGGCGAGCCTGCCCTGCCCTTCACCACGGCAGGATGCTGGGTGGGAACACCATACTTGGAGTAGTCGGTCTGCGTAGCATGGCGTATCACGCCAGTAAACCATATATGGGATATGCCCATGTCCTTTATCTTCTTAAGCTCGGTAGCGGTAAAGTCACTGAACTTGCCTGAGCCGTTTTCCTCTATTGTGCCCCACTCTTTTCGTGTGGTGTTACGATTGCCGTAAAGTCGGGTAAAGACTTGATAGATTAAAATTTTGTTATTCATAGTCTGTGTGGATTTTTTTATTTTTACTTGTGGTTACAAATATACGAAATAAAAGCAATACATCATACTACTTTTAGTTAAACATGGTTAAGACAAAGTTTGTGTACGCGCACAAGTCACAGCACCCTGTTTTGCGGCTCTCCTTTGATGAAAGAAAACACGTTTTCTATTGCATTCTTCATCAGTCTTTCACGTGCCGCAAGGGTTGCCCACGCTATATGGGGCGTGATATGACAGTTGCGTGCAGTGAGCAGCGGCGAACCGCTGACTGGAGGTTCTTCTGTCAGCACATCAATACCTGCAGCATATATCCTGCCCTCATTGAGGGCATCAGCAAGTGCCTGTTCGTCAACAAGCGGTCCCCTACCCGTATTGATGATAATAGCTGACTGTTTCATCAAAGCGAGGTGTTCTCTGTTTATTATATCTTTGGTTGTGGGTGTCAGTGGACAATGCAGGCTCAACACATCTGCCTCACTGAATAGTTCCTCGATGACTGACACCTTATTTATATATACAGGCAACTGACTGCTCGACTTACTGGTATAGGCTATTACCTTCATACCAAGAGCGTGGGCTATCTCAGCAGTAGCACGACCAGTATTTCCCAGTCCTATCACCGCAAATTTTCTGCCTGTCAATTCTGTCTGAGGCGTAATTGTAAAGGTAAAATCGGGACATTCAGCCCACCTTCCATTGTGCACTGCTTCATCGTGTGCAGCTATGTTATTGGTGATATGGAGCAGATGAGCTATAGCAAGTTGTGCTACGGACTGGGTGCTATATGCAGGTATGTTGGTAACTACTATACCTCGCTTGCACGCCTCCTCTATATCTACCACATTATATCCTGTAGCAAGCACACCGATGTACTTCAACTTTGGCAACTGTGACAACACTTCCTTGTCAAACACTACTTTATTAGTCAACACCATATCGGCATCTTTCGCCCGTTCTACAGTAAGTTCAGGAGGTGTACGGTCATACTTCTCGAATATCACCTTATCACCATGTTTGTCAGTAATGTTATACCAAGGTTCCCATGATATGTCGCCTGGATTGGCGGCATAGCCATCCATCTCTACTATCTTCATTTATTAGCCTCCCATTCGTTCCATTCTTTCAACGCCTGCTGCCAGTCTGTGGTCTCGCCACCTTCCGCTGGTTGAGCAGCCTGATCTTTCATGCGGTCACGCTCACGCTTCGCTTTCATGTCAGCAATAGTGGCATCGTCCAGTATTTGTATTGCCCTTCGGTCAATGGCTGCATAGAGTTCATCCACGCCGAAGGGTTTTCCTGGCTCATTAAAATCCGATATATTAAACTCAAACTCAGTCCGTAGCACATGGCGTATCTCCTTTTGCTTGAGCCTGTTCGCCTTGCACTTCATGCGCAGCAACTTTGCTATCTTGCCTATTTCGGTTTGTGAGTACTTGTTTCTTCCCATTTTCTTATTTTATAGTTACTATAGTTACTATAGATACTATAGAGAAGCTGTCAGTATAACAGCAGCAGTCCCGCGAAGGCAGCATATCCTATCATGCGTATTGGATTGATATGCTTTATCTTTACACCAACGATTGTAGCTGCGAATATGAATATGGACACCCAGAAGTGCCAGGGCGAAACGTCAAGCGAATTGAAGTTCTCGCTGTTACACAGGAGCAACGTTGCAGCTGCCATCAAGCCCACTATCGCAGGTCGCAGTCCCATAAAAACACTCTGCACCACGTCAGACTGCATGTACCTCAGGAAAAGCTTGCTTACCATGAGCATCAGTATGAAACTCGGCAGCACAAGTGCAAAGGTAGTTGTCAGGCTGCCCGCAACCCCCATCAGCACGCTGCCCGTCTCATTGAGCAAGGTGGTGTATCCACAGTATGTGGCACTGTTGATGCCTATAGGTCCTGGCGTCATCTGTGATATGGCTATGATATTGGTAAACTCAGCCGATGACATCCACTTATGGCACGCCACCACCTCGTACTGTATTAGCGAGATGATGCCGTACCCTCCTCCGAATCCGAAGAGGCCTATCTTGAAGAACGTATAGAATAATTGAAGGTATATCAAATTGAAGATTGAAGATTGAAAATTGTGAATTGTGAACTATTCCGACGGTTTTAGGAACAAACCATATACATATCCACCTATGCCGGCAGCGAGGATGATGTAGATGGGGTTAACACCTAATCCCCATATAAGCAGGGCTGAGGCAATCGGTATCCAACAGTTCAGCAGGCTTATCTCTGCCTGTTTCATCATATTGAAGGTAGGTATCGCCATCAGCGCCACTACTGCCGGACGTATGCCGGCAAACGTTGCAGCCACCCATGGAACTTCCTGAAACTTCTGGAAGAACATCGCAATGAGCAGTATGCAGAGAAGTGACGGTGCCGCTGTTCCCAATGTCGAAATCAGTGCTCCCCTCACTCCGCGCAACTTATAGCCTATGAAGATGGATATATTGATGGCAAACACGCCAGGACAACTCTGCGCCACCGCTATGAGGTCGAGCAGGGTCTGCCTGTCTATCCATTTCTTCTTGTCCACCACCTCTGCTTCGATGAGTGGAATCATGGCATATCCACCGCCTATGGTGAACATTCCTATTTTAAAGAAAGTCTTAAACATTTTTCTCTATCCACAAACGTGCGTTGACGAATGCCTCGTGCCAAGGTGTCACCTCATCCTTCAGGCGGCGTTCCTCTGGGTAGTATCCACACTGCCAAGGGAACTGCGTGCGCTCTGGGTGAGGCATGATGGCAAGGTGTCTGCCGTCCTTGCTTGCCAGGGCAGCCACGTTGTATGCCGAACCGTTAGGGTTAGCAGGATATTCACTGTGGTTATACTTTGCAACGATATTGTACTGCTCCTCTGCGAGTGGCAAGCTGAACTTGCCCTCTCCATGAGCCACCCAACAGCCAATCTTCTTGCCTGACAGCGAACCTAACATCACAGAGTCGTTCTGTGGTATCTGCAGCGTCACGAATGTTGACTCAAACTTATGCGAGTCGTTATGCAGCATCTGTGCATAGTCACGGGCGTTGTTCACAGCGTGGTCGTTGTTGAGCAAGCCCAGTTCCACCATAAGCTGGCAACCGTTGCATACACCCAGCGACAGGGTGTCCTTCCTTGCATAGAACTTGTCGAGCGACTCCTTAGCCTTAGGATTGTATAGGAATGCGCCAGCCCAACCCTTAGCCGAACCAAGCACGTCAGAGTTAGAGAAACCACCACAGAATGCTATGAGGTTCACCTCCTCAAGAGTCTCACGGCCCGTGATAAGGTCGGTCATGGTAACATCCTTCACATCGAAACCAGCGATATAGAATGAGTAAGCCATCTCACGCTCAGAGTTGGTGCCCTTCTCACGTATTATAGCCGCCACGGGGCGCTTCTTCTCTGGACGTGGGGTAACAGTGAGCGTCCTGTTCTCGTCAGCACCGAAGTTCCACTCTACAGGCACATTCTTATAGTTGAGGAAACGCTCTGAAGCCTTGCCGTTGAAGCTCTGCTTGCGGTCTAGCAGGTATGAGGTGCTGTACCACGTATCGCGCATCTCGTCTATGTCGAAGTCGAAGGTCATCTCTCTGTCAGCCCTCAGTGCATTAGGCACATTGGCGTTGCTGATGGTCTTGGTGATGGTTATCTTGCGCTCCGCCTGTGTGGTACCTATCTTGGCATAGCCCACGCCAGCGTCCTCAAGTATCTTCTTCACACGGCTGGCATCCTCCTCGCGTATCTGAATAACCACACCAGGGTTCTCGGCAAAGAGCACCTTCACGATGTCGCCCTCTTGTATCTTGTAAAAGCTGAGCTTCAGTCCACCCTTGGTGTTGGCGAAGCACATCTCAAGCAAGGTGGTGATGATACCACCTGCGCTGATGTCGTGACCTGCCAGGATGAGTCCCTCCTGCACCAGTTGCTGTATAGCGAGGAAAGCATCGCGGAAATACTCTGGGTTCTTCACAGTAGGAACATCTGAACCCACCTTACCTAAGCTCTGGGCGAAGGCAGAACCGCCAAGTTGGAGAGCGTCGAAAGAGAAGTCGATATAGTACAGACGTGAAGCCTTCACATCTTTTATTACAGGACTTACGGTCTTCTTCACGTCGTTCACCTCACCGCCAGCACTTACTATCACGGTGCCAGGAGCGATAATCTTCTTGCCGTCAGGATATTTCTGCGTCATAGAGAGCGAGTCCTTACCTGTCGGCACGTTTATCTGCAGTTCGCAGCAGAAGTCCGACAGAGCCTTCACAGCCTTGTATAGGCGTGCATCCTCACCCTGCTGAGCGCGGCAAGGCCACATCCAGTTGGCTGAGAGCGATACAGAGTCAAGTCCCTCTGCCATAGGAGCGAAGACGATGTTGGTCAGTGCCTCGGCAACAGAGAGCACTGAGCCCGCCTCTGGGTTGGCAAGTGCTGCCTGTGGCGCATGACCTATAGAGGTTGCGATACCCTTAGTGCCTGTGTAGTCGAGTGCCACCACGCCACAGTCTGACAGCGGCAACTGCAGCTCACCCTGACACTGCTGGCGTGCTACCCTACCCGTCACCGAACGGTCCACCTTGTTGGTCAGCCAGTCCTTACAAGCCACAGCCTCAAGTTGCAGTACATCCTTCAGGTATGCAGTCAGCTGATCATTCATTGTAGAGCCCTGTGACAGTCCACTGACATCGTATGTAGCAACCTCATACTTACGCTCCACCGTCTTGTCCTCCATTATCGTCTTTGGCGAACTGCCAAACATCTGGTCAACAGAGAGGTCGAACGGACGCACTCCGTCAGCCTGCTCGAAGGCGAAGCGGTGGTCGCCCGTCGTCTCGCCCACGGTGTACATAGGAGCCCTCTCGCGGTCGGCTATCTTCTGCACGTGTTCTATAGCCTTCTCGTCTATGAGCAAGCCCATACGCTCCTGTGACTCGTTGGCTATGATTTCCTTAGCCGAGAGGGTCTTGTCGCCGATAGGCAGTTTGTCCATCTTTATGAGTCCGCCACAGTCTTCCACAAGCTCTGACAAGCAGTTTACGTGACCTGCTGAACCGTGGTCGTGGATAGAGACGATAGGATTCTCGTCCTCCTCACCCAGCGCACGCACCACGTTGTAGGCACGTTTCTGCATTTCTGGGTTGGCACGCTGCACGGCGTTCAGTTCTATACCCGATGAGTAGCGTCCTGTCTCTACACTTGACACCGAACCGCCGCCCAGTCCGATGCGGTAGTTCTCACCACCCATCACTACTATCTTGTTGCCTGCCTCAGGCTTACCCTTCAGGCAGTCGCGCTTTATGCCGTAGCCCACACCGCCTGCGAGCATTATCACCTTGTCGTAGGCATACTGCTCATCCTTCTCCTGATGCTCGAAGGTGAGCACCGAACCGCAAATCAGCGGCTGACCGAACTTATTGCCGAAGTCGCTCGCACCGTTTGATGCCTTGATGAGTATCTGCTCTGGTGTCTGATACAGCCACTGGCGCACTGGCAGAATCTTCTCCCATGCGTTGTCCGTGCTCTCCTTGCGGGGGTATGAGGTCATATACACAGCCGTACCAGCAATAGGCCAAGAACCAGTACCACCACCCATACGGTCGCGAATCTCACCGCCCGTACCTGTAGCAGCACCATTGAATGGCTCTACTGTTGTAGGGAAGTTGTGTGTCTCTGCCTTTAGCGAGATTACGCTCTCCACCTCCTTTATTTTATAAAGGTCTGGCTGAGAGTGGTCGCTTGGCGAGAACTGCTCTATCATCGGTCCCTGAGCAAACGCCACGTTGTCAGCGTAAGCCGAGAGTATCTTGTTAGGATTCTCCTGTGTGGTCTTCTTAATCATCTTGAAGAGCGAAGACTCCTGCTCCACTCCGTCGATGATGAATGTACCACCGAATATCTTGTGACGGCAGTGCTCTGAGTTTATCTGTGCGAAGCCGAATATCTCTGAGTCTGTCAGCGGACGGCCCAACTGCTTCTCCACGTCGTGCAGATACTCTATCTCCTCCTTTGACAGGGCAAGTCCCTCCTGCTCGTTGTACTCCTCAAGGTTCTCAACGTGCTTGATAGGCTCTGGCTTGATGTCAACAGTAAAGATATTCTGGTCCAGCCCCTCATACATTCGCTGTAGCATAGGGTCATGCTCAGCCTCGGCGCTGTCAACGGGGAAATACTCCTCAATACGTGAAATACCCTTGATTGACATGTTCTGGGTTATCTCCACGGCGTTTGTACTCCAAGGCGTGATCATCTCGCGACGCGGACCAACGAAATATCCGCTCAGCGTCTCGCCATCCACAAGTGTGGCGTTGTCATACAGCCAGCACAGTTCCTGCTTCTCCTGCTCATTGGGCTGATGGTCTATCTCAGTCGCAATGATGTGGTCAGAAGGTGTCTTAAAGAAAAGAATCATAGTCTTTATTTGTTTTTTATAGATTTTACAATTTCACCTACAAAGTTACAAAAAAATATCGAAAACTCCAAAACTTTCAACTTTCAACTTTCAACTTTCAACTATTTTTTGTACCTTTGCACATCATTTATCATTTATTGTGTCCATTTGTTAATTTTAGGATATGCAAGATATTAGAAATATAGCCATCATCGCCCACGTTGACCACGGAAAGACAACGCTGGTGGATAAGATGATGCTCGCAGGCAAACTTTTCCGTGAGGGACAGAACAACTCTGACCAGGTGCTCGACGCTAACGACCTTGAGCGTGAGCGTGGCATAACGATTCTTTCCAAGAACGTTTCTATCACCTGGAAGGACACTAAGATTAACATTATCGACACCCCAGGACACTCTGACTTCGGTGGCGAGGTGGAGCGTGTGCTCAATATGGCTGACGGCTGCATCCTGCTCGTCGATGCCTTTGAGGGACCTATGCCCCAGACCCGTTTCGTGCTACAGAAGGCTCTACAGATAGGACTGAAGCCTATCGTGGTGGTCAACAAGGTTGACAAGCCAAACTGCCGTCCTGAGGAGGTTTACGAGATGGTTTTCGATCTTATGTTCGACCTCGGCGCTACTGAGGACCAGCTTGATTTCCCCGTAGTCTATGGCTCAGCCAAGAACGGTTGGATGGCAGAGGACTGGCGCAAGCCTTCTGACAATATCGAGTATCTGCTCGACAAGATTATAGAGGTAATCCCTGCCCCAGAGATGCTCGAGGGCACTCCACAGATGCTTATCACCTCGCTCGACTACTCTTCTTACACTGGTCGTATAGCCGTAGGCCGCATACATCGTGGCACCCTGAAGGAGGGTATGAACATCACCATAGCCCATCGTGACGGCTCTCAGGAGAAGACCAAAATCAAGGAACTGCACACCTTCAGCGGCATGGGTCACCAGAAGGTTGACGAGGTGCAGAGTGGAGACATTTGCGCTATCATCGGACTCGAGAAATTTGAGATTGGCGACACCATTTGCGACTACGAGAATCCTGAGCCTATGCCACCTATTGCGATAGATGAGCCAACTATGTCTATGTTGTTTACTATCAACGATTCACCATTCTTTGGCAAAGAGGGTAAATTCGTCACTTCACGTCACATCAACGACCGTTTGGAGCGTGAGCTTGAGAAGAACCTCGCTCTGCGTGTAGAGCCTTTCGAGGACTCTACCGATAAGTGGATCGTCTCTGGTCGTGGTGTGCTCCACCTCTCTGTGCTCATCGAGACCATGCGTCGCGAGGGCTATGAGTTGCAGGTGGGTCAGCCACAGGTGATATATAAGGAGATAGATGGCGTTAAGTGCGAACCTATTGAGGAACTCACCATCAACGTGCCTGAGGAGTTCTCTTCTAAGATGATTGACATGGTGACCCGCCGTAAGGGCGAGATGACCTCTATGGACTCACAGGGCGACAGAGTGAACATCGAGTTCGACATACCTTCTCGTGGCATCATCGGACTGCGCACCAACGTACTCACCGCCTCACAGGGCGAAGCCATCATGGCACACCGTTTCAAGGAGTACCAACCCTACAAGGGCGAGATAACACGCCGTCTTAACGGCTCCATGATAGCACTCGAAAACGGTACCGCATACGCATACTCCATTGACAAACTGCAAGACCGAGGCAAGTTCTTCATCGACCCAGGCGACGACGTCTATGGCGGACAGGTCGTAGGAGAGCACGTACATGACAACGACCTCGTCATCAACGTCACCAAGGCAAAGCAGCTCACCAACGTCCGTGCCTCAGGCTCAGACGACAAAGCACGCATCATCCCCAAGACCGTACTCTCGCTCGAGGAGTGTCTCGAATACATCAAGGCAGACGAACTTGTGGAGGTTACCCCCAAGTCTATGCGCATGCGCAAGATAATCCTTGACCATCTTGAGCGCAAGCGCGCCAACCGTGAAGAATAAATCCCTGAAACTCTTTGGACTACCTCCTCGTCATACTCGAGTTTCTTGGCACCTTTGCCTTCGCCATCTCAGGCATCAGGCATGCTGCAGCCAAACAGTTCGACTGGTTTGGCGCTTTTATTTGCGGCATTGCCGTAGCTATCGGCGGTGGCACCATCCGTGACGTCTTGCTCGGCGTAACGCCCTTTTGGATGACAAACTACATCTACATTCTCTGCACTATCCTGGCGCAGGCTTTTGTCATCATCTTCGGCAGGTACATGAAGCACCTCGACAATGCGTGGTTTGTCTTCGACACACTCGGACTGGCACTGTTCACCATAGCCGGCATGCAGAAGACAATCGATATGAACCACCCCTTCTGGGTGGCTATCATCATGGGAACTATCACAGGTGCAGCAGGGGGCGTCATACGCGATGTACTGCTCAACAACGTCCCCGTAATATTTCAAAAGGAAATCTATGCTATGGCGAGCATAGCAGGAGGATGCCTCTACTGGCTACTGCTCACCCTCGGAGTCGATGTCGCAGCTTCTGCCACAGCCACCTTTATACTCATCGTCATAGTGCGTTTTCTCGCAGTACGCTACCACATCTCCCTACCCCATCTGCACAATTTCTAATTATTCGCAGAAGCTCATCACTTCGTGTCTTCCTAATTATTCATGAGTTTTTGCTTGTACTCGTCAAGCTTCTGTTCTACCGCCTTCACACGAGCCTTCTGCTCGTCGTTACGCTTGAACTCGGTCTTGATGAGAGCCTCTGAGATTGGGATCACGCTCTCCTGGAGCGTCATCAGATCGTCGAAGATGTCATCGCCAGCCTCCGATCTCTTCATCAGGTCCTCGTACTTCACGAGATAGTCCTCGTATGCCTTTACGGCATTCTCTGTCTCCTCGTCAACCTCTGCAGTAGCCTCTGTACCCTCAGCGTTAGACGGTGCATTGCTCTTGCTGCCTCCGCATGATATCATTGACATACCGAGCAGCAGCGCAAATACGAAATAAAAAATCTTTTTCATAGGTTTTTAGTTTTAGTTATTATCTCATGACTACATCGTAGTCACCGCAAAGGTATATATTTTTGCTGATATCTGCAAAAAAAAAACATTACATAAAATAAAGGAACACCTAAATGATGTTCCTTTATTCTTAGATAATTTGCGGAGAGAACAGGATTCGAACCTGCGAACCGCTTTTGACGGTTACACGCTTTCCAGGCGTGCCTCTTCAGCCACTCGAGCACCTCTCCGTTTCGTTATTTCGATTTGCAAAGTTACTGTTTTTATTTTGAATATGCAAATAAAAGGGCTACAACTTTTTTATATCTACAACTGTCAGTGTATCGTCGGCGACAGTGAATAGAATATCGTATCCTGCATAGGACATGGCATAGCGTCGCTGAGGGTCGTCATGATAGTGGGGACGGGGGTCTTGCTGCAAGAGCTGTTGCCATACATGGCGCTGGTCACTGAGAGCCTGACAGGAGGGTACGCTGAGCTGTTGCTCTGCCTCGGCTGAGAGGATGACGTGGAGGGGCCGCCATTGTACCCGATCGGTAAATCCTCCCCTCGCCTCTGGATGGGCATCGGTATAGGGTATGTAGGGTTTGATATCGTAGATGGGAGTGCCATCGATGAGGTCTGCTCCCTCTACGTGTATCACTGGGGCATCAGGGGCATTGTAGTCGATGTGGTGTATCTTGACGGACGACAGCCCGATGGCATTGGGACGATAGGGACTTCGTGAAGCAAATACCCCTACCCTCTCATTGCCCCCTAAACGGGGCGGACGAACGGTGCGGGGTAGTGTGTCATGGTCTTGGGAAGAGGGGGGCACCTGCTTCCTATTGGCAGAAAAGCCCCATATCAGCCACAGATGGTCAAAACCCTCTATGCCTCGGATGGCGTCAGGGGAGCGAAAGGCTCTGTCGAGAACTATGGTGCCAGGCAGGGATGATACTACTCCTGCCTGACGTGGGGTGCCAAACTTGCTTGTGAGTGGTGAATGGAAACGTGCTACTACCTTCATGACTTCTCCATATAGGGTGCTGTGCCCAGTACCGTGGTGGCAAGGCGCTTTGCCTTGTCGCGTAGTTGGGTGACATCGGCATCGACGTCGCCATAACACAGCACTACTCCCATACGACGGCCGAAGTGCGCCTCAGGTTTGCCAAAGATACGCACACGGGTGCATTCCTCCTTGAGGGCATCGACGAAGTTGTAGGGGATGATATCGTCACGGGAGTAGTCCTTGTCGGCAAGGATTACGGCTGAAACGCCGGCATGCTCGAGACGTATGTCGTGAATAGGCAGTCCTAAAACGGCACGCAGGTGGAGCTCAAACTCTGAGAGGTTGGTGGTATGACCGAGGGTCACCATACCCGTATCGTGAGGACGTGGTGAGAGTTCGGAGAATACCACGCCGGTATCGGTGAGGAAGAACTCTACACCCCAGATGCCATAGCCTGTGAGTGAAGCTGTCACCTTCGCTGCCATAGCCTGTGCTGCCTTGAGGTCCTTGTCGGATATCTGGTATGGTTGCCATGACTCACGGTAGTCGCCACCCTTCTGCACATGTCCTATAGGAGGACAGAAGAGTGTGGGAGCATCCTTCTGGGTAACGGTGAGCAGGGTAAACTCGGAGGTAAAGTGTATAAATTCCTCTACGATGATCTCCTTGACATCGCCACGGGCTCCAGCCATTGCATCATCAAAAGCCTTACGAAGCTCGTCGGCACTGTGAACGGTAGATTGTCCATGACCGCTTGACGACATGAGGGGCTTGATGACACAAGGGAAGCCTATCTCCTTGGATGCCTCTACAAGCTCATCGTAGGTCTTGGCATAGAAATACTTAGCGGTACGCAGTCCGAGTTCCTTGGCTGCAAGGTCACGTATGGCTTGACGATTCATGGTATAGTTGACGGCGCGTGCTGATGGCACTACCTGTATACCCTGCTTCTCGAAGTCGAAGAGGCGTTCGGTACGGATAGCCTCTACCTCCGGCACGATGATGTCGGGTTTGTGTTTGTTCACGACCGCCGCGAGGGCATCACCGTCGAGCATTGAAAAAACTTCACACTCGTCAGCCACCTGCATGGCTGGTGCGCCGGCATAACGGTCGCAAGCAACGACATACTGACCTGCACGCTTTGCGGCAATAACAAATTCTTTACCGAGTTCACCCGAACCCAACAAGAGTATTTTCTTCATAGGAGAGAAAAAAAAGTTTGAGTTAATTATTATGGTTAGAAATTTTTCTTTGTCTCACTGATAATCTGGGCTATCACCTCTGCCGTACGCTCTATGCCGAGCAACGAACTATTGATACAGAGGTCGTAGCTCTGCGATGCGCCCCACTTCTTGCTGGTGTAGTAGTTGTAGTAGCTGGCGCGACGTGTCTCCTTACGCTGTATGATTTTACGAGCCGTGTCATAGTCGCAGTTATGACGCTCTGCGACAGCCTTGACTCGGTCATCCTCGTTGGCTGTGATGAAGACGCTGAAGAGTCCGGGATTATTGCGCAGTATGTAGTCGGCACATCGTCCTACGAAGACGCAGTTGCCATTCTTTGCTGCCTTCCATATCACTTCGCTCTGTACCTGAAAGAGTGACTCCTGCGACATGGCATTATCATAGTAATTGCTCGTGGAGCGCCCCAGGCGTCCAGAGAAGGAACCAAATAGTGACCTTAACATGCCGTGGCTCTCATCCTGCTTCTCGAAAATCTTGGGATTGAAGCCACTGCGCTCTGCTGCCATGTTTATCAGTTCGTTGTCGTAATACTTACAATCGAAGCGCTCTGCAAGAAGCTTTGCTATCTCGCATCCTCCACTACCTAACTGTCTGCCAACACTTATTATCAGATTATCCATTATGACGGCTCTTAAATTTTCGTATGTAAATGTATATCATCACGTATGCCATGATAGCTGCTACAGCATCGCTGAGGGGCATAGCCAGCCACACACCGTCCAAACCCATATAATGGGGTAATACAGCTATCATAGGAACAAGGAATATCAACTGTCTGGACAGGCTGAGGAATATGCTTACCTTTGCCTTGCCGATGCTCTGAAAGAAATGGGTAATGACCATCTGCGCTCCTATGATGATAAAGAGAAACATCATATACCTCATCGCTGTGACAGAATAGGATATGAGCGTAGCATCGGATGTAAACAGACGGGCACACTGGGCAGGACAGAACATGGCGATAACGAATCCTACGGCACACACCGCCGTACCCGCTACGCTCGCCAGTCGGAGCACCTCAAACATGCGGTTATAGTTCTCAGCACCATAGTTGTATCCGGCAATAGGCTGCATACCCTGACAGACACCCATCGTCACCATAACAAAGACGAAGGCTATCCTATTGGCTATGCCGTAGGCTCCTATCGCCATATCGCCACCGTACTGCATGAGGGAGTTGTTGATGAATATCACAACAAGACAGGCACAGGCATTCATTGAGAAGGGTGAGATGCCGATGCTGATGATATTCTTGACGATGTCAGTATCGATGCTCATCTTTGAGCGCTCGAAGTGCAGTAGGTCATCCTTGTTGGAAAACTGCTTACACTGCCAGCACAGCGCCATTATCTGTGAGAGTATCGTGGCATAGGCTGCACCTCGTATGCCCATATCAAAAGTATAGATAAAGAGGGGGTCGAGAAGGGCGTTGAGTACCACGGTGAATATGGTGATATTCATAGCCTGACGTGGTTTGCCAGCTGAACGCAGAACGGCATTGAGTCCGAGATACAGGTGGGTGAAGACATTGCCAAGCAGTATTATCTCCATATACGCTACGGCATAAGGAAGGGTGGCATCGCTGGCGCCAAAGAAGCGTAGTATGGGTTCGAGAAACAACAGACACAGTCCTCCGAATACCACACCTACAAGTATATTTAGCATCACGGCATTGCCCAGTATGCGATTGGCGATATCGTAGTCGCGCTGACCCAGCTTGACACTGAGAAAGGTGCTGGCACCCACTCCTATGGCTGCACCAAAGGCAGCAGAGAGATTCATAAAGGGAAACGTCACCGCAAGGCCTGAGATACCCAGAGGTCCTACACCCTGACCTATGAATATGCTGTCAACCATATTGTACAGCGACGATGCCACCATCGCCACTATAGCCGGCAAAGCATACTGGAAGAGCAAACTCCCTACAGGACGTGTACCTAATTCTAATGTAGCTTGTTTATTACTCATTATTTTTGCAATAATTTGTGCACAAAATTATAAAAAAAAACTTAAGCTACAAAATATAGCGTGTAAAATGTTTTGATACTTTGCAAAAAATATCGTACCTTTGTGCACATGAATCTATTTGACGACACACAGCCACTTACACTTTCCGCCCTTAACGGATTGGTAAGGGAAACTATCAGCCTCGCTCTACCTGATGCCTACTGGGTGCAGGCAGAACTGGCTGGTATCAGGGAGAGTCGTGGCCATTGCTACATGGAACTGATCGAGAAGGTTGACGATGGCAGCATACTGGCTCAGGCAAGGGCATGCTGCTGGAAAAACACATGGACGGGCGTGAGCAAACGCTTTACGGAAACTACTCAGTCGCCATTGTGTGCCGGTATGAAGGTGCTGCTATGCGTCAGGGCCAACTTTCATGAGGCTTTTGGCTTCTCATGGGTGGTGGACGACATAGACCCGAACTACACCATGGGCGATATGGCTCGCCGTCGTCAGGAGATAATACGCATACTCACCGAGGAGGGAGTCATAGACCTCAACAAGCAACTCCTCATATCACCATTCTGCAAACGAATAGCCGTGATATCATCACCTACGGCGGCGGGCTATGGTGACTTCTGCAATCAGTTGGCTGATAATGCGTATGGTTTTCAGTTTGAGACACAGCTGTTTGCCGCCATCATGCAGGGTGAACAGGTGGAGGCATCCATCATCAACGCCCTCAATGAGATACACCGACATCAGCAATCTCATACGGAACGCCCCTTTGATTGCGTGGTGATAATACGCGGCGGAGGAAGTACTGCCGACCTATCAGGATTTGACACCCTCTCTCTTGCCGAGAATGTGGCAAATTTCAGCCTGCCTGTCATTACAGGCATAGGACACGACCGTGACAAGAGCATACTCGACATCGTGGCATGCGTGAGCGTCAAGACACCTACGGCGGTGGCTGAGTTTCTTGTAAGCAACCTCGAAAATACCATGATGCGTATCGACAACCTCACAGACCGCATGGGCAAAGCGATAAGACAGAGAATAGAGAATGAGAGACTACTCCTACAGAATATACAACAACGTGGTAATGCCTCTGTCAATATCAGGATAGTACGTGAGAAAAACAGGCTAAACGATTATTTGACCAAAATACACAATATAGCTGAGCGTCAAATAATTATAGAAAACAGCAAAATAAAACTCATCGAGCAGAAAATATCTGCCAACGACCCTCAGAACATCCTCAAGAAAGGATACACGCTAACCCTTCACAATGGTGTCGCTGTGACCTCTCCCTCCGAACTACAAGAGAGTGATGAGGTAACGATAATGTTTGCAAAGGGGTCGGTAAATGCCGTGGTAACAGCTCACAGTTAGCTTTGCACTAATTTGAGGCACTGCTGTATGTCACCCATCATCTTCTTGGACTTTACGCGTGGCAGGATATCGTCACGCAGTCTCTTGTAGTTTTCCGCTACCTCTCCAGGTATATGCAGGGCGTAGTAGCCCTTGAGCACATACATGGCAAGTCGTGCCTCGGTATTGACGGTGTCAGTACGTACGGTGCTGAAGCGTCTTATGAAACTCGATATATGCTGACGCTCATCATCGGAGAGTGACTGACCCTCAGAGAGTTTTTTCAATGCTCGTTCTATACGTAGCTTGAAGGAGTCCAGCTTCTTGTATATATGTTTGTTGCCGTGGGCAAACTGTATCACCTGTATATTCTCGGGTGATATGTCGAGGGTGGAAACTGATATGAGGTCGCCGATACTTACCACCACCTTGCCACCATCCTTGCCCTGCTGGCTTATCAGCACTCCCTCAACGCCCTTAAATGGTCCGTCGATGATTCTCACCTTGTCGCCCTTCATCATGAGCGTGCGGTCAGGCACGGCAAGTGGTGCTCCCTGTGAGTAAAACGAAGCAGCCTTGATAAACATCTCCATCTCCTTGTCGTTGGCTATCATGGGACGGTACTGAGAGTCGTGGCTATCAGCCTTGGCATCGCGCGATGGTTGGTGGTACAACATACTCACACGGGGTATGTCGCGTACCATAGCCCTCAACTGCAAAAAGTCGTCGGTACGAAAAAATACGTAGTTGAGAGCCAACGGCACACTACGTTTCAGCTCCCTACCCTTCACCACTATGCTACGCTCGCTCATGGGAACGAAGTAGTCAAAGGGCAAACGGTCGAGCACAGTGCACAACTCGTTGCTCACATGGTGCGCACGGGCTATATACCAATATTTTTTATCACTCTTCAAGCCTTAATCTTCAATCTTAGCTCCACTAATCTTTAATCTATAATCTATAACTTACTCAGTTCCTCGTAAACTCTCTGCACGGGAAATCCCATCACGTTGTAGTATGAGCCGTTTATTCCAGTTATGCCCACATAGCCTATCCATTCCTGTATGCCGTATGAGCCAGCCTTGTCATAGGGCTTGTACGTCTTCACGTAGTGGTCTATCTCTTCGTTACTGAGTTGCTTAAAAGTCACGTCCGTGCATACGCTGAAGTGTCTCTCTCCCTCACCGTGCTTTATGCACACACCGGTATATACTTGGTGTGTCTTGCCTGACAAGGCATGAAGCATCCTCTTGGCATCGGCTTCATCAGCGGGTTTGCCCATTATTATGCCATCGCACACCACCACCGTGTCAGCAGTTATCACAACATTGTCCGTACCCTCCGTGATGTAGGGTACAGACTTTTTTGTTGCGATATATTCCGCCACGTCCTTCGCAGGCATGTCCTCTGGGTAGGATTCATCTATGCCAGGCATCACCTGCACCTCGAAATCCACACCAAGTCCTTTGAGCAGTTCCTTGCGACGTGGAGAGTTGGATGCTAAGATAATCATTTCTTGCTTAGTTTGCCCACGTAGGCGTCAATCACGGCAACGGCGGTAATGTTGACGATATCACGCACTCCGGCATCGAAATCAGTGAAATGGATAGGCTTATTCAGACCCATCTGTATCGGACCTATCACCTCCGTCTCCTGTGAGAACTGCTTGATGAGCTTATAGGCAGAGTTTGCTGAACTGAGGTTAGGGAATACCATTGAGTTTACCACTTGGTTATGCAGTCTGAGGAATGGGTATTTCTCGTCTCTGCGCTCGTGGTCGAGGGCGAGGTCAACGCTCATCTCGCCGTCAATCTTCAGGTCAGGATATTCCTCCTGCATCTCTCTCACCACGTCTGATATCATTCTTGGACTGCCCACCTTGTCTGCGCCAAAGTTTGAATAGCTTATCATGGCTATGCGTGGCTCGTCGTTGAAGAAACGTATCGTGTCAGCCGTCAGTCGGGCAATATCTTTTATAGCCTCCTTGTCAGGATGACGGTTCACCAGTGTGTCGGCTATATAGTATGTGCCACGCTTGGAGTTCAGTATGTGCATCGTGGCAAAATGCTTGTACTGCGGACGTATGCCTATGATGTCCTGAGCTGCCTGCAGGGTAGAGGTGAACTTTGTATATACTCCTGTGATGAGTGCATCGGCATCTCCCGTCTCCACCATCATCATGCCGAAGTAGTTACGGTCGAACATCTTGTCGTTAGCCTCCTCGAAGTTGTAGCCCTCGCGCTTTCTCTTGTCGGCAAGCACCTGTGCATAACGCTCACGTGTCTCGTGGGCTTCATCACTTCTGAGGTTTATTATCTCTATACCATCGAGTGAGAGGTCGAGCTCCTCAGCCTTCTTGGTTATCATCTCCTTGTTGCCCAGCAGTATTGGGAAGCACAGACCCTCGTTCTTTGCCTGCACAGCAGCCTTGATCATCGTTGGGTGCAGTCCCTCGGCGAACACCACCTTCTGCGGGTGCTTGCGGGCTGTGTCATAGAGGTTCTGCGTCACTCTGGTCTCCTGTCCCATCTTCAGGCGCAGGTTCTTCTTGTACTCATCCCAGTCGGTTATCTGCTTACGTGCCACGCCTGAGTCCATCGCTGCCTTAGCCACAGCGGCACTCACCTCAGTGATGAGGCGTGGGTCAACAGGCTTTGGAATGAAGTAGTCAGGACCGAATGTGAGGTTGTTCACGTTATACACCTTGTTCACCACGTCAGGCACAGGCTGCTTGGCAAGGTCGGCAATAGCGTGTACGGCAGCTATCTTCATCTCCTCGTTGATAGCCTTGGCGTTTACGTCCAGCGCACCACGGAATATGTATGGGAAGCCTATAACGTTGTTTATCTGGTTAGGATAGTCAGAGCGTCCTGTTGACATCAGCACGTCAGGACGAGCCGCCATAGCGTCCTCATAGCTTATCTCCGGCACAGGGTTGGCACAAGCGAATACTATAGGGTTCTTTGCCATTGAGCGTATCATGTCCTGACTGAGCACGTTGCCCTTGGAGAGTCCGAGGAACACGTCGGCACCCTTCATAGCCTCCTCCAGCGTATGCACGTCAGTACGCTTGGTGGCGAAGTAGCGCTTCTGATCTGTGAGGTTCTCGCGGTCGGCTGTTATCACGCCCTTTGAGTCTATCATCAGTATGTTCTCCAGCTTGGCACCGAGAGCCACATACAGTTTGGTACACATGATGGCAGCAGCACCAGCACCTGACACTACTATCTTCACGTCCTCTATCTTCTTGCCTGCCACCTCGAGTGCGTTGAGCAGTCCGGCACTTGATATGATGGCGGTACCGTGCTGGTCGTCGTGCATCACAGGTATGTCGAGGCTCTTCTTCAGTCTCTCCTCTATGTAGAAACACTCAGGTGCCTTGATATCCTCCAGGTTTATACCACCGAATGTTGGGGCTATCTTCTCCACTGCCTCGCAGAATTTCTCGGGGTCTTTTTCGGCTACCTCGATGTCAAACACGTCGATGCCGCCGTATATCTTGAAGAGCAATCCCTTACCCTCCATCACCGGTTTGCCTGACATGGCACCTATATCGCCCAGTCCCAGCACTGCAGTACCGTTTGATATTACAGCCACGAGGTTGCCCTTGTCGGTATATTTGTAAACTGTGTCAGGGTCTGCCTGTATCTCTTGACAGGGAAATGCTACACCTGGTGAATAAGCCAGCGACAGGTCTGTCTGTGTACGATAAGGCTTCGTTGGCATCACCTCAATCTTTCCTGGACGACCGCTCTCATGATAGAGCAGAGCGTCTTCTTTCGTAATTTTAGCCATAGTATTTACTGTTTTAAATTCTGAGTAATCTTATCAATCCAAGTATTCCGAGTATCCGATCTATTTACCCGAAGAGTGTCTTCAGCGCCTCCTCCACTTTCTGCACGGGGTGAATCTTTATAGAGTATTTCTTGCCTTTCAGTGCCCCCATGTTGCGTTTTGGTATCACGATGTCTGTAAATCCGAGTTTCTCCGCCTCGGCTATACGTTGTTCTATGCGGCTCACAGGGCGCACCTCGCCGCTCAGTCCCACCTCGCCGCACATGCAGTAGCCTGCATCTATCGGCATATCCACATTGCTTGAGAATACTGCAGCCAGCACGCTGAGGTCCATCGCCATGTCGGTCACCTTGATGCCACCGGCTATGTTGATAAAGACATCCTTCTGCACCAGTTTGAAACCCACCTTCTTCTCCAGTACGGCGAGCAGCATGTTCAGCCTGCGCTGGTCAAAGCCCGTGGCGCTCCTTTGTGGTGTGCCGTATGCCGCTGTGCTTACAAGCGCCTGTGTCTCAATCAAGAATGGACGCTGTCCCTCCACTGCAGCACTTATGGCTATGCCGCTCATACCCTCTCTCTCATCGCTCAGCAGTAGTTCCGAGGGGTTGGCAACAGGTCGCAGTCCCGTCTGTTGCATCTCGTATATGCCTATCTCCGATGTCGAACCGAAGCGGTTCTTTATCGAGCGCAGTATGCGGTAAAGTCCCTGCCTGTCACCCTCAAACTGTATCACGGCATCCACTATGTGCTCCAGTATCTTCGGACCAGCTATCGTTCCCTCCTTGTTTATATGTCCTATCAGTATCACAGGCACCCCACTCGTCTTGGCATACTTCAGCAACATGCTCGCACACTCCCTTATCTGTGTCACGCTGCCTGGTGCCGAGTCAGCCATCTCCGTCTCCATCGTCTGTATGGAGTCTATCACCACCAAGTCAGGACCTATCTCCCTTATCTGGTCAAACACCTTCTCCAGTGATGTCTCGCAGAGCACCAGGACATTGTTTTCGTAGTCACGAAGTGACGTTTCGTTTTCGTAGCGAAGCGTTTCGTTCCCTCCTTTGGAGGGAGTCGCTAGCCTCTCCGCCCTCATTCTTATCTGATGGGCACTCTCCTCGCCACTCACGTAGAGCACCTCCCTACCCTCTATGCGCATTATGGTCTGAAGCACCAGCGTACTCTTGCCTATGCCAGGGTCACCACCCAACAGCACTATGCTGCCAGGCACCAGTCCCCCGCCCAGTACGCGATTTAGTTCGGCATCCTGCATATCCATCCTCGGTAGGTCCTTGGTGGGTATGTCGCTAAGGCTTACGGCTCCGTTTGTTACAGACCTCCCCCCAGTTGCCTTTAACTGTGAACTACCTCCTACCCTCACTTCCTTAAACGTATTCCACTGTCCGCAACTGGGGCATTTCCCCAGCCACTTGGTGGAGTCAAAGCCACAATTGTCACATACGTATGCCGTCTTATCTTTTGCCATTATCAAAACCAGTTTGACATTCCCTTGCAAAGTTATAAAAAAATTCCCAAGTTGGAAAAAGAAATGCAATACTTTTTTGCTCGCTTAATCAAAATTTTGTAACTTTAGATAAGTTATATGCACTCGGCAATGCAAAAATAAATGGATTTATTTTGTGCTTTGCTCTCGTTTTTGTAACTTTGCACCTTACTTATACAGCAAAAGACAAAAGAAACAATACATTATAACACATGGAAAAGGTAATACTTACAGGCGACAGACCAACTGGGAAACTGCACATAGGCCACTATGTGGGGTCGCTGCGCAGACGCGTAGAACTACAAAACTCAGGCGAATACGACGAGATATTCATCATGATAGCCGATGCACAGGCTCTCACCGATAATGCCGACAATCCCGAGAAGATAAGGCAAAACGTGATAGAGGTGGCGCTCGACTACCTCGCTGCCGGCATTGACCCAGAGAAGACCCACATCTTCATACAGAGTGCCGTACCCGAGTTGACGGAGCTGTCGTTCTACTATATGAACCTCGTGAGCGTACAGCGCCTGCAGCGCAACCCTACAGTGAAGACCGAGCTGGAGATGCGCAAGTTTGAGGGTGGCACCCCTACGGGTTTCTTCTGCTACCCCATCTCACAGGCTGCTGACATCACGCTCTTCAAAGCTACCACAGTGCCTGTGGGCGAAGACCAGAAACCCATGCTGGAGCAGACCAACGAGATAGTGCGTCGCTTCAACCACATATACGGCAACGTGCTCATAGAGCCCAAGATACTCTTGCCTGAAAACCAGGCTTGTATGCGCCTGCCAGGCACCGACGGCAAGGCTAAGATGTCGAAGTCACTGGGCAACTGCATATACCTCTCCGACTCAGCAAAGGAACTGAAGAAGAAAGTCAACTCCATGTTTACCGACCCTCAGCACCTCACCATCGACTCACCAGGACACCTCGAGGGCAACACGGTGTTCATCTACCTCGACGCATTCTGCAAGGATGAGGACTTTGAGAAATTCCTCCCCGACTACAAGAATCTCGACGAGATGAAGGCTCACTACTGCCGTGGCGGACTAGGCGACGGCACGTGTAAGAAGTTCCTCCTCAACGTGCTCAACGACCGTTTGGAGCCTATCCGCGAACGTCGCCATGAGTGGGAGCAGCGCATACCAGAGGTCGTGGAGATACTGCGCAAGGGCACAGAGGCAGCACGCGAGCGCGGCATAAAGACCCTCAACGAGGTGCGCCACGCCATGCGCATAGACTATTTCGATGATCCCGAGTTCGTAAAAGAACAAGCAAGTAAGTACAACGTTTAAAAATTGCTCTGGATACTATTTGCCTTTCTCAGCGCAGCCCTGTTAGGTTTCTATGACGTATTCAAGAAACGGGCTCTCGACAGCAATGCCGTAATACCAGTATTGCTGCTCAACACCCTGTTCTCAAGCATCATCTTCCTACCCCTTATAATATGCTCACACGAGGGGTGGATAACCTCAGGCTCCCCACTCTACTGTACCGACTTCCATTGGGCAGAGCAGCGCTACATCATCGTCAAAGCCTGCATAGTGCTCGCCTCATGGCTGCTCGCCTACTTCGGCATAAAACACCTGCCGCTCACCATCGTGGGACCTATCAACGCCACCCGTCCCGTCATGGTGCTCGTAGGAGCCATGACCCTCTTTGCCGAGCGCCTCAACCCATGGCAGTGGCTTGGCATCATCGTAGCCCTCATAGGCATCGAGCTGCTCAAGCACACATCAAAGAAAGAGGGCATCAACTGGTGGCGCGACAAGTGGATATACTTCATCATCCTGAGCAACATCCTCGGAGCCATCAGCGGGCTGTACGACAAATACCTCATGGCATCGCCAGAGTATGGCGGCGTGGGACTCAACAAAGTCGCCGTACAGGCATGGTACAACATCTACCAGCTGGGCATGATGACCGTTATGCTGCTCCTCCTCTGGCTCCCCACCCACAAGAAGACCACCCCCTTCCACTGGACATGGAGCATACCCCTGGTAAGCCTCTTCCTCTGCCTTGCCGATTTCTTTTATTTCTACGCCCTCGGCATGGATGGCGCCATGATAAGCATCGTAAGCATGGTACGCCGTGGCTCGGTCATCGTCAGTTTCCTCTGCGGAGCCTTGATATTCCATGAGAAGAACCTCAAAGCCAAGACTCTCGACCTCGCACTCGTCATCCTCTCCATGCTCCTGCTCTACATCGGGTCCAACTGACAGCAACAACAAAGCGACACCCAGTTCCTTATATCAATTTCCTACCTACGCACGCGGTTATGTCATAAATCCTATTTATTTTTTCTATGAAAAATGTCGCCATTGTCGCCAATGTCGCCAATGTCGCCAACAAGATTTTCTACACCAGAGGATAGATGATAGATGAACGCTCTCGAAGTGCGACCTAAAGATTAAGCCGAGGATGCTTCTGCGAAGAGGCTATAATATTAGGAAGAAATCGAGAGGGTCAGCGAAGCTAAAAATACGACTTAGAAAAAAGAAGAGAGAAACCATTAAAGGAAAAGAGATATTT
>CAMHQF010000002.1:0-161492 GCA_946187445.1 uncultured Prevotellaceae bacterium
AGTTTAAGGAACTTCTTGCCATGATGGAGCAGCATAGGCGGAAGAATCAGTATGAGTAGAAGATAAAAATACCTCATAGATTAATGGATAAAGGGAGATTCCGACTGGAGTCTCCCTTTTTGTGTAACTTCTACTGTTATAATGCGAGAAAAACGGAAATGTTACATGCTAAAGGGAGAAAAAAGTTGTTTTGAGGTGGTTTTTGGAAAAATATTACTATATTTGCAACAGAAAAGTATTTAACAGATAGAATTATGACTGAGTTGAACAAGAAATACAGGCTGACCTCAATGGAGGAACCTACAGACGAGATGCTGCAGGAACTGATGGAGGATATGATGAATGCTGCAAGGGAGTCGAGCGCTAAGGCGAAGACGGAATTGCAAAGGAGACTTTCTGAAACAGCTCAAATCATAGCGAAAAGACGTTCACAAAGGATTTTAGTAAACGATGACTGATAAACGCCCAATGCTTTGTGTGGTAGCGGGACCTAATGGCTCTGGTAAGACGACTACTACTGTCCAGTTGTTGAATGATGAGTGGACAGCGGATAGCTTGTACATTAATCCAGATAATATTGCACAAGAAACTTATGGCGACTGGAATTCTCCTGAAGCTGTGATAAAGGCTGCAGAGGAGGCTACAAGACTTCGCTATGAGTGTCTGGAGCAGGGACGTGATTTTGTATTTGAGACAGTGTTTTCGTCTGAGGAGAAAATGGAATTCTTGCACAAGGCAAAAGATGCAGGTTTCTTTATACGATTCTTTTATGTTTGTACATCTGACCCTACCATCAATGTTGCTCGTATTACGCAACGATTTATAAATGGTGGTCATGAAGTGCCTATCTCTAAGGTTATCTCTCGCTATTACAAATCCCTTATAAATGCAGAGGAGGCTATCTCGTTTGTGGATAGAGCTTATGTCTATGATAATTCGGTAGATAACCAGTTACCGAGATTGCTGTATCGTACGACAGATGGCAGACTGTTTAAAAAGTATGTGGATGATATTCCCGAATGGGCTGGGCTATTATTGAAGTGAACGGGTAGTAATATGAAAGACTATCCCGATAGGATGAGCCAAGAGCAGGCAAGGAGATTTGGCGAAGATGTGCTGAACATTGTCTCGCAGATTCCTCGTGGTAGAGTGACAACATACGGGCATGTTGCTACATGGGCGGGTTGGCCGAGTCACTCGAGGATGGTTGGAAGGACTCTGAGATATTCGCCAAAAGCGGCTGAGTTGCCTTGTCATCGGGTAGTAAACAAAGTGGGACGCACTGCTCCCGGATGGACGATGCAACGGACGATGCTGGAGGATGAGGGTGTCAGGTTCAAGGCTAACGGTCATGTAGATATGAGCCGATACCTGTGGGAGCCGGAGATAATTGATAATTAGTATAAACTAACATGAACATAGGAGATATATCGCCTGAGATAGTGGGCGATAGAAAATATAATCATTCACTAATAATTAAAACAATGAAAGAACTGAAAGGAACTAAGACCGAGCAGAACCTCAAGGAGGCTTTTGCTGGTGAGAGTATGGCAAGGAACAAGTACAGCTACTTTGCATCTAAGGCAAAGAAGGACGGCTATGTGCAGATAGCTGCTATTTTCGAGGAGACGGCAGCAAACGAGAAGGAGCATGCCAAGATGTGGTATAAATACTTAAATGGTGGTAAGGTGAGTGATACCAAGACCAATCTGGCTGATGCTGCTAACGGCGAGAACTTTGAATGGACTGACATGTATGCCCGTATGGCTCAGGAGGCTCGTGAAGAGGGCTTCGATGAGATAGCTGAGAAGTTTGAGCAGGTGGGAGCTATAGAGAAGCACCATGAAGAGCGCTACCGTAAGTTGCTGAAGAACATAGAGGATGCGATAGTATTCTCTCGTGATGGTGATGTGATATGGCAGTGTGCCAACTGTGGACACATCGTTATAGGCAAGAAGGCTCCTGATGTATGTCCAGTATGTGACCATCCACAGAGCTACTTCCAGATCAAGGCGGAGAATTATTAGTTTGCTGTTTCTTCGCTGTCGCTCAGGCGAGCAGAGCTCGGAGTCCAGTTTTACCGTTTGCTAACCAAATGACAGTCAAGGAAGTTATCTCCCACATTGAATCGCTGCGAAATGATGAGCAGCGTAGGGTACTAATGGGGTTCTTTAAGACGGGACCAGGGGAGTATGGCGAGGGTGATGAGTTTCTGGGACTGAAGGTGCCGCAGACAAGGGAGGTGGTAAAGGCAGTGGCGAAGGACATTGCGCTTGATGAGGTGCCTGAGTTGCTGATGTCGAAATGGCATGAGGTGAGGCTTTGTGGGCTGCTGATACTGGTGGCGAAGTTTGAGAAACAGACCACGACGAGGTTGGAGAACGATGCTGAGGCTATCGAGAAGCGTGATGATATACTGAAGATGTATCTAAAGTATGCTGATCGCGCTAATAACTGGGACTTGGTGGACCTCTCTGTGCATAAGATTATAGGGCACTGGTTGTTGCTCCCTTCAAATATAGGCGATAGAGATTATAAGATAAGGGTGTTGGATGAACTGGCTGCTAGCCCATGTTTGTGGAAACAGCGCATGAGTATCGTATGTACTTGGAAGACCTTGCAGATGGGCGACCCTTCATGGTGCCTGCGTTATGCCGAGATACACCTGCACCATTCGCATGACTTGATGCATAAGGCAGTGGGGTGGATGCTCCGTGAGATGGGTAAGAGATGTGGTATGGACAATCTTCGTGAGTTTCTTCGTCAGCATGCTCACGAGATGCCTCGCACCATGTTGCGCTATGCCATAGAGAAGATGAGCGATGAGGAACGTAAGGAGTGGCTAAATATTAAATAGATTACAAATATGAACATTGGAGACATGGCGCCCGAGATACTGGGCAAGGACGAACAGGGACGGGATATCCGTCTGAGTGATTACAAGGGTAGGAAGTTGGTGCTGTACTTTTATCCGAAGGATAATACGAGTGGGTGTACTGCTGAGGCTTGCAGCCTGCGCGACCATTACAGTGAACTGCAGGGGGCAGGTTACGAAGTAGTGGGTGTGAGCAAGGACTCTGCTGCTTCGCATGTGAAGTTCAAGGAGAAGTATGAACTGCCTTTTCCATTGGTTGCAGACATCAACCACGAGCTCTTAGAGGCAATGGGTGCCTGGGGAGAGAAGAATATGTATGGCAAGAAGGTGATGGGTACCATCCGTACTACCTTTATCATCAATGAGGATGGTATCATTGAACAGGTATTCTCAGGTAAGCAGGTGAAAACCAAGGAACATGCGGAGCAGATACTGAATAGTGGGCTCTAAATGTCGTTACTCAAACCTTCGTACCATTGTAGGTGTCGATAGCTGAGGTGAGGGTGACAAACTCCTCATGGGTGAGTTGCTCCGGTCGCTTTGCAAGGAAATCGGCGGGGAGAGTTAACTCGAGAGGATTGGCAACTATCTGCTTGAGACTCACACGCAGCATCTTGCGGCGCTGATTGAAGGTAGCCTTTACGATACGTTTGAATAGCGACCAGTCGCAACCTAAGTCGGTACGTTGATTGCGTGTCATGCGTATCACAGCAGACTTTACTTTTGGAGGGGGATTGAAAACTGTCTCGTCAACGGTGAAGAGATACTCTGTATCATACCATGCCTGTATCAGTACGGAGAGTATGCCGTAGGTCTTGCTGCCTGGCCCAGCGGCGATGCGCTGTGCTACCTCACGTTGTATCATACCCGTGCAGCAGGGTATGAGGTCCTTGTTGTCGAGCATCTTGAAGAATATCTGTGATGAGATATCGTAGGGGTAGTTGCCGGTGAGTACGAAGGGTCTGCCGTCAAAGATGGTCGAGAGATCCATTTTGAGGAAATCGCCATTGACAAGCCATCCGTTTCGCCATTGACAGTTATCGTTAAGGTTAACGTTATTGTTGAGATACTCCACCGACTCCTGGTCGATCTCTACTGCTTTAAACTCACGTGGTTTAGTGATAAGATACTGGGTCATAACACCCATGCCGGGTCCTATCTCGAGTACTGGTATGTCAGGATAGGCATCGACGGTGTCGGCGATGCGGTGGGCAATGGAGAGGTCAGTGAGGAAATGCTGCCCGAGATGTTTTTTAGGACGAACTTTTTGCAAATGAGAAATATTTTAGGAGTGATAGGGGAGTTTAGAGTTTAGGGCGACTATGCCAAACACTCCGAGCAGGGCAACGAGTGCGGTCTGCACGGTGTGGACGATGAGAACGAAGAACAGGGCAGTGGGTTCGCTGATGCCATAGAGTATGAGCATGGTCTTGACGGCGAAATGCCAGGAGCCTGCACCATTGGGAGTGGGCACGAGTACTGCGATGGAGCCTACGATGAACGTGACGGCTGCGCAGGTGAGTCCCAGATGTGATGTTTCCTCGAAACAGAAGAAGGTGAGGTAGTAGTGCAGGAAGTAGGTTGCCCAGATGGCGATGCTGTAAAAGAGGAACAGCGGCACATTCTTTACGCTACGTAGTGACATGATGCCATCGAGTATGCCATGCAGCGTAGCTTTCACTCGGTCATAGAAAGCGAGTTTCTTACGGAAGATGTAAAGCGACATGAATGCCATCAGTGCGCACAACAGGGTGACTATGTAGCCGGTGGTACTAAACATAGAAAAGATTTGGTCGAACCGCGTGCCTGTCTTATCGAAGAAACTGATAAAAACAGGCAGTTGGGCAATGAATACCATCATGGTGATGATGAGTATAAGTAGCGAATCGACGGCGCGTTCCGTCACCACCGTGCCTAATGCTTTTGGAAAGGATGTGCCCTCCCAGCGACGCAATATGCCACAGCGGGTGAACTCGCCGATGCGAGGTACGAGGAGCGAGGCGGCATAGGAGATGAAGATGGAGTATATGGTGGTAGAGGTGCGAGGATGCTCGTCGAGGGGTTCTAATGTTTGTTTCCATCGCCATCCACGAAACATCTGCGCTAATATACCGAAGGGGAAAGAGGCGAGCATCCACCACCAGTTCATCTCGTGCCACAGCACATGTTCGATGGTGCTCCACTCTGTGCCACGGTACATCCAATACAAAATGGCTCCACCCAGTACGAGCGGAGTGACGATATTGAATATTTTGCGTACCTTACGATTCATTATAGGGATAATGGCATCCTATTTTTTTGCAATTGTCCTGCAAAAGTACGCAAAAAACTTCATACTGCAAAAGTTTTAGCATACTTTTATATTTACCCATTTCTCTCGCATGCCTCACTGTTATTGCCCCTTTGGTGTTATGATATCATTTATCAGCAGTCCGGCGAGTGAGAAACCGAATATGGCAGTGACGTGGCACATGGTACCATTGACCTGTGCCTTGTAGGAACATGTCTCATCGGTATTGCCGCGATTAGGTTGGGGGAGTTCGTCGCTATATACGCACATAAACTTCTTTTGAGGTATCAGCCCGCGCTGTCGCATGCGTTTGCGCATAATGGCTGCGAGGGTGTCATTGCGTACCTTCCAAAACTCTGCTGTCTTGACAGCGAAGGGGTCGGTGCGCAGTGCTGCGCCCATGGAGGAGAAGAGGGTGAGAGAAGGTATGGAGGTGGCATGCATGATGAGCTGTATCTTGTCCTTGAGACTGTCGATGGCATCGATGACGTAGTCGTAGTCCTGAAGGTGAAAGCCATCCTTCGTCTCGGCACTGTAGGTCTGCTGTATGGCGGTGATATTAGCCTGTGGATTAATCTCGAGCAGACGCTGACGCAGGACTTCAACCTTTACCTCGCCTATAGTCTGTGATGTCGCCATCACCTGGCGATTGCAGTTGGTGATGCTGATGCAGTCTGAATCGACTATGGTGAGATGGCATAGTCCGCTGCGCACAAGGCACTCGGCGCACCATCCTCCTACACCCCCTGTGCCAAAGATGATGACCTTGGCGTGAGCTATATGATCCATAGCCTCGCTACCCAACAGCAACTGCTGACGAGCGAAGTACTGCGAGGGAGACCCCATAGTATTGTTCATTGAGATGGAACTTAAACGGAAGATATACCGATTAAACAAGTATCGGTGCGATAGCCTCCTTGAAGATACCTTTCTTATAAAACTCGTTGCCTGCATCGATGACTTCCTGCTCGGTGAGGAGATTGAAATCACCCATGATGGTATTCTTCATGGCGCTGGCAGTGAGGGCATAGTCGAGCTGACGCTGGTGCTTGCCCTTCCAACGGAAGTGTGCATGGAGGAATGCGGCGATAAAGGCGTCACCCACACCCATAGGATCGAGGACGGGCTCAATCTCTATGATGCCCGTATGATACAACTGTCCGTCGGAGAATGTCATGCCCGTGAGGAAATGGTGGTTGGCACTCACCACATTGCGTATCGCCATGACGAAGTGACGGCAGTTGGGGTACTTCTTCTGTGCAGCCTCAAAGAACTTCTCATAGCCAGCGATATCCATTTTGTAGTCTGCTGACATCGCCTCAAATGGCGGCAACTTCTGACCTACGAGCATCTGCATCTCGACAGTATCGCCAAAGATGATGTGACAACGCTTTGCTGCTGGTACGAGGACGTCCATGGCCTCCATACCGTATTTCCATAGGTTCTTGCGGTAATTGATGTCAAACGAGGTGTGGATGCCTGCACGCAATGCCTCGTCGAGACCTTCAAGGGTGGCATCGCTGGCACTCTCGGACAGAGCACAAGAAATGCCGGACCAATGAAAAGCCTGAGCGCCCTTCAGGATGTCGGGCCAGTATATCATGTGGGAACGCAGCGACATGAGCGAGGAGTGCTCACGGTCATAGTATATGCTGGAGCCACGCACGGCGGCTGCCTGCTCAAAGAAATACTTACCCAGACGTGTACCACCCCAGATGATATTGTCCGTGCCAACGTTGTATTTGCGCAGTTCGTTGCGACAGTCATTGCCCAGATTATTGTTGGGCAGACGTGTGATATAGTCCACCTCGTCACCCATCATGGACAATGATACGGCGACGTTGGCCTCACTGCCACCATAATAGCCGTCAAAAGTGCGACCCTGTATGACTCTCTGATAGTTGGGGCGCGTCATGCGCAGCATGATTTCACCCATTGTAACGAACTTAGTTCCCATAGATTGATTGATAGTTGAAGTTTGCTTGCAAATTTACGAAAAATATTTTACTCGACAATACTTTTTTTATAAAATTGCAGCAAAAGTTTGGCAGAACCGATTCTTTTGCTTACTTTTGCAAGACAAATTAGCAAATTGACAAATTGACGAATCAATATTCGACAATCTGTAAATTGGTAAATTAGTAAATTGGAATAATATGATTGACTCTCAAGACACGGCGCAGAACGAACAGCAGAATGCAGAGAAGCGCCTTTACGCTACGAAGGAAGAAGTACTGGAACGCATCAAAGAATTGGCTCACGGCGAGGAAGAGATACAGCGTGCCGAGGTGGAGCACCTCAAGATGGCATACTACCATCTGCTCAATGCAGAGCGTGAGGCAGCCCAGCAGGCTTATATAGAGGCAGGCGGCGACCCTATGCAATATGTGGCAGCCCCTGACTCTACAGAGGAAACCTTCAAAGCCGAGATGGCACTGCTCAAGGAACGCAAGCAGAAGGAAGCCGAGAAACTGGAGGCAGAAAAGAAGCAAAACCTGAAGCGTAAGCAGGAAATAATTGAGAAGATAAAGTCTTTTGCCACAACACCTGAAGAGGCTGCAGCCAACTATCAGGAGGTGAAGGCTATGCAGGATGAATGGAAAGAGATAAAGGCTGTACCAGCAGAAAATGCCACAGAACTGTGGAATAACTATAAACTGGTGCAGGAGCAGTACTATGATCTGTTGAAGATGAACTTTGCAGCGCGCGAGTACGACTTCAAGAAAAATCTTGAGGCAAAGACTGCGCTATGCGAAGCAGCAGAGAAACTTGCTGACGAGGAGGATGTGGTAAGTGCCTTCCACCAACTTCAGGAACTGCACAATCAGTTCCGCGAGATAGGTCCGGTAGCTAAAGACCTGCGCGAAGAGGTATGGACGCGTTTCAAACAGGCAAGTACGGTGATAAACAAACGCCATGCTGACCACTTCGAAGCAATACACCAAAAAGAGGAAGAAAACCTCCAGAAGAAGAGCGAGCTGTGCGACAAGGTGGAGATGATAGCCACCGACGCCCTCAAGACCGTCGCTGAATGGGAGGAGAAGGCAAAGGAAATCATAGGCATACAGGCAGAATGGAAGACCATAGGCTTCGCTCCAAAGGCGATGAATGTGAAGATATTCGAACGCTTCCGTACCGCCTGCGATCAGTTCTTTACGGCAAAGAATGACTTCTTCCAACAGCTGAAGAGTACCTATGCCGAGAATATCGCCAAGAAGGAAGAGATAGTTAAAAAGGCACAGGAACTTGCTGACAGTACCGAGTGGAAGGCTACCGCCGACAAGCTCATAGGACTGCAGAAGGAATGGAAGGAGATAGGCATGACTCCGCGAAAAGTTGGTGAGCAACTATGGAGCGACTTCCGTGCAGCCTGTGACAAGTTCTTTGAGGCTCGCAATGCATCGGGTTCAACAGAACGTGCACAGCAGCAGGAGAATCTGGAAAAGAAACAAAGCATAGTTGAGAAACTGAAAGCACTCATCGAAGCAGAGGTGGAGGACCTGCAGGCAGAGATGCAGGCACTCACAGAGGAGTACAATCAGACCGGTCACGTGCCATTCAAGGAAAAGGATAAACTGTTCCGTGACTATCATGACACTCTTGATGTGCTCTACAAGAAACTCAACAAGAGTCGTGCCAATCGTCGTCTCAATGCCTTTAAGGACAATCTCAAGGAGGTAGTTAAACGTGGCGAAGGTGCTATGGATAGCGAACTGCAAAAGATGCAGCGCCGATATAACGATATGAAGCAGGAGTTGGAAACATATGAGAACAACCTCCTGTTCCTTACCTCGTCAAGCAAAAAAGGCAACAGCCTCATCGACGAGATGAACCGTAAGGTTGAGAAACTGCGCGATGAGCTGAACCTTACAAAGGAAAAAATCAAGGCAATGAAGGAATAACTCCTTCCACCTTATTTAATATATAACAGCAGAGGTTAACCCCACGACGGGGTTATTAAAATGGGAATGAGGTGCGAATCCTCAACTGTCCCGCAGCTGTAATTCTCATTATGGGTGGCCACAGCCACTGCTCAATTGAGTGGGAAGGCGAAGCCAGAGTTATACCCCCCGAGAAAAGTCAGAAGACCTGCCTCTGTGATGACGATACGTTTGTAGTCCTCGTGGGTTAGGTATGCAACGAAAGAAACTTCTTATAACATCTACATGTAGGTGGGCATTGTTGTGCCTGCCGTTGTTACTTTTGTCTGTAATAGCCTCAGCACAGAGCATTGACTCCATTCAGCATTTGGAGAATGTGGAAGTATATGGCAAACGACCTATAGCTACATCGCAGACACTGCGTGGAGAAGACCTCCAGGCACTATCAACGACATCGGTGGCTGATGCTCTGAAGTATTTTGCCGGTGTGCAGATAAAGGACTATGGCGGATTGGGCGGACTGAAGACCATCAACGTGCGCTCCATGGGCGCTCAGCATGTGGGCATATATTTAGACGGAATACGCATCACGAATGCGCAGAACGGCACGGTGGATTTGGGAAAGTTCTCACTGTCAAGCATGGAGAGCGTTTCTCTATACAATGCCAACAAACTGGACAACTGTCAGTCTGCTTCGGAATATGCGTCAGGTGCTACGGTGTATATGCGTACTCGCCGTCCTACGAACGACTCCTTGTCTGTACAGTTGCGCCGTGCCTCGTTCACCACATGGATGGCGAAGGCTAATGCACAGTTCAAATGGCGCAGGTGGTGCGGATTTGTTGATGGTGAATGGACATACTCTGAGGGAGACTATCCCTTCCGTTATCACTCGGAATATGAAGATACCGTAGGACGAAGGGCTAATAGCGATATACATTATGGGCGCATCGAGGGAGCATTGTTCAATGGAGGCTTCTCCTCACACATCTATTATTATGAGTCTGAGCGCGGCTGCCCCGGAGGTATAGTGCGCCGACTTAGCGACAAATACATCAACGTGGCACGTGAGTGGGATAGGGACTTCTTCGTTCAGGCAAGTTATGAGAAACAGTTTGCGGAGCGTCACCGCTTCAAGGTGAACGCAAAATACACCAACGAATACCTGCGCTACTGTACGAAATATCCTGAGAACCAGAATACGGCAAGGGTGGATAACCACTACAGGCAGGAGGACGGCTATGGGGCGGTATGCTATGGCTACATGCCTTGGTCATGGCTTTCGCTCTCAACGAGTTATGACGTGCGCTACAGCAAGTTGCAGGCAGACCTGAAAAGATTTGATGACGTGCACCGCCTGGACCAAAAACAGGTTATAGCAGCCCAGATGAACTGGCACGACATACAAGCCGCCGTATCAATGCTGCACCAGCACTACCATGACTTCACCTTTGCCAACGCGGGGGCGGCAGACCCCCTGGACCGCTGGACTCCAACCATATCACTGGCATACACCCTGAAGGGACTGACCATGCGAGTGTGGTACAAGAAGATTTTCCGTGCTCCAACGCTGAACGACCTCTACTATACGCAGGTGGGGAACCGCAACCTGAAGCCTGAGTACACGAAACAATGGAACATAGGTGCAGAATATCACTACGACACCCCACGGTGGAACGCCTCGGTGCAAGCCGACGTGTATTGGAACAAGATAGAGAACCGCATAGTATGTCTGCCTATGAAGGGTACATACACTTGGTCGATGATGAACTACGGCTACACCTTCTGCAGGGGACTTAATGCCACTGCACAAGGACGATATCATACGGGCGATTGGCAGTTCTCATTGCTTACATCGATTACCTGGCAGCATGACGTGAACCGCACTGACCCCACAGACGAGGATACATACGACAAGCCCATTTGCTATGCCCCGACTTTTTCCACGGGCATTACTGCCATCGCTGCATGGCGTACACTGCAGTTTACCACGTCATACCTGCACGTTGGCGAAAGAATGTGGAGCTATGCAGACCCCAACGATATATTGGAGGCCTACAACAACGTGGACGTGAAACTTGCATACACAAGACAGGTAAAGAAAACGACATTGGGCATGTGTCTCGAAGTGTGCGACCTGCTCGATGAGCAGTATGAGCACATTCCACGCTACCCCATGCCAGGGAGGAACTACAAACTTACATTGACTTTTGGAATATAGGAGAGTGTAAAGTATAGAGTATAAAGTATAAAGAATAATGAGCAAAAGATTTTACATAACGACAATAGCCTTCATACTGTTCTCCGTATGCTGTTTTTCCCAGGTACAAGAGAAAATCATAGTGCTGAACGAAGGACAGTGGCAGGCTGACAACGGGCGCATGACGTATTTTGAGGATGGAGCCATTGTGAGCAACCAATGGTTTCGCGACAAGAACGGATACAAACTCGGCGACACTCCTAACGACATAATTCAGATAAACGACAATCTCATTGCCGTGGCTATAAACTGGTCGAACATAGTACAGTTCATGAAGCCCGATGGCACAGCGGTAGCTGCCACGGAGGATGTGCCAAACAACCGCAAACTGTGTTCTGATGGTGAGTACGTCTATGTAACCAGCTACGGACACGAATGTGGCACTACGGAAGGGACAAAATATTTCACTAAAGGCTTTGTAGCAAAGATAGATATTTCCAATTATAAAGTAGTGGCAGCTACCGAAGTGGGCTATGAGCCAGAGGGGATTGCACTGTATAAGGGGCACTTGTTTGTTGCTAACACTGGTGGATATGCAGCACAAGAGACGGATCATGAATTTGAAACGACCGTTAGCATTCTCAATGCAGAGACTATGGAGGTGGAGAAAACCATTGACACCCATGTGCCCAACCTGTATGGCAAGATGTCGCAGAGCGGACAGTATCTGCTCATCAACTCGCCGGGCGACTACTACGAGTTACCTGCTGCAGGCATGGTATTCGACTGCGAGAAAGCTCTCAGTGGTGAAGAATGTTTTGTGAAATTTGACAAACCTGTGACATACAACTGCACTACACTTGACGGGAAATTCCTTGCAGTGGGTTCTTCCTTCTCATATATCACAGGACAGTATGAGTTCAACCAACTCGCCATTGACCCCAAGAAGGTGATGGGCAGCAACGGACAAAGCGGAATGGAAGAAACACTGCCTGGCACACTGTCTGCCGATTTCAAGGACATGTCACAACCATACGGCATATACGTAAACCCTTACACAGGCTATATCTACGGCACTGATGCTTCATCGTTTGAGGGTATGGGATACCTGTACCAATGGTCGCCGGAGGGAGTGCTGCAAGTCAAGCATAAAGTGTATGTAAACCCAGGACACTTCCTGGCATTACCTCCTGACGGACAGCACTATAGCGGAGTGAAAGCAGTTAACGGTTCACAGTTCACAGTTCGCAGTTATTACTACGATGTGCAGGGCCGTCGCCTGACTCCTCCCTTCAAAAAAGGACAACTTTATAAAGTTCACAATTAATCCAAATTCATAAGAAATCAAAGTACTATCATGACAAAAAAACTACTTAGCATTATGGCATTGATGCTGCTCTGCGTGAGTAGCATGTCCGCCACCGAGATAGAGGTGACGATGAATGCCAAGAGTAAGCTCATCAAGTCGTTTGTCAATATGGCAACGAGCGAGAGCGTAGAAGTTGGCGAGCCAACAAGCAACAAGTACACCTTCGATGCTGCTGACGGTTCATATCTGCTGACGGCAACAGCTGCCGACGGTGAGACTGTATCGGGCACCATTCAGGTGGATGTTGATGCCAACCACACATCGTTTGCCATCTACTCTCCTGAAATCACTGTCAAGAACACCGGCTGGGAGTACGGCACCGACTACACATTCAACCTCAAGGTGACAACCAAGGAAGGTGATGAAGTAAACACCACCATGGGTGAGTACACTACAGGTAAGAAGATGTTCATGGTGTTCACAGGAAACACCTATTACCTCGACCTCGTACCATCTGAGGCACGTCTGGCAGAGGGATATCTTCCTGCTACCTACTCTGGCACTGTAACATTCAATGCTTCTATCAATGCTGAGGCTCCTATGAGTGTAGCATACAGCATCACCGTGCCAGCAACTGCCAACCTTTTCCTCGGCATTAAGACAGCCCACTTCGTGAAGTTCAAAGAGGTCGCACCTGAGAGTGTTGTCACAGAGGGTAGCAACAAGGTCTATAACTTCAAACTGGCTGACAAGCAGCAATATAACTACCGTGTCAGCGAGACGGGCAAACTCACACATGCTGGTCTCTTTACCATGAGCACAGATGCTACTAAAGTGCCAGAACTCATATTCACCGATGCTGACATGACTGCCAAGGATCCAAAATATGTTGACCACGACGTGGCTTCCAACGGTGGATACAACGTGGGCGATATGTTTCTCAACATCAACCCTGCAGGACACCTGAAACTCAACAACGTGGGCGACACCTACGACATTCTGCCTATGCGCAACTGGCAACTCATAGAGAGTATCACCAACAACTACTTCATTGAGCCAGACTACCACTTCACTGTTGTCAACCTGAATGGTCAGGCGGACAACTCCGTAGTAAAGGTGGAGGACGAACTGCTGACAGCCGTAGGCACCGGTACAGCGATAGTGCTCGTTACCTATGATGCTATACACCTTGATCAGTACAGTGGAGCTGAGAAAAAGGACTTCATAGGTGGTGCCGATTGGGGTGCTATATGGCCTGAGAACACTGCCGCCTTCGTTGTAACCGTTGGTGAACAGGCAACAGGCATCAACCCTAACATCATTATCAATAAGGACTACTTAACTACTGTTACACCTTTTGGAGGCGGTGCACCTATCGATACCAAACTGTCAATGGAGAATGTCGATGCAGAGTGTGACGTACTCTATTACCTCGACACAGAGGAGGGTTATGACTACACCTTCACACCTGAGGGTGCTACATCCGTAACGTTGGCCCGCCCTACGATAGGCACTAATGCTGCTTCATACACTGGCTTCAGCGAAGATGGCGTGACAAAGAATGCTGACGGCAGCTACACTTTGCGTCTCACCTTCGGTCGTAACATCGTTCGCCTTACCAATGCCTCTGGACAGAGTGTCTATCAGGTTATGACGGCAAAGCCTTGCCATCGTGACATTAAGGTAGGTGAAGAAGTCGTGACAAGTGTAAAGCCGGGCGATGCCGTAACCGTGCAGTATTCAGGACTGTATCACCCAGCTAACAAACTTGCTGGCATACATAACTTCAATGCCTTCGCTTCATACAAGAAGGTTTCTGAGGGCCTTACCGTTAAGAACGGCAAGGGCAACCAATATACCTTTGCCAATACTGCCACAGCACAGGCAGTGACTTTCACCGTACCAACAGACTGGGCGGAGGCAACCATCGAACTTTCTGACGGCGTGCTGGGTATAGGTGGCTTCGGTGACCCTGTAGGCAATCACCGTGCTACATCAAAGACCTCAGGTCGTGCACCTAATTTCACAGCTATATCCCAAACTGCAGTATTCGGTCGCATACCATCAGTTACTCTATCAGTAGAACAGCCTCTCGCTGTTGCTGACTTCGAGAATCTTGAGGTTCCTGCTGATGGTCACATGAGCGTAAGCACTGAGGATGATGACGACCGTACTGAGTTTACAAGCGGCGACTTTGAGTTTGCCACTGGCTGCATGCACGACTGGGACTACTGGTACTGGTTCGGTTATGCTAACCTGACTGACACCAAGTACGAGACCCTCGCTGACCAGTGGAAGAACGTTGTCGGCGGTGGCTATGACGGCTCAAGCAACTATGGCGTGGCATACGCAGCAGAGTTCAACGGTCCATGCTATGTTACCGTGCTTTCGGACGAGCCTGCAGAGGTTCCTGGTTTCTATGTTACCAATTCAGCATACGCTTACAGCTCTATGAGCAACGGCGACGGCTTTGCCAAGAAGTTCGGACTGGGCGACTGGTTCAAGCTTACCGTCACTGGCTATGATGCCAACGACAAGACTATCGGCACCAAGGAGTACTACCTTGCTGACCTTCGCGATGCATCTACAGCCTACATCATCAATGACTGGCGTTACGTTGACCTCAGCGGTCTCGGTAAGGTGAAGAAGCTCGGCTTCGAGTTGACAAGCTCTGACAACGGCAGCTATGGCATGAACACCCCTGCTTATTTCTGCTTCGACAACTTCGGTGCTGAGGGAACAGAGACTCTGCCAGAAAAGAACGTAACCCTCCCATTGGCTGTTGCTGACTTCGAGAATCTTGAGGTTCCTGCTGATGGTCACATGAGCGTAAGCACTGAGGATGATGACGACCGTACTGAGTTTACAAGCGGCGACTTTGAGTTTGCCACTGGCTGCATGCACGACTGGGACTACTGGTACTGGTTCGGTTATGCTAACCTGACTGACACCAAGTACGAGACCCTCGCTGACCAGTGGAAGAACGTTGTCGGCGGTGGCTATGACGGCTCAAGCAACTATGGCGTGGCATACGCAGCAGAGTTCAACGGTCCATGCTATGTTACCGTGCTTTCGGACGAGCCTGCAGAGGTTCCTGGTTTCTATGTTACCAATTCAGCATACGCTTACAGCTCTATGAGCAACGGCGACGGCTTTGCCAAGAAGTTCGGACTGGGCGACTGGTTCAAGCTTACCGTCACTGGCTATGATGCCAACGACAAGACTATCGGCACCAAGGAGTACTACCTTGCTGACCTTCGCGATGCATCTACAGCCTACATCATCAATGACTGGCGTTACGTTGACCTCAGCGGTCTCGGTAAGGTGAAGAAGCTCGGCTTCGAGTTGACAAGCTCTGACAACGGCAGCTATGGCATGAACACCCCTGCTTATTTCTGCTTCGACAACTTCGGTGCTGAGGGAACAGAGACTCTGCCAGAAAAGAATGTTGACGTGACACCTACAGGCATGAACGAAGTGAATGTTGATGTTGCCACATCTGACAACATCTTCGATGCCCTCGGTCGTCGTACTCCTGTTGCAGCAAAGGGTCTTAACATAATAAAGATGAATGATGGTTCTGTTCGCAAAGTTGTCAAATAAACTCTCATAAATGAAACAGGTTTGTATCGTAATAACCTTGGCGGTGCTGTCAGTCCTTGCGGCTTGCAAGGGCGGCGGCACCGCTGCTTTTAATGAGGAAGAGATAGAGCTACGCTATGCCAAGTTGCTCACGCTGAAGCAGGGCGATGGGTACGTAGCGGCAGAAGTGACAGACCCGTGGAGGGATAATGCCGTACTCCACCGTTATGTCCTCGTCCCTCGCGATGCTGAGGTACCAGAAGGCTTGCCTCAGGGAGAGTTGATACGCACACCTTTGCAGAAAGCCGTAGTATATACCTCGGTACACACCAGTCTGATTGACGAACTGGGTGGCTACGATGCCATCAAGGGCGTTTGTGATCTGGAGTACATATATCTCGACAAGGTGCATCAGGATACAAAGCGGGGTAGGATAGTGGACTGCGGACTGGGCATCAATCCTGATATAGAGAAGATTATAGACCTCAACCCTGATGCCATACTGCTCTCACCCTTTGAAAATGCTGGTAGCTACGGCAAACTGGGCAAACTGGGCATACCCATCATAGAATGTGCCGACTACATGGAGAACAGCGCCTTGGGCAGGGCAGAGTGGATGATATTCTATGGTATGCTGATAGGCAAGGAGCAAGAGGCGCGCAGCCTTTTCCAAGCCGTTGAGGCCGACTATAATGCTACAAAGTCGCTCGTGGGCGATGTGAAGAACAGACCCACCGTGGTGACAGAAAAGAAGTATGGCAGCACATGGTATGTGGCAGGTGCAGAGAGCACCGTCGGCAGACTGCTCGCCGATGCTGGCGCTGACTATATATTTAAGGATGAGAAGACCTCAGGCAGTGTGCCCATGTCGCCAGAGGTGGTGTTTGACCGTGCCCAGCAGGCTGACGTGTGGATGTTCAAGTACAACCAGGCTATAGACATCACCAGCGAGCAACTGGCGAAGGAGTGGGATGGCTATAGCAAGATGAAGGCATTTAGGAACGCTAACTGTGGCGTCTATCACTGCAACCTCAGCCTCGTGCCTTTCTATGAGGAAACACCTTTTCACCCCAACCTGCTGCTGAAGGATTATGTCAAGATTTTGCATCCTGACGTACTTAAAGACTACGAGTTGCGTTATTATAAAAGACTCACCCCCAGCCCCTCTCTGTGAGAGAGGGGAGGAACTACAAAAATCCCAATGAGACCTAAATATGTCGTGAACAAACTACGAACACTATTTGTTCCCCTCTCTGCGAGAGAGGGGTTAGGGGTGAGTCTGTGTTTCCTCCTTGCCCTTTTATTTTTAGCAAATATGCTCTGCGGCTCTGTTGACATTCCAGCAGAGCAGGTGTGGAATGCGCTGACAGGCGGCGAGGTAGAGAAGGAGAGTTGGAGGTATATCGTTATGGAGGTGAGAGTGCCGCAAACCATAACGGCAATGCTCTGCGGTGCCAACCTCGCCATATCGGGTTTGTTGCTTCAGACAACCTTTCGCAATCCACTTGCAGGTCCGTCAATACTTGGTATCGCCAACGGTGCCGGCGTGGGTGTGGCACTTGTGATGCTCATCACTGGCGGAGTCATTGCAGTTGACAGTTCACAGTTTTCAACTTTCAGTTTTCAGTTTATCGGCTCCGTCGCCGTTGTCATTGGCGCCTTCCTCGGTGCACTGCTCATCATTTTTCTACTTTTGGCGGTTTCATCGGTGATTTCGAGCAGTATTATGCTTCTCATCGTAGGTATCATGGTGAGCTATCTTGCCTCGTCAATCGTCATGTTGCTCAACATCTTTGCCAATGCCGACAACCTGCATAGCTACGTCATGTGGGGCATGGGCAGTTTCTCTGATGTCACCCTCTCGCAACTACCGTTTTTCTCTATTGTCAGTATTCTGGGCTTGTTGCTCAGCATCCTGCTCATCAAACCTCTCAATGCCCTGCTTCTTGGCGAGGGCTATGCCACCAACCTTGGCATCAACACGAAGTCTGTACGACGTTGGCTGCTCATAGTAACAGGCATTCTTACTGCCACAGCAACAGCCTATTGCGGTCCTGTTGCCTTCATCGGACTCGCCGTGCCCCACATAGCACGCCTCATCGTGCGCACCTCCGACCACACGGTGCTGCTGCCCTCCACCATGCTTTGCGGTGCTTCGATAGCCCTGCTTTGCAACATCATCTGCCAACTGCCCGAGAACATCATCATTCCGCTGAATGCTGTCACACCCATATTCGGTGCACCGGTTATCATCTACATTATCTTTAGAAAGCACTGAACTCAAATTAACTAGCTAATTTTTTGTTGTAACTAAGTTCTTATATTCTTTTACTTCTTCTTACGCCATACTTGCATACAGATAATGCAAAGAACACACGCAACAAGAAGCGCAAGGGCGGTGTAGGCGACTGTCTCCGTTGTCTCTATGCTCTTTGGACGGAACTCCATCACCACCTTGTGCGAACCTGCTGGTACGCTGATGGCACGCAGTACGTAGTTTACCCTGCCTATCTCAACAGGATTGCCGTCAACGGTGCATGTCCAACCTGGATAATAGACTTCAGAGAACACCACTACTCCGCCCTTGGCAGAGCTTACGTCATAGTGCAGTTCGTTAGGAGCATAAGAGGTAATCTGGACAGAAGCGAGGGAATCTTGCCTAACAGCTGTTTTGAGCGTACTCTCAAACTTCTTGTCTGCCACAGCTGTGGTGTGCAGGTTTATCTTGCCAAGTGCATCGAGTTCTGCGTTGGCATTATCCACGAACTGCACCTCATCGACAAACCAGCCGTTGCCCATAGCGTAGGGATTCTCAAGCGGAGCGGTCTTGCCACCCTGCAGTGGCATGATGAAGTACTTGGCGTTGAGCATGTTGATGACAGGCATCACGCTGTCGCCCTTCACCTGAGTCATGTCGCCCTGCGCCTCAACGATTGCGCCAAATGCCTTCTGTATCTCAGGCGAGATATGAGCCTCGATGAGTTCCTGATAGCGGCGCAGTTTGGCTGCATGATAGCCTCCGATAGACTTATGGAAATAGCTGGTCTCATTCTCATTGAATGTGTTGCCGGCAAGGTTGAGCACACGATAATCGAGTGACTTGTCTTGCAGTATTATCTGGTCTGTCTCTGTCGGTTCGATAGGCGCAGTGCGGATGGTGTTGCTTACGAACATGCCGTCATTGAGGTAACGCTTATCCACCTGCCACATATCGAAGAGGCATACGAGGGTGATGATACATGCCATAGCAATGGCAGGGAGCTTCTTCATGCGATAGAGCACCACAACGGCGGTACATACAAGGATGATGAAGAACGAACGCCAACAGTCGCTGACGAAAGTCGCAATGCGTATCTCAGTAAGATTTGCGAGCAGCGGAGCGAGTTCCTCCTGTGGTATCTGACCGAGAGCTCGTTTCTCTGCATAACTAACGAAGCTATCAAAGAACAGGGTAGGCATCAAGGCAAACAATACACAGATGCCACCTGTGATGGCAAAGCTTACATAGAGCCAGTTTATCTTCTTTCCCTTGATGGTTGTTGATACACTGTCAGGTTCGTCTATGACTTTCTTGAGTGCAAGCAAGGCGAGCAATGGTATGGTGAACTCTGCTATTACGAGGATGGATGCCACGGTGCGGAACTTGGCGTACATCGGCACATAGTCGATGAAGAGGTCGGTGAGCCACATCATGTTGTGGCCCCATGAGAGCATGATGCTCAGCACGGTAGCGGCGAGCAATGCCCACTTTATGCTGCCCTTGACTATAAACAAGCCAAGGATAAAGAGCATCAGGACGAAGGCACCTACATACACAGGACCTGATGTTCCGGGCTGATCGCCCCAGTACTGTCCCATCTGCTGGTAGATGTCCATATACATCGGGTCGCCCTTCTCCTTTGCAGCAGCACAGTCGCTCACTGCTGTCATGCTCGAGCCGCCCTTGGTGTTGGGTACTAGCAGTGTCCATGTCTCGTCTATGCCATAGCTCCACTGCGTGATGTAGTCACGCTCCAAGCCGCTGGAGGTCTGGTTGTCTGTGTCAGCCTTCACCAGTTCACTCTTGCCTCGCATGGACTCTTTCTGATATTCCCATGTGTGGTAGAGGTTGGATATATTCACAGCAATGCCTAACAATCCTCCAATGGCACACACTGCTGAGGCCTTGAGGAAGTGCACGAGGCGCTTTTGACGTATGGCATCAACAAGGAAACCTATCACAAGGAACAGTATGATAAAGAGGTAGTAATAGGTCATCTGCACATGGTTGGCATTTATCTCAAACGCCGTGAAGATACCCGTTACGGCAAGTCCTGCCAAGTATTTCCCTCTATAGGCAAGCAATATACCTGCTATCATAGGCGGAAGATAGGCAAGTGCCATCACCTTCCATATATGACCTGCTGCTATGATGATGAGGAAATAACTGCTGAAAGCCCACACTACGGCGCCCAGCGTGGCAAGATACCAACGGAAGTCAAAGGCACGAAGCATGATATAGAACCCCAGGAGGTATGCAAAGACATACCACACATTCTCAGGCAACCATAGGTGGTAGGCGTCGATAATGCTTGACAGGCTGCTGGCACTTTTATATGAGGGAGCACTCTGATAAGTCGGCATGCCGCTGAAGACAGAACCAGTCCAGCGTGACAGCTCGCCCGTCTTTTCTCTATATTCACCAATCTCCTGCCCCATGCCTCGTCCGGCACTGGAGTCATGACGGTAAAGGATGCGTCCCTCTATGTCAGCTGGATAGAAGTAGGCAAATGAAATCAATGCAAAAAGCATTACGACGATGACGTCGGGAATAAATCTCTTGATAGTTTTCACGCGCGTGTATTATAAATAATGTGTGTAAAGTTTCGTATGAGCTCAAGTCCTTTAACTCCTATCTACTTGAGCTCGTTGATGCTTGCAAAGTTAATAAATATTTATGGAAAAACTAACGTAAACGTACACATACTTGATAAATATCAAGAAATTAACGTCTCTTTGCTTATTCGTGAAAAAACTTTTGTGCAATTAAAAGGTTTCAAGTAATTTTGCAGTGTAAAATGCAAAGGAGTATAGGCTAACTACGTACTTAGAAAAACTTGACTCCCTGAGCATACAACAAATATAACAACAAAAAAATATCATCAAACAAGCGAATAGCGGATATATTTTAAAGCAAAGATAATTCAACAAAACAACTTATTATTTTATTTTTTACAAAAACAATGAAAAAGATTGCAATGTTTATCGCTGCTGCTGCTATAGCAGTATCAGCTAGCGCACAGAAGACTGCAGTTACAGCTTCTAAGGCTCTTGACAACGTTTATGTTGGTGGTGCTCTTGGTGCTGAGACAAAGGCTTCAAAGCAGAATCAGGGTGCTTTCTCAGCATTCAACCCTACAGCTACTATCCTCGTAGGTAAGAACTTCACTCCTATCTTCGGTCTCCGTGCTGAGGGTGTTGCTCGTTTCAACGTACACTCTACAGAGGACGCTTGTAAGTGGATCAACAAGTACAACAAGAAGGTGGTTTCTGGTCTTGACGTAAACCTCCTCGGTACTTTCAACCTCAACAACATCTTCGCTGGTTACAAGGGTGAGCCACGTGCTCTTGAGTTCATCGCTCTTTATGGCTTCGGTTGGACACACGCTTTCTATGGCAACCACACCAACGCTATCAACTCTAAGGCAGGTCTTGAGGTAGCTTACAACTTCGGTTCTAAGAAGCAGTGGCAGGCATTTGTTGAGCCTTCTATCACTTACATGATGCAGGGCTATGGTTCAGCAGCATTTGCTACTCCATTCCAGTACAACCTCAACCGTGCTAACCTCGACCTGAAGGCTGGTATCATCTACAAGCTCCCAACTTCTAACGGTACTCACAACTTCGCTATCGAGCAGCTCCGTGACCAGGCTGAGATCGACGCTCTCAACGCACAGATCAACGGTCTTCGTGGCGACCTCGACGCAGCTAACAACGCTAACGCTCAGAAGGACGCTCAGATCGCTCAGCTGAAGAAGGCTCTTGCTGACTGCGAGAACAAGCCAGTAGTTGAGGCTAAGGCTGCTAACCTCCAGCCATCAGTTATCTTCCGTCAGGGTAAGTCAGTTATCGACAAGGCTCAGGAGGCTAACGTTGAGATGATCGCTAAGTATATGAAGAACAACAAGGACGCTAAGGTTAAGATCTCTGGCTACGCTTCACCAGAAGGCAACGCTGAGCTGAACCAGAAGCTCTCTGAGCAGCGTGCTGCAGCAGTTAAGGATATGCTCGTTAAGAAGTATAAGATCGCTGCTGACCGTCTCGAGACTGAGGGTCTTGGCGCTACTGACAAGCTCTTCGACGAGGTTGAGTTCAACCGCGTAGCTATCTTCAACGACACTACTAAGTAATTCAATTCTTAGAGAATAACTTAAAAAACAAAATAATGAAACCCCTTGGAGATTTTCTTCAAGGGGTTTCTCTTTTTTAAAAACTATAGTTACTATAGATACTATAGTCACTATAGCTACTACCCCCCCCCTTTTTTTACTATGATCATCGGACTCGGCGAAACAGTTTATGACATCATCTTCAAGGACGACCAACCCCTTAAGGCAGTACCTGGCGGCTCAGCATTCAATGCCATGATATCTCTCGGACGCAGCGGGGCTGACTGCCTCATGGTGACTGAGACAGGCGATGACCACGTAGGTGATATCATTACTCATTTCCTCAGGGATAATGGGGTGAATACGAATTATGTATATCGACATAAGGGCACAAAGTCGCACGTATCATTGGCATTCCTTAATGCCTGTAACGATGCAGAGTATCAGTTCTATAAAGACCATGCCGCTCTTCAGTTGCCTGACAAGATGCCCCTCATTAAGCAAGACGACATAGTGTTGTTTGGCTCTTACTTTGCCATCAACCCCATACTGCGCGATTATGTGAGTCATTTTCTTCATACCGCTAAGGAGAGGGGTGCCATACTCTATTATGACATAAACTTCCGTGCATCTCATAAAGAGGAGATACCACAGCTCCTTGCAAGCATTGAGGATAATATGCGCCTTGCAACCATAGTAAGGGGCTCATCAGAGGATTTTAGTATACTCTATGGCATTACCACAGGCGAGGAGGCTTACAATCGCGTACGTGGTCTGTGTGACACTTTGATATATACTGATGCAGCAAACCCCGTGCAGGTGTTTACTCCTCAGGGCAAACAAACTTTCCCCGTACCCCAGGTGAAAACAGTCAGCACGATAGGCGCAGGTGACAACTTCAATGCTGGCTTCTGCTATGCACTATATAACATGGAAGCAAGCACAAATAACCTAATATGGCAACACATGCCACAATTGGTAGCCTCTGGAATAGAATTTTCATCGGAGGTCTGCCAGAGCCTTGACAACTATATAAAATCTCCCTTGCTGCAGTAGCAACAAGGGAGATTACTTTATACCTTATGCCTTATACTATAAGACTTTATACTCTATCCTTTAGTCAATCACCACTGGCTTGTACTTAGGTACGAGCATCTTCATTACTGACCAGCCGATGAGGTATGCTACGGCACATACGCAGAATACTATCATATAGCCTGCTGGCTTGCCAGAGAAGCCCATAAACTGGAATGCCTCGCCCTGACCGGCAGCATAGTCGAAGAGTACGCCGGAGCCCTTATTGATAAGGAACGAACCGATACCGCCTGCCATGGCGCCGATACCTGTGATTGTAGCAACAGCACTCTTTGGGAACATATCACCCGTTGTAGAGAATATGTTTGCTGACCATGCCTGGTGTCCGGCACCTACCAGACCGATGATGATAGCTGGCCACCATGCACTCTGGAAATAGTCGCCGAGTGGCTGTGCAAAGAGTGCTAGCACAGGGAAGAAGGCAAAGATAAGCATAGCGAGCATACGTCCCTGATAAGGATTCATACCCTTCTTCTCTACAAAGAGCTTTGGCAGATAACCACCAAAGAGTGAGAGGAACGTCACGATAGCATACAGTGTGAAGATGAGTGCTATACCCATTGGGTCGCTCGCCTTGTGGCCAAACTGATCCTGGAAGTATGCAGGAGCCCAGAAGAGGAAGAACCACCACACGCCGTCGGTCATAAACTTACCGAAAGCGAATGACCATGTCTGCTTGTAGGTGAATGCCTTAGCAAAGCTTAGCTGCTTCTCTTCTGCTTGTACATTGGCACCTGCCTCATTCTCTTCATCCTGGTTGACGTAGCGCAGCTCTGCCTCGTTGACAAACTTTGACTCTGCTGGTTTGTCATATACGAATAACCAAATGCCAGCCCATACGAAGCCCAAGAGACCGATGATGATAAATGCCATCTCCCATCCCAGCGACTTAGCAAGAAGTGGTATGGTAGCAGGAGCAGCGAGGGCACCTACTGATGCACCAGCGTTGAATATAGAGGTAGCAAAAGCACGGTCTTTCTTAGGGAAATACTCTGCAGTCACCTTGATGGCAGCAGGGAAGTTGCCTGCCTCACCGAGACCGAGTATCATACGGCATATGAGGAACAGCCATACAGAAATGCTGCTGACAGCGAGCAACGTGTTTGATGTAACGTTGAATTTCGCCATCACTGCTGCTGCGTCTGCACCTGGAGCAGCCATGGCCTCTCCAATCTCCTTAAGCAGTGAAGTGTCGCTGATACCGTCCACCATCTGTACTGTAGCCCATCCGCAAGCTGCATGCATCACAGCACCAAGTGACCATACCACGATGGCGATGAGATAACCCTTCTTGGTACCCATCCAGTCAACGAACTTGCCTGCGAAGAGACAGAATATTGCATAGCAGATTGAGAATACACCGGTTATCGTACCATAGTCACTGTCTGTCCAGTGAAACTCGGGTTGGATAAACTCCTTGAAGGTAAGCGACAGTACCTGACGGTCCATGTAGTTCACCGTTGTTGCGAAGAATAGCATCGCACACATGACCCAACGCCAGTTGGTCATTTTGTTTGTTGTTACAGAAGAACTCATTGTTTAGATTTTAAATATTTTTTGATTATTAGATTTATTCTGTATTTAGTTATCTGCTACGCATACACGTACAAATGCAAAGTTACTAAATTATATTGATAGTTTGGAATAAACGATTGGCTCCGCTTTGCTATTTAACTTTTTTTTACCATTTCTTCCTTTGTTTGCTTTACTACCACGGGGGTGTACCTTGGTACCATCAGTTTCATTACCATCCATCCTATGATATATGCTATGGCACAGATACAGAATATTATCATGTATGCAGCATGTTTGCCTGTATATGAGAGGAAGGTAAACAGCTCGCCCATCTCCTCTGCATACGATAGCAGCGAACCCGAACCGATATTGACGAGAAATGACCCCACACCGCCTGCACAGCCGCCGAGACCTACTACGGTGGCTACTGCCCTGCGTGGGAAGAGGTCGCCCACCATTGAGAATATGTTTGCCGACCAAGCTTGATGTCCTGCCCCCAGTACGCCGATGACAAATACGAGTAGCCATGGTGACACGTCGCCCAGTGGCTGTGCCATAAATCCTATCAGCTGTATGCATGAGAAGTAGAACATCGCCTTCATCCTCGCCTGATATGGTTTGTTGGAGTAACGATCTACGAAGTACGTCGGCAGATAGCCACCTGCTATACTCAGCATCGTGATGAGGTACAGCACCACTATCAGTGTCATACCCATGTTGGAGTCTGAGGAGTAGCCATATTGGTCGGATAGGTATGCTGGTGTCCAGAAAAGGAAAAACCACCATACGCCGTCTGTCATGAACTTACCGAAGATGAATGCCCATGCCTGACGGTATGTCAGGCATTTCCTTATGCTCATACGCGGACCCTCATCTACTATGCCTTGGTTGGTGAGTTCCTCGTCCTCATCCTGGTATATATACTCAAACTCGCTCTGGTTTACCCTGCTGTTTTTCTGCGGGCTCTTATAGAATATGAGCCATACTATCATCCAGACATATCCCAGTGCTCCTACCGTGAGAAATGCTGTCTCCCATCCGAAGTGGCTCGCTATCAGGGGTATTGACAGTGGTGCCAGCAGTGCACCCACCGAAGCACCAGCGTTGAATATGGAGGTGGCAAAGGCACGGTCTTTCTTCGGGAAATAGTCCACCGTGGCCTTTATGGCGGCAGGGAAGTTTGCTGCCTGTCCTATGCCGAGCACCAGGCGGCATACCATAAAGAGATATATGCTCACCGTGCTTATGGGTAGCATCACCGTGGCAGCATCGTGCAGTGTCTCTCTTGCCCCGTCAAACCCCACAAACCACTCTCCCGTGAGCAGTCCGCATGTCGCCACACCGCAAAAGGCGTGCATCATGGCGCCGAGGCTCCATATCGCTACTGCCCAGGTGTAGCCTGACTTCACTCCGCGCCAGTCTATAAACTTTCCGGCGAAGAGCATCACCACAGCGTATGTGATAGAGAAAAAAGCAGTGATTACACCATAGTCTGCGTCTGTCCATGCAAACTGTGGCGCGATAAAGTCCTTCCACGTTAGCGACAGCACCTGACGATCCATGTACGCGATCATCGTTGCTACAAACAACATCACGCACACCACCCAGCGGTAGTTAGTAGGTTTTATAGTTTTTCTCGGCAATTTTCTAGGAGTTATAGGAGTTAAAGGGTTATCATCTCCACCGGACAGTGGTCCGACCCCATTATGTCAGTATGTATCTTAGCCTCCTGTACCTTTGGCATCAGTCTTTCCGACACCACGAAGTAATCTATGCGCCATCCCACGTTCTTCTCCCTCGCATGAAAGCGGTATGACCACCATGAGAATGTTTGCTGTTCGGGATGCAGCGTGCGAAAGGTATCCTTGAAGCCCGCATCGAGTAGGGTAGTAAATTTGCCCCTCTCCTCATCAGTAAAACCAGGATTCCTGCGGTTCGTCTTCGGATTTTTGAGGTCTATCTCCTCATGTGCCACGTTGAGGTCACCGCAGAATACTACAGGTTTCTCCTTGTCCAATTCCTTTATATAGTCCAGAAAGCAGTCCTCCCACCTCATGCGGTAGTCCAGTCGTCTCAGCTCATCCTGAGCATTAGGCACATACACAGTGATGACGTATAGGTCAGCATACTCCAGCGTTATCACCCTTCCCTCGTGCTCATGCTCCTCCACCACGTCACCCAGTTTCCACTGCATACCGTAGTTCACACTCATAGGGTGATGCTTGGTATATATCGCCGTACCAGAGTACCCCTTCTTTTCGGCATAGTTCCAGTACGACTCATAGCCAGGAAACTCCATATCCAACTGTCCTGCCTGCATCTTCGTCTCCTGCAGACAAAAGAAGTCGGCATCCATCTCTACAAACTTTTCGGCAAAGCCCTTTCCGGCACATGCCCTCAGTCCGTTTACGTTCCAAGAAATAAACTTCATATCAATACGCTACTTGTATTGGTCCTTTCACTATACACGCCTGTCGATATCCCAGTTTACGTACCTTTGCGAGATACGCCTGTGCCTCGGCCTGTGTCCTGTAGTTGCCCATGCGGCATTTCCACGATGGCGAGTAGAAGTGGGTGTATATAGGTTGGTCGGGGAAGTTTGACTTCATCACAGCCCCAGCCGTTTCCGCCCTCTGACGGTCTGCCCTTGAGTTGCCTCCCGAGTACACCTGCACCCTGTATCCCTGCGTCTTGTAGCTACGTCGCATTATCTTCTTGCGCGTGTCAGGAGGTGTCGTCTCGCCCTCCGTCTCCGATGTTATAGGGGTAGGGGTGCGTCGAGCAGAATCAGGTTTTTGGTCCTCGTGCGTCTCCTGCCCAGCAGGCGTTGTCGGAGTATCGTGCGTCGGTGATGTAGTAGTGTTGGCAGGCACCGTCGGCGTGGTCGGCGTCGGAGTAGTAGCTGGTGTCTGTTTGCCATTCACCAGATCCTCTATCTCCCTCGACTGCTCCACTGTCACCTTACCCTGCCCAGGCACGTCCTTTCGCAGTTCATCCACAAATGTCTGAGCATTGGCAGCATATATTGCCGCCAATGCCAAACAGAATATGGTTGTCAGTCTCTTCATCTTTTTACTTCCACGCTTCTATTATGCCATTAAAGTCAGCAGCCTTGAGTGAGGCACCACCTATCAGTCCACCGTCGATGTCGGGCTTTGCAAACAATTCAGGAGCGTTGCTTGCCTTACATGAGCCGCCATACAGTATCGTCGTATCCTCGGCGATGGCATATCCATAGCGTTCCGCCACGCACTCACGTATAAACTGATGTATCTCCTCCGCCTGTTCCGCAGTAGCAGTCTTTCCCGTGCCTATAGCCCATATCGGTTCGTAGGCTATCACGATATTCTTAAACTGTTCCGCCTCGAGGTTAAATACGCTCTCCTCCAGCTCTCGCTTCACTATCTCGTTTTGCTTTGCAGCCTCACGTTCCCTGAGTGTCTCTCCCACGCAGTACAGCACCTTCAGCCCATTGGCGAGAGCCTGCTTCACCTTGTCGCGCAGCACCTCTCCTGTCTCGGCGTAGTACTGTCGTCTCTCCGAGTGCCCCAATATCACGTATGTAGCCCCCGTTGACTTTATCATCTCGGCGCTTATCTCGCCGGTATAGGCACCGCTCGGCATGTCCGAACAGTTTTGTGCCCCCAGCTGTATCGGTGTACCCTTCAGTTTCTCCGCCACTGTCGCAAGGTGTGTGAATGGCGTACATACCACCACCTCACAGTTAGGATCCTTCACCATCTCAGCAAGTTCCTCTACCAGTGTCACTCCTTCTTGCAGGTTCTTGTTCATCTTCCAGTTACCTGCCACGATTTTCTTTCTCATAGTTTTAGTTTTTGTTTTTAAGTTGTTGTTTTTATATTGTGTTATTATTGTTAGTATCCATTGAGGCCTTCTCTAACTCCTCACAGAGCTGCGAGCTCTTCTCCCTTTGGGAGACTGTTATGACTCCACTTCCCCATTATAGTTCCCCCCTTCAGCAGCATCAGTCCAGGGTTGCTACGTATCATCGTCTTCAGTGTCGTCTCATCCACGTTGCAGAAAGGATATTCCGCCCCCGTGAGGTCTATCCACTGTTCTATCCCCTTACGTCCGCTCGCTGTGAGGCAGTAAAATGCTACCCCCTTCTCTTTGCTCCACTCATACAGGTGGTCTATCTCTCCGAAGTGCGAGTCATCCGCTTGTTCCAGATGCGGTGCTATGAGAAGCAGCGTATAACCCTTGTCGGTCAGTATCTGCTCCGTCATGTCCTCGCCGCTGTGAGCATCCTGTATCTCGAAGTCGTGTATCGGAGGCGCATAGCCCTCCTTTATCACCCTCGTCTTGGAGTCTATGAACGTCCACGTCGAGTCAGGATATTCCTCCAACGTAAACTCCCTCTGCTCGCCTCCCTTCTCCATTACGAATGTCGTCTCATACTCCGTAGGCTCTGCCCCCTCAGGTATCTCCATCAGTTTGGGTATGTTGGCACCCACCTTGTATGGTCGGAAGTCTATTACTGGCAGGTAGTACAGCGAGTACGCCTCTATGCATATTATCGCCGCCACCGCCAGGTAGTACGTCATCCATTGCACCCTCAGACTTATGAAGCGTGGCATCATCAGCGGCTTCCATGCCAGCAGCGTTGCCATACAGAGTAGCACCACGTTCTTTAGCAGTGTCGCACCGTTGCTCAGCACCAGTGCATCACCGAAGCATCCACAGTCTTCCACGGGGTTGTCGATATAAATCCATACCGTCAGCGCTGTCATCACCACCATTATGGCGAGCACCAGCTTTGTCGCCAGCCTCCTGCTTATAGCGAAGAGCAGCAGCACGCCCAACACAAACTCCACCAGCGCAAGCGTCACCGCGCTCCCCAGCAGCAACCAGTCAGGCAGCACCCCCTCCATTCCCATTGCCGCAGCATAGTCCCCCATCTTATACTGCGTACCCATAGGATCGACAGCCTTCACGAAGCCCGAGAATATAAATGTTAGGCTAACAACTATCCGCGTTATGTTGACGAGAATTTTCAATTATCAATTGTCAATTGTCAACTGTCAATTGGATAACTCCAAACACAGAGTAGTTTATTATATCCATATAGTTGGAGTCTATCCCCTCGCTCACTATTGTGGCGCCGTCCTTATCCTCTATCTCCTTTATACGCTCCAGTTTTGTCAGTATCAAGTCCGTATAGCTACTCACCCGCATATCGCGCCATGCCTCCCCATAGTCATGGTTCTTACGTTTCATCAGTTCCATGCATCGCTCTGCATACTCGTCGTACAGAGCCATCGCCTCGTCGTTGGTCATATCCACCTTGTCGGCGTAGCCCTTGTCGAGTTGTATCAGTCCTATTATGCCGTAGTTTATCAGTGCCATAAACTCCGGCAGTATCCCTTCGCCCACCAGCGACTCCCCTGTCACCTCCAGTGTCCTTATGCGCTTCGCCTTGATAAACAGCTGGTCTGTCAGCGACGCAGGGCGCAGCATTCGCCACGAAGGCTTGTAGTCATACAGTTTCTTCTGGAATATGTCGCGACACATCTTCATTGCCGCTGCAAACTCCTCATTTGTCTTATGTTTTGCCACTTTCTCTATCTTGTTTTATATATTACAACTGCAAAGGTAATAAAACGAGAGCAAATGACAAAATAAATTCATTTATTTTTACTTTGCCAAGTACATTGCACCTTATCCAAGGCTTAGAAACGGCAATGTCGTAACATATTCAAAATCAACAAAATAGATTGTAGTATAGAAAAGGATATCTTTTGGGGGGCCAAAACATATCCTTTAAGAGGCCAAAACATATCCTTTAAGCCCCTAAAAGGATATGTTTTCCAAACTCACCTCTCAGCCCAGTCGCCACGGTCAAGATTTCGATACCCTATCGCCTCCGCAATATGATGACTTTGCACCTGCTCACTTCCTTCAAGGTCGGCTATCGTTCTTGCCACCTTCAAAATGCGACTATAAGCACGTGCTGAGAGCGAGAAACGTTGCATCGCCGTGCGTAGCATCTCCATCGATGTAGCATCAGGTTCTGCGAAACGGTGTATTAGACGGTCGTTCATCTGTGCATTGCAGAATATTCTCTCTTGCCCATCCTCATGCTGGGGGAGCGAGGCGAAGCGCTCTTCTTGTATCTTTCGGGCACGGATAACACGTTCGCGGATAGCTGCAGAAGGTTCACCAGGTGCCACTTTAGAGAGATCCTCGAAGGGCACGGGAGTAATCTCGCACTGTATGTCGATGCGGTCCATCAGCGGACCCGATATCTTGCTCATGTAGCGGTGACGCTGTCCCGGCGTGCAGATGCAGTCATGAGTAGGGTCACCGTAGTAACCACAGGGGCATGGATTGGCTGATGCCACAAACATAAAAGAACAGGGATATTCCGTAGTATATTTGGCACGCGAGATGGTTATCCTACGGTCCTCAAGAGGTTGGCGCAGTACTTCGAGAGTTTGCTCGGAAAACTCCGGTAGCTCGTCTGCAAACAACACACCGTTGTGCGCCAGACTAATCTCGCCAGGGGCTGGAGAGGCACCGCCCCCCACGAGAGCAGTCTGTGTGATGGTATGGTGTGGGGCACGGAAGGGACGTTGCGATATCAGCGACTGTCCTGGAGACATCTTACCAGCCACGGAGTATATCTTAGTTGTTTCAAGACTCTCTGCAAGGGAGAGAGGAGGAAGGATACTTGGCAGACGTTTTGCCATCATGCTCTTGCCACTGCCAGGAGGACCTATCATGATGAGGTTGTGGCCACCGGCGGCAGCTACCTCGAGAGCACGTTTTACATTTTCCTGCCCTCGCACATCCGCGAAGTCGAGATCAAAACGATATTGCTGCTCATAAAACACCTTGCGTGTGTCATATACAAGGGGTTGTGCGTCGCTCTGGTCAGACAAGAAGCGTACCACATCCATAAGACTTTCCATACCATAGACTTCAAGGTTGTTGACGACGGCTGCCTCATGTTCATTCTCCTTTGGCACAATTAAACCCTTAAAGCCCTCTTCGCGAGCTTTTATAGCTATCGGCAGTGCACCGATGATAGGCTTCAGCCTGCCGTCGAGTCCGAGTTCGCCCATCAGCATGTACTCCTTGAGATGATCGGCGGGCATGCCGCTGTCGCCAGCAAGCAGTCCTATTGCCATAGGGAGGTCAAATCCTGTTCCCTCCTTACGTAGGTTGGCAGGTGAGAGATTGATGGTGATGGCTTGGAAGGGGAAATGCAGTCCGCTGTACTTGAAAGCAGTGCGTATACGACTCTGGCTCTCACGGATGGCTTCGTCGCCAAGTCCTGTGAGAATAAGTTGCTGTCCTTTCTCTACGCTGGTTTCTACAGTAACGGTGTTTACATTCATGCCGTTAACTGCTGCGGCATAGGTTTTTACTAACATTTTCGATTTAAGGTTTTAATATTGAAGTTTGGTGTTGGGTGGGGATTATTTTTTTGACTCGTGAAGGAACTGCAGCAGTCGCTCTGTGGCGCCTGACTGTGAGCGGACGTAGTTGCCTGCTGCATCGGAGGCATGCTGGAGGGCGGCGGGATCGTCAGTGAACTGGTCCATGACACGGGCGAAATCGTCGGCATTGGTGATCTCGATGCCTCCGCCGCAGGACTTGAGTTCCTGGGCTTCTTGGAACTTATGGTTGTTTGGACCGAAAATGACGGGGAGATTCCATACTGCTGCCTCGGGGAGGTTGTGGATGCCGTCGCCGAAGCCACCGCCGACATAGGCGACGGTGCCGTATTTATAGATGGAGGAGAGGAGACCGAAACAGTCGATGATGAGAACCTCGGCATCGATGATGTCGGCGGCACCGCTAATCTGGGTATAGCGTACAACCTTGCGGTCGGGGATGAGCTGCATAATCATGTCGAGATGGCTCTCGGCGATGACATGGGGCGCGATGACGAGTTTCCAATCGCGATGATGGTTGAAATAGTCGAGGAAAATCTTCTCGTCGGGCAACCAAGAGGAACCGGCGATAAAAACCCGAGAGGAGTTTTGGGGCAGTTGACAATTTAGGTTTTCGTTTTCGTAGGCGCTTGCGCCGTTTCGTACGAAAGTCTCAACGATGGGGATGTGCTTACTCTGACGTGCTATGGTGGCGACGCGGTCGAAGCGGGTGTCGCCGGTGACATCGACGTTGGTGATGCCTATGTCGGCGAGGAGCTGACGGCTCTGCTCGTTTTGTACGAAGAAGTGGGTAAAGCACTTGAGGACGTGGGCATAGGTCTTGCCATACCAACGGAAGAAGATCTGGTCGGGACGGAAGATGCTGCTGACACTATATACGGGGACGCCACGATGGCGTAGGATGTGCATGTAGTTGTACCAGAACTCGTACTTGATGAAGAAAGCGACACTGGGACGTACGGTGCGCAGGAAACGCAAGGCATTGGTGGGGGTGTCGATGGGGAGGTAGCAGACGAGGTCAGCGAGTTCGTAGTCCTTGCGTACTTCGTAGCCAGAGGGGGAGAAGAAGGTGAGGAGGATCTTCTTATGGGGATATACCTTGCGATACTCCTCTATGATGGGACGCCCCTGCTCGAACTCACCGAGGGAGGCGGCATGGAACCATGCGTAGTCGGCGGTAGGGTCCACGTGGTTCCTGAGGTAACGGAAGGAGGCGCGCTCGCCTCGCCACATCTTCTTAATCTTGTCATTGAAGAAACTGGCGATGAAGACTCCGAACTCGAATATGTAAAATATGATGTTGTACATTGTTCTATTTTAGCACCTCTATGGCGCGACGAATGCGGCGGATAGTCTCGTCCTTGCCGAGGAAAGCGGAGATGTCGAACATGCCGGGTCCCTTGCCCTCGCCGACGAGACAGAGGCGGAAGGCGTTCATGACGTCGCCGAGCTTATAGCCCTTGCTCTCTATCCAGTGCATGACGATGGGCTCCTGTGCGGCGATACTGAAGTCGCCATCGATGCTCTTGAGAACGTCGGCGAGCTGTGACATGACAGCGGCAGAGTCGTCCTTCCAACGTTTCTTGACGGTCTTCTCATCGTACTGCATGGGGGGGAAGAAGAAGAAGGAACAAAGGGGCCATAGTTCGCTAATGAAGTTGACACGGTCCTTCATCATACGTACGACGTTGGTGATCTGCTGCATGGTGGCATTGGCGCCATTGCCTGATACGATGGGTGCAAAGAGGGGTGCTATCTCCTCGGGTGACTTGCGTAAGAGGTACTCGTGGTTGAACCATATACCTTTCTTGTAGTCGAACTTTGCGCCTGCCTTGGAGCAGCGTGAAATATCGAAAGACTCGACGAGGTCATCGAGAGAGAAGAGCTCCTGTTCGGTGCCTGGGTTCCATCCGAGGAGTGCAAGGAAATTGACTACTGCCTCGGGGAAGTATCCGCTCTCGCGGTATCCGGTGCTTACCTCGCCCGTCTTGGGGTCGTGCCACTCGAGGGGGAAGACTGGGAAGCCGAGACGGTCGCCGTCACGCTTGGAGAGTTTGCCCTTGCCCTCGGGTTTGAGGAGCAGTGGCAGATGTGCGAAGCGTGGCATGGTATCCTGCCATCCAAAGGCACGGTAGAGGAGCACGTGAAGTGGTGCTGAGGGTAACCACTCCTCGCCGCGTATGACGTGGGTGATCTCCATGAGGTGGTCATCGACGATATTGGCGAGGTGGTATGTGGGGAGGTCGTCGGCGCTCTTGTATAGCACTTTGTCGTCGAGGATGTCGGACTTGATGCGTACCTCGCCGCGTATGAGGTCATCGACGAGGACTTCCTCGCCGCGTTCTATCTTGAAGCGCACGACATATTGCTGTCCGTCGGCGATGAGCTGCTCTACCTCATTCTTGGGGAGGGTGAGGGAGTTGCGCATCTGCAGACGTGTGGTGGCATCGTACTGGAAGTTGGGCACTGCGGCGCGCTTTGCCTCGAGTTCCTGCGGGGTGTCGAAGGCGATATACGCCTTGCCGCTGTCGAGGAGTTGCTCGACGTACTGTCGATAGATATGGCGGCGCTCACTCTGACGGTAGGGGCCCTTGTCGCCTCCGAAGGAGACGCCCTCGTCAAACTGGATGCCGAGCCAACGGAAGGACTCGAGGATATACTCCTCGGCTCCTGGTACGAAACGGTGGGAGTCTGTATCTTCGATGCGAAAAATGAGTTTGCCACCATGCTGGCGTGCAAAGAGGTAGTTGTAGAGCGCTGTGCGCACTCCGCCTATATGTAGTGCCCCCGTAGGGCTTGGTGCAAAGCGCACTCGGACGTTGTTCATAATTGACGAATTGACAAATTGACAAATTAACGAATAGACGAATTACGCATGCAAAGTTACTAAAACGAGCGCAAATGACAAAATAAATTTATTTGTTTTTGCTTTGCCGAGTGACAATAACTTATCCAAAGTTACAAAAAATAGTTGAAAATTGGTGGCTTTATTATTTTTTTTATAACTTTGCAACGAAAATAGCAACGAAAAATGGGGTGGTGAAACCCCTGATAATGATAAGAAAGGAATGAGCCTATGGCAATGGAAAATGTAAAAATCACTACAACGTCGAAGGTGAAGAGATTCTTCTACACCCTCGGGGTGACAGTGGTGGCTGCCCTGATGATAGTGCTGGCGATGCCTAACACGGAGAAGCCTCGCATGGCATATACTCTGGGTGAGCCGTGGATGAGTTCACAGCTGATATCGCCTGGCGAGATACTGATAAAGAAGGACCCTAAACTGGTGGAGCAGGAACAGCACGAGGCGTTGAAGGAGGAGTACGTGCCGTACTACAACTACGACGATGCTATAGGACCGCGACAGGTGAAGGCCTTTCTGGATAAGTACGGCGAGGGCACGAAGGACGTGTCGGCATATACGATGCAGAGCATAGCTGCGGAGATGGAGAAGATATATGCTACGGGCATAATGCCCCAGATGGACTACTCGCAGATGCTGGAACAGGACAGCATGACGGTGATAATGCTGGTGACGAAGAAGGAGGGTGAGCGCTGTTCGGTACGTGACCTCTACTCTACGAAGAGTGCCTACGAGACGCTATTCAGCGACAGCCGACTGGATGATGTGCGTACGCTGTTGCTACAGATGAACATCAATGAGTACCTGCATCCCAACATAAAGTATGATGAGATGCGCAGCGAGCAGTCCAAACTGGATATCCTCGCCACGATACCTACTAACTCTGGAGTGCTGAAGCAGGGACAGGAGATAATAAACCGCGGTGACATAGTGACGGAGGAGAGGGCACGTATCATAGATAGCTATAACGACTTTGTGACGTCGAAGACGGAGGAGTCGATGAGCACGGTATACCTGACTAACATCATACAGCTGATATACGTGATGGCACTGATGGTGATACTGATGGTATATCTACAGATGTTCAGGAAGGACTACCTCGCCAAGCCTCGTTCGCTTGCCATGGCTTTTTCGCTGACGATAATATTTCCCATCATCTGTGCGATGATAATGCGCCTCGCCCCCCAGGCGGTGTATGTGTTGCCGCTGTGTCTGGTGCCGATGTTTATCAGGGTCTTTTTGGACTCGCGCACAGCTTTTATGATACATAGCATCATAGTGCTAATATGTGCGTCGATGGTGAGCGAGAAGTTTGAGTTTATCACGGTGCAGACGGTGACGGGATTTGTGGCGATATGTGCTTTGAAGGAACTGTCGAAACGCTCGCAGATATTCATCTCGGCACTGATGATATTTGCTACGTACATAGTGGCATTTACTATAGTGAAGTATCTGGATAATAAGGAGATAGCCTTTGAGAGTCTGAAGCAGGGATACTTGTGTTTTGCTGCCAACGGCGTGCTGTTATTGCTGACATACCCGCTGATGTTTCTTGTGGAGAGGACGTTTGGTTTTATATCCAGCGTGACGCTTTTTGAGCTCTCCGACACCAACCGTCCGCTACTCCGCAAACTGTCGGAGGTGGCGCCAGGCACCTTCCAGCACTCCATCATGGTGGGCAACCTCGCCGCTGCCATCGCCTCGGAGGTGGGTGCGAAGAGCCTGCTGGTGCGTACTGGTGCGCTATACCATGATATAGGTAAGTTGAATCACCCCGTATTCTTTACCGAGAACCAGTCGGGCATCAACCCCCACACGCGCCTGCAGCCGCAGGATAGTGCACGTATAATAATAGGTCATGTGACGGAGGGACTCAAGATAGCAGAGAAGAACGATATACCGGACGTGATACGGGTGTTTATACAGACGCACCACGGCAAGGGACTGGCAAAGTATTTCTATAATACGTACAAGAATGCTCACCCTGATGAGGAGATTGATGATACGCCATTTCGCTATCCAGGTCCCAACCCCTTCTCACAGGAACAGGCGATACTGATGATGGCAGATGCCGTGGAGGCTGCATCGCGTTCGCTGAGTGAATATACGGAGGAGAGTATCTCAGGACTGGTGAACAAGATCATAGACTCACAGGTGGCGGATGGGTATTTCCATGACTGTCCTATCACTTTCCGCGATATCGCCACAGCAAAACGTGTGCTGATAGAACGTCTGAAGACGATGTATCATACGAGGATACAGTACCCTAATTAATAATTGACAATTTACAGTTAGTTGGGTGTAATTGACAACATATTGAGATGGTGGCAGGGCCGAGGTTTCGGCATACAGTCGCGTGGCGACTACGAGTACCTGAAGGACGTGATAAGGGAATCACTGCCCTACTACGCCTATGACGAGATACGTACGCGGCGTGCACGACTGATATACCGTATATGCAACCATGACCGTCAGCGACACATCGCCATGGTAGGTACTTTTACCCCCGAGGAACTACGTGCCGCCACGATGGCGGTGGGCACACAGCCCGAGATAGTCACCACCATGCACCACCTGCATGGTAGGGAGACGGTGATAGTCAATGATATAGGCGAAACGGCAGCACTGCTATGGAACAAGGCACTGCATAGCTCGCACGCCATAACATGGGACATGGGGTCGATGGGACTGATACGCTTTATCGACGGACGATACTCGGAAAACTATAGGGTTTAGTTCACAGTTTACAGTTGGTAGTTGAGATGAAAATAACAAAGATATATACTAGGACGGGGGATAGGGGCGAGACATCGCTCGTGGGAGGACAGCGTGCGGCGAAGGATGGTGTTCGTATAGAGGCATATGGCAGTATAGACGAACTGTCGTCGCAGTTGGGACTGCTGTCGGCAATGCTCAGTGACAGCGACACGGAGGCACTGCACCCCCTCGCTGCGGAGATCGACGGAGTGCAGCAGATGTTGTTTGACATGTCAGCGCTGCTGGCAACAGATATAGGCAAACTACAGCAGAGTGGCGCCGAGTGGACAGACGGATATCTCGCAGGGCTCCGTGCCACCGACGACAGGATACGTAGGCAGACCGATGACATGGAGAAAAAGATAGATGAGCTCAATGCCTCGCTGCCCGCGCTAAATACGTTTATACTGCCAGGGGACACGATGCAGGGGGCACAGTGTCACGTATGCCGTGCCGTATGTCGCAGGGCAGAGCGTCGTGTAGTGACGCTCCTCGCCACCTTGTCAGGAGAGGACATTAAGATGTATAGCAATACGCTGGCATACATAAACCGACTGAGTGACTACCTGTATGTGATGGCACGCAAAATAAACCTAATTTGCGAGAAAGAAGAAAAAAAATGGAAAAATTCTTGCAAATAAGAAAAAAGTATATTACTTTTGCACGCAAATTTGAAAAAAGAGACCTAACAACTTAATTTACTAATATATGTACTGGACACTAGAATTAGCCTCAAAACTGGAAGATGCCCCATGGCCGGCAACCAAAGAAGAGTTGCTCGACTACGCCACACGTAGCGGCATATCGATGGAGGTAGTGGAAAACCTACAGGAACTGGAGGATGACGGTGAGACCATCTATGACTCTATAGAGGATGTATGGCCCGACTACCCCACAAAGGAGGACTTCCTGTTTGATGAAGAGGAATATTAAAAAACGAGAAGGCATCACCATATAAAAGATACCACGGGGTTGACTGGATTTGACAGCGGACTGGGATGGTGAGTAAGCATGCGGAGCGATGACTGTGGGCTCCATAATCACGTCGGTCAACAATTTAATTGGCGAAAACAACTACGCTCTCGCTGCTTAATCGAAGTATAGTAGATTAGCTTCATTTCCTGCGAGGCAGGAAACGGGACATCGCTCAGAGCCCTCTCCCTGAGGCTTACTGGTTAAAGCGGTGCAGAAATATCGGGGGTAGCAGCGGCAGTGCCTCGATGCCACTGTGAAATCATAGAGGATAAGGTTGTGATTGGTGGTTTGGGTCTTGTCACAACACGAAAAACAAAGTCCAAAATAAGCATGTAGAAAGCTCACGGTTTCACCGTTTGGACGGGAGTTCGATTCTCCCCAGCTCCACTAAAAGAGTAAGAAGCACTATTGTGTGGCTTTCTTACTCTTTTTTGTTTTCCCTAAAGACCAGAAGAGTAAGGCACCGAGGAGGACACCGAGGGTATTGCACAGAGCGTCAAACCACTCGCCAGAACGGCAGGTAGTGAGGTATGTCTGGACAAACTCTATCACTATGCCCTGAATGATGGGGAGAAGGAGCAGGACAAAAGAAAGACGGCGGTGCTCCCACAGGATAACAATGGTGAAGATGCCGTACATGAGAAAGTGAGTCCACTTATCGACAAATGACAGACTGCTGAGAGGCGTCTCGGGAATGGGTATCATGCACACTACCCATATCGCCAGTGCGATAAGGACGGAATAGGGATATTTACGCAATATTTTCATAATTGTTTGCAAAGTTACAAAAAATTGTAACTTTAAATAAGTTATTTGCACTCGGCAAAACAAAAAAAAATGGATTTATTTTGTGCTTTGCTCTCATTTTTGTAACTTTGCACCATGGCACCATCAGAATTTTTCAGTAAGTTGACAAGCCGCTATCTGTGGCTCAACCTTGCAGGTATACTCGCCGTCATCATAGTGCTGTGCGTGGGAGCACAGGTAATGATGGGGGTATATACCCACCATGGAGAGGCTATAGCACTGCCCGATGTAAGGAAACACTCCTATGAGAGTGCCGTAGCAGTGCTCGAAGACCTCGGCATGGAGGCGCAGGTGACAGATACGGGATACGTTAAGACACTGCCCCCAGGTACCATATTGGAGATGATGCCTGTAGCAGGTACCATGGTGAAGAGCGGACGAATAGTGTATCTCACCATCAATGCAGCCAACACCCCAACTCTCACACTGCCAGACGTCATAGACAACAGTAGCCTGCGCGAAGCAAGGGCAAAGCTGATGTCTATGGGATTTAAGGTGGGCGAACCACAGTATGTGTTCGGAGAGAAAGACTGGGTGTACGGCATACTGGTAAACGGACACAACGTGACAGCAGGACAGCGTATATCGATAGAGGCGACACTGGTGATACAGGTGGGCAACGGACAGCGCGATGCTGCCGACACAATATTTATGACCGATGCCCCTCCGCAGGAATACTATGAGGAAGAGTATATTGACGGCAGTGGCGCAGAAGGTGGCGCTGGAGAGGCGGACGTCTTTGAAGAAGTCAAGATTGAAAATTGAAGACTGAAACTTTCGACATAGAGGATATTGACGACATCGAGCTGGAGGAAGGTTCGGCAGCAGATGAGGAGGGACAGATGTACGAGCATTTTCGTCTTGTGGCAGATGCCGGACAGATGCCGTTGCGCATAGACAAGTTTCTCTTCGAACACATGCAGCACTCCTCACGCAACCGCATACAGCAGGCTGCCGAGGCGGGATACATACACGTAAACGACAAACCCGTAAAGAGCAACTATAAGGTAAGGCCTGGCGACGTGGTGACACTGATGCTACACCAGCCCAAGCACGATACCACCATATACCCAGAGGATATACCACTCAATATAATATATGAGGACGATGTGCTGATGGTCATCAACAAGGAGGCAGGTATGGTGGTGCACCCGGGAGCGGGCAACTTCAATGGTACACTGATAAATGCCATAGCATGGCACATGCAGCACGAAGACCCAGTGCTGAAGGCGAAGCGCGGGGGAGTGGACTTTGACCCCAACTCGCCAGAAGTGGGACTGGTGCACCGCATAGACAAGGATACCAGTGGACTGCTCGTGATAGCAAAGACGCCAGAGGCAAAGACACATCTGGGAAAACAATTTTTCGTGCACGACACCCACAGGTCGTATCACTGTCTCGTATGGGGGCACTTCACAGAAGATGAGGGACGCATAGAGGGCAATATAACACGTGACCCCAAGGACCGTCTGCGCATGACGGTAGCTATCCCAGACTCAGGTATAGGAAAACCTGCTGTGACACACTGGAGGGTGATAGAAAAGTTTGGTTACGTCACACTCGTGGAGTGTATACTCGAGACGGGCAGGACGCACCAGATACGAGCACACATGAAGAGTATAGGGCATCCGTTGTTTGGCGATGAGCGATATGGCGGTACCGAGATACTGAGAGGTGAGAGATCATCAAAATACAAAGCATTCATACAGAACTGTTTCAAGACCTGTCCGCGCCAGGCTCTTCATGCCAAGACCCTCGGATTTGTACACCCCGTGACGGGAGAGCAGATGGACTTTACGAGCGAATGGCCGGAGGACTTTGCTGCCCTCATAACAAAGTGGCGGGCATATGTCGGTGGCACTACACGAGAAACAATAGAACAATAAACAAAAAATATGAAAAAGATAGCAATAATTTGCGGAGGCGACTCATCAGAACATGATGTATCACTAAAATCAGGGGCAGGAATATACTCCTTTTTCAATAAAGAGAAGTACGACTGCCACATCGTTGACCTGAAGAAGGGCGACTGGCACGTTAATCTCAATGACGGCAGTCAGGCACCAATCGACAAGAATGATTTCTCGTATATGGAAAATGGTGAGAAGAAAACATTTGACTATGCATATATCACCATCCATGGTACACCAGGAGAGAACGGACAACTGCAGGGATACTTTGATCTCATCGGCATGCCATACTCCACCAGTGGCGTACTGGTAGAGGCGCTCACCTTTGATAAGTTTGCCCTCAACAACTACCTGAGGCAGTTTGGCGTGAGCGTAGCAGAGAGCGTGCTCGTACGCAAGGGTGAGGAAACCGCCATCACCGATGAAGCAATCAGAGAAGCGGTAGGCTATCCATGCTTTGTAAAGCCGGCAGCAGATGGCTCGTCATTCGGAGTGAGCAAGGTAAAGGACTTCTCGCAGATGAAAGAAGCCCTCGACAAGGCATTCGGCCAAAGCGACATGGTGATGATAGAGAGTATGCTCGAGGGTATGGAGATATCACAGGGAGTATACAAGACAAAGGACAAGGCCGTGGTGTTCCCAGCAACAGAGGTGGTGAGCGAAAATGATTTTTTTGACTTTGATGCCAAATACAATGGACAGGTACAGGAGATCACCCCAGCACGTCTGCCTCAGGACGTGGCCGAGCGTGTAGCAAAGATAACGTCGACGATATACGACATACTCCACGCCAACGGCATCATCAGGGTAGACTACATTATCAGCAACCCCCAGTCATCCGATGCCAAAATCAACATGCTGGAGATAAACACCACCCCAGGCATGACACCTACCTCATTCATACCTCAGCAGGTCAGGGCCGCAAGTCTTGATATGGGAGAGGTGCTGAGTGAGATAGTTGAGAATTGATAGTTGACAAATTAGAAAAATGGTAAATTGGAATGACCATTCACGATTTTGACGAAATAAGGCCCTACGAACCAAATGAGATGCCTGTAGTCTTTGAGGAACTGCTTCAGGACAGGCAGTTTAACTTGGTGATAAAGGGGTTTGTGCCATGGTTGCCAAAGAGCATAAGAAATGGAGCGCTACGCCTGTTGTTTAAAGGCGTAAAAACCTCGCAGGACTTTCAGGTGAGGTTTATGAAACCTGTAGTAAAACTGGAGTTGTGGCGATGCACCACCGGCACCACCTTCGGTTATCCAAAGGACATCAACAAGGACGACCGCTTCCTCTTTGTTTCGAACCATCGTGACATAGTGCTCGACTCTGCCATCTTGGACCTCATGTTGTTTAATAACGGTTTCAACCGCACTTGTGAGATAGGCATCGGCGACAACCTGCTCATCTATCCGTGGATAAAGAAACTGGTGAGGATGAACAAGGCGTTCACCGTGCGCAGAGGACTGACCGCTCACGAGATGATGCGTTCCTCAATGCTTATGAGCCAGTACATACATTTTGCTATAAACCAAAAGAGGGAAAATATATGGATAGCACAACGTGAGGGTAGGGCAAAGGACAGTGACGACCGTACACAGGACTCTGTGCTTAAGATGTTTTGTATGGGGTATAGTAACGAAAACGGGAACGTTAATGGGAATCCAGTTATTGAGGCACTGAAGCATCTGCACATTGCACCACTCACCATCAGCTATGAGTATGACCCATGCGACTATCTCAAGGCGCAGGAGTTTCAGGCCAAGAGAGACGATCCCTCATGGAAGAAGTCAAAGCAGGATGACCTTGACAATATGAAGACAGGTATCATGGGTAAGAAGGGCAAGGTGCACTATGAGGTATCACCATGCATCAATGACTGGCTCGACACACTCGACCCTTCACTACCCAAGAAAGATATACTGCGACTCGTGGCAGAACATATAGACCACGAGATACACTTGCGATACAGAATATATCCTTGCAACTGGATTGCGCTCGACTCACTCGATGGCACAGACAATAGTGACAAATACACCGCTAAGGATAAGGCCGATTTTGATAAATATATCGAAGGACAAATAGCAAAGGTGAAGTTGCAAAATCCCGACGGGGCCTTTCTACGTGAACGTATAATGACAATGTATGCGAATCCACTACGCAATATGCTTTCTGCTACCGCTTCTACAGCTGTCGTGTGAGCACACCTCATATGACACAGGCGATGGCAAATACTCACATATGCAGACCGACTATGTCAACGTGAAGGTGAAAGACTGCTATGTGCAGAGCATCACTACCGATGATGACAAGGTGCTCTCCATCAGTACTGGCATGCGTATTGATGTGGAACCAAAGGACACCCTACTCAGATGGTTGCTGTATTACAGCGATAACGGGAATGCCCCCATCGAGATAGTAGGGCGAAACACCATGTGGTTGCTGAAACCCCTTGAGAGCTACGAGGTAATATCGATGAAGACCGACCCCGTGACAGTGACGGGCGTATGGGTGGCAAAAAACAGAAAATACCTGAACCTCCGTCTGGGGCTTAAAACAGGCAACTCCGATAACACGGCAAAGCAAACGGTGATGTTGGTAAAGGAAGGCGTGAGCGACAATGTGGTGTACTATACTCTCTACCATGATCAGGCAGGCATACCGCAATACTACACCCAGGAATATTTCTTTACCGTAGAGACTCCAGAAAAGAAGGAGATAAACCTCACGATAAATACCTACAATGGGGTTTGGCATAAGCAATTCAGAATTGACAATTGAAGGTACTTCTACTTAGCACATACGAGAAGACAGGTGGTGCAGCAATAGCTGCAAGCCGACTGTTGCAGGCTCTGCGCCATAATGGTGTGGAGGCAGCGATGTTGTGTAGGAAGAATATCCGTGTTCCAGTATTCATGCATAAGATATGCCCTGCATATGCAAAGAAACTGGAGAAGCAATCATGGACAAGCATCTTCGAGCGAGCCGTGACATTGGTACTTAACGGTTTCTCGAAGAAGGACCTTTGGGCAACAGACATAGCACTATTTGGACAGGATATCACTAAGACAAAAGAATACAATGAGGCCGATGTTATCCATCTGCATTGGGTGAATCAAGGTTTCCTTTCGTTATCCAATATACGTACGTTCATCAATGACGGCAAGAAAGTGGTGTGGACTATGCATGATGCATGGAACACGATGGGAGCATATCACCTCGCCATACAAAGAAAGGATAATTTTCTTGAACATTGGACTTGGCGACGTAAGGTGAGGCTGCACTCCCTCAATAAGATACAATTCGTGGCATGTAGCCGATGGTTGATGGACGAAGCCCTGACATCCCCACTGATGGAGATACTGCCAGTAAAAGCCATTCCTAACCCCATAGACACCTCGCTCTTTGCCTCACGTCAAGGCAAGACCCATGGTCGTCGTGTACTCTTCGTAGCACAGAACGTCAATAATCCCATGAAGGGTATGAACTACCTGGATGAGGCTGTTAAGCTACTTGTAGGCGAGGATAAGGTGGAGTTGATTGCCCTCGGACGCGATATACCATATATAGATGGTGCAGAGGAGATGGTGAAGCTATACAATAGCGTTGATGCTTTTGTGTTGCCGTCTCTCTCTGAGAATCTGCCTAACACCATCATGGAGGCGATGGCGTGCGGAGTGCCTTGCGTAGCCTTCGACGTTGGTGGTATTCCTGAGATGATAGACCACAAGGAGAACGGTTTTCTGGCACGATTCCAGAATGTGGAAGACCTTGCCAACGGCATTCGCTATGTGCTCAGTCCTGAAAACAACGAGCGACTGGGCAAAGCAGCAAGAGAGAAGGTCTTAGAATGTTACAGCGAAAAGATTGTGGCACAACAATATATCAAAGTGTATGAACAAATTTAAGAGATTCGTTTACACATCATTCCGACTTTTTTCCATAAGGAAAGAAGAGAGGCTGACGGTAGCACTGGCGCTATTGGCATTCTCCCTGCTTAATGCTGTTACGGTATGCAGGTACTGGGATGTGTTCAGCGTGCCAAGCGATAACTACCACCGTCTCTTTGTAAGGCATTTCCATATTTCTGGCTTCGACCCTTTGACCTATCAGGTCATCTCTGAATGGTTTCCTGCCTACAACATCTATCGCCACCCGTTTTTGGCGTTCTTCATGTGGCCTTTCAGTTGTGTCAACAACTGGCTCATAACCACCACAGGCACCAATTTTGCTACCATTCTCGCCGCTGTGGCAGTAATACTTTGCGCCACCTACTCCGTGGTCTTTCTGTTCCGTATTTTCAGGAATGTCATCCAACTGAGCATCAGGCAATCCAACATCCTTTGCCTGCTCTACTTCTCTTTCTCCTACATAATGCTTGCCAGCATGGTGCCAGACCATTTCGTGATGTCACAGTTCTGTATATTGCTGACCCTCTGGGTGGCTGGCGAGAAACTGAAAAAGCGTTCGGCTCTCAATATGTGGCAGACCATCGTACTGTTTATCTTTACTGCGGGTATGTCGCTCAATAACGGACTGAAGGTCTTTCTGGCTGCACTAGTGACGCGTCGACGCCGATTCTTCAAGCCTCTCTACATCCTCTTTGGCATCATAGTGCCTGCATGCCTGATATGGGGATTTGCCCGTTGGGAGTATTCCACTTGGGAGGCGCCTAAATACAGGGCACGACAGGAGCAGAAGGCTCGTGTTCAGCAACTGCGCACTGAGAATATCAGGAGGCATGTCATCGACTCTCTGAAACAGGTGAAGGGCAAGGAGCCCGACTCCGTAAAGGCTGCTCATGAGGTGAATCGTATCATCAGGCAACGTGCTATTGCCAAATATCGTCACGACCATAAGCAGATATGGAACAAGAACACAGGCAAACCTTTTATGAAGGGTGAGTTTATGGGGTGGACAGACAAAACCACCTCGCGATGGGATGTGGGTGTGGAAAACCTCTTTGGCGAGAGTATCATGTTTCATGAGAACTACCTCCTTGGCGATGTTTTGCGTAACCGTCCTGTGATAGTGCGCTACGTCAATTGGTTCAACTATGTCGTTGAGGGCATGCTCATACTCTGTTTCCTCCTTGGCTTGTGGATTGGCAGGCATCATCTGTTTATGTGGACGGCTATGTCCATATTCCTGATGGATATGATTCTGCACATGGGACTGGGCTTCGGCATCAACGAGATTTACATCATGTCGCCCCACTATATGTTTGCCCTGCCTGTGGTCTTTGCCTATCTGCTCAAGAATATCGCTCCACGATGGCACAGACCAGCCACCATCCTCATGGCTGTAATGGCCTGCTACATATTCATTTGGAACATCATTATGCTTACTGAATACTTTTCATGATAAGATTATTCGTATCCCGACATAAGGAGACTCTACTCGTCACGCTCTTGGGACTGCTGATAATGGCGGCTCTCAACATCATGATGCTGCAATGGCAACCAGACCTGTTCACCAGCACCCGCTATGGTGCCTGGAGTCAGTTCTGGAATCATGGCGAATTCTCTGGCTTCGACACCTACACCTACATCGTGGTGTCATCCTTCCGACCTGTCTATGTCTTGTCTCGCCACCCTCTGCTTGCCATGATGATGTGGCCTATGTATGAGGTGAATGATATGCTGAGAAGCGAATTGCACATCAACTGTGCCATCTATGTGGTGGCTGTCTTGTGGACTCTGCTCGCCACCTGCTCATGGTTGCTGATGTATCGCATCGTGAGAAAGGTCATCCACATGTCGTGGCGCGCCAGTTTGTTGCTCACCATCTTCTTCTTCTCCCTCTCTCACGTGATGATTATCACCTTCTTCCCTGATCACATGGGTGTCACCCTTCCTCTGATTCTGCTTGCCATATATCTTGCTGGCAGGGCTGTCAGAGGGCAGCGCACCATGCCTCTGTGGCAGTCTTTGCCCTTGGCATTCCTTGCCACTGGTGTCACCACTACCAACATTGTGAAGGTGGGACTGGCTGATTTCTTTACTCGCATCGGCAAACAGCCTTTCGCTCGTGTATGCCTGCATTTTCTCTTCTACCTCATCCCTCTTGCCCTGCTCTATGGGGCTTTTTCCTATCAGTTGGATACCACACAGAAGGCTGAACAGGAGTTAAAAAAGAATATCATCGACAAGAAATCGGCTAAGAACGAGTCTTTTGCCAGAAAGCACAAGGCTGAGGAGGCTAAGATGGCTGAAATTCGTAAGCACCAGATTTTCGATAATCCTATAGTCACCAACACTGAATACCACATCGACCGCATGCCCTCTCTGGTGGAGAATATCTTTGGCGAGGGACTACTGCTGCATGAAGACTACCCACTGAAGGATGCCAATCGTGAGGGGCATCGCCCTGTTCTTGTGAGGTATAACCACTGGTGGTACTATGCCGTAGAGGCTACCATCGTCTCATTGTTCCTCCTCGGCTTGTGGTATGGCAGACGTGAACGACTTATGTGGATGGCTCTCTCCATGTTCCTCTGTGATATGCTCCTGCATGTGGGACTCAATTTCGCTTCTTCCGATGTCTATATCATGACTGCCCACTGGGCTTTCATCCTACCTATATCCTATGCCTACCTGCTGAAGAAGGCATCCAGACCTCTGCGTCTGTCAGCCTTGGTGCTCATGTTCGCCCTTACCATCTTCCTCTGGTGGCATAACCTCTCGCTGGTGGCTCGTCATATCTTTGCATAAAAACGAATGAATACAGCACGAAAATATTCCATAGTCATCGTCACTCTCAATAATGCGGAAGGACTCTCTCGCACCCTGCAGAGTGTGCGCCAGCTCCACTATGCCAGCATCGAGACCATAGTGGTGAACGGTGGAAGCGATGCTGACACCAAGGAACAGCTCTCTGCAAACCACGACATAATCACCCTCGCTATTTCTGAGGCTGACACTGGCATATACAATGCTATGAACAAGGGCATCAGTCATGTCACTGGCGACTATACCGTTTTTATGAATGCTGGCGATATCTTTGCCCACAATGGGGTGCTGTCTCTGGTCAGCTACTACGATGGCGACATCATCCTGGGGGGGGAGACTTATGGCGGAGTGGTGAGAATGGTCAAGCCCACAATGTCGCTCTACGATATCCTCTCCATCGGCATCAACCATCAGGCGGTGTATTATCGCAGCAACTTACTGAAGAAATATCCTTTCGACGAGTCCTATCGCCTCATTGCCGACCTCAAGTCTGTCATCGAACCTCTGGCTAAGGAGTCTGCATCTGTCTCTTGCATCACTGAGATTCTTGCTATATGCGAGGGTGGCGGACTGAGCAAGAAGCGTTGGCGTGACACCCTGACTGAGAGACAGCGCATTATCAATGAGGTGATAGCCCCTCTCTATAAAGATGATTATAGCCGATTCTCGCGCATAAACAACGATTTAATCGGCGATTTCATCGTTCTTTCTCACTTCCGCAGCATCTTCCCCGTCATCCGTTGTTTTGCTCGCATCATGCGTTTTCTTAACAACAAATTCAAACACATTCCCATCGAATAATTCATGACCGTTACCATCCTTGTTCCCATATATGGTGTGGAGCAGTACATAACCCAGTGTGCTGAGTCGCTCTTTCAGCAGACATACACAGATCTTGAGTATGTCTTCTGCAACGACTGCACTCCTGACCGCAGCATCGAGGTGCTGCATGAGGTCATGGAGCGCTATCCCCATCGTAAGGCTCACGTAAAGATTATCAGCAATGCACAGAACAAGGGGTTGGGAGGCACTCGTGCTCACCTGCTCTCTGAGGTGCATAGTGATTGTTTCTTCATAGCCGATAGCGATGATATACTTCCCACCAATGCCATAGAGATACTGGTCAACAAGATGCAACAGACTGATACCGACATTGTCGAGGGGGCTTATGCTGAGTATCACGATGGCACTGTGAGTGGCTCTTTCCTGCCTTGTCATGACGGTGCCGACACCTATTTCAACAAGGCTCTCTGTCAGAACCTGATCTCCCTCCGTGTGTGGGGCAAACTCTATAAGTCTGGTGTCATCAGCAAGGTGTCACCTCTTTTCTTCGATGGCATCGACTTTGCCGAGGATGTCTGTGCCACCTCCCGTCTGGCGGCTGTCACCTCGCGCTCCTTTACTGACGAGGTGGTCTATTGGTATCGCACTGACAACACCTCTTCCTACACCAAGAACATCGACAAGAAGAATATACTCTCCTATTTCCGTGCCATGAAGCAGGTGCTCAGTTTCTACCACATGCGCGGTCACCTGCCTCTGAGCCTCGAAATTGGTGTGCTCAACTGCTATAGGGAGTGCCGCAAGTCGGGCATCCCTCTTCATGAGGCTGACCATATACTGCGTTATTTCCCTGAACATATCTCAGCCAAACTGCTGTACGGCATATTCCGTTCCAGCATCCTCCCCCTATGGTTTTCCGATTTCATATATAGGTTAATCCGTTATAGGGCAGCCCTCTTTTAAATAAACTTTGTACTTTGTCACCTTGTACTTTGTACCTTGTCACCTTGTACTTCATAACAATGTCAGAATCTCTTAAAGAACGAACAGCCAAAGGGCTCTTTTGGGGCGCCATGAACAGTGGCACCACGCAGGTGCTCAACCTTGTCATCGGCATATTCCTCGCCCGACTGTTGTCGCCTGAGGACTATGGCATTGTGGGTGTGCTGACCATCTTCACTGCCATAGCAGGCGACCTGCAGAGTGCTGGTTTCACTCAGGCACTTATCAATATACACCGCCCTACAGCGCGTGATTACAACAGCGTCTTTTCCTTCAATGTCGTGATGTCCCTTAGCATCTACGCCATACTCTTTCTGTGTGCCCCGCTCATAGCTGGTTTCTTCCATCAGGAGTGCTTAGTGACAGTGTCAAGGGTGGTATTCCTCACCTTCCTCATCAGTTCGTTAGGTATAGCCCATGGAGGCTACATGACCAAGAATATGATGAACAAGGAGATGGCCATCATCGGAGCCCTTGCCCTCATCATCTCAGGTGCCACGGGCATCACCCTCGCCATAATGGGTTTCTCCTACTGGTCACTGGCATGGCAACAGGTGGCATACATCACCATTATCAATATCGGCCGTTACTACTATGTGCGGGACTGGCGCCCACGCCTCACCCTCGACTTTGCCCCTGTGAGGCTTATGGCACCCTTTGCCCTGAAGATCCTTGTCACAAAGGTACTCAACACCACCTCCAACAATATCCTCACCGTCATTTTCGGTAGGTTGTTTCCTATCAAGGCGGTGGGCAACTACTCGCAAGCCTTCAAGTGGGACACTATGGCGCACTCGCTCATCAGCAATACCGTGGGACAACTTGCACAGACCGTCTTGGTGGAGAGCTCTACGTCAGAAGAAGACAATCGCGAACTCCGCGTATATCGCAAGATGACACGTTTCACGGCATTCCTCGCTATGCCCCTCATGTTTGGTTTGGCACTCGTCAGCCGTGAGTTTATCCTCATCACCATCGGCACAGCATGGCTCGACTGCGTACCGCTGTTGCAGATGCTATGCATATCCGGAGCCTTCATGCCGCTATATGTCATGTATCAGAATCTTGCCATCAGCCAGGGTAGGAGCGACATCTATATGTGGCTCAACATCATCCAGATAGCGCTCCAGATAGCCATCATCCTCGCCTGCGCTCCCTTCGGCATGCCCGTCATGGTGGCAGCCTACAGCCTCTTTATGATAGCGTGGCTCTTGCCTTGGCACCTCTACGCCGGCCGACTCATTCACTATCGTTGGCGCGATGCCTTTGCCGACGTAGCACCCTTTGCCGCCATTGCCATCCTCGCTATGAGCATCACCTACCTCGCCACCATGTGGACCTCCAGCATATATCTCCTCCTGCCCCTTCGCATACTCATCGCCACCATAGTATATTACACCATACTACGACTACTCGGCGCCGAGATACTCAAGGAGTGCATGAAGTACCTTCTAAAAACCTCATAAAACTATAACCTATGCATCTTTTCAAATCACTTTTACTTGCCTCATTAGCTATGACTATGCAGGCGCAGCAGTGGACAGGCGTCAGCCTCCACCGCACTATTACCCATCCGCAGCCCATGACAGGTTTGGTATTGTGGCCCGACCTCGCCAGTGATAAGAACACCACCTATGGCGACTGCATCACGCTCGAGTTCTCCTACTGCCTGCCCTGCATGGTAGTCAAAGGTTGCAACAGCGATGGTAGCGTCATCTACGACTGGACATGGTTTGACAATAAGCTCTCCGATGTCTCCAGTCGCGGTCACCAACTCATCGCACGTTTTCGTTACGAGTATCCCAGCGGCGATGACATCCCAGGTGCCGTAAAGGGAGCCACAGCCGTACCGCAGTATATCAAGGACCGCAGCGACTACAGTGAGACCTATGCCAAGAACCCTGGCGGTGACGGTCCCACCTACTATGCCGACTGGAGCAATGCCGAGCTGCAGCGTTTCACCAAGCAGTTCTATACCGACTTCGCCCAGCGCTATAAGGACGACAAACGACTCGCATTCGTCGAGGTCGGCTTCGGCCACTGGTCCGAGTACCATATCTACGGCACCGATGTCAACTTTGGTGTCAACTTCCCCACCAAGGCCTACCAGAAGGAGTTCTTCCTACACCTCAAGGACGTCATGGGCGATATCCCCTGGGCTATGTCCATCGATGCCGCCGATGACAGCTACACCCCCTTCATTGATGACGATGAACTGATGGCACTTCAGTTCGGCCTCTTCGACGACTCCTTCATGCACAAAGACCATGAGATAGGCTCCAATGACGGCTACAACGAAGAGTGCTGGAATGCCATAGGCCAGGGCACACGTTGGCAGACGGGAGTATGCGGAGGCGAGATAAGCTACTACAAGAGCAGTGACCAGAAGAACTTCCTCAACCCTGCCGGCATGTACGGCCACACCTGGGAGGAGATGGCCGCCAAGTACCATATCACCTTCATGATAGCCAACGATGCCTATAAGGGTTCCTATGCCACCTCAGCACGTTTCAAGGAGGCTTCTATGGCGTCAGGCTACCGCCTCAAGGTCACCTCATGCCAGACCGATGGCACCACCACCCGCCTCACCGTCACCAATGACGGTGTCGCGCCCCTCTATCGCGATGCCTACTTCGCTATCGGCGTTGTGCGCTCCACCACCTCCGTCAAGGGACTGCTCCCAGGCAAGCAGCTCACTGTCGAGATAGCAGCACCCCTTGCCGATGGCGATGACCTCCAGGTCGTCTGTGACCACATCCTCGATACGCAGCAGATAGAGTTTGAGGCCGACCTCACCGCCACCCCCATCACCCTGCCACAGCAGCATGATGCCAACTCCCAGCCCTCATCCACTGCCTCATACACCATCGGTGGTATGCTCACCACCCCCGACCATCGTGGCATAGTCATCAATGGGGGCAAGAAGATCGTGAAGTAACATGTCAAACATACAGATACAAAACAAAAAGAAGCCCGTAGGTCGTTAGTGCCTGCGGGCTTCTTCTTTTACACTCTATACTTTATACTTTATACTTGTCATGACTCGGTGTTGTATCAGCGTTCTACTGTCACCTTTCTGCCGCCGATGATATATGTGCCGACTGGCAGGCCCTTCAGAGATGTCGCTGCCTTTGCAACCTTCTTGCCACCCATATCATATACACCTGCTACTCTGCCGTATTTTGCTTCGCCGACAGCATATATCGATGTTGGGTCGTACAGGAATTTCACTTTCAGCGTGCAACCAGTAGGTTGATCACTGTCGTCAACCACCTGTGCCGTCAGCACCTTGTCGCTTGGACCTTCAAAGTTCTTCCTTGGTACAGGCAGAGTCGTTGGAGTGCAGTCCATCGTCAGGCTCCAGCCACTGTCGGCATCCGTGCATGACAGTCTTACTGTCTCTGCATAGCCTTGTGTAGCATGGTCGTACAACAGTACCGTAGGTATCTGTGCCCATATCTCGTCAGGCTCAGAGTTGTTGACGTCTATCGTCACCACCTTGTCGATGGTCTGGTTCTGCAGCGTCAGCGTAGTGATTTTGCTGTTCAGAGCAGGCGATACGTCAGCTATGCCGTTGTCAGAAGCATACAGTGTGGTGAGTGCTGTCAGCGGCTCTGCAAACTTTCCTATATTGCCACCCAGCTGGTTGTTTGCCAGGTTCACCGCCGTCAGTTTGCTGGTAAATTCCGTCTTGTCAGCCAGGAATGTCTCCATGCCCTCGCCGATGTCGCCTATCAGTTGGTTGCCACTCAGGTTGAGGCTTTCCAGTTTAGGCAGAGAGAGCAAGGTGAATGGGAATGTGCCCGTCACGCCATTGTCACTCAGGTCTATGCTGGTTACGCTGCCTCCGCTGATTGTCACGCCAGGCAGAGACTCTATCGTACGATGAGTCACGTCGAAGTCCCACTTGTTGGTCCAACCCTCGCCGTCGCCCATCTCCTGATAGGCTTGCTTGAGCACGTTCCACTCTTCTTCGCTCATCTGTGGCATACCTATCGTCACCTTTACGTAGAAGAAGTTGTCACTGCGAGTAGTGGTCTCGCCAAATTCTCTTACCAGATTACCAGCAGCCTCAGTAGTTGCCATGAGGTAACCATAGTCAGCAGTTGCAGGCTCATAAGGATTGACTACCTCACCACCAGCCGTTGCCCAGTCGATATCAGTCACAGTACTCATGTCAGAAGCTACGAGTATGTAGTAGCTGCCGTATTCGTCCTCATTGAGATCTATCTCGGCACTGCTCTCATACTCCTCACCACTTGCGAGATCCTTGACGTTGGCAACCTCTGCAAGAAGCTTGCAGTCAGTCTGCCCCGTTCCGCCTGTCACGTCAGGCACGAGCCATACGCGGTCTGTCCATGTCTTTCCGTCAGTACCGCCGTCACCGTCATTGCGCACCGTCCACTTTATAGTGGGCTTCGTGCCTGCCTCCAGTTCTGTTGGCAGTGTTATGGTGCTAACATGTAGGTTAGGTAGTACAAACAGGAATTTCACTTTCAGCGTGCAGCCAGTAGGTTGGTCGCTATCGTCCACCACCTGTGTCGCCAGTACCTTGGCGTTAGGTCCGTCAAAGTCCTCTGGTGATACAGGCACGCTGGTCGGAGTGCAGTCCATCGTCAGACTCCATTCGCTGTCCGTATCAGCACATGCCAACCTTATCTTCTCTGCATAACCCTGCGTAGCGTGGTCGTAGAGCAGTACTGTAGGTATCTGTGCCCAAACGTCAGCAGCATCAAGGTTGTTGACGTCTATCGTCACCACCTTGTCGATGGTTTGGTTCTGCAGCGTCAGCGTGGTCACCTTGTCACTGATGACTGGCGATACGTCAGCTATGCCGTTGTCAGAAGCATACAGAGTGGTGAGGTCTGCCAATGGCTTGGCAAACGTTCCGATGTTACCGCCCAGCTGATTGTTTGCCAGGTTCACTGCCGTCAGTTTGCTGGTGAAGTCCGTCTTGTCAGCAAGGAATGTCTCCATGCCCTCGCCAATGTCGCCCGTCAACTGGTTCTCGCTCAGGTTGAGGCTCTCCAGTTTAGGCAGTGAGAGCAGTGTGTATGGGAATGTGCCCGTCACGCCGTTGTTACTCAGGTTGATGCTTACCACATGTCCGCCGAGTATTGATACGCCAGGCAATGACTGCACGGTGCGTCGCTCAACGTCGAAGTCCCACTTCTTCGTCCAGCCCTCGCCGTCGCCCATTTCCTGGTAGGCTTGTTTGAGCAGGTTCCACTCCTCCTCAGCCATCTGCGGCATGTCAATCTTCACTTTTACATAGAAGAAGTTGTCACTGCGTGTAGCGGCCTCACCATACTCCTTCACCAGGTTGCCTGCTGCCTCGGTGGTTGCCATGAGGTAGCCATATTCGGCAGTGGCAGGCTCGTAAGGATTGACGATAGAGCCTCCAGCCTTCTCCCAGTCTATGGATGTGACAGAGCTCATGTCAGATGCCACGAGTATGTAGTAGCTACCGTACTGTTCCTCAGTGAGGCTTATCTCGGCACTTCCCTCATACTCATCTCCACTTGGGAGGTCCTTGACATTTGCCACGGACTTGAGCAACAGGCAACTCTTCTGTCCCGTTCCGCCATACACGTCAGGTACGAGCCATACGCGGTCTGTCCATGCCTTGCCGTTGGTACCTCCTATGCCGTCATTGCGCACCGTCCACTTGATGGTGGCATTCGTGCCAGCCTCTATTTCTGCTGGCAGTGTTATGGTGCTCACATGCAGGTTAGGAAGCAGTTGGACTGAGAAATTCATCACCTGACTCTCTATCTGCTGCGTGGCGTTGCGTGCCACCACTTGCCACTTGTATGACTTACCGTCTTGGCAGAAGTTTGTCGATGTGAACGTCGTCTCCGTAATGCCCGTTGCTGATGGCGTTGCAGGTTTCTGGTTCACAGCGTTCCACAGATATACGTCATACACGGCATTGGATATACCGTTCCACTGCAGCTGCACAGTAAGTGCATCGAGCGAAGTGCCGTTTGCTGGTTGCAAGTTAGTAAACTCACCCTCCAGTGCAGGAGTCACAGTAATGGTGTGGGTGAATGAGCAGAATGTCTCCTCTCCCTTCTTTCCCACCACATTATATATAATCTGTGCGTCCTCCGTGCTGCTGCTTGATATCGTCATCTGCGGTATGCTGCCTGTACCCTCAGCGGTGTAGCCGCTCAGGACTTCAGGAGTATCATCAGCAGCTTTCCATGTGAAGGTCAGTCCTGTGCTTATCGGCGCAAAGTCAACAGCGGCAGTCTGCTCACCCGACTTCACGGTCTGGCTTGTCAGTTCGTCTATCTTCGTTGGGTCGAAGATGATGCCCCACAGTTTCAGGTTCACGTTGCTGATGGCGAGATTCTTGCCAAGAGCGGTGAATATGCCCACCACCTCTGTCTTCACTACCTCACTCTCGTTTCCGAATCCCATAGTAGGTACAGTGCCCTCGCCATTGCGTTGCAGTGTGAGGGTGTAGCCTCCAGTTGACAGTTGAGAGTTGATGGTTGACAGGTGACTTATGTCGCTCTCGCTCAGTGCACAGGCGAATGTCTCGCCCTGCTTCACCATCACCGTCACGTCAGAGTTGATGGGCGAAGCCGCCATGAAAGTGAGCAATGACGATGTAGAGGTGAAGTAGCGCACGCCTTTCTCCTCAGTGTCGAGGAAGAGTGTGCCGTTCACGCGCCATGTGTTCTTGTTGTTTACGAGTACCGACATCATCGCCACGTCGGTGCCTGTCTCGCCTTTCACCGTCAGCGTCACGTCGTATGTGCCCTCTGCTGCGTACGTATGCAGCGGATTGCGCTCTGTGCTCGATGTGCCGTCGCCGAAGTTCCATGTCCACTCCAGCGCCTTGTCTGACGACTGGTTCTTAAACTGGAATCTGTTTTGGAACTTATCAAACGTAAACGAAGCATACAGTCCGTCCTCTCTCTGCTCCTCCACGTAGATGTAACCTTTTCGCGTGGAGTTGATGACGGTCGTTGACTCATCGCTGTTGATGCGTGCACCATTTTTCAGCACCACCTCGTAGCTTGTGCCTTCCGTCGCCGTCTCGCTGATGGTCACAGGCACGTCAAACACCTTGCCGTTGTTGCCCGTAATGGCTGTACCTCCCGTTATGTCAAATCGGTAGGCGTTGCCCTCAGAGGGTACAGGAGTCACGGTGAGTGTCTTGCCTGCGGCGCGCTCAGCCAGTGCCGTGCTTGCCGTCTGCACGTCAAATCCCTCAGGGAACTTCACCACTACCGTCATGTTAGGCACCTCGGCGGTATTCTCCAGTATCACGGGGTAGTTGATGGTCTGCCCCCGCACGCCGTTTTGCGTCATGCCGTAGAGAGCCAGCTCTTCCGACGTTGATGCTGACGGCTCAGCTGGGTTGCTCGGGTTGTAGTTGTACTCGAAGTGTGCCGTGAGTGTTATGTCCTTCTCTGGTATGGGGAAGGTATATACACTGTTGGTAGAAACCTCTTCGCCGTCGAGTGTCCACTTAGTAAACGTGTACCATGTGCTGTTGTACGCGCGGAACGTCTGGTTGGTGCCCTGTTCATACTCGTTGCCGCTTGCCACGTTAAACGTGCCGCCGCCTGCAGGATTGCTTATAAGGAACACCTTGTGGTACAGTCTCTCCGTAGGCTCCGTAGGAGCGGTGGGGTCATATACCAGGTTAGCTACGAGTTGGTTTGCCTCGTCGCCTTCCAGCATGGTATAGTTGAAGGGGTTGGCGGTGGATATCTCCACGCCGTCCTTCGTCCAGTTCACAAACTTGAAGTTTGACGCGACGTTAGCCTTTACGCTGACGTTCGTACCTACTTCGTAGTTATTGCCGCTTGCTATGTTAAACGAGCAGCCAGCTGCTGGCTGTGCCGTAAGCCACAGTGGGGCATATACTGGTTTTGGCGGTACTATTGCCTCGCTGGGCTCACCAGGAGCATTAGGCGTGTAGGTAAAGTGGGCAATAAGCTTCGCATCGTGCGACGGCATGGTGTATTGGAAGCGATAGACATTGGATATCTCCTCGCCCTGCTCGTCCGTCCAGTTCACAAAGGTGAAGTTAGCCGCCGTATTAGCCTGAACCCAGAACGTGGTGCCTTCAGTCTGGCTCGACGTGGCATTCAGGTTAAACGACCCTCCCCCCGACGGGTCGGCTACCAGTGTCAGCGTGTACTGTTTCACTGGCGCGCCGGGCTCCGCAGGGTTAGTCGGATTATATTGCCCCCATACCCCAGCACTGATGCTTAGTGCCAGCAATATGAGAATATACTTGAAACTTCGCATAGTTGTTGATTGTTAGTGATACAACTCGTACAACGTCACGATTCTTATTTCACGATCTTCACATTGTCCTTGATGTAGATGCCAGGCTGTGTAGCGTCAGTCATCCTACCCATGAGGTCGAATGTGTTCCCGTTTCCGTTAACGTTATCGTTTTCGTTAACGTCGTTTATGCCGGTAGCCTCATTGAATACGAGTGTGAAGCGTGAGGTATTTGCCTCGTTTGAAGCCTCTGCGTCGAATGAGTAAGCTCCCGTTGTGATGTCAACGGTCTTGCCCTCCACGCTGTCCATGAGTTTCACCTTACCATCGGCACGCAGCACGTTGATGGTGTATGTGCCGTCCTTTGCTGCATAGAATGCCAAAGGCACCATGCCGTTCAGTGTAGGACGCTCGTTGATGGCGTATGCGTTGCCATCACCATCGGTGGTGAATATCTGAGGTACAGAGTTGTCAAGACTCATGAACTTTGAAGCGTCGCACTCCAGTTCATAACCCATGTTGGCGTTGTTGTTGAGTACTACGCGTGTCTCGTCACTTGCCTCCGTCTCGTTGTCGATAATCTGTATGTTGAATATCTTGCGAGCCTTCTCGCCTGTAGCAAATGAGTTGCCTGTGGTGTGTGCAGCCACTGTAGAGAGCAGCTGTCGTCCTTCCTTCTTGAAGACTATCTTGTCCACTGCGTCAGGCTTCTGTACGAAGAATGACTGCATAGGACGGAGCACGAGGTCGTCGTCGGCTATTGAGTATGCCTTATAGGTGCTTCCGTTCCATATTGTTATAGGAGCAGTGAAGTCCATATAGAATATGTCATAGTAGCATGGGTATGGGTTGCCCACATAGTTCCAAGAACGGTTGGCAGCCGTCTCACTCTCGTTGGTGGTGAGGTTCCATGTCACGTCCTTGGTGGTGAAGAGCTGTGCCTGTCCTGCAGCATCAGCAGGGAATGTGATGACACATGCCTTATTGCAGTGGAAGATGTAACCCTGTCCACCCTTCAGCACGCTGGTATCAACGTTCTTCCAACTGCCTGTGGCACCCTTTACGGCACGGTTCTCAGCATCATAGTAACGGAATACGTATGAAGCGTCGTCTGAAACGTTAATGTCGGCAACGTTCACATCGTGTACAGGAGTAATGAAGTACCACTTGTTGGCAGCAACAGAGAACTTTGTTGCAGCCTCATTAGCTGTAACTGTCTCACATGTATTGAGCAGACGTCCTGGGTTATCCTCACTGAAGAACATGTTGAACTTGTCCATCGTCATAGGAGCCGAGCCACCTACTGTGAGCTGACCGTTGTAGTAGAGGTCCACGTCAGGTGTGCCCTGCATGCGGCGGTTGTTGGTGAGCATCAGCGGAGAGGTAATCTTCCAGTAGTCCACGTCGTCACCCTCTATGATGCTGCCGAATGCCTTCCAGTAAGTATCGAGCTTGTAGTTTACTACAGCGAATGAAGGCACTACCAATGTTACTACAGCCTTATCGCGGCTGCTTGCAAATGGATCAGAAGTTATAGCAGGTGGTGTCGCTGAACGCATTACTACAGTCTCAATGTTAGGACAACTTTGGAAATTGCCACGATAGCCCGAAGGCGTAGTGTAACGATATCCATAGTAATCGTCGTACCAGTAAGGGTATGAATCAGTAGTTATATATGAAGGGAATTCTATATATGTCAGATTACTATTGTTACTGAATGCATTCTCACCCAGCGAGTACATATTCAGTGGCATTTTCACAGATGCAAGTGCACTGTAACGGAATGCATCATAATCGATTCTTTCAAGACCGTCTGGGAAATCTATACTCGTCAAGGACTTTGTATTATAGAATACGCCCCTCTCAATAACCTTTAGGTTTGCTGGTAGGTGCACAGTCGTCAAAGCTTGATTTTCTCGACATACATCGCAATAAATCGTTTCTATTGCGTCAGAGAAACGTATGGACTCCAATTCCTTACAGTTATAGAATGTATAACGACCGATGTTGGTGACAGCATCTCCCATGGTGACATGCTTGAGACTTGAACAAGCGTCGAAAACGCGGAAGCCGAATGTTTCCAACTGAACTGGCAAGTCTATCTCCTGAAGTAACGTACAGCTCTGGAACGCATTGTCGCCTATCGTCTTCAGTTGACATCCATCAGAGAATGTACAATACATTAATGGAGTGGAAACAAACGCATAAGGTTTTATCTCCGTAACAGTTGACGGAATGTTGATACGACGTATCGTCGTGCCGCGGAAAGCATACTCACCGATAAAGGTTGTGCCTTCAGGCAGGATGACACTGCCAAGTACAGTCTTGCCGTCAAATGCTTTGTCGGGCACAGTAGTGATAATTGCCTCGCTGAGGTCAAGTGCCTTCAGGTTCTGCATGTTCTTGATGTCAGTCCAGTCGCTGTCGTTCATCTTGCCCTTTACCTTCAGGAACTCTACGTCGTCAAGTACGTCGATGCCAGGACTATATAGTACCTCAGAGCCCAATGTTCCAGGCGTTGCAAGCTCTACATTTATCCAGTTATGGCTCAGTTCAAGGTTCTTTATCTTGCTCGTAAACCAAGCTCCATCATTATAGACTGTATCCTCTAATTCCAGTGTATAGTTGCCAGGTTCCAAAGACATAATCCACTTACTATAGTCGCGCACACCATAGTAGGTATTCTGTTTTATGCCATTAAGATAAACGATAAGGTTTTGGTTACCGTCATACCTGGTATTACCGTCATCGCGGTAAGAAACAAAGTCGAACTGCAGTTTTGAGGTTTTGTCAACAGTGAATGTTGTTGAAATTTTAGATCCGCTATACGAATTTCCCCAGTTTGACCACTGTATAAAACCGTCTTCTAAAGTCCATGGATGTGTAGCATCATCATTCTTGAATGTCAGAGGTAAGGATTTCTCAGTCAGCAATACTGTCTCAAGCGGACGGAGTTCCTTAAGCCTGATGTTCTTGATTTCGTTGTATTTTCTTGAATCACGTCCTGCTACTGTGTCGCGGAAAGCAATCACATGCTCGCCTGGCTCTATAATGAAGTGACGGCTTCCGAGGTAGTAGTAAGTGTGACCTGTGCCACAATTTTCTACCAACGTTCCGTCGATATAAAGCTGCATGCCTTGCTGATAATCATAACGCCAGTCGAAAGACAACTCAGTGCGATAGGTAGAGGTAAAGGTAGCTGTGAGCCATGTAGCATAGAAATTCTTGCCATTGTCACGACGGATGATAGTATAACCCTCAACGAACCAAGGGTTCTCTTCGTCATCTGTGAAATTCAGAGGAACGTCAGTACGTGCTACTGCATCGCTGAAGTCTGAAGCATAAAGTCCGAAGTCCATGTAGCGGTTGCCACCGGTGTCCTTAACCTTTACAGCCATTACGTTTTCTCCTACTTTCAATGCTGCCTTTGCTTCATCGCTTAGTCTTATGACACTGTAGTTGACAGCACTCGCCACATTATGTATCTGTACACCATTGACGTATGCCTCGCCGGCATCGTCGTTGGCAATGTAGAATGTGAGAAACTTTGTCAGGTCCTCGGCGGTGAGGTCGAAATGACAACGCACCCAGTAGGTAGTGTTGTTAAGATCCCAGGTAGTGTTGTAGTATGACAGACCGCCACCAGCGATAGGACCCGTGATAGTGCCCCACGAGAAATCGTCAAAGTCGGCTGCATACCACTCCTCGCCTGGTGTGTCACCACTGGCGTTAGTAGCATAATAGAACTTGGCCTCCCACGGCTTCTGTTCCAACACTCCAAACGGGATGATTGCCTTCGACATCGCCGTCACGCACATCGTAAGCAACAGGGCAGCCAGCATGAGGCTGCGCTTAGCATTAAATGATCGTAAAAATTTCATAACGATTAGGTTTTAAAGGTTTATAATTTAGGTTATACAATTATCTGTGCGGACAAAATTATCGATTTTTGCGCTAACGCCTCTCTCATTATTACAGTATTTATTCTCAAATTCACAAAAATGTAATATGTTTTCCGTTATAAGTTACAATTTTGGAGGTCTATTTCGTAAGAAATAAGTAACTTTGTGCTATGATTAAGTATCTCATCACATCACTGCCCATGCTGGTATGCCTCTTCTGGTCTGCCGTGCTGTGGATGGACTGGCACGAACAGCGCTCTGTGGCGAAACTGCGCCTGATGGCGTTTGGTGTCACCGCAGCACTGCTGTATATGGGGCACTACGTATATTTCAACCACGAGTATGACCTCATACCCGTGACCGACACCATATACTGCATGACAAATCTCATGGTGTTTCCCCTGTACCACCTGTATATCAACGAGGTGACACAGCCACGATGGAACCGCATGTTGCAGCTCTACACCGCCCTGCCAGCCATCACCGTCGGTGCTGTGGTGGGCACGGCATACATACTGATGAGCGGCGAGGAGCAGGCGTGCTTCATCGACTCCTACCTCTATGACGGCAACTGCACCTATGACAACACGGTGATAAGGGTGCAGGCAGTAACCCACGACATAGCAAAGATCATCTTCGCCATACAGGTGATATCCATACTCACCATAGGATACAAAAAGATTGTTTTATTCGATGAAATGGTCGAAAATTACTATTCCGACACCGACAGCCGCACCCTGCGACGGGTGAAGTTGGTACTGGGAGTGTTTGTGGTAGCATCTATACTGAGTTTTATAGCCAACATAATAGGACGCAATCATTTCAGCGACACGGAGTATCCCGTCGCCATACCCTCCATACTCTACTCTTCGCTCCTCTTTGCGCTGCTCTATTTAGGCCATAAGCAGGACTTTACCATTGCCGAACTGATAAAGGAAAACGGGAACGAAGACTTCGTACGAAACGCTACGCTACCAAACGGCGCAAGCGCCTACGAAAACGAAAACAAGTCTGAGGGTGAGTCTGAAAGCGGACGCAGCAACACCGTAGTACAACAGATAACGAAAGATATCGAAGGACTGATGCAGAGTGAGAAAATATTCCTACAGCCCGACCTGCGCATCAATGACCTTGCCGAACGCCTGCACACAAACCGCGAATACATCTATCAGGCTATCAACGTGAATATGCACGTGTCGTTCGCAGAATACATAAACCGCCAGAGGATAGAGTATGCCCAGAAGCTACTCAAGGCCAACCCCATGGCACCCTCTACCGAGATATACCTCAAGGCTGGCTTCACCTCACAGGCTTCGTTTTTCCGTAACTTTAAGTTGTATGCAGGAATGACACCTAAAGAGTATGTGCAAAAGCATGCTCTCTGATGCAAGATATAAGGCTTTAAAGGACAGACGCTTAGCAACTGCGTCAAATTTACTAGTAAATTTCGCAAATTAACTAGTAAATTTTTAAAATTAACCAGTTAATTTTGCACAAAAGCTAAGCTTCTGCATTCCAATACTTATATTCCATGGGCGGTAGATATGCTGTTTCGGCAAAAAACTTTATACATTATACTTTGTACTTTATACTTTTTTTTGTAACTTTGCACTTGGAAATGATATAGGTAGAAGAAAACCCTATTAAAAAAAACTTTGACAATGTACTACATCAAGAAGACTATGGAGATAGCCGGCTGCCACCAGCTGCAGCTATCCTACGAGAGCAAATGCGAGAGACTGCATGGTCACAACTGGGTGGTGACCATCTATTGTAAAAGCCCAGAACTCAACGATGACGGCATGGTAATCGACTTCACCAAGGTGAAGGAAAGGATACATGGATACCTGGACCACGGCAACTTCAACGAGCTGCTGCCATTCAACCCCACGGCGGAGAACATCGCTAAGTGGGTGTGCGACCAGATACCTGAGTGCTACCGCGTAGAGGTACAGGAAAGTGTAGGAAACGTGGCGGTGTATGAAAGTTAACGAGATATTCTACTCCCTGCAGGGCGAGGGCAGATGGACGGGCACGGCGGCGGTATTTCTACGACTGAGTGGCTGCAACATGCGGTGTTGGTTTTGCGACACCAGGCATGAGGAGGGCACGGAGATGACGGAGGAGGAGATAGTCAGCAAAGTGAAAGGATACCCTGCCAGGCACATAGTGATAACGGGGGGCGAGCCTACCTTGCAGCTCACGGCACGCCTCACGGAGCTGCTGCACAGAGAGGGATTCTACATACAGATAGAGACAAACGGCTCTGTGCCACTCTGCGAAGGTGCCGACATAGACTGGATAACGTGCAGCCCGAAGGCTGGCGAGATAAAACTGCAGCGCATAGACGAACTGAAACTGCTCTTCGTACCTGAATATATAGAGAAATATAAGGATGTGGAGGCTTCTCACTTCTGCATACAACCTTTGGATGACCATAATGGTAACGATAACGTTAACAAGGTAGTTGATTATATCCTTGAACACCCCAAGTGGCATCTGTCATTGCAAACTCATAAGCTAATAAACATACAATGAGCAATAATATAACACAGGAAGAGGTAAAGGATGCTATACGCACCATAATGCGCTACATCGGCGAGGACCCTGAGCGTGAGGGACTGCATAACACGCCTGAACGCATAGTAAGGATGTTTGACGAGATATACCGTGGCTACAAGCCTGAGATGAAGCCGAGGATAAGTACGTTTAAGCAAGAAAACTCACTGCGTTCGTACGAAGCGCAATCAGAGATTGCTACGAAACGGTCTAAAGACCTACGAAACGGTGCAAGCACCTACGAAAACATGGTGTTTGACTGCGGCGACTACTACTCTATGTGTGAGCACCACATGCTGCCGTTTTTTGGTAAATATTACTTTGCCTACATACCTAACCCTGAGGGGAGGATACTGGGCATATCAAAGGTGGCACGCGTGGTGAGCTACTGCGCTGCACGCCTGCAGCTGCAGGAGAAACTATGCCACGACGTCATCGACATGCTATCGGAGGCGCTGTCGCAGACACGTAGCGGCAAACCGCTGCCGCCGGCACTCGGATTTGCCATAGTGATGAAGGGACATCATACCTGTAAGTCGATGCGTGGGGTAAAGAATAAGGGAGACATGACCGTATCATACTTCACGGGATGCTTCGAGAAGAACCGCCAGTTGCGCAACGAGTTTTTCAACATGATTGCGATGCAATAAATAAAGGCTGACCAAATGGTCAGCCTTTATTGCTCTGTTAGCGTTAACGTTAGCGTTCCCCCCCGTTATGGCAGTGAGATTGCCTCGTTAGGACATACATCAGCGCATGTGCCGCACTCGGTGCAAGCATCAGGGTCGATAGAATAGATGTCGCCTGCAGAGATTGCCTCAGCTGGACACTCATCGATACATGTACCGCAAGCGATACAATCTGAACCAATTACGTAAGCCATAGTTTAAATGTGTTTTAAAATGTTTATAATGTTTTTGTATAAGTAATCGTTTTTAGGTATCAGGATACCCGCATTTGACAGTGCAAAGATAAGAAAAAGATTTTATATGTACCTAATTTTGATGATACTTTTTTTGAAAAAAGGTAAAAAATACCTACTTTCTCCATCCTTTTGAAGGGATTTAATAGAGGGAAACGCAATTTTTTGACAAGAAAAACGTTCTTATTACAGATTACAGATAATAGATAATAGATGAGGTATAGACTTTTACTGCTAATCATAATTTGCCAATTTGTCAATTTGTCAATTGTCAATTCAGCAAGAGCCCAGGAGGAGCGCGTGCAGAACCGTCCTTATACTGACCTGCGCCCCTTGCACTTCGGCATCGTGGTGGGCAGCAACCTGCAGGAGACGGAGCTGCGAAACGTGGGACTCACCACACTGCGTACAGGGGAGCAGTCGGAGATATACTGCGATCAGGACTCATGGGACCTGGGATTTAACGTGGGGGTGCTCATGGAGGCTCGCCTCAACCAGCACTTCGCACTGAGGGTGGCACCACAGCTGTACTTCGGCACGCACAACTACCGATTTTATAACGTGCTGCACCCTGAGGAGAACCGCGAACCTAAGACGCAGTCACTGCGCACGGTGTATGTGGGGGCTGACTTCGACCTCATCTTTGCAGCACAGCGATGGAACAACCACCGACCATACATCATGGCGGGCATTGCACCGATGATAAACCTCACCAATACGGGAAACGACTATATACAGATGAAGAAGTCGGAGGTGTTTGTAGAGGTAGGACTGGGATGTGACTTCTACCTGCCATTCTTCAAACTGCGCCCCGAACTCAAGTTTATGTACGGACTGACCAACGCTCTCAACACCAATCGCGAGATAAAGGATGACAACCCTATACTGCCATATGCCTCTGCCGTGGACAAGGCAACGAATAAGATGATAGTGCTGTCGTTTTACTTTGAATAACGATAACCTTGACGATAACGACAAAAAAAGCTACCCTGCGGGGTAGCTTTTTTGTTTATTTCACCAGGATCACAAGATATCGGCTGGTGCTCCAGAACTGCTGCGGATTGGTGATGCGCAGTACGTACTGCTTCTGTGCATCGGGCTGCAGGGTGTAGGTGCCAGCGGGGTGGGTGGTGAGTATCTCGGCACTCTTGGAGTAGAGTTTGATCTCCTTCACGTCGCGTATGTCAATCTTGGTGAAGTAGCTCTTGTTGAAGCTGGAGCGCAGCACATGACCCTTGTGGTAGATATTCTGCGACTGCAGCTCCTTCTTATTGCCAAAGACATAGTAGGCGGTGTTGAGCTGACTGTCCTGCGCATCGATGGTCTGCTGCTTCTGACGTGACTCCTCCTTCATATCGCCGAGGTCGGTGTTGAGTTCGGCAACGGTCTTGTCGAGTTCGGCGATGTGGATGTCCTTCTGCTCGAGTTCGGCCTGAAGCTGCTGCAGGGCTTTGTTCTTGTCATCGAGCTGCTGTACGAAGCCGGCTATGGTACGTTTGAGCTGTTCGGAACGTGTGCTGCCCTCGCGCACCTGTTGCTGCAGGCGCTCTATGAGGTCGCGGTTGTGCTGCATGCGCTGCTGTATATTGCGTATGCTCAGACGTATCTGCTCCGACTTGTCAATCTGTTCGCCAGTCTTCATCAGCGATACGGTATTCTCTGCCTGCTCGATGAGGCGGAAGCCCTCTTGTATCTCATTGAAGGTTGACATGATGTCATTGATCTCATTGTCCTTCTGCTCTATGACCTTCTGCAGAGAGTCGATACGTGCATCGGTCTCCTTGAGGCCGTCACCCTTGTTGCTGCTGCAAGAGGCAAAGAGTAATAGCATGGCTATTACAAATGGAGAATTGAAAATGGAGAATTGAAAATTGTACTTACCTATCATCTCTTATCTTTTATCTTTAATCTGTAATTTAGTTCAGCGGTACGTCAAACTCGATGACGTTGCTAATGGTCTTGTCGCCGGAAATGACGGAGAGTGCGAAGTGTGCGGTGCCCTTACGGAGTGATGTCTCGGCACTGACATAGGCGGTATAGCGCAGTGCCCCACGGGGAGGGAGCCTCTCTATCAGTGTGGAGGGTGAGATGATGAGGTGGCTGTTGCCTGTCGTCTCTTGTATATATGGCACTATATTGGCGATGTCATGATCGGATACATTGCGTATCTCAAAGGCTATCTTCACCAGTTCGCCCTTGGCGATATGCGTGGTGCCGGCATCATTGATAAAGCGGGCATTGGAGATACTTATCAAACTCTCACTCTCTCCCTCCTCCATAGTTATCACATCGTCATACACGGGGTCGGCAGAATAGCCGGTATCAGCCCCAGGAGTCTTGCGTACGCCGTCAACGTCATTCTCACGGACGGGATACTCCCTGCCCTGATATATGGCATCACGATGAGCCTCAAACTGCTCTCGCTCCTGCTTCTCGGCAGCAGCACCTATTGCAGCACCAGCGCCAGCACCTACTGCCATACCCACGAGGGTGCCTATGTCGCTGCCTCGCGGTCCGCCGCCGATGCCTCCGATGCATGAACCTATGATACCTCCAAACATGGAACCCGTCAGGGCTCCGCTGCCTGCCGAACTACATGAGGAAAGAAGCACTGTGGCTCCCACTGCCAGTATAAATATCTTCTTCATAACCTATTATCTATTATCTACTTCAGCCTCGTCACGCTACCATTTTTCTTAAACTGCAGGGTGCCGTGCTGCAACTGGTTCTTATTATTGTCAAACATATACTCGGGGTTGAATGCCCTGCCCGCTATGCGTGTCTCGAAGTGTACGTGCTCTGTCGTGGCGCGTCCTGTGCGACCTACGATGGCGATGACCTGTCCTGCCTTGACGATGTCGCCTACGTTGACGAAATTCTTGGAATTGTGGCTATAGCGCGTCTCTATGCCAAAGGCGTGGCGTATGGTGATGCACTTGCCGTAGCCAGAGAATACGCCTGACTGAACCACCTTGCCGTCGAAGGCGGCATAGACCTTGTTGCCAGGTCCGTTCTTGATGTCAACGCCAGAGTGATTCTTGCGCTTGCCACCATATCCGCTGATGACGTGAGCGCCGTCAAGAGGGTAGTGCCAGTCCTTAATAAGGTCGAGGTTGAGGCGATATACATTGCTGCCCTTGAAGGGGTCGTTGCTGTCGAGTCCGATGGTCTGTGCCTTCTCGGCGCGTTGCTTCAGTTGCTCAGGGGTATATTTCGCCTTTACGGTGACCTTGCCTGCCTCCTTGCTGAAGGTGAGTATCTGCTTGCGCAGGTTGTGTGACTTTATGTCGATGATGGTGCTGGGATTGATACGCTTGCCATCGACCATGATGCTGAAGAGTATGGTGCGCTCGCCCACGATGGCGAGGGTCTGACCAGCCTTGACGCGGTCGCCGCTCTTTACGAGGTTCTGGGCATTGAAGGCATAGACGGTCTCGAGCCCGTTATTGTGGCGTACCACCACGACATTGCCGTAGTTGGGGTTATGGCGCGACAGTCGCACGGTACCCTCAAACATCGCCTTCACGGCATCACCCTTCTTGGTCTCTATCTCTATGGCGCCAGGGGTAGAAGCTACCGCCTTGCCGACAGGGAGGGGGAAGGAGTACTGAGAGGGCTCCATATTAGTAAAGTCTATCTGAAAGGTGCTCGACTTGCTAAACAGTCCAGGGGTCTCGATGCTTATCTGCTGCTGCTCCAATGGAGAGAACTCCTCCTTGGCAAGGGAGGTGTGGACACTGATGAGGAGTGCCGTTATTAGAGCTATGTAGTATCTTATCATCGGGGCAAAGGTACAAAAAAAAAGTGACACAGCGAAACACTGTGCCACTTTTTAGTTTATTTAGGTATTTTTAGAGTTTTACTTTACTCGCTGTCCAGCTATGTTATAGGTGCCAATATAGAGCTTGCCATTTTTAATAACTTTAACGGGAACGTTAACGTTAAGGTTGACGTTATCATCAGCATTAACATTAGCGATAGCAGTGGCATCAGTAACCTCGACAGCAAGTGATGCTGCGCTCAGACCGCCCATCTCATTAGCTGCACGTACTGAGTAAGAACCATTCTCTGTAGCGATGTAAGTAGCCTCAGTGGTGAAGTCGATGACCTTGCCATCCTTGCAAACAGCGTAGAGCAGAGCGTAAGGACTGTTGTCCCAAGAGATTGTGGTGCCCTGAGCTGTCACATTGCTTGGCACGGGTGCCTGCTCAGTGAGGAGGGTAGGCTGCCAATCGTCGTCCTGACCCATCACAGCCTTCAGCGTAGGCACTGCAGCCTCATCAGCGGTGAGGATAGGATTATTAGTCTCAGTGCGACGGTTGACGTAAGTATAAGTCTTATTGCCCTTCTCGTCTAATACAGGATTACCATTCTCATCCTTCACCTCGTTCTTCTCATCATAGGCATCATATTCAGTCTTACGACCTTCGATACTTACCAGAGCACCAGTAGAACCATGAGAGCCATACTCAGCGAAGCGAGCAGGATAGCCACCGCTCATCTCGCTCCAGCCTATAGCGCTTGGCTTAACCTCCATCTCTGTGTTGATGAAGAGAGCGATAGGAGTGCCCTTGCCCCATGGACGGCCGAGAGTGTAGTTGCCATCAACACCACTATTGCTATCGCCGATAATCTTACAGCTCTGATAGATGTAACCATACTTCTTAGGCAGAGAAGGTACAGCAGCATAGCCGCTTGCTACCTGACGTAGCGTCACCTTATTATAATATACGTCACCCTTACCACACATGTAGTCGGTACGTCCACGAATGATGCCACCCTCGAAGTAGAACTTACCATTACTGTTGTTTGATACGTAGGTATCCTGATAACCCCACAGCTGTGCATCCTTGAAGATGGTGCGGTTGGCCTGGTCGTTGACAGCGATGTCACGTCCGTGAGCATCACCCATAGAGGTCTTGATGGTGAGGTTCTGGAAGTAAGCGTCAGCACCCTTGATCTGGAGTACGTCGCCCTTGCCGATACCCTCAAGCGGACATGCTGCACCAAAGCCGTTGTCCCATGTAGCGTCAGGAGTAACGTTGGTGATTACCACACCCTCGATGCTCTCACCGATGAAGCTGGTGTTGGCAGCAGAGAGGACAGAAGTAGGATTGTCGTAAGTCTTGCCATCGCCACCTGTAACAGTGCCTTCTGGATGGAAGACGTATGGTTCGTCACTATTCTTGATGAATACACGATAGCGTACTGACTTGTTCTCACGATTGTTGGCAGCAGCGAGTGCCTCGTCGATGGTACCATCATCAGGCACGATGAAGTCGTAGAGAGCCTTGGTGACTGTAGGACGACTCATAGTGGTGAAGTTGATGGTAACTGGCTCAGCATACTTGTTGCCAGACTTATCCTGCACATAGTTAGCAGGCATAGAGAAGGTGTAGGCAGTGTTGTAGTCAAGACCTGTGTAGTCGAAACTTACACTACGGCTGCTCCAAGTAGGAGTGAGCACCTCAGAGCCCAGTGTCACTGCGCCATTGCTGTTAGCAGACTCGATGCGCTCGTTGAAGGTGACAGTGATACGGCCAGAAGCGCTGACAGCGGTGGCATCATTCTCAGGGATAGTAGATGTAACCTCGGGTGCTGTAGCATCTTCCTCTACCACTGCATCGCCAAGGATGAAGACATTGCCTACGCCAGCCTCAGAGTGGTCGCAGTAAGAGAGTCCGTCGAACGTCTTGTCGAAAGGATAGGTGGTGTTGTAGGTATCGTCACCTGTACCTGTGATACGGATGACAACAGACTCCTTGCCTATAGCCTCAGCTGGGAGGTCGATTGAAACAGGGTTAATAACGTTTGCTGTCACGTCCCATGCTGACTTGAGTTCGGTGAACTCGCCACCAGCGATGCTGATGAGAGCCTTGTACTGCTTCTTGGCACCATTCTTGGCACACATGTCAGCAACAAACTTAGCAGAGGTGAAGCCAACAGTAGAGAACTGGTACTGCCAAGCTATATCGCTGGTGTTGTAACCATTCTGATAGAGACCGTTGATGCCTGATATCACCACACCTACACGATTGCGCACTACTGGTGTGCCACCAGTCTGGGTGTAGCAGAGTGAGCCATCAGATACCCTAACGATTGAAGACTTGGCATTGCGATTAGCATCCCAAACCTCATCAGCTGAGAAAGGATAGCCTGATGTAGTGGTGTAAGCATAGTCGGCTGTCTTGCTTGCATCGAACACTGCGATAAAGTCCTGTACCTCGTAGTTAGCTGTGATGGTCATATTCTCATTAACAGTGATTGTGCGAGAAACAGATGGGCTGTTGTCGTCCCAGTTGGTAAACTTAATGATTTTGCTCTCGTTGGCAACAGCAGTAATCTGAGTGCCCTCCTCATACTGACCGTCATGATCGTTAGGAGTAAGAGTGATGCTACCCAGTCCTTCACGCTCAGAGTCATTGGCAACCTTTGTAGTGACAGTATATACTGGCACAGCCTCGAACACAGCCTTCATGGTCTTCTCGGCATCCATGGTAACAGTGGTCTCAGCATCAGTAGAAACAGTAGCACCTGTCTCGTCCTGCCATCCTGCGAACTTATAACCGAAGTTCTTAGTAGCCTTGAGAGTAACGGTTGAGCCCTCCTTGTACTGCTCCATCTCAGGATTGCGAGTGATAGAACCAGCTTCAGCAGAAGGAACCACCTGTGTGTTGAGCATATACTTGGTAACCTGTGCCTGAGCACCTACGAGTTGTCCCTCGATGACAACGTTTGACAGACCCATGGTCTTAGTATTGCCCAGACCCAAGAAAGAGAAGTTAACTTTCAGAGGATTGTCGGCAGTAGCAGTGATACCGTCAATAGCCTCAGAGAAAGAAGCAATGGTCAGGTTCTTGCCACCACGATTTACGCCTTGGTTGTTGACCAAGTCAACATGTGTCTCGCCAGCATCGACAGAAGCACTGATGTTACCACCGTCAGTACCATAGCGCGCAGCCTGGAAGGTGAGTTTGCTTGGTACGAATGAGAAACCGTCTTCTGGTGTGAGAGTCAGGGTCAGAGTGTTGTCTTTGCCTGCAGTAGAAGCCAGTGATGCTCCTGATTTATTTGCTATGCTTGTCTGCGTAATCTTAGCCTCGTCTGAAGCTCCGCTATAACTTGAAAGGCCTTCTACGGTCAATGCGCTACCTGCTGCCCATGATTTGCCTGCGAAACAAGCACTGAGTGTCTCAGGATCGAATACTGCATCGTCGCCCTGCGTCAGTCCACCCTTGTCGAGTGCATAGGTGATATTGCCAGTGATATTTACACCTGCTGCATCCTTAGACTGACCGCTAACGGCTACGTCAGAGATACATATCCAGCGACCTGATTCAGCAGTACCAGACCAAGGATAAACACGGATAAGGAGCTGTTCGCCTTCATCAACCTTGACTACTTCCTCGTAGTTTATCTCATTCCATGTGCCAGTGAGAGCAGCAGAGGTAGAGAAGAGTGTTTTGCGGGTAACAAAACCGTCAGTAGAGCAATATACATGGCACTGCAGTGAACCACCACCCTGTGCCTTTATCTTCATAGCGATGTTGCTGATGTCGAGTTTCTTGCCTTCAGGAGCAGTCACGGCAAACTGCACATACTGGTTCTGGTCGTCGATAGCAGCTGTTGGCCATGCGCCAGTAGAACCTGTTGGAGCAACGAGTGCACCATAACCAGTAACGTAGCCATAGGTGCCGAGATTCTCGTATGTAACATCAGCAGCCATAGCCAAGCCTGTATCTGAAACTGTAGCCTTTGCCTTGTCAGCATTGCTCATTGTCCAGTTAACAGTGAATGGGTCGCCGCCACCGAGTTCTACTACATTGATAGTAACAGGAACCTCAGCTGTCTTGCTGCCCAGTGTGGCTGTCACTGTTCCATTGAACTGACCAACTGCTGAGAGAGTAACACGTGCATAGAAAGTCTTGATGAGTGTACCGTTCTCGTAGTCTATGTCGAGAGAATTAACCCAGTTCTGCTTGTCAGTAGAGAGCATAATGCCATCAGAAGCAGTAACAGTAACAGAGCCCGCTGCTGGGTCAAGTCCCAGTCCGCTGAGGGTCATTTCCTTCATAGCTGTCTTGCCAAGATAACCCTCGCCAAGGTCAACGGTAGAAGGAGAAATAGCAAGGTCGGTAGGTATCTCGATAGCGTCAGTGAGTATGCCTGCCTCCTTTATAAGTTGTGCACACAGACGTGCTGCCGTCAGTGCACCAGTGAGGTTGTAGTGAGTATTATCTTTCTCGCCACCCTTGTCGAAGAGGGCAGCATAACACTTGTCGTAGGTTTCGTAGCTCTCATAGAGCGACTTGGTAGCCGCTGTCATATCGATAAACTGCACACCCTCCTGCTGAGCCAGCTGCTGCATCTGGTAGGTGTAGTCCATAGTGTGGTCTGTCTCAGGGAGAGCTGTACCATTTACAGGACCACTTGCAGTAAGCACCTTGTAGCTACCGCCGATGTCATGACGACCTGTACGAGTGATAGGAGCCACGCCATTGGTGAAGTAACAACGACATACTGAAGAAACGAGGATAGGTGTGGCACCCTTCTCCTTCACTGCATCGCATATCTGCTTCAAGCACTCCTTGTAGGTAGAAGATGGGATGGTACCACGACCGTCCTTCTTCACTGCTGCAGCCTGAGTGGCATCGCCGATGTTGGTATAGTACTCCTGCAACTGCAGATTGTCCATACCGCTGTACTGCGTATCGTTGTGGGCAAACTGTATGAGGACATAGTCACCAGCCTCCACATTGTTCTTAGCATTCTGCCACAGTTCGTTGTAGCCTCCGCGTGAGTCACGTCCGCCCTTGGCATAGTTGACGGAAGTCCAACCGTTGGTAAGGAAATTACCGAAGTACATTCCCCATCCGCGCGTGTTGGTCACATTCTCGTCGTAGGGTGCCATAGTGGAGTCACCCAGCGTGTGCACCTTCTTGGCGCTTGCATTCATGCTCGGTATAGTAATAAGGAACGCGAGCATGAGCATCCAGAAGAAAAGTTTGAGAGATTTCATTTGTTTTAGTTGTTTTTGTTAATAGAATTTGAATTGATAATTTTCTGGATGCAAAGTTACGAAGTTCTCTATATATAGTGTTTCACAAATAAACCAAAAATGGTGCAAATTCACTCCACATAGGGGGTGAAATTGCACCAATAGGGGTAAAAAATAATTCAAGGAATTTAATCTTCCTGATACCGCATGCGATAGTCGCTTGGTGACATACCGATGGATGCCTTGAACACCTTGGAGAAATACTTCGGGTCGGAGAAACCGCACATATAAGCGATGTCATTGACATTGCGATCTGTCTTGGTGAGCAGATGGCATGCTTTCTTCAGACGTGCCTCCTTGACGAAGTCGGCAGGTGTGACACCGAGTATCTGCTTCATCTTGCGGTTGAGGCTCGAACGTGATGTGGCAGTAGCATCAGCCATATCATCTACACCGATGTCGCTATTGCCGAGATTTCTCTCCACAAAGTCCATGAGACGTCGCATGAAGGCATCGTCCTCCTCGCTGAGGTGCGATACAACGACGGTATCCTTACGCTTTCGTGTCTCATCGTCCTCACTTTCTGTTGCCGATGTGTCATCATTATCATCGCCATAGCCTGACGTGTCAGTCTGCTGCGCTATGAGTTTCAGGTATGCCTGACGGTTTTCCTCACGCTGGCGGTACAGATGGCGTATATATACCACAGTGTAGGTGATGCCTACAATTAAGCCTACTGACAGCAGCAGATAGAGCAGATAGGCATACCATGACTCCCAGAAGGTGGGTTCGACGATGATGACCACTCGGCGATTGTTTTTCACCCATAGTCCTTCGGCATTGGTGGAGCCTATCTCGAGGATGTAGGTGCCGGGGCTGAGGTTGTAGAGACTGGTGGAGTGAGTCTCGTGGGGCACGCTCCACCGTGAGTCGTCGTCACTCTGCCACCACCCTCTCTCCTCAGTGAGTCGAGTGATATACTTTATCTGTGAGTTGTCGATAAAGTCGAGTGCGGCATAATTGATGGTGATGTCTCGCTCTGCTGTGTGCAGGTATATGGTGTCGCATGCGTCTGCAGCATAGTTGACACCTCGCCCAGGTATCTCGTATGAGGTAAGCACGAGTCTGGGCACATATATGCGCTGATGGAATGATGTCTCGGGTATCATGAGTATGCCCGACTCGAGTGACAATAGCCAGTTGCCATTTTTCAGTAGTATGGGTTCGGCATCAGAAAAGCGCGATTCCATCGAGAAAAAGAGGTCGTTGAAGTTTTCCTTCACGTCTGTATCGACATTGAGTCGTGTCACCTGGTTATTGCACTGTATGAGAATCTCGTCACCCACCTCAGCCATGGCGAGGGTGGCATCAGACCCCATACCATTGGAGGTGTCGAAATGACGGAAGTTGAAACGTGTGGCTTTCAGGTCCTTTGTCTCGAGCATCTCTACACCGCCGCTCTCTGTAGATATGAACAGCCTGCCCTTGCGATCGATGAGCATGTCCATCAGCGCACTGCATGACAGGCTCTCTGCTCTGCCAGCCTCACGCACATGTACTCTAAATGTCATCGTCTCGGGTTTGCCCTTCAGACCGTCCACCACGAGAAATCCCTCCGTCGTTGTGGCAAGCAGCAGAGAGTCGCCGATTATCTTGAGTCGGCGCACCTGTGCATTGCTTTGAGGATAACTCTTCATGACATTGCTGAAGTTCTTGAACGTCAGTCGTGTTGCTGCGGGATGTTCCACGAGGTTCAGTCCTCCCCCTTGAGTAGCTATCCACAGTCTGCCACGTTGATCCTCCTTGATGTCATATACGTATCCTGAGTTGATATGTGTGCCTTCACGAGCCTCTTGTGGGGTGCCCTCACGGAAGTTTTCTATCTCAAAGACGCCGTCGGAGGTCTCTTTTACGCGAAACAGTCCGTCGGGTTTGCTACCAAACCACATCGTGCCGTTGCGCTGCTGGAAGACGGTGTATATGGGTTTGCCAAACGATACATACTCCTTGTGCAGTCTGCCGTCGCTGCCGAGGTAACCGATGAGGTTGGCATCGCTGTCGAGCACGGTGACACTGCTCTTGTTGCGGGTAGTAATCCATATGCGTCCCTTGCGGTCGGTATATATGCACCTCACGATATCCTGTGGTACGGCATTGAGTTGTGTCGCTACCTGTGCGAGTGGTGAAATCTTGTCTATGCCGTAGGTGCACATCACCCATGCGTTTTTCTGAGAGTCGTAGAGTATCTGACGTACATCGGGGAAGGTATATCCGTGCACTGTCATCTCCTTACTCGGCCATGCCGATGTGTCGTAGTTCATCTTGGCGAGGTAGCGCTCCTGTATCTCTGGGTCTAAGTTTTCAAACTTATACGTCTTGAGATTAAACCTCCATACGCGGCTGTTTACGCTGCAGTAGATATTGCCGTCATCGCCCATGAGCATGTTGCGTATGCGGTCAGAGGCAAGGTTATTACCATCACCTGGCTGGCTCTTGAATATAGCAAACTCATAGCCGTCATAACGGTTGAGGCCGTTCCATGTGGCAAACCACATGAAGCCACGATGGTCCTGCAGCATCTTGGTGGAGTGCCACTGCGACATACCATTGTGGTCATCGTAGTACACATGGCGATACCTCATCTGCAGCGATTCGCCCGTCTCTACCTTGGGTTTCTCGGGTTGGGCTGCACATGTGAGTACCATAAGCATGGCTACCAGTATGCATGTTATCTTTTTCATCAGTAGAAAGATAGTTAGTTAGTCAGTTAGGAATTTATTTATAATGTCTATTTTAGTAAAAAACCGGTTAGTATTCTTCCACATTTCACGGTACCCTGCTGCTCTCTTCGTGCAGAGAAATATTGTAGGTCTGTATATGTATCCACCGATGAAATGGTGATTTTTTGCTCCTCAACGCCTTGTTTTATCAGTTGTCGGCGATTTATCTCTTTCAGGTCGATATGGGGCTTGAGTGCTGTGGGGTCATTGAGTTTGCGGTCAGGCATCCATGTAGTGACATCATCCATCTCAAAACCCGCATCCTTGAACTTATCAACCACTTCCTGTCCCACCTCGAAACTCTCCTGCGATATGCCTGGTCCTATGACGCAGGTACACTGGTGGGGTAGGGTGCCGTAATGTTGCTGCATGAGGCGGAGAGCCTTCTCCACTATGCGCAGCACTGTGCCCTTCCAACCTGCATGTATAGCCGCTGCAACATGATGTACTGGGTCATATACCAATACAGGTATGCAGTCTGCAGTGCTTATGCCGAGTATCACTCCAGGTACATCGGTGATGACGGCATCAACACCCTCCATGAGTTCCTTCTGTCTGTCGGCTGCTTTTGCCAGAAATGCCTCGTCCACGCGCAGTACTCTGTCAGTATGTGTCTGGTGCGGATAGTAGAACGGTGCGTGGGGCATGCCGAGTGCTTCCCTTATCTTTTCACCATCACGCCCCATGGTGCGATCGGTGGTATAAGCTATTATGTCCTTACCCAGATCGTAGTATAACATAATTCAGTTCACAGTTCGTAGTTCACAGTTATAATTACCAATCAAGTTTATAATTAGCTCACTGAAGCTCATTACTTCGTATCACTTAGTTCTACTCTGAACTGTGAACTGTCGTTAAATATACTCAAAGTCTTCAAGATCCTCTATCTCGTCCTCGTCGATGTACTCTATGTCATCAGGAGTTGAGTCATCGTCCATTTCGCCTATCTCGGTATCAGCATTGCGGTCCTCGGCAAACACCTCATCGGCGAGTCGCGTGAGATCCTTGTCACGGTGCACAAGTGTATCCTCGGCTATCACGCCCTGTATCTTGTTTGACTCGGCATTGAGCTCCTGCCACAGTATATCTTTCAACTCGCTGATGCCCATACCCGTGACACTGCTTATAAACACTACCTGGAGGTCTTCTGGCAAATCATGTCGGAGCATCTCTATGAGTTCGTCGTCAAGCAGGTCACACTTTGTCACTGCCAGCACGCGATGCTTGTGTAGCATCTCGGGATTGAAGCGCTGCAGTTCGTTGAGCAGTAGCTCGTACTCCTTCTTTATATCGTCAGTATCGCCTGGCACCATAAAGAGCAATAACGAGTTGCGCTCTATGTGACGCAGGAAGCGTAGCCCCAGCCCCTTGCCCTCCGCAGCACCCTCTATAATACCTGGGATGTCGGCCATGACAAACGACTGGTTATCTCTATAGCTCACAATACCTAGTGAGGGTTCGAGCGTGGTGAAGGGATAATTTGCTATCTTTGGTTTTGCCGCCGACAGGCTGGAGAGCAGCGTTGACTTACCAGCATTAGGCAGTCCCACGAGACCTACGTCAGCGAGGAGTTTGAGTTCCATGATGATGGTCATCTCCTGCATCGGCTCACCTGGCTGCGCATAGCGTGGAGCCTGATTGGTCGCCGTACGAAACTGGAAGTTGCCCAGTCCGCCTCTGCCGCCCTTTAGCAGCACGACCTCCTGACCATCCTCCATCACGTCGCACACAAACTTGCCAGTATCGGCATCATATACCACCGTACCGCACGGCACATCGATATATACGTCCTTGCCGTCGGTGCCGTGACACTTGTCCCTGCCGCCGTTGCCACCATGTTCAGCAAAGATATGTCGCTGATAGCGCAGGTGCAGCAATGTCCAGTAATTATGGTTGCCACGCAGTATGATGGAGCCACCCTTGCCCCCATCGCCGCCATCAGGACCACCATTGGGGTTATACTTGATGTGCTTGAGGTGCATACTGCCCCTACCGCCCTTGCCAGAGCGGCATAATATTTTCACGTAGTCAACGAAATTACTTTCCATTGTCGAAACAAGTCATTTGTAAAAGGTATCCTTTTGGGGGGCCAAAACATATCCTTTTAGGAGCTAAAAGATGCCCTTTTAGGGGCTAAAAGATATCCTTTTCTGAGCCCCTTTGCAATATGTTGAAATACAAATGGTTACAAAAGCGCTCAGAGAAGTCTTTTTAACAGCCTTTTATCGCCTTGCTAATCTCGGCATAGATGCCGTCGATAGTGCCTACGCCCTGTATCTGAGCGTACTTGCCCTGCTCCTTGTAGAAATCCTTCAGTGGAAGGGTCTGTGAGTAATAGGTGTCGAGACGCTTCTTGGCTGTCTCCTCGTTGTCGTCAGCGCGACCAGAACTTGCACCGCGCGCTATGATACGCTTGATGAGTTCCTCGTCGGGTACCTCGAGGCCAACGACTACGTTTACCTTTTCTCCACGCTCCTTCAGCATCTCGTCGAGAGCCTCAGCCTGTGCTATGGTACGTGGGAAACCGTCAAAGATGACACCAGGTATATCCTTGCCCTTAGAGTCAAGAGTAGCAGCAAGCATGTCGATGATGAGAGAGTCAGGTACGAGTTTGCCCTCATTGATGTACTGTGAAGCGGTCTTGCCCAGTTCTGTACCAGCCTTTATCTCTGCACGCAGTACATCGCCAGTGGAGATGTGTGCTACACCAAACTCTGCAATAATCTTGTCACTCTGTGTGCCCTTGCCTGAACCAGGAGCACCGAAAATTACGATATTCTTCATTTTTTCTATTTTGTTATTATTACGTTTTTTTCGTTATTCCGACATTTCGATATTTCGAACTTAATCTTTTACCAAAGAATATATATTACGCAGGTTGCGCCCCTGGTGGTTGTAGTCCAAACCGTAGCCCACGATAAAGGCATCAGGCAGTTGCATGCCTACATACTTCACTTCCAGTCCCTTGACACGTAGTTTCTCTGGTTTGAATGAGAATGCACAGATCTCTATGCTGGCAGGATGTCTGGCAGTAAGCACCTCTTTGAGAAACTGCATACTGTAGCCCGTCTCCACGATGTCCTCGATGATGACTACATGTCTGCCACTGATATCCTCGCCTACGGGCAATTGTTCTATAATCTTGCCCGTCGATTCCAGTCCTTCATAGCTCTTCAACTTGGTGAATGCTATCTCACAAGGAAAATCAATACGTCTCAGCAGGTCGCCAGCAAAGACAAATGCGCCATTGAGCACCACCACGAATACGGGATTCTTCTCGGCATAATCGGTAGCGATACGTCTTGCCACATCATCTACGGCACGATGTATCTCTGCCTCGGAGATAGCCTTCTCAAAAGTCTTGTCGAGTATAGTGATGCGCTCCGTTGTCATATTCATATTCTTATTTTAGTGCAAAATTACAAATAAATAACGAAAACCACGACTAAATCGAAAACTTTTTTGTATTTTTGCAGTCAACTTTACATCGCAAAGCTCAGATAGAACAATATGAAAATACTTACAGGTAAACAGATACATGAACTCGACCGCTACACTATAGAGCATGAGCCCATCACGAGCATCAACCTCATGGAGCGCGCAGCCACTGCGCTGACAAAGGCTATCACTGCACGATGGGACACCGAGACACCCTTCGTGGTTTTTGCCGGACCAGGCAACAACGGCGGCGATGCACTGGCGGTGACACGCCAACTATTGGACAAAGGCTATGACGCCACGGCATACCTCTTCAACGTGAAGGGCGCACTGTCACCTGACTGTACTGTCAACCGCGACCGTCTGAACAAGCAACACAGCGGAAAACTTGTAGAGATAACACGCGAGTTTGAACCACCACACCTCACCGCCGACGTGGTAGTCATCGACGGGTTGTTCGGCTCTGGGGTCAACAAACCACTCGGGGGCGGATTTGCCGCCATGGTAAACTACATCAACCTCTCTCCCTCCAAGGTAGTAAGCATCGACATGCCATCAGGACTGATGACAGAGGACAACACATTCAACGTAAGTCAAAACATCATACGCGCAGACCTCACACTGACGCTGGGCATGAAGAAATTCTGCATGATGATGGCTGACAACCACCAGTATATCGGTCAATTGGAAGTGCTCGACATAGGACTCAGCCAGGAATTTATCGATGCCACAGAGGCCCACTGCACCATACTCGACGAACAGACAGTACGGAGAATGATGAAGGCACGCAGCGACTTTGCCCACAAAGGCACCATGGGACACGCCATGCTCATAGCAGGCAGCTACGGTATGGCTGGCGCAGCAATACTGGCAGCAAAAGCCTGCCTACGCTCCGGAGTGGGAAAAGTCACGGTGCATACACCACGCAAGAACAACGACATAATGCAAATCAGTGTGCCAGAAGCCATAGTACAGCAAGACCGAGATGACGAGTGCTACTCAGAACCTGCTAACACTACGAGTTGCAATGCGGCAGGAATAGGACCCGGACTGGGCACAGCCGACAGCAGTGCCGTGGCACTTATGACCCAGATACGCAGCACCAAGATGCCAATGGTCATCGATGCCGATGCCCTCAACATACTCGCTACACACCGCTCATGGCTCACACAACTGCCTGAAAATATCATCTTCACCCCCCACCCTAAAGAACTCGACCGACTGTGCGATATCAGTCCTGCCAACGACTATGACCGTCTCATGCGGGCACGTGACCTGGCACAGCGACTTCACGGCTATGTGATACTCAAGGGGCATCACAGCGCGCTGTGCCTGCCCAACGGCCACATTATATTCAACAGCACTGGCAACAGCGGCATGGCAACAGCAGGTTCAGGTGACGTGCTCACAGGCATCATCACCGCACTGCTCGCTCGTGGATACTCACCAGAAGAGGCTGCAACGGCAGGTATGTATCTGCATGGTCTCGCAGGTGATTATGCTGCCCGTGACCTCGGCGTGGAGAGTCTCATCGCCAGCGACATAATAGCCTACCTCCCCAAAGCCTTCCACAAAACAGCCTTTACAGAAACAGCATGAAAGAACTGACTCCACAGGAACTGACAGAATGGAAGCGCATCATCACCGATGTACTACGTGAATTTCATGACATTTGCCGTCGTAACGGTCTGACATACTACGGCATCGGGGGCACCGCAATCGGCGCAGTACGCCATAAGGGCATCATACCATGGGATGATGACATCGACGTCGGCATGCCACGTCCTGACTTTGACCGTTTCGTAGAGATATGCCGCACTACCGACTTGGGCGACTATGAATTAGTGTCAGCAGAGACACACCCCGACTACAATCTGTCATTCCCTAAGTTCTGCAATAGAAATACCACACTCATAGAGCGAGCAGACACTCCATGCGTCATAGGACTTTTCATCGACATCTTTCCCCTTGACAACACCAGCGATGACAAGAGAGAAGCGGAGTCTCTCGTGAGACAATTCACAAAACTGCGCAACCGCTACGAAGCTCTCTGCACCCATACCTCTTTTTCACAACATATAAATCTACTCAAAACGCCTCATGAGTGGGGACGCTTCGTGGTGAAGACCATCGGGTACTTCTTCCGCCCGTACATGAAGAGACACTACATCAACAAGATGAATGCTATCATGCGTAAATATCCATACGACTCAACAGACCATATAATAAACTATGGCGGAGCCTACGGCATACGTGAACTGTTCAGTAAAGACATTCTTGACGGCAAACCCGCCAGTATGCCATTTGAAGATATCACGATAGACCTCATGCCAGACTATGACAAATACCTTCGCGGCATATATGGCGACTATATGAAAATGCCTCCAGAAGAAAAGCGCATAGCTCATCATCTGAAGGCATTCTACGACCTACACAAACGTGTAGATAACCCTTTGGTTTCCTAATCTCTTAATATCTCTATAGTTCTCTTTACTGCATCCTCCATATCATATTGGGGGATGAATCCTATCTGTTTAATACGCTCGTTTGAAAGTATTGCCTGCGTGGCTATTGAGTAGCCTGCCTGTTCTGTCGCATCCGGTATGTCATACACCACACTCTTGCCGTTATATTCTGCACACAGACGGGCAAAATCCCTAAGGTGAACATTGGTTCTCTCACTGCTCACATTGTATGCCATACCATACTCGCCATTCAATAGTACTGTAATCAATCCCATTACAGCATCTGCCACATATATGTATGAGAAAAACTGCATACCATTACTCTTCAGTACGATATCCTCTCCCACCACAGCCTTTTGGATAAACTGCGACGAGGCTTTAGTGTCAGTCATCAGCATAGTAGGACCGAATATCCTGCACAGCCTTACTATCTTCACCTTTACCCCTCTCTCTGTCTTATATGACTGGCACATAGCCTCAGCTGAGCGTTTTGACTCATTATAGCAGGCACGGGCATTTCCCAAGTTCAGTTTGCCATTGCTATCCTCGTCAAAAACCTCATCACTGACCGCATTTCCATAAACCTCATTCGTAGATGTATAAATGACAGTCGCACCGGTACTCTCAGCAAGGTTCAGAGCATGCTCTGCTCCCTTCAGATTTATCATCATCGTTTCCACGGGGTACTTAGAGTAAGCCAACGGATGAGTGTTACTTGCCATGGGGATTATGTAGTCAACAATGATATCTTTAGGGAATGGCGCACAGACATCATGTTCAAGAAACTCAAAGTTAGTATTGTCAAAATACTCTCCCAATCTTTCTTTCGCCTTATCCTTGCTCCTTCCAACAGCTATTACCTTCACATCGCCTAACGCCATCAGTGCATCAATGAGCATGACACCTACCATACCCGTTGCACCCGTGACGAGAAAACTTTTCCCACGAAGTTCATCTACGCCCTTTACGGATAGGATGTTACTTATATCTTCCCTGTATAGCCTATGTCCCTTGTTCATTATTACTTTAACCAGTTATCCTTACCTTTGGTTAGATAGCCTTTAAACAATTCAAGGTCATCTTTTGTCGTCAACTTTATATTCTTATCCGAGCCTTTGGCGAAATGCAGGCGAACTCCCAATTCTACCATCATGGTATTGGTATAGTGAGAACCATATATACCAATTTCTTTATCAAAAGCCTCGTGATATTTCTCATCAAGCAAATCATAGCGATAAGCCTGAGGTGTTGACACTCTGCGTAATGTCTCACGGGGTATAAATTGCGTAGTAGTCCGTTCATCGTCCTTGCTTACAACAAAAATCTGCTCATTGTAAGGCAGAGAGGTCACCGCATTTCCATATTGCTGTGCCTTTTCTATGACATCGGTAAGCACGGTGTCGTCTATCATAGGACGGATGCCATCATGTATTATCACAATGTCATCTTTATTTATTTTTCCTTCAAGGTTATATACTCCATTGCGTATGGACTCCTGCGCAGAACCTCCGCCCTTTATTATCCATTTCAACTTCGTTATGTTGAACTGGTTGGCATAAGCCTGCACCATATTCTCCCATCCTTCTATACACACCACCTCTATAGCATCGACCATCGGATGGTTCTGGAATCCTTCCAACGTGTATATCAAAATGGGTTTGTCATACACATTAATAAACTGCTTGGGTATGTCCTGTCCCATACGATTTCCAGAACCTCCTGCTATTATTATTGCAATATTCATTTCTTATTTTTTTACGCCAACAAAGGTACTTCTTTTTCCTCAACTGAACAAATTTGGAGATTATTTTTTACAAATAATCAGAGTTTGGAGATTCTAATGCGGGTGCACTGCACCATTTCCTTATTGGTGGAATACGCCACATAAAGGTACCCTCCATATATCATTGCCTTGGGGTAACTGTAGCCGATGGTCTTATATCTGCCAGCATAGCGTTGCTGTGGCAAATCGGCATGGTGTCCCGACCGTAGCATATATGCTCTGTCATAGCAACGTCCGTCTTTGCTCAGCATTATGGTGAGAGGCACACGGGGCTTCTTCTCGGTTATGGGATTGTTTACTATGTACGCAGTACCGTCGGGCAGGTTGCCGGCACACTGTTTGGCGCGCGAATCGGGAATATTAGTCGGCATAGCCCTACTCCATGTTTCGCCCCTGTCAAGACTTTTTGCCGACAGTATGCGGTGCGAACTACGCTGGTCGCGCATGGTCATTATAAGCGTGCTATCCTCTTGAAAGAAGAAACTGGGTTCGAGTTCCGCCGACTGCTTGCCATTGGGAGTTGCTGCAAACTTGCCCCTGTGCCATCCACTGCGCCCTGTAAGGTCATCGGTATATATGGGGCATAGTGTCATGCCAGGCATGAGATGCACCGCTCCCACCAACCGACCATCGCTCATGCGGTGAGGGTCTTGTTCCATAATGCCCACAATAGATGTGCCGTCATTCCACGTCACCTCTTGTGGTTTGCTCCATATCGTGCCATCTGTAGTTTCCACATAATATGTCTGGCACATCTGCGGAACGGTGTCATGCCTCCACACGTTGAGGTATGCTATCAAGCGACCATCCGTCTGTACCCATCCACCCGAGGTGCAGTGACAGCCAGCCATAATGGGAGAAAGGCGCACGGGAAGAGTCCACGTCCTACCGTCATCATCACTACTGCTATATGCCACCCACGTGTCGTCGCTGTCCTCATCCTTCGCCGAACTCTGCCACATACAGAACAGTCTGTTCCCATATGCCGACATCACAGCACCATTGGCATAACAGTCGGTTGTGTCGGAGGCATTGTATATAGTAAAGGTTTCGGACTCAGGCGCATATTGCAGTCCGATAGTTGACCTGTCGTTTGGGTTGAACAGAGATTCAGCCATACAAAAATGAGCATCGCCAGCTATCAAGACCTGATAACTGACGAGCATCATAACAAATATGTATGTAATTCGTTTCACGCCAATGTCATTATTACCTCGTCAACGAGAACTTCATGGAAACTCCGAAATCCTGAGTCACCGTAGGATAGCTGCCAGACGACAGAAGCGGTGTGTTACTCTGACGGTCGTAGTAAAGACTCATAGTGAGCAGACGGGAGAGAGTGTAGTCGGCAGTAAAAGCGAGTTTGAAAGCCGTATTGCCCGATGTGGCGGTAGACGTTACGGTAGCAATGTCACGCGTAATAGCTGCCTGACGGCGATAACTCAGATCCATACGTAGGCTAAGGTCGTGAGCAAAGTCTGTCTTGCCCTTTGACTTTGTGGTCTTAGTGGATTTCGAATTATTGTCATCATCATCGCCATTACCACTCCTGTTCTTGCTCTTTGCTGCCTTGAGGGCACGGCTCTTGGCGAAGCGGAAATCATTTATCTTATACCCCATTCCAAAAACCCAGTCCTTTGATGTCGTCTCATTGATCTGCACACTGGTCATGGAGAGACTGAGCACACGGGTAGTGCGATACTCTGCCTTGAGCGTCATGTTGTTCTTAAGGGTAACATCAACTCCGAGCAGTGGTGAGAATGACTCATTGATGCTCACTGTAGAAACATTGAACATGGAACTTGGTGAAGGGTCACCAGTGGTAGCATCTGTAATAAAACCTATCTCATCGCCCATAGCTTTCTGGAAAGAACTGTATGAACTATAAGAACCTACAGAGTAGATGCTCTTGTAACCATGATTGATATTGACACTCTTGAAGCGTTCACGGAACCATGTAAGCTGGCTCAGTCCGCTGTAGCGCAGAGTCCAGTTGGGCAACATGCTGGCAATAGTGGGGAAAATGCTTAGACCGCTGTAGCCAGTATAGGCATTGAGAAAGGCAGGTATCATGACATCTGCACTGTATGGTTTGACAGGTGTCTTGGTGGGATCGAAACGAGTACCGCTCATGGTGCTATTGACAGGGTAACGTGTACCCGCATACTGGCTCTCAACACGTGAGCGATAAGTGCCTAAGAGACTGCAGAACTTCTCAAACGATGCTGAGCGATAGCCGCTGGTGGCATCTCCGGTACCCTCGAAGGCTGACTTTATGCTTATGGTCGTCATAGAGAAGCTACCACTCTGAGTAGTAGGTGTTGACTCATACATAAACTGTATAGACTTAGACTTTGACTGCGTATGAGCCATGTTAACGTCAATCTTAAGATTACGTATGGGCTCTACCGTAAGTTTTACCTGAAGGTCACGTGTGAGAGTAGTTGATGCAGGGGTTGACACATTCTCATCACTGCTCAGTAGCCATCCATTGGATTTTGCCTTTGAGATGTAGTCGTCATCTATAAAACCGAATGCGAAGTCAAGGCCTGGCGCCATCGTATCATAACCTGAACGCTGTCCAAAAACATCGCCGACATTAGGTGTGAAGCCTGGCAAGGTTATACCATACTGTGTGCGGTAAGTGACACCTATGCTGCGCACCATCATGGCAAGACGTGCGGCACTTTGGGCAAACTTGTACCACTTGAGGTCATCCAATGGCGGCAAGGCTACGACACTGAGCTTTATCTTCATGCTACTGTCGCTCTTGTTGATAACCTTTATTCTGTTGTCATCTATCTTTTTGTATTTTATGGGGACTATCTTACCATCCTCACCGCGGGCAGTAACAACCAAGCGCTTTGATTTCTTTCCATGAGCGACTACTATCTGTGTGTCGGCATCAAGGGTCAGTTCCTTGACAAAGGTGTTCTTGGATGAGGCCTCTTTGCCCTTTGTCTCCTTAGCGTCCTTTGTTTCTTTAGGGTCTTTACTATCCTTGGAGTCTTTCTTCGTATTTTTTGCGTTTTTGTTATTGCGTCTCGGATTTTTCGCAAAGCGCTCATTGGCTTTCTTCAAGAATGGAGAGTGGTTGTAGAGTTTCTCCATATTCAGCGTGCCATTGAGATTTATGACACGATTATTGGTTATGGTATTTCCATACTTCACCACCCCGTCCTCCTCGGCACCACGTGCCCAGTGATATGTCGCACTGTAAGACGCATCAGCATTGAGCCAGTCAAAGATAGGTATAAGATTGAGTGGCAACTGGTAGGATGCCGTGAATGACTGATTGTAGTCGAGTGGAGTACCCATGTGCTTGATACTCTGCCACACGGAGTCCTTCCATGCCTGATATTGCTCGGGGTACAGGTCTTTATTGACCTGTAGATAAGGTTCCTCAATCTCTGCCTGTGTAGCACTCTGGAATGACATGTGAAGATTACGTGTGAGGTCCCATCTCAACTGCAGACTGCGATCCCAGAGGAAACGGGAGTTCCACGTTGCCGGGATGCTGGATGAAGATCCAAGATCTTCAAGGTCGCGCTCCTGCAACTCATAGTAATAGCGTGTCATCTCGGTGTTAAACGCTATGCTTTGCGGCATATAGTTGAGAGCAAACTTCTTAAGAATGTCGTAGTACTTTGACTTTGACTTTATCTTTTTGAAAGGCTCGAATGATTTATATACGGGTGACCAGGAGTATGCCAATGCTCCCTTCCATGTATCCTCATTCTCATAGACTGTAGTGCTACCCTCTGTATGAGAGTGAGAGTGAGAGTAACTGAAGGTAAAGTTGGCTGGATCATAAGGCATAGGATGTCCTTTCGTGGCAATTCCTACGCGCACACCGGTGAGAGCGAAGTTTTTAGACACTCTCTTGGTAACAGCTATGCTCTCTATGGAGTCGCGCTCATGGTTGTCTGCAGCGGTTTCAAGGGCATCCTCCAACTTCATATCGGTGTCGAGAGGATTATATTTGGGCGAGGTGCGCTCGCGCGTGACGCTATAATAAAGAGGTGCAGTAACCTTGGCTTTCTCGGGGAAGAATTTGCCCAATTCCAAAGAAGTAGTGATACTATATGTAGCATACTTGTCTGTCGTTCGTTCCATGACTTTCTGCTCCAATCCTCCGAAACCATCACTTACGTACTTGCCTGATGCCTGCACTGTGCCGAGATCTGACAGTTGCACATTAAGATTTGCAGCTGCAGCCCAACCGCCTTCACTCTCAGGATCGAGCAGTCGCAGTTCATTGACCCAAACCTCCACATCCTGCTCCTCTGATGATGTGCCCACCTTCTTTATACCTATCATCATCGTCGACACTTCTCCAAGCGACGGATTGCCAAGTACCTTAAGAGTATTCTTCTGATTGTCTGGATCAGACTGCGAGAATATGTTATTATATGACGCCCTTCCTGACCTTTTCTCGGTGTTGCGCAGTTTCTTCAGTGCTGTAAACTTGCTGAGATCGAGGTTCAACATGTTCTCGTTGGGCCATACAGCATGACGGTCGGCATCAGAGTTGGAAGAATAGTTGGAACGATGCTCCGTAAGTTTCAGAGGTATATCATATTCGTAGTAATTGTTGTTGTAATCAGTTCCCAATCTTACAAAAAGCATCACATCGTAATTTTTCAGCCCTGTAGGATTATCCTTTGTGGAATTGGCATGTACGAACATCTGCAGCTTCTTGTAATAGCGCATATCGTATGACGTGTTTTTATACACCGCTACTGCATCGCCGGTTTTCATCTTTGCGATGTCCATGCGCAATGACTGCTCATTATTCTCCGTAAGTTGTGGTTGTGAAGGATCAACAACGCGCGAAATACCTGGTGGGAGGATATAGTTCACGGGTTCCTTGTCATTGTTTTCCTCGATGTTGATTGATGATGCTGTCAGCACAGCAGAGGGATTAGGATTGCAATCCTTCAGCATCTGTGTCGTCTGGTCATATACACGCCAATCGCCACGTACGAGGTCAAGACTTGCCAAACGTACTACGCAGGAGTCTTGGAAATCCGTGAGATACATACGTATGAAACGTATGGAGGTGTAGTCGGATATGTTGCCAATCTTACTCGATGGGTTGTGTATCGGTATGCGCATAAGATACCAGTTTACTTCTTCGCGATTACCATTGCGTAATGTCGGACTGGATGTTCTTACGTCAGCAATATATCCTTGAGTATTGTTGCGCAGGGCTTCGGGACTAATGTCTATTTCATAATCATAGTACTTCTCGTACTCGTTGAGGGTATAGTCTTGATTGATATCCTCAAGGTCTGGACCACTCTTATACGATGTGTCGTATGATTCCGTCTGATTGTTGGAGTCAGGTGAGTTGCCCTGTGGGCTATTTATATTCTTATAACGTTCCAGGATGCCCAGCTGTTGTGCATCATAGTCGCTGCCACGGAAGTAGTGGTAGTTATCGCCGGCAGGGTCGCGGGCGAACTGTTGTTGTATGCTGGCAGGAAGTTTTTGTAGATAATCTTGGAACTTTATGCGCTCCTCATCATCTGTGAGGCCATCGAGGCCTATGTCCTGTTTCTCACGTGCGCCGTCAGTGGTGGCAAAGGCATAGGTGACAGTGGTTTGGTTAGGAATCTTACCCCATTGGGTATCAACAGTCGTTTCACCGTCAGCTACAGGCATGCCGCTCTCATAAAACTTCTTGCCATCAAGAAGAATATCCTCTGACACCTCGCCAAGATTGATGTGCAGTTTGCCAGAGTGCTTACTTGCCGTACCGTCCTTACTTGAGTAGATGAAGGGGTCAAGCATCCAGAATTCTATATACTCAATGTTAGCTTCCTCAAAGTCATTAGTGTCGAGTTTACGCATCATGCCGCCCCATGATTTCTCTGGGTTGCTCAGCAAACCCTCGTTTGTAATATCGGTTGAGAAGTTATAAGGACCACGCTCCTTAGGATAGTAGGCGATGTTCATTATGGGGAGTTGGTTGGTAACCCCGTTATATGTACTTTGGTCACGGTTAGGATATAGCTCGCTCACATACACCTCGCGTACATAGTGGTTTGAGAGAAGGTCAACGTTTCCCCTAATATGGCTCGGGGTGAGTGAAGAAGAGCGATCTGTGAATAGCCTGTCAATGGTGTACCATGCTAGCTTACCACGGCGGTACCCTGACTGCAAGTCGTTCTTGTTGTACTCTGCAGCCGTGAGGAGGTCCTTAGGTGCGCTTGACAACTGCCATGATGTCGGAGAGAGAAGGTTGATATTGTAGGTAGAGTTCTCAAAATCGTCAACGTACGAAGCATTATCCTGTGTACCGCTGGCTATGCTTGAGAACAGTTTAGCAAACTCTCCTGTAAACTGTATATGTGATGGTTGCTTGACATGCAGGAACGGTATCTTGTTAAGCATGTCGGTGAGCCACTGACTCTCCTTTTTCCAACTCACGTTGAAGCCCACGAGAGTATTGTTGACAGGTTCGCTACCCATCGCCACCTTAGAAGTAAGACTCTGTTCGCGCAGGTGCTGTAAGGTGCCGCTGATATTAAAGTCCTTGGAGAAATCATATTCCCAGTTTATGCCAAACATGGACTTGCGCTCCATGGAGTAGTCGGACTGGCTCTCCAAAGATACATTGACAGACGTACCTGCATCAATGATGCTCTGATTGAGAATGGTCACCTCGCCGGCAGAGTAATCGACGGAGTAGTCCACGCCCTCGACGAGGTCCACGCCACCTGCCGTCACCTTCACGCTACCATGGGGTATATTATAGGCTCCGAGTGATATGACATTGGCTGACGTGCCTTTGTAGCGTCCCGATATGATAAACTTGTTTTTCTCGGCTATCTGCTTTGCTGCTGTCTTGGTGGTGTCGTAGAGTTCGCAGTATGAGTATTTTTCTGCCGTAGCCGCATCCATGCCATAAGCCATGAGTGCTTTCTTCAGTCCATCGCCAAACGGCTCTGCCATAGGGAAATATACGCGTCCGCTGCTGATGGTATATCCTTCTACAAAGTCAAAGACTCCGTTAGGATGCGTACGGTTATTAGCGTCGAGGCGGTCAGCACCTTGCAAGCGTATGATGGGATAGCTCTTTACAATCGGGTCGGGGATGTAGGTGGTATATACACCGATGGTGTCGCTCTGATACTTCACGTCAAGGCGAAATTTTTCTTTCTGCACTGATGATGCCAGGTAATACACGTTTTTCATCATCAGGTCCCAGTTGGGCTGACTTGGTGAGCACTCCACGTTCTTCAGTGACTTGACAAACAGAGCCTGATCGGTGGAAGTATTATCTGTGGAGAATTCTCCCACCTGATATGTCACACCTCCCGAGGTATATTCGTATGCTATGGCGAGTACCTGATCGCTTTGCAGTGCTGTCTTCAGTGATACATAACCCATGGCAGTGTTGATAGAATACTCCGATGAGGTGAGCAGTCTTGCCTTGCCCACTTTCTCATATGTCTTACCACCTGTCATGGTGACGCCACCCTGAGTGGTACCCTCCAGTGCGTCATATACGTTGTCGAGATTACGCAGGGTGGTATTAGGTGCTATGGCTTGATAGAGTGCGTCCTGCTGGTTGTTGGGCACGGTGGTATAGCCATTGTCGCCAAGGTTAGGAAATGCCACGATGTCACGTGTGTTGCTCGTCGTGCCACTCTTGTTAGTTACCCATATCTCCACACGGTTGATGGTGACACTGGTCACTGGGGTGGGAAGGTGCGACATCCAAGTGTCATAGTATCCGCGGAAATACTCGTCCAGGAAGAAGTGGCGGTTTTCCTCATAGTTGGTAACGTTGAATTCAAAAGATTTCAATTGCACGCCACCCTGCGAACTCACCGACTTTGATGACGATTTCTTCTGTGAGAGCACCGTCTGCAATTTCAATTTACCAAACTGCATGTCAGTGCGCACGCCGAAGAGTGACGATGCACCCGTGATGAGTGATGAGTTGCTGGGAAATGATACATTGCCTGCCTCAACGAGTTTTATTATCTCATCTTCCTTACCGTCGTACTTCAACTTCATGTTCTGAGCATCGTAGTCAAAGGTAGCGTCGGTGTTGTAGTTGAGGTTCATATTCATCTTGTCACCCACCTTACCTGTGACGTTGACGTTTATCTTCTCATCAAAGTCAACAGTAGTTGTCTTACGATTGCTCAAAGGCAGCGATGGGTTGTCAATGTTCTTCAGTGTGGCTCCCAGTCGCAGTTCTGCTGTTCCCTGCGTTTTTATCCTTATGCCTCCAGGGCCGAATATCTTTTCTGCTGGTCCGAGATCAAAGTGCATATCTGTGAAATCAAACTTCTCTTTGCCTTTCTGCTCGAATATCTCGTTATTCTTACCTCGGAAAAAGTTGGTAAAGAGTGACTTCTCACTCCACTTCATATACTCACCCTGATCCATCATGATAGGAGCGGACAGCCACGTTTTCCCCATGCGTGTGCCAATGACGTATTTGTTCAGTGTGTCATTGTACTCCACCTCCTGCTTCATATTTTCAGGGCGCTTAAGGTCTGCAGGTCCCTGGTACAGGTCATCATACGTGATTGGGGTGGTGCGCTGTATAGCCCATCGAGGGTGCAACAGGCTGTCGGGTATCGTGTCCTCCTCCAGTTTCAGTTGCGCCATCTGTTCACGATACTTATCAAGACTGCTCTTGTCAGCATCAGCCTTCTTGGGCTTCTCCTGTTGCTGCTGAGGTTTATCTTCTTCTGGTGCTGACATTCCAAAGCCAATACCAAGATTGGCGGTTACCGCACTGGCAACCACCATCATCAATATAGCAAATATGGAAAGATATTTCTTCAACCGTGAACTGTGAACTATTTTATCACCTTCAGCGCCTGTTTGATAACCTGTTCCACAGGCATGGCAGGGGTACCGCGCAGTATCTCTGTCACCACCTTGCTGCTTGCTGCTGGTGCAAATCCAAGCATGGTGAGCGCACCTACAGCCTCGTCGTGGGTCTGTGCTGACTCTGGCGTCAGCGCCATACCTGCATTACTACCGCCCTCGGCAGATGTTATGTCGGCTATTATGCCGCTTGCCGCCATCTTGTCACGCAGATCGACGATTATGCGCTGAGCAGTCTTCAGTCCTATCCCCTTGACACCCTTCAGAGCCTTCTCATTGCCACTGGCGATGATGTTGACCAGTTCCGCAGGACTGGTGGCACTCAGTATCATGCGAGCCGTGTTGCTGCCCACGCCACTTACCGTTATCAGCATGCGGTACAGGTCACGTTCCTGTTTGTTGTAAAAACCATATAGCGTATAGCTGTCGTCCCTGCCTCCGGTCATTATCGCCTCATGCACATACAGCTTCACCTCCTTGCTGCCTTGTATGGCAGTATATGTATTTAGTGAGATGTTGAGCAGGTAGCCCACGCCCCTTGCCTCTATCACTGCTGTAGTTGGCGTTATGTCGGTCAATTCACCTTTTATGTATTCTATCATATTGCTTTATAATCTAATCTATGATTTATAATCTATAATCTACCCTCAGCACCTAATTAATAACGTACGCGAGAAGTATTTATTGTACTTTTCAGTTTAATAATTTGGTGGTTTGAGAATAATTTTTTACTTTTGCAGATGTATCTATTATCCATACAGTACATCAGAAGCCTTAAAATGAAAACATTATTCAAGTGGATAGGTGGAGTATTCGTTGCACTGCTCATAGTATTGGGCGGTGGCATCTATGCGCTCTCTACCGACAAGGTTCAGCAATGGCTATATGCCAAAGGAATCGAGATATTGCAAGAGACACTGGGCACACGTGTGAAGGTTGATAAGATAGCCGTCAGCTTCAGCAAAGGGGGCATAGCCCTCTACGGACTGGAGGTTGATGACCGCCAGAATGTCACCATGCTCAAGGTTGATACGCTGGAGGCTATGGTGGATCTCACGCAGATTTTTGAGCGAAAGGTTGAGATTGAGCGCATTTATCTGCATGGCGCTACGGGCGTTTTCTACAAGGAGCGTCCTGATACGGCTGCCAACTACCAGTTTGCGCTCGATGTCATAAAGGAGCTGTCACACAAGGAGAAGAAAGAAGAGAAAGAGGATGAGAAAAAGAATAACACTCCTTTGGCTCTTGACCTCAAACTGCTCAGTCTGCAGAGAACATCCTTCAAGTGGGATGTCAAGTCGCTGCCCCATAAACTTTACAAGTTTGATGGCAAAAAACAGTTGGATACCAATCATATCAGCGCCATCGTGGACAACGTGAGGATTAGCGGACATCTGGGCGATAACCTGCCTGATCATATCACGATAGAGAAACTCAAATTTCGCGAAGAACACTCATCCACTGCTATGGCTTTCGATGCGCTGAAGCTGGCAATGGGAAGCGAGACCAGTCTGAAGAGCGAAATAGAAAATCTCAGTGGCACCTTCCAGGGATGGAGTTTCACCATCGATAACGCAGATTTCTCTTCTATACCATTCAAGGAGGAGGGAGAGAAGGTAAAGTTTGACTTCTCTCAGCCTATCGAGGCTATGGTGAAGGATATAAAAGTCAGGACGGGCAGCACTACGGCGAATATTTCAGAGCTACCGATGAAGATCACCTTCAGACAAGCGCCAAGCCAGAAGATACCAGGTAAGATGGTGATGAAGCCAAGGCTGGCATTCTCTCCCTCGTCGCTCTCAGCGAGAGTAGTATGCAGGGACTTCGCACGCTATCGAGTGCCACCTTTGAGAAATTTCACCACGCCTCTGCTGGTTACTGCTGATTTTAATGGTGAACTGGACAATCTCAACATACGCAATATCCATGTCACGGATGAATCAAAAAAGCGTCTTGACCTCCGTGCTGAGGGCGTAATGAAAGATATCACGGTAAAGAAGAAATTCAAATTCCACTTCCGCAATATACACATGAAAGCGCATAGTGGCATTAAGGAGCAGCTCGTAGGGCATTTCGCCAAAACAGCCGATTTGAAGATGCAGGAACAGATGCGCAAACTTGGCAACATAGACTATAGTGGCTACATGAATATATATAAGACTGACCAGGATTTTCATGGTACGCTGCACACCAAGTTTGGTAATCTGCGCTTTGACTTCAATATACATGGCACACCTGGAGGTATGGTAGATGGGCGCACTCGCTACATACGCACTATGCAGGGTACCATGAGCACCCAGAACTTCAAGTTTGGTGAGGTGATGGAGGTTAAGGAGATAGGCACTGCCAGCTTCGAGGCAAAATATAAGTTTGACATCACGGGTAAGAAGACACAGAAGGCTCTGCGCCTCAATCGTGGCAAACTGCCGATAGGCAATCTCAATGCCGTCATCAGCGAAGCCAAGGTGGGTGTATTAAATATCCACAAGGCAACTGTCGATCTGGAGAGCGATGGTATTACTGCCACTGGCACTGCTTTATGGATAAAATCCCTGTTCAATATCGGTGTCGATTTCATATATCACCAAACGGCTACCGAACGATACTATACCTATAAAACCTATTTCACAAAACAGGACGAGAGAGCACCACATAAGTGGACGGCTGAGGAAATAGAAAAGGCTAAAATCCAGACCGAGAAATATGAGAAAAAGTTGGCTGAGAAGACAGCCAAGAAAGCTGAAAAGGAAGCACGAAAGGCAGAGAAAGCCCGAATGAAAGCTGAGAAGCAAGCTGCTAAGAAAGCAGAAAAGGCTGCTGCCGCAAACGATACCACCAAAACGAAAAAGAAAAAGAAATTCCTATTCTTTTAGGTGTTCGACGCTCAATCTTCAATGTTCAATTTTCAATCTTCAATGTTCAATCTATGAAGAAAATAATCCCTACAATCGTTATGCTGCTCACTATGGTTATGACTGTAGCGGCAGAGAATTATCCCTATCGCAGTAATTTCCTGTGGGTCACCACTCCCAACCACGCCGACTGGCTTTACAAGACAGGCGAGAGAGCCACCGTGGAGGTGCAACTCTTCAAGTACGGCTATGCCAAGGACGTACAGGTGAACTACGAGATAGGTCAGGATATGCTGCGTGCCTCATCAAAGGGCAGTGTAAGACTGAAAGACGGCAAGGCGGTGATAGACCTCGGCACGCGAAAAGCGCCAGGTTTTACCTATCTTAACCTCTCTGCCGAGGTAGATGGCGAGAAGACTACTCATCACATTAAGGTGGGATACGAAGTGGACAGGATACGTCCATACACCAAAAACCCCGATGGATTCGGTGATTTTTGGAAGCAGACGCTCGATGATATGCATAAGACTCCACTCTCCTATACCCGAGAAGTGGCAAAGGAATACTGCACTGACCAGATAGACTGCTGGCTCATAAAACTGCAGGTGGACGATGAGCACTCCATGTATGGATACCTCTTTATGCCTAAGAATCGTGATGGCAAGCGCCTGCCTGCCGTCTTCTCACCCCCTGGTGCAGGCGTCAAGACCATCAAAGACCCCTTGCGCCATAAATACTACGCCGAAGAGGGCTTCATACGTCTTGAGGCTGAGATTCACGGTCTCGACCCTCGTTTGCCCGAAAGCACCTTTAAGGAAATTCGTAGCGCCTTTGCTTCCAGGCACAATGGATATTTCACCAACCGTATTGACAATCGCGAGGCATACTACCTGCGCCATGTCTATGCTGGCATGGTGCGCTGGACAGACTTCCTCTGTTCGCTGCCCGAATGGGATGGCAAGAATCTTGCCGTGCAGGGTGGTTCGCAGGGCGGTGCCTTGGCGTTAGTCACTGCAGCTCTCGACAAGCGTGTTACAGCATGTTGTGTCAATCACCCCGCTCTTACCGATATGGCAGGCTATGCTGAGAAGGGACGTACTGGCGGTTACCCGCATTTCAAACCCGAGCAGCTTACCCCTCAGGTTATTGACGTGCTGAGCTATTACGATGTCATCAATTTCTGCCGCTTGGTGAAATGTCCTGTACGCATGACATGGGGCTACAATGACAATACCTGTCCGCCAACGACCAGCTACGCCGCATGGAACATTCTCTCCTGTCCCAAGGAGTGCGTGCTTACACCCATAAACGAACACTGGACCAGCGAACAGATGGAGTATGAGCACATGCTGTGGATAAAAGGGAAGATTATTAAATAACTCCCCTATCACTCCTCAAATAAAATAAAGCTATGAAATTCGAAGAAGAAATCAACGAGAGCTACACTATGGCGGAAGCCATACAAGAGGCTCAGCGCTGCCTGCGCTGCAAGGTGCCGCAATGCAAGAAGGGATGCCCCATCAGCAATGACATCCCCGACTGGATACACGAGTTAAAGAAGGGCAATCTGGGCAATGCCATCAGCATTATCCGTGCCAAGAGCAACCTGCCAGCCGTATGCGGCAGAGTGTGCGGTCATGAGAAGCAGTGCGAGGGCTCCTGCGTACTCGGCAAGAAGGGCGAGGCGGTGCATATAGGTAAACTGGAGCGATTCATAGCCGATTTCGACTCGGAGAACGAGCTCACCCACGAAGACATCACAGAGAAAACTCGTGGCAAGGTAGCTGTGATAGGTGCAGGGCCATCAGGTATCACCGTAGCTGGAGACCTCAGCCGTATGGGTTTCGCCGTTGAGATGTTTGAGATGGAACCCCAGTGTGGTGGCATGCTACGCTATGGCATACCCGAGTACCGTCTGCCAAAGGAGGTCGTGGCGCGTGAGATACGCTATATCGAGAAGATGGGCGTCATCATACACCGCAATACCCACGTTGGAGTGGAGATAACCGTTGACGGACTCTTCGGTCAGGGCTTCGATGCCGTGTTTATCGGCACTGGCATGAGCAAACCGAAATCGCTCGAGATACCGATATATCAAAATGGCACCCTCATGCCCGATTTGAAGTGTGCCGACCTCAAACGCATACGTCTTGCCACCCACTTCCTGCGCCGTGTGGAACTCATCTCCGAGGGTTTCATGGACCGAAAGGAGATACCTGTTGACGAGGGTGCTAAGGTATGGGTGATAGGTTGCGGCAATACCGCCATGGATGCCTCACGTACGGCTTTGCGCATAGGAGCCTCATCAGTAGAGGTTATATACCACCGAGGCATCGACACCATGGCGGCACTGCATGCAGAGTATGATGATGCAGTAAAGGAGGGTGTGCTATTCAATTGGTGGAGCAGCATCAAGGAGATACATGTCGATGAACACCTCGACATTACCGAGATAGTGCTCGAGACCGCCGAGCCAGACAAGGAACCCATAGTGCGGACACTCCCTGCAGACAACATCATCATGGCTATCGGTGCCACCCCCCACACCAAAATCGTACGTACCACATCTGGATTGGAGAATGATGAGCACAAGTTCCTCATCACTCGCGACGTGCCCTATGGCATGACCACTCGCAGGGGCGTCTTCGCCGGTGGCGATGTAGTAGGGCGTCAGGCAACAGTGGTTCACGCCATGCAGGATGCCAAGAAAGTAGCTGAGGGCATAGCGCAGTATGTCGATGCCGTCAAGCTCATGCAGGCGATAAACCTTAATGACTGAAGCAGCAGCTTCAATCATTAAAAAGCAAAAAGGAAGAAGAAAGAAATACAAGGTACACTGTACACAATACGAAATGAGCCAGTCAAGAAGTTCCCGACTGGCTCATTTTATATTATATACTATATACTATATACTTTCAGCGAAGCTGCAGCTTAGCTGAGTTTCTGGAACTCCTCAAAGCTTATTTCCTTCTCGTCAAGGGCAACGATATCCTTGAGAGCCTTCATCAGTTTGCGGTCAGCAGCCTGGTTAATGAGCTGATCCACCTGCTCCGGCTTCTTGAGCATCTCCTCAGCGTACTGGTCGATGTACTCGTCGGGGATGTTGTTCATGCCGTACTGGGCAAACTGCATCTTGGTCATCTCCTTGGCAACCTCCTTGACATCGGCATCTTCAATCTTCACGCCAGTCTGCTCCAAAAGTTTGTTCTTGGCGAGGTGCCATGTGAGCTCCTTGATAGACTGCTCGTAGTTGTCGTCAACGTACTTCTGGTCCTTGTCCTTGTTATTGGCAAGCATGATACGCTTCATTATCTCATCAGCATACTGTACCTTGCCAAGCTTCTTCTCTACGTAAGCACGTACGTCGGCGAGGAAACGGTACTCGGCGTTAGCATCGAGTTGCTCCTTGAGCTGCTCTGCTATCTTAGAGCGGAACTCCTTCTCATCCTTCACAGCATCCTTGCCAAACACCTGGTCGAAGAGCTCCTGATTGATGTCGTGCTTCTTGTAGCGTGATATCTCTGTTATCTGGTATGAGAAGTCGCTGTTGACGTTCTCCACCTCTTCCTTGGTTATCTTCAACAGGGAAGAGACCTCTATTGGTGACTCTGGATAAGCCTTCTTGGGGTTGAAGGTGATGATGTCGCCCACCTTGCATCCCTGGAAGAGAGCCTTCTGCTCATCGACCTTCATGTATGAAGGCAGCATCACAGCCTCTGTGACCTCTATACCGCCCTCCTTCGTGGTGCCGTCCTCAGCCAACTCGCGCAGGTCGCCCTTCAGCATGTCGTTGTCCTCGTAGCTGTCCACCTTCTCGTATGAGCCACCGCGTGAAGCGTATGCATCAATCTGCTGGTCGATCATCTTGTCGTCAGCCTTGATATTGTAGTAAGCTATCTTGTTGCGCTTTGACAGGGTGATGTCGATTTCTGGAGCTACGGCGATGTCAAACTTCAGTGTGTAGGGAGCAGGCTTGTCAAGGTCAACGGGCTCCTCGCCAAGGTGTGGCATAGGTTCGCCGAGCATATTGATTTTGTTTTCCTTGATGTAGTCGTAAAGTTTCTCGCCCACCAGTTTGTTGATAGCATCAACCTTTACCTGAGCACCTATCTGGCGCTTTATCATACCGATAGGAGCCTGTCCAGGGCGGAAGCCGGGGATATTTGCCTTCTTACGATACTCGTTGAGCTGCTTTCTCACGTTGTCTTGGTAATCTGCCTCCTCAACGGTGATTGTCATAAGGCCGCTTACCTTCTCTGGATTTTCAAATGTAATGTTCATTTCTTTGTTCGAATTATTTTGTTTTTTTGTTATTTACGCAAAAAAGCACCGCGCACTCGCGTGCGTAGCGCAATATTGAGGTGCAAAGGTACAAAAAATAGTTCATAGTTTACAATTCACGGTTCATAGTTTGCGTTTTCTTTAAGTTTTTTTAATATCCGTCAAGTAAACGGCATGCTCTATGGACAAAAAAAGACTGGCACATCTCAACTGAGATATACCAGACTTTATTGACTAACTACTAATTTTTACTAACTTAAAAAGTAACAGAACTTCACAGTTGTGTTAACCTTCAAGTGCAAAGTTACGGAGTTTTCAGATAACAGAGGGGGCAAATTTGTTCCAAGTATGATGTACATTTGTTTCAAACTGCCTTTTTCTTGTCTATTTTCCTGTTTTCAATAATGATTTTCGCCGATTTTATCGGTATTTTGGAAAATTATTGTATCTTTGCATCATCTACATACACGACCAAACAAACAAAAAACCATACGACTATGGAAAAAATTTACGATTACAAGGCTCTGACGAGCAAGAGCAAGGAACTGGATTTCGCACAGTTCGAGGGAAAAGTTCTGCTGGTGGTCAACACAGCGAGCAAGTGCGGCTTCACCCCGCAGTTTGAGGGGCTTGAAGCACTCAACCAGAAATACAAGGACAAGGGATTGGTGATAATCGGTTTCCCATGCAACCAGTTCAAGGAACAAGACCCAGGTTCTGATGGTGAGATAGCAGAATTCTGCCAACTCAACTATGGTGTGACATTCCAGATTATGAAGAAGACAGATGTCAACGGACCCGCAGCAGAACCCATCTTCGAGTATCTCAAGGCACAAGCTCCTACCGAAGAGTATAAGGGCATCAAGGCTAAGGCAACTCACGTTCTGCTCAAGAAGCTCAGCACAAGCGTGGAGAAAGACAGCGACATACTATGGAACTTTACCAAATTCCTCATATCAAAAGATGGTACCGTCATAAAGCGCTATGCTCCCACCACTAAGCCCGAGGACTTTGAGAAGGACATCGAGGCAATGTTGGAATAAAATTAGGGTAGTGGCACGCGATGGTTCCCTGCATGGTTTCGATGGCAGCACCTCCGATGAAGCGTTGGAAAGAAAACGGAAACAGATGGAAGCAGAAAGGGCATGTCTCAATTGAGACATGCCCTTATACATTTTACACTTTACACTTTCTTACTCCACTACGACCTTGACAGCCTTGCCGCTGTCGAAGTCGCGTACGATGTATGCTCCTGCCTTGAGACCTTTCAGATTGCCGTAGGCTGACATGCCGACGAGCTGACCGTCGAGGGTGTAGATGTTGAGGCGACGCATATCGGGCAGCGTCTTCTCTTCTGACACGCTGATGACCTCTGTGGGTATTGTTGCATCATACTCTTTCCAACCGAGGTCTGGTTTGCTGCCTGTGTAGTCAGAGTAGCCTGCGATTATCTCACCGGCATCGATAAACTTACTGCCCTCTGCCAGACACATCGTAGGAATGGTGAATGTGCCGTCCTCGTTGCGATCCACAGTGGTAGCTGCAGGGTCGAGGCTGATGAAGTCAGCATCGGTAGGTGTCATACCGTCCATATCCCATGAGTTGCTTGAGTGAGTGTAGTTGCCAGTGGTGATGATGTCCTTCCACCATTCGTCTTTTGGCTTGCTCCAGTCTGCCTCGTGGCTGTAGTGGCTTATAGAGTTGCGGATGTCGAGACTCTGCATCTCTGCCGAACCGAAGTGATAGTTGTTCTTGTTGTCGTACGCTGAGCAGTTATACAGCTTCACATTACCCTGGGTGTAGTTCTGGTCGAAACCCTTGATGGTGTTTGCCACTGCGAGGCAGCGGTACATGGTGACGTCGGTAGCCACGCCGGCACCACCTATCTTGAAGCCGTTCTTGTTGCCGTTGTTATAGTATTGTGTGCGATACCATGTCTTGGTTACGCCCTTGGTGGTTGTTGCAGTCTTGCCCTCCATGGTGTCAAACCATGCCTTGTCGGTCTCCAGACGTGGGTTACCTGTGAAGTCATAGTACTCGGGTGAGTTGTTGTAAGTGATGCAGTTGATGAACACTATAGGCGAGGTAGTGCCACGCTTGTAGAGGTCCCAACCATCGTCAGAGTTGTTCCATGCCCGGCAGTTGATGTAGGTATTGCCACCACCAGTAAACTGCTTATCGCAGAAACCATCGGCATTACCACCAAAGTCAGGCTTAGAGGAACCACCCTGCTCATAGTCGAAGCTATCAAAAGAGTCGCAGTTGATAATGGTGCAGTTGTCAGCATCCTTCACTCCGAAACCAGAATCGACACTTGCCTGCGAGGTGCAGTTCTCAATCTTGTTATAGCTACCACAGATAAGGAAACCCTTGAAACCAGCATAGCGTACTGTGATACCATAGAGGTGAACATAGTTTACACGCGTGCGCACGCCGTTTGTCTGACCGCCATACGACATCTTGCTTCCGTCAACAATGGGGTGGGCACCTTTGTAGGCTCCCACGTAAGTCATCTTGTCGGCTGTGCCAGCAGATGTTGGCTGCTTCACGTCAACTGTAGTCGTGATATAATAGACACCATCCATCAGGAACAGTGAGTCGCCACCAGCAAAAGACTTTGATGATGCCAGTGAAGCCAGGTCGCCAGGATCACTAATGCTTGTTCCCGAGCCATTGGCACCTGGTGCTGCATAATAGTTTGTAGCCATCGCCGTTGCTCCCATACAGAGCATCAGCATACTGAGTAGTTTTGTTTTCATAAAGTTTTTAATTATTGTTTAGTTAGTGCATTAAGTTAGCGAATCAAACGTTTGCGGTTGCAAAGTTACTAAAAAAATAGTAATTAGTAATTAGGAATTAGTAATTATTTTTTGCAGAGCGTGAAAAATTTTGTAATTTTGCACATTAAAGATAATAACCATCGTGATTTTATAAGGTATATGGTTTACAAGTATGACTTTCTGATTATTGGTTCGGGCGTGGCAGGAATGAGCTATGCCCTGAAGGTGGCAAGGGCCAATAAGGGCAGGATATGCCTGATATGCAAGACGACACTCGATGAGGCTAACACGACAAGGGCACAGGGTGGCGTGGCGAGTGTCACTAACGTGATAGTGGATGACTTTGAGAAGCATATCAATGACACGATGATAGCGGGCGACTATATCAGCGACCCTGCTGCCGTGGAACAGGTGGTGAGGATGGGACCGTCGCAGATAAAGGAACTGGTGGAGTGGGGAGTGCGTTTCGATAAGAACGAGGACGGACTCTTTGACCTGCACCGAGAGGGCGGACACTCGGAGTTTCGCATACTGCACCATGCTGATGACACGGGAGCGGAGATACAGCGCGGACTGATGGAAGCGGTGCGACGCAATCCTAACATAGACATAAAGGAAAACCATTTTGCTGTGGAGATAATAACTCAGCACCACATGGGCATAGAGGTGACGAGGCAGTCGAACGACATAGAGTGCTACGGTGCCTATGTCTTAAACCCCGAGACGCAAAAGGTTGACATGTACCTTTCGAAGGTGACGGTGATGTGCACTGGAGGTTGTGGCGCAGTATATCAGACCACGACAAACCCCGTCATAGCAACAGGCGACGGCGTGGCAATGGTATATAGGGCAAAGGGTACAGTGGCTGACATGGAGTTTGTGCAGTTTCACCCTACGGCGCTCTACCACCCAGGTGAGACGCACCCAGCATATCTCATAACAGAGGCGATGCGCGGATATGGCGGCATACTGCGACTGCCTACGGGGGAGACGTTTATGGAGAACTATGACGAGCGACTGTCACTGGCTCCACGTGATATAGTGGCACGTGCCATAGACAAGGAGATGAAGAAGCATGGCCTGGACCATGTATGCCTCGATGTGACGCACAAGGATCCGGAGGAGACGAAGCACCACTTCCCCAACATATACCAGAAGTGCCTGTCGATAGGCATCGACATAACGAAGGAGTACATACCCGTGCGCCCTGCGGCACACTATATGTGCGGAGGCATAAAGGTGGACTTGAACGGTTGTTCGTCAATAAAGAGGCTGTATGCCATCGGAGAGTGTTCCTGCACTGGACTGCACGGTGGCAACCGACTGGCATCAAACTCGTTGATAGAGGCTGTGGTGTATGCCGAGACGGCGGCAAAGCACTCGCTCGACCATATAGACGAGTATGACTACAACACCATGGTGCCGGAATGGAACGACGAGGGCACTATGACCAACGAGGAAAAGGTGCTGATAACGCAAAGCGTGCACGAAGTGGGCACGATAATGGCAAACTACGTGGGTATAGTACGCTCCGACCTCCGACTGAAACGTGCGTGGGTGAGACTGGACACACTGTACGAGGAGACGGAAAATCTCTTCAAACGTGTGACGGCAAGCAAGGATATCTGCGAACTGCGTAATATGATCAACGTGGGATACCTCATCACACGTTGGGCAATAGAGCGCAAGGAGTGCCGAGGTCTGCACTTTACTACAGACTACCCACTGCATGCTTATGATGTAAATTGACAATCGATAATTGACAATTGATAATGATGATTAGGAAAGACTGTATGCATGAAACTGGAAGCCTTATGAGTAATGTGTTCATAAGAAAGGTGTTGCTGGCAGTGATAATTTTCAATTTTCAATTTTCAATTTTCAATTCAGTCCACGCCCAGGAACCTGACAGCACCGTGGTGCGAGAGAAAGACCTGAAGGCAAGGCTGGATAGCGTGGTCGGCGAGGCGAGGATACTGGAGACATCGCAGATGGGACTGATGGTATATGACCTTGACGGTGACAGCGTGGTGTATGAGCGAGATGCACGACAGACGATGAGGCCGGCATCGACCATGAAACTGCTTACTGCCATAACGGCGCTCGACAAACTGGGGGCAGAGTATGAGTATGTGACTCCCCTGAAGGTAGGACGAAACGCTACAACAGGTGCCCTGTACCTCGTGGGGGCAATGGATCCGCTGATAACGGAGGATGACCTGCGGGTGATGGCGGATAGCCTAAAGACGATGGGCATCGATACGGTGAGGGGCAATATATATATGGACCACTCCATGAAAGACAGCGACCTGTACGGCGAGGGATGGTGCTGGGATGATGATAACCCGATGTTGTCGGCATTGGTATATAATCGTAAGGATGATATGGGGGAGCACCTCAGACGCTATATGATGGCTGACAGCATATACGTGACGGGCAGAGTGGCGAGAGGGCGATGTCCTGATGATGCTGAGACGATATATGTGATACGGCACAAACTGACTGACGTGCTCATGCCGATGATGAAGCAGAGCAATAACCTATATGCTGAGAGTGCTTTTTACCACATAGGGCTGACAAAGGGAAAGCCATCGACAGCGAAAAAAGCTAAGGCGGTGGAAGAAACTTTGCTGGAGCTAATTTATGCTAAAACTCCCTCCCTTGGGAGGGCTGGGGGTGGGGTCCCCATTCATCGCTTTGCTGATGGGTCGGGACTGTCACTATACAACTACGTGTCGGCCGAAATGGAGGTGATGCTTCTGTGCTATGCCTACAGGAACGACAGCATATATGATGCACTACGTGAAATGCTGCCCATAGCTGCAGTGGACGGCACACTGAAAGACCGTATGCGAGGCACTCCTGCGGAGAATAATGTAAGGGCAAAGACAGGAACGCTGTCAGGGGTGTACTCACTGGCGGGATACTGTACTGCTGCCAACGGTAACAAACTCGCCTTTGCCATACTCAACCAAGGGGTGATGAAAGCGGCACCGGCAAGGGCTCTGCAGGACAGAATATGTATAGAATTGTGCAGGTAGGTTAAAAAACGACTAATATGAATATCATTATATCAAAGGACTTCAAGGAGGAACTGACAGCCGCCATAAATGAGTGTGAGCACGATAGGATATTCGTGCTCACTGATACTAATACGGCAAAGTACTGTTTGCCAGTACTCGAAGACTCTCAATTTTCAATTTTCAGTTTTCAATTAATCACCATCGGAGCGTCCGATCTGGAGAAGACGCTGGACAGCGTGAGCCATGTATGGCAGAAACTACAGAGTGGCGGCGCCACACGCCACTCGCTCTTGATAAATCTGGGTGGCGGTATGGTGACAGACCTCGGAGGATTTGCGGCGAGCACGTTCAAGCGTGGCATCAATTTTATCAACATACCTACCACGTTGCTGGCAATGGTCGATGCCTCGGTGGGTGGCAAGACGGGCATCAACTTCGGCGGACTGAAAAACGAGATAGGTGTGTTCCGTGATGCTAACTGTGTGATAATCAACACGCAATTTCTCAAAACACTTGATACGGAGAATATACGTTCGGGGTATGCCGAGATGCTCAAGCACGGACTGATAAACCGTGAGGGCAGGAGGATGATGGATGAACTCCTTGCTTACGACATCGCCAATCCCTACCTCGACGTACTGGCACGCATGATAGGCGAATCGGTTGAGGTAAAAGAGAAAATCGTCATGGAGGACCCTCTGGAGCATGGCATACGCAAGGCTCTCAACGTAGGACATACGATAGGACATGCTTTCGAATCGTGGGCGATGGCACACAATAAACCTGTATTTCACGGTTATGCTGTGGCTTACGGCATAATACCTGAGTTGTACCTCGCTTGCACGAAGACAGACTTTCCTCAGGATGTGATGCGACAGATTGTATATTATATAAAAGAGGTGTATGGCACGTTGCCCATAACCTGCGACGATTACCCCGAACTGCTTGAACTGATGACCCACGACAAGAAGAATACCGCTGGCACGATAAACTTTACCCTGCTGGGTGGTATTGGTGACATACGCATCAATCAGACTGCAACGAAGGAGGAGATACAGGAAGCGCTCGATTTTTTTCGTGAAGGATAGCAATTTGCAAGCGAAAGTATATAAATAACTGACAAAATGTAAAACTTTTTGGCGATTTTCTTTGCAGTTTAATAAAAATGTCGTACCTTTGTGCTCAAATTTGTAATAATCATGAGTAAATTAATAAAACCGGTAGATTATAAGGCTGTCCTTGATTTGAGACAGACGGAACGAGGCATAAAGCAGATAAAAGACTTCTTTCAGCAAAACCTCGCCACGGAGCTCCGTCTGCGCAGAGTCACCGCACCGCTCTTTGTGTTGAAGGGTCTCGGCATCAACGATGACCTCAATGGTGTGGAGAGGGCTGTCACATTCCCCATAAAGGACCTCGGCGACCGTGAGGCGGAGGTGGTTCACTCGCTGGCTAAGTGGAAGCGACTCACCCTGGCAGAGTATGGAATAGAGCCAGGATACGGCATATATACTGACATGAACGCTATACGTGCCGATGAGGAGCTCGACAACCTTCACTCACTGTATGTAGATCAGTGGGACTGGGAGGCTGTGATGACAAAGGAACAGCGCAACATAGACTTCCTTAAGACGGTGGTACGACGCATATATTCCGCCATACTGCGTACAGAGTTTCTTACCTGCGAGACATATCCTCAGCTGAAGCCTTTCCTGCCACAGGAGATACACTTCGTACACTCAGAGGAACTGATAAAGATGTACCCCGACCTTACGCCAAAAGAGCGTGAGGACGCTATCTGCAAGAAGTATGGCGCAGTGTTCGTGATGGGTATCGGTGGCAAACTGTCAGATGGCAAGAAGCATGATGGCAGAGCTCCAGACTATGACGACTGGTCAACACCTAACTCTGACGGTTTCCTTGGTCTCAACGGCGATATCCTTATATGGTACCCAATACTGGAGCGCAGCGTGGAATTGTCATCAATGGGTATCCGCGTTGACAAGGAGTCACTGCTCCGTCAGCTCGCTCTGGAGGGTAAGGAGGAACGCAAGGAACTGTACTTCCACAAACGACTGCTGGAGGGTTCTCTGCCCCTGTCAATAGGCGGTGGCATAGGACAGTCACGCCTGTGCATGGTGCTGCTCCACAAAGCCCACGTGGGCGAGATACAAGCCTCAATATGGCCTGACGAACAGCGTAAGGAATGCAAAGAGGCAGGAATGAACCTTATCTAATTGATAATTGACAGTTTGTAATTGATATTTGTTAAAAAAACTCAAAGTTTGGCAAAGAACTGCGAACTGTGAACTGTGAATTGTGAATTATTTAGTACCTTTGCAGTCCGAAATGTAAAATTATTAACGGTATGCCTATTTGCGGCGTACATAAAACGAAAGTAAAATGAAAAAAGATCTTCATCCAGAGAACTATCGTCCTGTAGTATTCAGAGATATGTCAAACGGCGATATGTTCCTTACAAAATCTACATGCAAGACAACAGAGACTGTTGAATTTGAGGGTGCTGAGTACCCAGTTGTAAAGATAGAAATATCTTCTACTTCTCACCCATTCTACACAGGTAAGTCTAAACTCGTTGACACAGCAGGTCGCGTAGATCGCTTCCAGCAGCGTTACGGTAACATTAAGAAATAATCCATTGGTGGATTAGAAGAATATAACGTTGAACAGTGTGACAATACTCATACCGTTCAGCGTTTTTTCAATTTTTGATGTATTCAAAATAACAAAATATTTTTCTTATGACAAAGGTTATAAAACTGCGTCGTGGTCTTGACATCAAACTGACTGGTGTGGCTAAGAAAGAGAAGATAGCCATGCAGTCTGCCAATGTCTATGCCCTGCAGCCTGACGATTTTGAGGGTGTGAAGCCCAAAGTCGTGGTTAAGGAAGGTGACAAGGTGAAGGCTGGCGATGCGCTGTTTGTTAACAAGGCTTACCCCGAGGTGAGATTTGCGAGTCCCGTCAGCGGTACTGTGAAACTCATTGAGCGTGGTGAGCGTCGCAAGGTGCTCAGCGTACAGGTGGAGGCTGATGCCAAGCAGGAATATGTTGACTTCGGAAAGAAGAGTGTAAGCAAACTCTCAGGCGATGAGGTAAAGCAGTCTCTGCTCGTGGCAGGTCTGTTTGGCTATATCAACCAGTTGCCTTACGCCATATCAACCAACCCTGAGACATCGCCAAAGGCAATTTTCGTATCAGCTTTGAGAGATATGCCGCTTGCCGGCGATTTTGAGTTTGAGGTGCAGGGACAGGAGGAAGACTTCAAGACTGGCCTTGAGGCACTGAGCAAGATTGCCAAGGTTTATGTGGGAGTAGGGAAAGACTCAGCCATCCCTTCGCTCTGTCAGAGCGAAGGAAAGATTGAGGCTGTAGTCTTCTCTGGCAAGTGTCCTGCTGGCAATGTTGGTGTGCAGGTAAACCATATCGACCCAGTAAACAAGGGCGAGGTGGTTTGGACTGTTGACCCAACGGCAGTGCTGTTCTTTGGTCGTCTCTTCAACACTGGTAAGGTAAACCTCACTCGTACCCTCGCCCTTGCTGGCTCTGAGGTGAAGAATCCTTGCTACTTTGATGCTCTTGTAGGTGCACAGGTAAACCTTAACGATAACGTTGACGTTAACCATAACATCCGCATCATAGCTGGCAATCCATTGACAGGCAAGGCATATCATTCTGTTCCCCTCTCTGACAGAGAGAGGTTAGGGGCGAGTCTTGTCATTAGTGCCCACCAGTCAGAGATTACCGTTATCCCTGAGGGTGACGATGCCGACGAGATACTGGGTTGGATAATGCCACGCTTCAAGCAGTTCTCTGTCAACCGCTCTTACTTCTCATGGCTCTTCCCCAAGAAGGGTGGCTACACGCTCGATGCCCGCATTAAGGGTGGTGAGCGCCACATGATTATGAGCGGCGAGTATGACGAGGTGCTGCCAATGGACATCTACGGCGAATACCTTATCAAGGCTATCATAGCACAGGACATAGACAAGATGGAGGCTCTCGGCATCTACGAGGTCAGCCCTGAGGACTTCGCTCTCGCTGAGTTTGTTGACAGCTCGAAGCTCGAGCTGCAGAAGATAGTACGCGAAGGTCTCGACATGCTCCGCAAAGAAAACGAGTAAATAATTCAAAAAGGTTTTCGTAGCGAAGCATATCGTAGCAATGAAGTTGCGTATCGTACGAAGTTTACAACGAAGTTTACAATTATGAGTTTAAGAAAATATATAGACAAGATCAAGCCTCAGTTTGAGCCAGGCGGCAAGTTCTCTGCATTCCAGAGTGTCTTCGATGGCTTCGAGACTTTTCTTTACGTTCCTAACACCACGTCAAAGTCTGGTGTAAGCATCCATGATGCCATAGATTCCAAGCGCATCATGAGTATGGTGGTTATAGCCCTCATCCCTGCATTGCTCTTCGGCATGTATAATGTGGGTTATCAGAACTACCTTGCTGCAGGCACCCTCGCCACCGCCCCTTGCTGGGAGGTGTTCCTCTATGGCTGTCTGATGGTGCTGCCTAAGATTATCGTGAGTTACATCGTTGGTCTGGGCATAGAGTTTGCCTGGGCACAGTGGAAGCACGAAGAGATACAGGAGGGCTACCTCGTCAGCGGTATCATCATCCCTATGATACTGCCCGTAGGCTGTCCCCTCTGGGTGCTGGTGCTCGCCGTTGCCTTTGCCGTCATCTTCGGTAAGGAGATATTCGGAGGTACGGGCATGAACATCTTCAATGTGGCACTCCTCGCACGTGCGTTCCTTTTCTTCTCTTATCCTACCGTGATGAGTGGCGACACCGTGTGGGTAGCAACAGAGAGTTTCCTCGGACTGGGCAACGACCTGCGTGATGCCTTCACCTGTGCTACGCCTCTTGGTCAGATGGCACAAGGGGCTGCACCAACAGCCAACGTCATCGACAGCATCATCGGCTTGATACCAGGCTCTATCGGTGAGACAAGCGTCATAGCCATTGCCCTTGGTGCAGCATTATTGCTCTTTACGGGCATCGCTTCATGGAAGATCATGCTCAGCATATTCCTCAGCGGTGGTGCTATGGCATTCCTCTTCCAGTCATTGGGCATGACACCCGTTGAGTGGTATGAGCATCTCGTCATCGGCGGTTTCTGCTTTGGCGCGGTCTTCATGGCTACCGACCCTGTCACCTCGGCACGCACTGAGACAGGCAAGTGGATCTACGGCATCATCATTGGTGCCCTTGCCATGATCATCCGTGTCATGAACCCAGGCTTCCCAGAGGGCATGATGCTCGCCATCCTCTTTGGCAACATGATGGCACCAACCATCGACTACTTCGTAGTGCAGAGCAACATTAACAAACGTCTGAAACGAATTAGCAAATTGACAAATTGACGAATTGACAAGTTGCTTGTAATCATAATTCGTAAATTCGTAAATTCGTAAATTAGAACAGATATGAAACTGAATACTAATAACAACGCATATATCATTGCCTACAGTTGCGCAATGGTTGTCATCGTAGCCTTCCTGCTCGCCTTTGTGAGCAGCACGCTCAAGGCACGTCAGGATGTCAATGTGGCGCTCGACAAGAAGAAGCAGATACTCGCTGCCCTCAACATCCGCAATCTCAGCGACAGTGAGAGTGAGGCAAAGTATAACGAGGTGGTGCTCAGCGATGAGGCTACCAAGGCAAACAATGAGGCAGCCTTCCTGCTCAACAGCGGCGATTACAAGGCAGGCACGTACAAGGTCTATGAGTGTCAGGTAGATGGCGAGAAGAAATACGTCGTTCCCGTATATGGCATGGGCTTGTGGGGTGCCATATGGGGCTATGTGGCAGTCAATGCCGATGGCAACACCGTCTATGGTGCCTACTTCAACCACGACTCCGAGACCGCTGGTCTTGGTGCCGAGATAAAAGACTCCAAGGCATGGCAGGACAAGTTTGTCGGCAAGAAGATTTACAGTGCCGACGGCAATGCAGCCTTGAAGGTAGTAAAGTCCAGCGAGCTGAAGAACCCCGTCAGCGAGGTCGATGGCATCACAGGTGCCACCCTCACCTCCAACGGTGTTTCTGACATGCTGCAGGACGGATTCAAAAAATATAAAACCCTTTTGAGCCATGAGTAAGATAAAAGACGTCTTTATGGCACCGTTGAACATTCTCAATCCGGTGCTGGTGCAGGTACTCGGTATCTGCAGTGCATTGGCTGTGACATCACAGCTCAAGCCAGCCCTCGTCATGGGCGTTGCTGTTACCATAATCACAGCGTTCAGCAATCTCATTATCTCCCTGTTGCGCAACACCATCCCTAACCGCATACGTATCGTGGTGCAGCTGGTGGTCGTGGCAGCCCTCGTCACCATCGTCTCTCAGGTGCTCAAGGCATTCGTCTATGATGTCAGCGTGCAGCTCTCCGTCTATGTCGGACTCATCATCACCAACTGCATCCTCATGGGACGTCTTGAGGCTTTCGCCATGCAGCAGAAGCCTTTGCCTTCCTTCGTCGATGGCTTTGCCAACGGTCTTGGCTATGGCATGATACTCGTCATCGTGGGTGCCGTTCGTGAGCTCTTCGGCAGAGGTTCACTGTTGGGCTATCAGATAATCCCTGACGGTTGTTACGATTTCGGATATATCAATAACGGTATGATGACCATGCCAGCTATGGCGCTCATCATCATTGGATGTGTAATATGGGTGCATCGCGCATTCTTTTATAAGGAGGAGCAGTAAATGGAACAGTTGATAAATCTTTTCTTCAGGTCAATATTCGTTGACAACATGATATTTGCATTCTTCCTCGGCATGTGTTCGTTCCTTGCCGTAAGTAAGAATGTCAAGACATCCCTCGGACTCGGCATCGCCGTCACCTTCGTGCTCTTCATCACCGTGCCTGTCAACTACCTGTTGCAGACCAAGGTGTTAGGTCCCGACTGTCTCCTTGAGGGTGTTGACCTCTCCTATCTCGCCTTCATCCTCTTCATCGCCGTCATTGCCGGCATTGTGCAGTTGGTTGAGATGATAGTGGAGCGTTTCTCACCAGCCCTCTACGGCGCACTCGGCATCTTCCTGCCCCTCATAGCAGTAAACTGTGCCATCATGGGTGCATCGCTCTTCATGCAGCAGCGCATCAATCTCGACCCCTCCAACACACAGTATCTGGGCTCCGTGCTCGATGCCATGATCTATGCCCTCGGCTCAGGATTCGGTTGGACGCTCGCCATCGTCGCCATGGGTGCCATCCGTGAGAAGATGCAGTATTCCGATGTGCCCAAGCCCCTGCAGGGACTCGGCATCTCCTTCATCGTCGTAGGTCTCATGGCAATGGCTATGATGTGTTTCTCAGGCTTAAAACTCTAAAAGAATGAACATAAACTTTATCATACTAAGCATAGCAGTATTCCTCATCGTAATACTCGTACTCGTGGTAGTACTGCTCGTAGCAAAAAAATACCTGTCACCCAGCGGACAGGTGACGCTCACCGTCAATGGAGATACCAAGCTCACCGTTGATCAGGGAGGCAGCGTCATGGCAACCCTCAACGAGAACGGCATCTTCCTGCCCTCAGCTTGCGGTGGTAAGGCAAGTTGCGGACAGTGCAAGCTCCAGATACTCTCTGGCGGTGGTGAGATACTCGACTCAGAGCGTCCGCACTTCTCACGCAAGGAGATAAAAGACCACTGGCGCCTCGGCTGTCAGGCAAAGGTAAAGGGCGACATGGAGGTCAAAGTGCCAGAGAGTGTTCTCGGCGTCAAGGAGTGGGAGTGCACCGTCATAGGCAACCGCAACGTCGCCACCTTCATCAAGGAGTACAAGGTGCAGCTGCCTCCAGGCGAGCACATGAACTTCGAACCAGGCTCCTACGCACAGATTGTCATCCCAGAGTACGACATCGACTACGACCGTGACTTCGACAAGTCACTCATCGGCGATACCTACCTGCCCGCATGGGAGAAGTTCGGACTCTTCTCGCTCAAGCAGAAGAACGACACCCCCACCATCCGTGCCTACTCTATGGCAAACTATCCCGACGAGGGCGACATCATCACCCTCAACGTGCGTATCGCCACTCCGCCCTTCAAGCCCAAAGACCAGGGCACAGGCTTCATGGACGTACCCTGCGGCATAGCCTCCACATACATCTTCTCACTCAAGCCAGGCGACAAGGTGCGCATGTCAGGACCTTACGGCGAGTTCCGTCCACAGTACGGCACAGGCCGTGAGATGATATGGGTAGGCGGTGGCGCAGGTATGGCACCACTCCGTGCCCAGATAATGCACATGCTCAAGGGCCACGGCATCGCTGATGAAGACCGCAAGCGTGAAATGCACTATTTCTACGGTGCCCGCGCCTTGGAAGAAGTACCGTTCCTCGACGACTTCCTCGCCTTGGACAAGGAGTTTGACAACTTCCACTTCCACCTCGCCCTCGACCGTCCCGACCCTAAGGCTGACGAGGCAGGCATCAAGTACACCCCAGGCTTCGTAGCACCCGTTATGGGCGATACATATCTCAAGCAGCACGAGGCACCCGAAGACTGCGAGTACTACCTCTGCGGACCTCCAATGATGGCGAAGACCGTCCTCGACCTTCTCCACTCACTCGGAGTAGAGGACGACATGATACGCTTCGACAACTTCGGAGGGTAAATTCAAGCAAACAACATTTACAACCTAACCTATACAATAATCGCCACGTGCGGGGGTGTCCCCTTCACGTGGCTTTTGTTCGCTTTGTTGAAAGCTAAGCGCAATTTTTTTTGTGAACATTGTGAACAATAATGATGGAGGGGATTACTTCATAGGTCCAAAGAAAAAAATAAATGCGAATTTATTTTGTGCTTTGCTCTCGTTTTATTAACTTTGCAAGCAGAAAGAGAAAAAAACAACGAGTAATATTACTAATAAATAAAAACTTAAGTATGAAAAGCATTTCATTAGACATCTCAAAGGCGCAGCAGTTTCTGCCTGCTGGCGCGGTAATGGCATTTAAGGACAAGGTGGCTGAGGCTCAGAAGGGGCTGGAAGAGGGCACCGTACCTGGCAATGACTTCCTGGGTTGGTTGCACCTGCCATCAAGTATCACCCCAGAGTTTATCAAGGAGGTGAAGGCTGCTGCCGAGGTGCTTCGCCAGAAGAGCGAGGTAGTGGTGGTAGCTGGCATCGGTGGTTCGTATCTGGGTCCTCGTGCCGTGATAGAGGGCATACAGAATACCTTTGCGTGGCTGATACAGGACAAGAAGAACCCCATCGTAGTGTTTGCTGGCAACAACATCGGCGAGGACTACCTGGCTGAGCTCACCGAGTATCTGAAGACCAAGACATTCTCAATCATCAACATATCAAAGAGTGGCACTACGACAGAGACAGCGCTGACCTTCCGTCTGCTCAAGACACAGTTGGAGCAGCAGGTGGGCAAGGCGGCTGCAAAGGACCTCATCGTGGCTGTGACGGACGCTAAGAAGGGTGCTGCACGCACATGTGCCGACAAGGAGGGCTACAAGACATTTGTAATACCTGACGACGTAGGCGGACGTTTCTCTGTGCTCACACCAGTGGGCTTGCTGCCTATCGCCTGTGCCGGCATAGACATCGAACAACTCGTGGCTGGTGCTCAGGCTATGGAGAAGCAGTGTGGCATCGACGTGCCTTTCGAGGAGAACCCCGCAGCCATCTATGCCGCTACACGAAACGCACTCTACGAGGCAGGCAAGAAGATAGAGATACTCATCAACTACCAGCCCAAGCTGCACTACTATGCTGAGTGGTGGAAACAGCTCTACGGCGAGTCAGAGGGTAAGGACGGCAAGGGACTGTACCCTGCCTCTTGCGACTTTACCACCGACCTGCACTCTATGGGGCAGTGGATACAGGAGGGCGAGCGCACCATCTTCGAGACCTGCATCAGCGTGGAGAACCCAGAGAAGGAACTGCTCTTCCCATCAGACGAAGAGAACCTCGACGGACTCAACTTCCTCGCTGGCAAGCGCATCGACGAGGTCAACAAAAATGCTGAGCTCGGCACCCGTCTGGCTCACGTGGACGGTGGTGTGCCTAACATACTCATCTCCATAGAGCGCCTCGATGCCTACAACTACGGTCAGCTCATATACTTCTTCGAGAAGGCTTGTGGCATATCAGGTCAGTTGCTCGGCGTCAACGCATTCAACCAGCCTGGCGTGGAGGCTTACAAGAAGAATATGTTTGCGCTCCTCGAGAAGCCAGGCTACGAAGCTGAAACAAAGGCGATAAGGGCAAAGCTTAATTCATAGTTCATAATTTAGAGTTTTCGTAGCGAAGCGTATCGTAGTCACAAAGTGACGTTTCGTAGCAACGAAGTTGCGTTTCGTACGAACGTAGTGAGTAAAAAAATGAAATACGCATTAGTAACAGGTGGCTCGCGCGGTTTAGGCAGAGCCATCTGCCTTAAACTGGCAGAACAGGGCATCCCTGTAATAATAAACTACGTGAGCAACCAGCAGGCGGCGGAGGAAGTGAAGGCGCTTGCTGAGGAAAAAGGCGTGCAGGCCGAGCTCCTCAAGTTCGACACTGGCAACATCAAGGAGGTGGATGCAGCAATAGAAGGCTGGGAGGAAGCCCATCCTGACGACTATATCGCGTACCTTGTTAATAACGCAGGCATCAGAAGGGACAACATGATGTTTATGATGCCCGAAGAGGACTGGCACGCTGTGCTCAATACCTCGCTCAACGGCCTGTACTACGTCACCCGCAAGCTATTGCCTAAGATGATGATGCGCAAGCACGGAGGCAGCATAGTCAATATGGCGAGTCTTTCAGGACTCAAAGGTTTGCCTGGTCAGACCAACTACAGCGCCACCAAGGCTGGCATCATAGGTGCTACCAAGGCGCTGGCGCAGGAGGTGGCAGCGCGTAACATCACCGTCAATGCCGTGGCGCCAGGCTTCATAGAGAGCGACATGACCAAGGACCTCGACGTGGAGACCCTCAAGGCACAGGTGCCATGCAAGCGTTTCGGCAAGCCAGAGGAGGTTGCCGACCTCGTTTGCTTCCTCCTCTCTGACAAGGCGCAGTACATCACTGGAGAGGTGGTGAGCATCAATGGAGGACTGTACACGTAGTTGACAGGTTATAGATTACAGATAACGGGACCTTGCAACAAATCGTTGCAGGGTCTCTTTTTTTTTACTCAAAAATGTGTAGAGAATTGTTAACAGAAGGGGAGTTTGTGTTAGGAAATCATAATTTTTGAGTATTGTGCACATTGTGGAATAGCCGTACCTTTGCAAAAAAAATTTTCACACACACAAAAAATCTTCATACTCGGGTATGACTATGACAAAAAAGATACTATTTACGACAATGCTCTTATTCTGCGTAAGCTACGTGGCTATGGCACAGGAGAAGAGACATGAGGTTGATGGCACGACGGGGGCTACACAGCAAGAAGAAAAACAACAGAAATCAACAGAGGAAAAGTACGCTAAGTTGGTCGATGCAGCATCGCGTCTCCACATTGGAGGCTACGGCGAGGCTGTGATGACTCGCAATTTCTATAGCCAGAGCTTTAACAGATACAAGAAACCCGAGAACTATGCCAATGACAAGAGCCACGGACGTTTTGACCTGCCACACGTTTGCCTGAGCATAGGCTATGACTTCGGTAAGGGATGGACTTTAGGCAGCGAAGTGGAGTTTGAACATGGCGGAGCAGGCACTGCCGTTGAGATAGAGGCAGAAGAAGCAGGCGAATACGAGGCAGAGGTAGAGAAAGGTGGAGAGGTAAACCTTGAGCAGTTCTGGATAAACAAGGAGTTTTGGAAAGGACAGTTCAACATAAAGATGGGTGAGATAATAGTGCCTGTAGGGTACAGCAACGCTTACCATGAGCCACAGAATTTCTTCACCTGCTATCGTCCTGAAGGTGAGGCAACCATAATGCCTAACACATGGCACCAGTTGGGCTTGTCGCTGTGGGGACGCATCAAGGACTGGCGCTATGAGGCGCAGCTACTGTCAGGACTCAACTCCGAGAGTTTCACGGCAGAGGATTTTGCACACTACGGCTCAACAAGCCCTTATGAGTTTAAGGTGGCAAACAACTATGCAGCAGCAGTTCGTGTTGACAACTACTCTATAAAAGGACTCCGCATAGGTTTGAGCGGATACTATGGCTACACCTTCCGCAATACGCTGAGAACGCCAGGCACAAAGTACGAGGACGTTACAGGAGCACTGGCAATAATAGCTATGGACTTCTCGCTGAACCGTTGGAACTGGATAGTTCGTGGAAATGTAGATTATGCCCACTTCAGCGATGCTGATGCCATATCATCATACAATCAGGCTAACTGGACACACCATAAGTATCAGGATGGTAATCCTCATCATTATACCAACATAGGCAGCAATGCCTTCGCCATAGGCATAGAGGCAGGATACAATGTGTTCTCGCAGATACCAAAGCTGAAGGCGAAGCAGGAGAAGATGTACGTCTTCGGCAGGTTCGAGCACTATAACACGATGGCATCAGGCACTTATAAGTCACTCTATAAATATACAAAGAGGTATCGTTGTGCCTTTGGCTTAAACTATTCTCCTATAAAGCAGATAACCTTCAAGGGCGAATATTCATACCGCTTCTTCAAAAAGCCCAATAATAATGGCATCTCGCCTGACAGCCCACTGTATGTACAGCCATACAACAACGAGCCAAGCATCAGTCTTAGCGTGACGTATCAAGGATGGTTTCTTTGATAATTGGAAACACGAAGTGATGAGCTTCAGCGAATAATTAGGAATTTTTCAACAATAAAAACATAAATAATATGACAATTAAGAATTTGACAAAGATGGCAGCTGTAGCTGCAGTAGTATGTGCAGGATTCGCATCTTGTACGGAAGATGGCGACGTTGACCTTTCACTTGTTCCTGGTACACAGGAGTCATTGCAAAAGGCATGCGACAACTGGCGCACGGCACGTGCCAACTGGGAGAACTCAGAGGCATTCCTCTTTGGTGCTGCTGACATTTACTCTATTGACCCTCATACCGATACATGGCCTGTAGCCGCCAATGACCTCGCAAATGTACTGCGTGACGAAAAGGCTATGTCTGACCTTTCTGCCTTCCTCAAGACTGCGAAATCAGACATCCTGGGTTACCACGGCATAGAGTATGTGCTCTTCCGCGACGGTGCAGCGCGTAACATCAGTCAGATTACCAACCTCGAGTATAACTATGTATGTGCCGTGGCAGAGGACCTCTATAACGCAACTGCTACCCTTGAGGCTACATGGGATGCAAGCGAAAGCAACGCTGAGCGCAAGAAGATAGCCCAGACATACGTTGCCACCCACTATGCCATTGACGATGACGGCAACGTTACTGACGAGGGCTTCACATACGAGAACTTCGGCACCCAGTTCAAGAACCCTGGTGCAGGCAAGCGTTGGACTACCAACCTTGAGGCTACGCAGGAGATTATCTCTGGTTGCCTTGACATCATAGGCGAGGTGGGTGACTCCAAGATAGGTCTGCCACACACTGGTGAGGACATAACATACGTTGAGTCACCCTATGCATGGAACTCTATACAGGACTTCTACGACAACATCATCAGCTGTAAGAATGCCCTCTATTGTTCAATGGGTGCAACAGAACCTAACGTTAATTCTGTCATCTACTTCTGCCTGAATAGTGGCAATGCCACCCTTAAGTCACAGGCTCAGACCGTGCAGACCAAGCTTGAGGCTGCCTTGACGGCGATAAAGCCAGGCATGAAGTACCCATTCGTGAAGTATTACGGTGACGCTTCTTGTCAGACTGCCATGGACGCTCTCGGCGAACTGAGCGATGCCCTTGATGCCCTTAATAACACTCTCGGAGGCTATGCAGGCAATACTACTGTCGAGAACCAGTGTAAGACAATCAATGCCAACTATGTTGACAACGTAATCGTTGCCACCTACCGTACTCTTGCTAACAATGCTTACACCCTTTGGCAGTCTATCAAGAATATCAAGGCAAGCAACTAAATACATTTTATTAACTCCTAAATAAAACACTATGAACAAATTATCGAAATTCGGTATTGTTCTCTTTGGTACACTCATCACCATCGGATGTTCTGATGGTGATGACGCCGTTAATCCTACCTCATGGGATATTGGCGACCCAACGAGCACAGAATACCCAGAAGACTACTATGCCGGCGGACTGCTCGGTACCACATCTGTCAACACCGCTACGGCTTACGAGCAACCTACCAAGGCAGTGGAGAATGCTGGTATGATGATGGCATTCAATGAGGGTGAATATCTCTTTGAGAAGGACTTCAATACCAACACCGAAGGAGCCTTCCATGGTCTTGGTCCAGTGTATGTGCGCAGTGGCTGTCTGTATTGCCATCCTGGCTATGGTCATGGTGCACGCCAGACGAGTTATAAGGCAAACCGCCATCGTAACGGCTATCTGCTTGTAATCTATGACAAGACCACCAATGCCTACATACGTTCAGTGGCTGGTATGCCTCAGACAGCGGCGGTGAAGCCCTTCAAGGCTCCTATCGATGAAGACCAGATAAGCATAGCCTGGAACGAATATACCGATGAGTGGGGCAACCAATTCCCCGATGGCGAGCCCTATTCGCTCATCTATCCAGAGGTGAAGATACCTTACAGCGCCTACTACGCTCCTGTAGTGGTGTCACGTGGCGGCTCTGATGTGGAGCTTACAGAGTCACAGTATAATGATGAGGTAGGCGTACTGCTCGAGTCAACCATCGGCATCTATGGCACAGGACTTACCGATGCCATCCCCGATGAGGACATCACGGCGCAGTGGGTTAAGGAAAGCAATTACTACAACAGCATAGGCAAGACCAATGCCCTCAACCCTGCCATGTGGGACCAGAACACCAACACATGGAAGAGCTACTACTCTAACTCTCTGCAGGGCGATGGCACAAAGTATGTACGTCGCTACACCTACGCTTTGTCTCGTGGTCCGCTACTCGATGCAGCTGGTGCCAATGCTATTTGGAACATCACTAATGTGACACGTTCCGACCGTCGCTATCATTACCTCGACCTTGCTGGCACATACTACGCTACCAAGTCATCACAGGATGCTGACGTGCAGGCTGGATTCACAGAGTATATCAACCGCATAGACCCTGACAAGGCTCATCCCGAGTGGCATACAGGTGACCTGCAGAAGGATATCTATACCTACCTTACCAGTAAGTCACTCGATGCTGAGATGACTGATGCACAGTATAAGAACCTCATGATATGGCATCGTGGACTGGCTGTGCCTGCAGCTCGAAATACTACTACTGATGATTTCAAGGCTGGTAAGGAACTGTTTACTCAGATAGGTTGTGCCAACTGTCACCGTCCGTCATGGCAGACGGGCGAGGACCACATCCAGGATCCTGCCAAGTTCTTTAAGTCTGACAGCGACATGCCTCGCTATCCTAACCAGAAGATATGGCCTTACACCGACTTCGTTCAGCACCGTCTGTGGATGAAGAACGATATCCGCACTGGCTGGTGTCGCACCACTCCTTTGTGGGGACGTGGGCTGGCTGCTAAGTGTGGTAGTGGCGTGGAGCGTCTGCACGACTGCCGTGCCCGCAACGTGATGGAGGCAATCATGTGGCATGGTTGTCGCAACGAGGGCGGAGAGAGCGATGCCTATAACACGGTTGTCAAGTTCCGCAACCTCAGCAAGGAACAGCGTGATCAGATAATTTACTTCATAGAATCTATCTAAAAGAGTATAGAGTATAAAGATGATGAGGAATATCGTAATGACCCTATATGCACTCCTTGTGGTGTGTATGGGGTTAATTACAGTAATAGAGAAACTGTATGGCACCACCTACACTGTGGAAAATTGCTACGGGTCATGGTGGTTTGTGATATTGTGGGCATTGCTCGCAGGCTGTGGTTTGGTGTATATGATACGTCAGAAACTGCACAGAAGGTTTGCCGTCATGCTTCTTCACCTGTCATTCCTCGTAATACTCGTAGGTGCTCTGTTCACCTATCTCACAGCAGAGAAGGGCACAGTGAGCCTTAGGGTGGGGGAGAGTGTCAGTACTTTCCAAAAGGGTGATGGCAATACTGCCCATTTCCCTTTCTCTCTTACGCTGAAAGATTTTAAGGTAATAAACTATCCTGGCACTGATGCTCCACTTGATTACCAAAGTCGTGTGGTGATAAACGATGAGACTGGTGGCACCATGCTCGCCATATCCATGAACAATATAGGCGAGGCAGCGGGATATAGACTGTTTCAGTCTGGCTATGACAGCGATGGCAAGGGCATCACGTTGGGAGTGTATCACGACCCTTGGGGCATTGGCGTAACATATCTGGGTTACCTGCTGCTGTTCCTTGGCATGGTGTGGACAATGTTCTCACGCCACACCCATATTCGCGCACTTTATCGTAAGGCAATAGGGAAAGCAGGGATTTATTCCTTGTTAATTATTACTTTCGCCCCTTTGGAGCGAGCCAGCGCTCAGTCTCTGCCCGTTGTTGATGAGAATATAGCCCATAGGATAAGCGAGATAAACGTGTTGTACAATGATCGTATATGTCCTATCAACACCGTAGCGACTGATTTTCTCACCAAACTGTCAGGTAAGAGTTCGTGGGAGGGCTATTCTGCCGACGAGGTGTTTGTCAGTTGGATGATATACTACTCTCCTTGGGAGCACCAGAAGTTGATACGCATAAAGAGTAGTGAGGTGCAGCATCTGCTCGGTATAGACAGCAGTTGGGCATCATTCGCCGACTTCATCGACACCTACAACGAATACAAACTCAAGAGTGTTGTAGAACAGGCTCGCCAAGGCAAATACGATGGTGACGCCAGGGCATTGCTCGAGGCCGATGAGAAGTACAACGTGGTGATGATGTTCTACATGGGCAAGATGTTGCGCATGTTTCCCTACCGCCTGAAAGACGGCGTACGTTGGTATGAGCCAGGTAGCCATAGTATGCCCGAAGAGATACCCGTCAGGGAGCAGTTCTTTATAAAACAGTCTATGGACTTCCTCACGGAGAGCATCGTCACAGGACAGAGTGCACGCGCAAAGGAGATAATAGCAAAGATAAAACTCTTCCAACGCGAAATGGTGGGCGATGTGCTCCCATCCTCTTATGCCACCAAGGCAGAGATATTTTATAATCATCTGGCAGCTCAAAGGTGGGTGGTATTCCTTTTCCTCACCCTGTCGCTCCTGCTTTGCATCATGCAAAACTTTAGGTCAAGAGCGTTCAATCTTCAATTCTCAATTCTACCTCTCATCTTCCTCCCCTACCTTACCCTGCTCCTTGCTCTCCGCTGGTGGATAGGAGGACATGTGCCGCTCAGCAATGGCTATGAGACCATGCTCTTCATGGCGTGGGCAATGCTCATCATCACCCTCGTGCTCGGAAGGAAGTTCCGCATACTTTTGGGTTTCGGAAACTTGGTGGCATCTCTATGTTTCCTTGTGGCGATGTTGGCAAGCGGCACACCGCAGATAACACAGATGATGCCAGTGCTTCAGTCGCCGTTGCTCTCCATACACGTCGTGGTGGTAATGTGTGCCTACTCCCTGTTTGCTCTCCAGGCACTGCTGGGCATCCAGACACTGTGGCTCATTCACAGGAGAGAGCACCAGCGCGTAGCTCAGGCCACAGCCTTGTCTCAGTTGCTACTCTATCCTGCCGTATTCCTGCTCACCCTCGGCATCTTCATAGGCGCCGTGTGGGCAAACGTGAGCTGGGGCACCTACTGGCAGTGGGACCCCAAGGAGACGTGGGCGCTCATCACCATGATGGTCTATGCCGTGCCTTTGCACAGGGCATCGCTCGGCGTTTTCCGTTCTCCACGTTTCTACCACCTATACGTAATACTTGCTTTTCTCAGTGTTCTTGTCACCTATTTCGGTGTCAACTACCTACTGGGCGGCATGCACAGCTACGCTTGAACTAAGTCCTGGCATAGCTATAGTAAAAATGATTTTTTTACTATTTATTTTTGTCATTTGCACTCGTTTTATTAACTTTGCAATAAAATATGATTGGAATGACAAGGAATTGTAGATGGGGCATAGCCTTACTCCTGTCGCTGTGCACGGTACTTCCGTGTGTGGCGGATGGCGGTGGTGTGATACCTGCCGTGACGGGTTTCATAGGTAAGGTGGGAACATTTATCGACTCAATGTCGGTGAGGGGGCTGGACCCTCACTATATCGAAGCTCCGAAGCATCCTTGGCAGATGATACTGAGAGGCAACGTCAATGAGTCGTCGCTCGCGATGAACTCCTCGATAGCTCATGCGGAGGAGATCCTGCCCCTCATGGCGGGTTATCTGACTTGGGAACCGCGCATCAAGACCAATCCTGCAACGTACCTCGGTGTATGGGCTGGATATAGAGGGTATGGGTTGGGCTACTCTTGGAACGTGGGTGGCGACAAGGGACGCATACTGACCTTAGGTGCTACAGGAGGTTGCTATGGGGTGAACCTGCGCATACATTGGTTTGATAATGATGAGCCACAGGTGAGGACGAAAGGAACTGCGCTGATGGAGTTTGACGAGGCTGGCAACCCTGTCTTTGCTCCTATGGAGTACAATGGTATGGTAGAAATAGGTAGCCCCATCAAGACGCGTGTGCTATTTCTCGATGGATATTACCTTTTTAATAAGAGATGCTCATATGCTGCTGCCTACGACCAGAGTGTGATACAGAAACGCTCGGCAGGGTCGTTGATGGCAGGTGCTATGTACACCCATTCCTCCACGAAGTATGATGAGAATATCAATGCTGACTTCATATTGCTGATGGGGGATATTGGTGCGATAAAGTCAGACCAGATAGGTGTCGGTGTGGGATATATCTATAACTGGGTACCTGCCAAGGGACTGCTCATCAGTGCCATGGCAATACCGATGCTGACATTCTACAATCACCATAAGATATGGTGTTATAACTCTAACCTGAAAGACCTGGTGGACCAAGGTGGATGGGAAGAGTTTATTGAGATGCCTGATGAGGATTATCGTATAAGGGAGGCTGAGAAAGATCATATCGTCAGCAAGAACTCTAACATCAAACTGAGCTACGATGCTCGCCTGTCTGTCACCTACGAATGGAATAGCCGTATGTTTATCAATGCCTACGGACAGTTTAACAGTTTTGGATTCAGACTTGACAATATAAGCGGTCGCCTGAACGATTGGTATATAAATGCATCCTTGGGGGTGAGACTGTAATCGCCTCCTCTTTTTAAGGGTTTTTAACAATAGAAGCAGAGGGAACGTGAAATAATTACGTTCCTTTTGCGTTTGTTAAGGTGTGATGAAGTGTAAAGCTATCATACTGGCAGCCTTGGTAGCACTGGTCTCGCAGAGGGCTGGGGCACAGTATGATGCGTACTTCTCGCACTACTTTGACATGCAGACGGCATATAACCCTGCTGCGGCGGGAAAGGTGTCGAAGATCAATGTGACGGGAGCGTATGCTATGGCTCTGTCGGGCTTTGAGAATGCACCGACGACGGCATATATATCGGGCGACATGCCGTTTTATTTCATGAATAGCGTACACGGTGTGGGACTGCAGCTGTGGAGCGACAAGACGGGACTTCACACGCGCCAGGCTATCGACGCACAGTATGCCCTGCGTAAGCAACTGGGTGGCGGATGGCTGTCAGTGGGCGTGCAGGCTGGACTGCTCAATATGAAGTTTGAGGGTTCTAAGGTCGATGTGATAGATACTGATGACCCAGTATTTAAAAGCAAGAGCGACGTGGACGGCAATGCACTGGACCTGGGCGTGGGACTGCTCTACCAGAGACGGAACTGGTATGTGGGCATATCGGGACAGCACGTGACGAGCCCGCAGGTGACGCTGGGAGAGGTGTATAAGTATGACGTGGCAGCGACATGGTACTTGCATGGAGGTATGGACTTTCAGTTGCGTCACCCGCTGCTCAAGGTCTCCACGTCGGCGATAGTGCGCACTGATGGCGTGACATATCGTGGTGATGTGACGGGAAGGCTCATCTATTCGTATGACAACAGGATGTTCTACGGAGGTGTGACATATAGTCCCACAAACTCGGTGACAGCACTGTTGGGAGCCAACTTCCACGGCGTGGTGGTGGGATATTCTTATGAGTTTTACACCAACGGCATAGACCTCAAGAATGGAACGCACGAGCTGTTTGTAGGGTATCAGACGGATATAGAGCTCACAAAGAAAGGCAAGAACCGACACCAGACGACAAGGACGCTGTAGGCGACTCACCCCTACCCCCTCTCTGCAAGAGAGGGGAACAAAAACAAGACATAGCATATAGTAACGAAATAATAAGATTTTATAATATGATGTTAAGATTAAAAAGAATCGTGCATATCTCTCCCCTCGCTCACAGAGAGGGGCTGGGGGTGAGTCTGCTTTTCGCCCTCATTATACTTACCTCCTGCTTCGGCGGTAAGATGACGCAGACATCGCAAGGCGGAGAGGTGACGGGACGTAGCACAGGCAGAGGCTTTCAGGAGCCTACGCCGTACGGCATGACGTTGATAAATCGCGGATTCCTCAAGATGGGTATCGAGAAAGAGGACTCCCTGTGGGGTAAGATTACGCCTACGAAGGACATCTCTGTCGATGGTTTCTGGATGGATGAGTACGAGGTGACAAACGCAAAGTACCGCCAATTTGTGATGTGGGTACGCGACAGCATACTGCGTACTCGCCTCGCCGACCCTGCATATGGAGGCGATGAGACCTACATGATAACGGAGGATAAGAACGGTGACCCTGTGACACCTCATCTCAACTGGAAGAAGAACCTGCCGCGCAAGCCCAACGAGGACGAGCAGCGTGCCATAGAGAGCCTTTATATAACCAACCCCGTAACGGGAGAGAAACTGCTGGATGCCAGTCAGATGAACTACCGCTACGAGATATACGACTACGTGACGGCTGCTCTCCGCCGCAACCGCCTCGTGGCAGCGGAACGCGACCTCAATACCGACCATGCTGTCAACGAGAATGAGGTGGTGATGATATCCAAGGATACGGCATACATCGATGATGAGGGTAGGATAGTAAGGGAGACGATAAACCGTCCGCTGTCTGGTCCGTGGGACTTCCTCAATACGTACATTGTTAATATATATCCTGATACTACCTGTTGGGTGAATGACTTCACCAACAGCGACAACGAGATGTACCTCAGAAACTACTTCTCTAACCCCACGTACAACGAATATCCTGTGGTGGGTGTCACATGGGAGCAGGCTAATGCCTTCTGTGCATGGCGTACCGACTACCTGCTGAAGGGACTGGCTGGTGCAGCACGCTACATACAGCGCTACCGTCTGCCTACTGAGGCGGAGTGGGAGTATGCGGCTCGTGGCAAGGACGGCACGGAGTTCCCATGGGAGAATCAAGACGTGAAGAACGGCGACGGATGCTTCTATGCCAACTTCAAACCTGACCGCGGCAACTACACTAAGGATGGCAACCTCATAACATCGAAGACTGGTATATACTCAGCCAATAGCAACGGTCTCTACGATATGGCAGGCAATGTGGCAGAATGGACTTCAACCATTTACACAGAGGCTGGCGTGGAAGCCATGAACGACTTCAACCCTCAGTTGGAGTACAAGGCAGCAAAGGAAGACCCCTATCGCCTAAAGAAAAAGAGCGTGCGCGGAGGCTCGTGGAAAGATCCTGAAAGCTACATACGCTCTGCATGGCGCTCATGGGAATACCAGAACCAGCCACGCTCCTACATCGGTTTCCGCTGCGTGCGCTCATTGGCAAGCTCTGCCAGCCTCAATGCTAAGGGAAGGAAGAAGAGATAATTCAAAATAATTCATAATTCATAATTCAAAATTCAAAATTAACTAACGGTGCCTACAAAATATAGTAAAATAAACTTTATCTACTTCATGCAGAAGTGGATGGATAGCGTACCAGGACAGACTTTCCTCAACTACGCTTACTCATGGGGTGCAGCAGTGGTAATACTTGGTACACTGTTTAAGTTGACCCACCTGCCTGGTGCTAACCTGATGTTGTTTATCGGTATGGGTACGGAGGTGTTTGTGTTTTTCATCTCGGCCTTCGACCGTCCGTTTGACAAGTCAACTATCGATATGACACTGGACAACCACATGTCTGACGAGGTGATAGAAGAGGTGGCTGAGGCTCCCTTTGCAGAACCCGTCGTGCATCCACAGCCTGCCGTTGCTGCGGCTGTGGCACAACCTGTTGGCGCTGCGACTTCTCAGTCAGCAATGATTCCTGGTGGCACCATAATTATTGGTAATGGCAATATGCCTGTACACAGTGAAGCAGGTGACAGCAAGCCAGCAGAACCCATCAAGTTTAATGAGCCTGAGGTTGAGAATGAAACGACCGCTCTGCCTGATGCAGGAGAGAGTAGGGGAGTGGTTTCTATCGGGGCTCCTGCTCCTGCCGTATCTGTCGCTACAGCAGAGGCTATGGAGACTGCTACCACTGCTTATGTAGAGCGTCTCGAACAACTCAACGAGACACTGCAGAAGGTGGAACAGCTCAGTGCACGACTGGCTACCGATAGCGAGGAGATGGAGAACCTCAACCGTACGCTGACAGGTATAGCACGTGTATATGAGATGCAGCTCAAGTCTGCCTCACAACAGATTACTACACAAGACTCTATCAACGAGCAGACACAGATAATGGCTGATAAGATTAAGGAACTCAACGCTATCTATGCCCGTATGATTGAGGCAATGACAACGAATATGCCAAAGGCATAGCAGTTCAATAGTTAGAAAAGTTCAATAGTTTAATAGTACCTTTGAACCAGCGAAGCGGCTTGAACCTTTGAACCTCTTGAACAAAAAAGGAATAATGGCAATAAAGAAAAAACCGATATCTCCCCGCCAAAAGATGATCAACCTCATGTATGTGGTGTTGATGGCGCTGTTGGCAATGAACGTCTCTACGGAGGTGCTCAACGGTTTCTCCATAGTAGAGGAGGGACTGTCACGCTCTACGGATAATGCGACAAAGGAGAACAACGGCATATATATGGACTTCGACACCCAGATGAAGGCAAACCCACAGAAGACACGTCAGTGGTATGCCAAGGCGCAGGAGGTGAAGAAGATGAGTGACGAACTCTATAACTTTGCCGAAGAACTGAAGGTCGCAATAGTGAAAGAGGCTGACGGCAAGGATGGCGACGTACACAATATACAGAATAAGGAAGACCTTGAGGCCGCCTCTCAGGTGATGCTATCGCCAGGCAGAGGTAAGGGTCCCAAACTGCAGAAGATGATAGAGGACTATCGCACCAATTGCATAAAACTCCTCAATGATGAACGCCTGCAGAAGATAATCAACAATAACCTCTCCACTGAGGTGTCGCCAAAGGCAAAGGCACTAGGCAAGGGCTGGCAGGAGTATATGTTTGAGGATATGCCTGTGGCAGCAGCCGTGACCCTGCTCTCAAAACTGCAGAACGACGTGCGCTATGCAGAGGGAGAGGTGCTCCACACACTGGTGAGCAATATAGACCTTAAGGATATCCGCGTCAACAAACTCTCAGCTTTCGTGATACCTAATGCACAGACTGTGGTGCGAGGCGACAAGTTCTCCGCACAGATAGTGATGGCGGCGATTGACACCACCCAGCAGCCGGAGATATACATAGGTGGCAGACAGGTGAACCTTCGCAATAATACGTATGAGTTTGTTGCAGGCAAGACGGGTGACTTCACCCTTGCAGGCTATATGACGATGAAGGATGGTAGTGGCGAGGTCATCAAGCGCGACTTCTCACAGAAATACACTGTTGTCGATCCCTCGGCAACAGTCTCTGCCGACCTCATGAACGTGCTCTATGCAGGCTTCAGCAACCCTATATCTGTCAGCATCCCTGGCGTGCCCCTCAACAAGGTGGTGGCAACCATGAGTGGCGGTTCACTGACACCTACCTCGGCAGGCCATTATATCGCACGCCCCAATGCTGTAGGACAGGATGTCACCATCAGCGTGTCAAGCACGCAGACAGGCAAGCCCGTCACCATGGGACAGTTCACCTTCCACGTAAGGAAACTGCCTGACCCAACGGCCTACATACAGGTGGGCGACAACCGTTTCCGTGGCGGTGGTCTCGCCAAGGCATCACTGCTTGGAGCCAGTGGCATACGTGCTGCCATCGATGACGGACTGCTCGACATAGAGTTCAAGGTGACAGGCTTCGAGGCTGTCTTCTTCGACAATATGGGTAATGCGGTGCCCATCGTCAGTGATGGCTCGCACTTCTCTGGTCGTCAGCAGGAGACATTCCGCAAACTATCACGTCAGAAACGTTTCTATATATCCAGAATACATGCGGTGGGACCTGACGGCATAGCACGCACCCTGCCATCGGCAATGGAGATAGTGGTGAAATAAAAAAAACGACATAACGTAATATCGACATATCGAAATATGAAGAATTTCAATAACATATTGTTAACGTTAGCGTTGACGTTAGCGTTCAGCCTCGCGGCTGAGGCTCAGCCCCAGGCACGCCGTGTTCAGCAGACACAGCAGCAGAAGAGTCAGGCGAGTAGCCTCACTACCAGGGCTCAGATATCCTACCCCACTGCCCAGCAGATGAAGGAAGATGTGGTGTGGCGTCGTGACATATATCGCGAACTCGACCTCATGCAGGGAGCTAACTCTGGCATGTACTATCCCGTGGAGCCAGTGGGAAGTCAGATGAACCTCTTTACCTACCTCTTCAAACTCGTGTTGTCTGGTCAGGTAAAGGCTTACGAGTACCGTCTCGACGGCAACGAGTCGTTTGAGGCTGATGCTCAAGTCAAGCCACTCACCCTTCTCGACAACTACCATATCTACTACGAGAAGAAGGACGGCAGGCTCAAACTCGACAACTCCGATATACCATCACGTGAGGTGAAGTCCTACTATATCAAGGAGTCCGCTTACTACGACCAGAACTCCGCCACCTTCCACAACAAGGTTATTGCCCTCTGTCCCATCATGAGCCGTGAGGACGATTTCGGCGACGGTGCCAGCAAGTACCCACTCTTCTGGGTGAAGTATGACGACGTGGCACCATTCCTCACCAAACAGACCATCATGACCAGCGACCTCAACAATGCTGCTACGATGAGCATGGACGACTACTTCGTCAAGAACATGTATCAGGGCAAGATATACAAGACCAACAATATGCTGGGTCAGACCCTCGCCCAATACTGTCCCACCGACTCTGCTATGGCTAAGGAACAGAAGAAGATTGAGGCTGAACTCATAGCATTTGAGAAGAATATATGGGGCGACCAGGCGAAAAAGGATAGCCTTGACTCCATCGCTAAGGCGCTCAAGGATAATCCTAAGGCAGCCCGAAAGGCAGCCAAGGCAAACCGCCGTGCGGGGGGCAGCAGCACCACCGTGTCCAAGAAGCCTAAATCATCAAGTTCCGCTTCTGCTTCATCAGGTTCTTCTGCCCGTGTCAGCGTAAGGAGACAGAGGCATTAATAGCATGATGTATAAAATATAGTGTATAAAGTATAAAGTATAAAGTTTATTGCTTATGAAGAAAATTTTATCTACAATCGCTGTGGCAGCTGTGATGCTGGTTATGGTAATGCCTGCTGAGGCGCAGGTGAAGTTTGGTGTGCGCGCAGGTGCAAACCTCGTAAACATGAAAATTTCTGATGGTATAGACAATCTCAAAGGCAACAACCGTGCTGGTTTCTACGTAGGTCCAACGGTGAAGTTCAACCTGCCCATTGTGGGTCTCGGCGTTGATGCTTCAGCGCTCTATGACCAGCGTACCTCAGAGGTATCATACGAGGGCAAGACGGAGTCACTCACTGCACGTGCCATCACCATCCCTGTCAACGTACGTTATGGCGTAGGTTTGAGCGGTGTTGCTGACATATTTGCCTTCGCAGGTCCACAGGTAGCCTTCAATCTCTCTAAGGACAAGAGTCTCTACAATAATGTGAGCGACTGGACATGGAAGTCAAGCAACTTCTCTGTCAATGTAGGTATCGGTGCCACCATCCTCAGCAAGGTCGAGGTTAAGGCAAACTACAACATTGCTTGCGGCAAGACAGGTGAGGCAACCTATCAGGACGCAACGGCTGCAGTAGTGAAGTCAGCCTTCAAGAGTAAGTACAACTCTTGGCAGCTCGGTGTGGCTTACTACTTCTAAGCACCCTTTCTATAAGTACATATACAGACAGCCCTGACTCATCGAGTCAGGGCTGTCTTGTTTTTTTAATGTGTGAGTATTTCCAAACCTACTGCGGAGGCTCCGAGTACTGCAGCATTGCTACCTTCGAGCGAACTGATAAGAAACCATACATCACGGTAGATGGGAAAGACATGGCGACGATAACTTTCCTGAAGGGGTTGCATGAGAAGATCTCCAGCCTTGGTCATGCCTCCAAAGAAGATAAATGCCTCGGGGGCAGAGAATGCGGCAAAATCTGCACATGCTTCGCCGAGCATGGTGCCAGTCTCTTGATAGATGCGACGTGAGAGTGCATCACCCTGGGTAGCGGCGATACTTACATCAAGGGAGGTGATGTCTTCGGGTCTTATATTGCGCAAGAGGGAGGGTTCGGTAGTGGTGGTGAGGAGCTCGCGTGCTGTGCGTGCCACCCCCGTGGCTGAGCAGTATGCCTCGAGGCATCCCTTACGACCGCATCCACACAACCTGCCGTTGGTGCGGCGTATGGTGACGTGTCCCAGTTCGCCAGCGAAGCCATTGGAACCATATAGCAGTTTGCCACCTGTGACGATGCCTGAGCCTACACCAGTGCCGAGGGTGATGACGATAAAGTCCTTCATGCCTCGAGCCACACCGTAGGTCATCTCGCCGATAGCTGCCGCGTTAGCATCATTGGTGAGTGCTACGGGTATGCCGAGAGCCTTGCTGAACATATCGGCGAGAGGCACAACGATGTCATGAGCCCAAGGGATGTTAGGGGCTGTTTCGATGGTGCCGCGGTAGTAGTTGCCGTTGGGGGCTCCGATGCCCATTGCCTTGATGGCGGCGATGCCACCCACCTGATTGATGATGGGCATGAGTGCCTCTACACATGCTGATACGTAATCAGCAGCAGACTGAAAGCCGCCCGTCTTGATAGTGGTGGAGGCATGGATAGTACCATGTGCATCGACTATGCCGAAGACGGAGTTGGTGCCTCCAAGATCAAGACCTATGACGTATGGTTGGGAGAGTGGCGTTGTGAGGTTGTCCATAGCTGTCGTGGTAAGAGAGAAGGGATAGAACTCTGCGACTACAACAATGGGGGTAGTTCAAACAGACGGTTGTAGTTGCTTCCCTTGATGAGGATATACTGTCCATTAGGACGCTCTTTGGCGAGTGCCTCCTTCACCTCGCCCACATCGGCAAACTTACGGTAGGGACTCTCTATCTTGCCAAACTCCTTACCCACGAGCCATACATTTTCTATATGGTGCTCCTGCAGAAAGTTGATAATCTTCTGGTGCTCCTCATGACTGATACTGCCAAGCTCGCCCATCTCGCCGAGTATTGCCATCTTAGGCTCTACGGACATCAGCACGAAGTTGTTGAGTGCTGCCATCATGCTGGTGGGGTTGGCATTGTATGTATCAACGATGAGTTTGTTGTGCTCAGTGATGGTGAGTTGCGAACGGTTGTTGCTTGGCACATAGCCAGAGAGCGCCTCGTTGATTTGCTCAGGGGTGACACCGAAATGCAGTCCTACGGTGGCTGCTGCGAGCATGTTCTTCATGTTGTAGGCACCGATGAGGTGGGTCTGAACTTCGTAACGATACGCTTCGCTACGATACGTGGCTTTGCCACTACGATACGCACCTTTGGTGCTACAATAACTATCCTCTTTTGAACTCCACTTAAACTTCAGGAACGGGTCGCATGCCACAACTTCTCCTTTTACGTATGGCACAATGTCGAGTCCCTCGGAAATGCCCATGAGGTATGGATTCTCGGCGTCTATGAAAGCGAGGGGGTGTGGGGTCTTCCTTAGATAGTCATACAGCTCTCCCTTGGTCTTTATCACTCCCTCGAAACTTCCGAAGCCTTCTATGTGCGCCTTGCCCACATTGGTTATCAGTCCGCAGTTGGGTTCTACTATCTCTACGAGGGTCTTAATCTCGCCAGGATGGTTGGCACCCATCTCTATGACGGCGAGGTTATGCTCCTTGGTGAGGCGTAGCAGCGTCTTGGGCACTCCGATATGGTTGTTGAAATTGCCTTGAGTGTAAAGGACGTTATACTTCTTGCTGAGCACTGTGGCTATGAGTTCCTTGGTAGTCGTCTTGCCATTGGTGCCAGTGATGCCTATGATAGGTGTGCCGAGGGCACGACGGTGCTCGCGGGCGAGCTGTTGCAGGGTGGTAAGCACGTCATCCACCACGATATACCTGTCATCCTCGGCATATTGTGCCTCATCTATGACTGCGTAGGCGCAACCCTTGTCGAGTGCTGCCTTGGCATATGCATTCCCATTGAACGTGTCACCCTTCAGGGCGAAGAATATGCTTCCCTCAGGACAGTCACGGCTGTCGGTAGTGATTACGGGATGCTCTATGAATAAAGAATATAGTTTTGTCACTTTTGAACTTTTGAACCTTTGAACTGCGAACTGTGAACTGACCTACGCCCTTACTTGCCCATCGCCCTCGATAAGCCACTTGTAGGTTGTTATCTCTTCTAATGCCATAGGTCCGCGAGGTCCCAGCTTCTGGGTGGAGATACCTATCTCGGCACCCAGACCGAACTGTGCGCCGTCGGTGAAACTCGTAGGCGCATTGACATATACGCAGGCTGCATCTATCTGTGCCTCAAACTGCTGGGCTGCTTCCTTGTTCTCGGTAATGATACACTCGGAGTGGCCTGAGCCGTTCTCAGTGATGTGCTCTATCGCCTCGTCGAGTGAGCCGACGGTACGTATCGCCATAGCGTAGTCCATAAACTCGGTGCCGTAGTGGTGCTCGCGTGCCTGCTCTATCAACTCCTGTGGATAGCTGCTGCCTGACAGTATGCTCTGTGCAGCCTGGTCGGCATATATGCGCACATTAGAAGCTGCGAGCGGAGCAACGAGTTCAGGCAGGTCGCCTATGCGGTCTTTGTGTATCACGAGACAGTCGAGAGCATTGCATACGCTCACACGTCGTGTTTTGGCATTGTTGATGATGCGCTTGCCTTTCTCAATGTCTCCGTCCTTGTCGAAGTAGGCGTGCACCACACCAGCACCTGTCTCGATGACGGGCACTTTGGCATTGTCACGCACGAAGTCGATGAGTTTCCTGCCACCACGTGGTATGCATACATCAATATAGCCTACGGCATTGAGCATCTCGCCTGTTGCCTCGTGGGTGGCAGGCAAGAGCTGTACCACACCAGTGTCGATGCCCTTCTCGGTGAGCACCTGATGGATGAGTGCCACGATAGCCTTGTTGGAACTGTCAGCATCCTTGCCGCCTTTCAGCACACAGGCGTTGCCGCTCTTGAAACAGAGTGAGAATACGTCAAATGCTACGTTAGGACGAGCCTCGAACACCATACCGATGACTCCGAATGGTACTGACACACGGCGCAGATAGAGTCCGTTCTCAAGGGTTTTCTCCTTGAGAACCTTGCCCAAAGGCGATGGCAACGATGCCACCTTGCGCATGTCGCTGGCTATGTCCTCCAAACGCTTGGGGGTGAGTTGCAGACGGTCATATAGCGGACTCGTCTTGTCCATGCGCTCCAGGTCTTCCTCGTTTGCCTTGAGAATAGACTCTTCATTTACATTTATGGCGTCAGCCACTGCTAATAATACCTCGTCACGCTTCTGGTCCGAGATAAGTGCTAAGGCACGTGATGCCTTTTTTGCTATGATAAATTGTTCTAACATAGGAATTCAGTATGCTTTGTTCTCTTAGGATCTTTCAATAAGCGTGGCAGTATATTCTCTGCTTTGCCGTTGGCTATGATTACCTTGATACCACTGGCAGCCACCTCACGAGCCGTATGATATTTTGACTCCATGCCGCCGCGTCCTGCGCTGCTCTTCTTCGATTGTATGTATTGGTCAAGGTCGTCCTCGGGTTTTACCTCACGTATCAGCTGACTCTCTGGGTCTTTGGGGTCACCCGTGTAAATGCCGTCGATGTTGCTCAGCAGAATGAGAGTCTCGGCCTTCATCATCTGGGCAATGAGTCCTGAGAGCTCGTCATTATCAGTAAACATAAGGCCAGTGAGACTCACAGTATCGTTCTCGTTCACTACAGGTATGACGCCGTTGTCCAGCATCAGCTGTATGCATGACTGTTGGTTCTTGTACTGGTCGCCAGCCTCGAAGTTTGCCTTCATCGTAAGCACCTGACCTACATGCAGACCGTACTCTCTGAACAGGTCATAGTAATGATTCACCAGTTTAGCCTGTCCCACAGCAGAGTATAGCTGTCGCTGTTCCACGGAGTCGAGGTCAGGCGGAGTCTGTCCTCTTAGTTCCTGTCTGCCACACGCCACAGCGCCCGAGCTCACGAGTATCACCTCGTAGCCCTGCTCCCTCATCCACGCTATCTGGTCAACGAGCGATGAGAGACGTGTTATGTCGAGTTTCCCTTTATCGGTAGTGAGCACGTTGCTGCCCACCTTTACAACTATTCTATGCATCACCTTAATATATAATACGACGCAAAGTTACTAAAAAAAAACGGGAACGGGAACGGGAACGGGAACTTTTTTCAATTTTCATTTTTTATTTCTCATATTTATTTCTCATATTCCTTGATGCTGCAACAGTCAGAGTGTCATCAAAACAGCATAATTCGTTGCAAAACGTCACTTCAAAAAGTACAAGCGAAAAACGCAAAATAGAGAGTGACAAGGGACGGTTTCCAAGCAAAGAGCCGCAGATGCTTAGCTTCCGCATGCAGAAACTAAGTTTCCAGATGCAAAAGCTATGCTTTTATCCCCTAAAAGCATAGCTATTACAAGGCAAAAGCATAGCTATTGCAAGCTAAAAGCATATCTTTTCCACCCCTTTTTTGTGCTTTTTTCATCGTTTTTTTATATCTTAAAGTTACAATCTGCTGATTGCCAGTATGTTGCTAAAAATGCGCAAGAATCACGAATTTGACCTCACATCCGCGCTTGCTCGCAAAAATCGCAAGGAAATGCCGTTACGAAAAATCACTTTGTCACCCAAATCTTTTCTTTTGCTTACATCCTGCAAATTACACACAACATGCATTCACAAACTTAGGGCAATGGTGCCAAACCCTCCCAGCGTACATCCCACATACCATCTTGTGGAAATCCAGGGTTCTTTACCTTGCATCCGTCCCATCCAGCACACATCAGTGCGATGGCGGTGAGCAGTCCGCCATTACCTGGCAGATAGCAGCGCAGTCTGGCATCCTGATAGTTGTGGCCGTTAGGCAGATAGGTGTTGGTGCGTTTATCCATGAGCAGTGCATCAACGGCACCCTCTGGATCGCCCAGTCGGGCTGCATTCATCGCCACCATAGGGAAATCCCACCCCCACGTGTGATCCCAGTTCCAGTTGTCACATATCCACTGATACGTGTTTTTCATTATGCTTTGGTCCATCAACCTGCTCATGGGCAGTATGCCCAGCGCACCGAGTACAGCAGGGTGATCGCTGATCAATGTCAGTGTTTGATAGGTGTTAGGTGCAGACTCAGCAGCGATATACATTCTCTTTCCACCAACGCTGTCGTTATACGCCAAGGGTGACAGCCTGTCTATGATCTCGTTCCATTGCGCCTGTGGTGGCAGTCCACGTCGGATGCGCCACTGCTGTGCCATACCCAGCGCACAATGCCAATACGACAATTCAAACGGTGAGTTGTAGGTCGCGCTTGCCTTCAGAGTTTCCTGCGCTGGTATCATTCCTTTAAGCACATAACGATTGGCAAGACTGTCGTACGTGGCGAAGTCTGCCATAAACTCAGCCGTCTCATCGATGAGTCGTCCATAGCGTTGAAGCAATAGCGAATCAGACGTGGTTCTGTAGAGCAGTTCTGCAAGATAGATAAGGTGTGGCTGTTGCCAGATGAGGTAGCTACCAATCTTTGACGGCGACTCCCCTCCTGACGGGTCAGTCATCTTCATCCATCGAACGCCCTTAAAACCCTGACGCATGGCTATCTCCTTGGCAACAGGCTCTACTGTTTCATACCAACGCAGGGTGCGGTCGAGCATAGCAGGATGTCCCCATAGCGGCAACCACGATTGATGCCACCATATCATCTCAAGATGAAACTTACCAAACCAAGAGTTGTATGTCAGTCCTGTTTCCTGTGGTGGTGTGTTGCCTGCACACTGTATGGCCAGTAGGTACTGACTGAGTACTACTCGACGCTCCAATTCCGATGCACGACGATCCTTACACTGTGAGAAATCTACTGCTCCGCCCTCTTGCCAGAATCGTTGCCAATGCTCAGCGGCTCTGTCAATGGTGGCATTAAAGGAAGGGAGATTAGCAACAGGTTGCTTAGAAAACTCGCAGCAGAAAGTAAGTTGCCTGCCCTTAGTATGCAGTACCCAGTAATTCTTTCTCTTCTCCCTCAGTTGTGCTTTTTCTTCCCATTTCAGCGATACATAATACTCTGTGCCATCGATGGTGCGCTTTAGTGTGGCACCATGTGCATTCTTGCTGACCAATTCAGTAGAGTGGGCATCTGACTGCCAGTCACAGGCATCATCTGAGTGTTTGCCTGTGGGGTATGGAAAACGGAGGTTTATGGCTATGCCACCGCTGACCTTTTCTGTTTCTATCCTACTGCTCACGATATCCCTGTCAGGATGACACACTGTTGTAACCCAATACGCACCACGACCAGTATTAAATGTGGAACGTATGGTACCAGTCCACATATCAAGCTTGTGTCGAGGATTCTTTATGTCATCAACCCTCAACCCCTCCTGCTCCAATCCTATACACCCGAGATGCAGGCGATGAGGATTACTGCGAAACCAGTCTGCTGCCTCCTTGGCACGTCCCTGGCGAGGTTGAGTAGCATATAGTTCTGGATGACCATGCCCAAAGTCGCTCATCGAATACGACTCCTCTATACGGTATCCCTCAGGATTGTCAAAACTATGCCATCCCCACTCGCTCTGCGTGCCTAATGGCACACCATACGAATAATATTCTGGAAAGGTTTGCAGCCCTGTAACATCGGTAGTGAAAGCAAAGCGACCATTGCCCACGCTGAGCGATGCCAACGTGTCAATGGTCGTTATTATGGGATTGTTGCGACTTACCAGTGCCTTGCGGTCAATGGACTGTGCCAAAGCATTGAAGGCTATGCTTGTCAGCAACAATGATAATGTCAGTATCTTCTTCACTATTTCAGTCCTGCCTTCAGACTGCGAATTACTGCAGAGTTGAAGCCTGCATGGTCGAGTTCGTTGAGTCCCTTGATGGTCACACCGCCAGGGGTGGTCACCTTGTCGATTGCTGCCTCTGGGTGCCAGCCAGTCTCCTTGAGCAGTGACACTGCTCCCTGCATAGTCTGCAGTGCTATCTGCTTAGCCTGGTCAGGGTAGAAGCCCATCTCGCAGCCACCCTCCATCTGGGCACGTATATAGCGCATCACGTAGGCTATGCCACATGATGCCATCATCATACCTGGACCTACGAGGTTTTCTGTCACCACGAGGGTGTCGCCACACAGGTCATAGAGTGCCTTCACCTTGGCGAGGTTCTCATCGCTGGTATCCTTGCCCTTGGCTATGAAACTCATCGATGCACCGTATTCTGCGGCTATGTTAGGGATGACGTAGCAGTACTGTCCTGCTTCGCCCAACTGCTCCGCCAGTTTCTCGGTGGTAAAGTTGGCAGCATCTGAAACGATGATTTGCTTCTTCAGGTCGAGCGCACCCTTTATCTCGTCGAGCACCAAAGGCATCAGCCAAGGCTTTACTACCACAACAACGATGTCAGCGCCCTTCACGGCTGCTGCGTTGTCCGTAGTGGTCGTGATGTCCTTGTATGTCTCCTTGAACTTAGCCAGTAATGCTTCGTTCTTATCGGCGATGGTAAGATTAACGTTAACTTTCGCCCATCCGTGTATCAATGCGCCACCCATGTTACCGGCGCCGATGACTGCTATCTTCATTTTCCTTTATTCCTTATACGTTATACTTTATACTACAGCGTTGCAAGAATATTCTTGAGACGCTGCATGAAATCATCCACATTCTCCTTCGTAAGACAGAGAGGTGGAAGCAGACGAAGCAGGTTAGTGCCTGCACAGCCTGTGAAGCAGTGCTGCTCATAAACCAGAGGCTTACGAACGTCAGCGTGAGGGATGTCAAACTCCACGCCTACCATCAGTCCTCTGCCCCTCACGTCGGTGATGTGCTTACCCTCTGGCGATGCCTGCAGTTCCTTAAGCTTCTTCATCAGGTAGTCGCCCACCTCGCGAGCATTCTCTACGAGGTTCTCCTGCTCCATCACGTCGAGTACGGCGAGTGCTGCAGTACATGCCAGATGGTTGCCACCGAATGTGGTGCCAAGCTGTCCATAGACAGGAGTGAAATCGGGTGATATCAGCAGTCCCGACATTGGGAAACCATTGCCTATGCCCTTTGCCACACTGATAAGGTCGGGAGCCTGGTCTTCATTATCCATCAGCCACTGATGGGCGAAGAACTTTCCTGACCTGCCGTAGCCACACTGTATCTCGTCACAGATGAGCACCGTACCATATTTCTTTGTTGCCTTACGCAGTCCCTGGTAGAATTCCTTGGTAGCCATCTGTATGCCACCCACGCCCTGTATGCACTCCAGTATTACAGCACACACATCGCCCTTTGCCAATTCTGCCTCCCATGCTGCGAGGTCGTTCATTGGCAGGAATGTTACGTGCCCGTTGTCATTGATAGGAGCCACAATCTTGGGGTTGTTGGTCACCTCCACAGCCAGTGATGTTCTGCCGTGGAAAGCCTTGCTTACTGCGAGCACACGCTTTCTGCCGTTCTTGAATGAGGCAAGCTTCAGGGCATTCTCGTTAGCCTCCGCACCTGAGTTGATGAGGAAAAACTGCCAGTCCTCGTAGCCACATGCCTTGCCTAAGCGCTCGGCAAGTTCCACTTGCAGTTTGTTCTGTACTGAGTTGGAGTAGAATCCCAACTTGTTCAATTGTGTGGTCATCATCTCCACATAGTGAGGATGACAGTGTCCTATGCTGATTACGGCATGTCCGCCATAGAGGTCCAGATACTCCTGCCCCTTATCGTCCCATACCTTACAGCCTTGTCCCTTGACGATGTTTACATCGAATAGGGGATATACGTCAAATAATTTCATAGCTTAAAATGCACTTGCTTTCAGGTTCAGTCCTGCCTTTTCGTCAATGCCAAACATGATGTTCATGTTCTGTACTGCCTGACCTACGGCACCCTTCAGCAGATTGTCTATCATTGATGTTATGACCACCTTCTTGCCAAACACATCCACATGCACCAGTGCCTTGTTGGTGTTCACCACCTGCTTCATGTCTGGTGCCTTGTCGCTGTAGTGCGTGAAGGCAGCGTCCTTGTAGTATTCCTTATACAGAGCCACCACTTTCTCCTCAGTCATCGCCTTGTCGAGTGTCACCACTTCAGTGGCGAAGATGCCTCGTGCGAAGTCTCCTCGGTAGGGAATGAAATCTACCGTTATACCCTCTGCATCATAGCCCTCGTTCAGTGTGTCTATCACACGTGGTGCAACCTCTGGTCGCAGTTCGTTGAGTGTCTGCGTTATCTCGTGCAGGTGTTGGTGAATAAACAGCTTATACACAGAGAAATTGTTGTTACGCCAAGAGAAATGAGTGGTAGCGCCAGGCTTCTGTCCTGCTCCCGTACTGCCCGTTATGGCATTCACGCTGATGTCGTGAGTCAGCAGTCCAGCCTTCGCCAGCGGCAACAGTCCCAGTTGTATGCAGGTAGCGAAACAACCTGGGTTGGCAAGGTGCTGACACTTTGCTATCTCCTCACGATGTGTCTCAGGCAGACCATAGATGTAGTCATGGTCGCCCTTGATGCGAAAGTCCTGTGCCAAGTCTATTATCTTCACTCCCTCAGGAATGCTATGCTCCTTGAGGAACGCCTCGCTCTTGCCGTGTCCGAAACAGAAGAACACCACATCCACCTTGTCGAAAGGCATCTCGCTGGTAAACTCCAGTTCCGTCTCGCCTATCAAGCCTTCGTGCACGTCATACACCTTGTTGCCGGCATTCGACTCAGAGTTGGCGAATACTATCTCCACCTCGGGGTGATTCACCAACAGTCTTATCAGTTCGCCGCCAGTGTATCCAGCAGCACCTAATATTCCTACTTTAATCATAATTAGCTTATAAAACCATTATCGTCAGGACCTTTGGGAGCAAATATCCACAATAGTATGTAGAACCAGATGCTCAGTCCCCAAAAGAAAACAGCACAGAATACGAAAATACGTACTACGAGTGGATCGAGGTTGAAGTATTCAGCGAGTCCGCCGCATACGCCTGCTATTTTCTTGTCTGTTTGAGAAAGATAAAACTTCTTTTCCATTGTCTATTATTATAGGAGAGGGGGTCGTGGCACCTTACTTTCTCTCCCCTGGATGTGCTAAGTAATACGCACGGAGAGCGGTAGAAGAAACCTTGATAAAGCCCTTGGCATCCTCAGATGTCCATGCCTTCGCTGTCTCACCATATTCACCCAGTTTGTTCTTCACCAGGTCGTTAGGAGAGTCAACACCCACGGTGCTGAAGGTCAGCGGACGCAGCTCCAGCTCTACCTCACCAGTCACGTTGCGCTGTGATGATGTCAGCATAGCCTCGATGTCTGCCATCACTGGCTCCAGATACTGTGACTCGTGCAGGAACATACCATACCAGTTTGCTACCTGGTCCTTCCAGTACTGCTGCCACTTAGACAGGGTATATTTCTCCAGGAAGCGGTGAGCGCCTATGATGAGCATAGGAGCAGCAGCCTCGAAACCTACACGTCCCTTGATACCTATTATAGTATCGCCCACATGGCAGTCTCTGCCTATGCCGTAAGCAGCGCCTATCTCCTCAACAGCCTGTATAGCCTTGATCTTGTCGTCATACTTCTTGCCGTTCACTGAGCACAACTCACCTTTCTCGAATCCTAACTTCAAGGTCTCTGGACCTTCCTTCGTTGGGTGCTTCAGGTAAGCACTCTCAGGCAAGCCCTGCTTTGAGTCGAGTATCTCGCCGCCACAGATGCTGGTGCCCCATATACCTACGTTGTATGAGTATTTCAGTTTGGTGAAGTCAGCATAGAACCCATGCTCGTTGAGGTAGTCTATCTCCTCCTGACGTGACAGGTTGCCGTCGCGTGTCAAAGTGATAATCTCCACGCCAGGAGCCATCACCAGGAATGTCATGTCAAACCTTATCTGGTCATTGCCGGCACCAGTTGAGCCGTGAGCTATGGCATCGGCACCTATCTCATTGGCATAGCGTGCTATGGCGATAGCCTGGAATATACGCTCTGACGATACAGAGATAGGGTAGCAGTTGTTACGCAGCACGTTGCCATACACCATGTACTTCAACGACTTCTCGTAATACTCCTGTGTCACGTCCAGCGTGACATACTTCACTGCGCCCAACTTATAGGCGTTCTCCTCGTTGGTCTTCAACTGCTCAGCAGAGAAACCACCCGTATTAGCGCAAGCGGCATACACCTCGTATCCGTCCTGTGCCAGTTTCATCACTGTGTAAGAGGTATCAAGACCTCCACTAAATGCTACTACAACTTTTTTCTTAGACATATCTTTAAATTTACTTTGAACCTTTGAACCTTTGAACTTTTGAACTAGCGAACCTTTGAACTCTTGAACTTTTGAACTTTTGAACATTTGAACTAGCGAAGCGCTTGAACCTTTTATATCAACCCTCTCTTCGCCAACGTTTTCATCACATCCTGGAACACACTGGCTGGCGTAGGCTCCCCCTTATGCTTCTCGGGGTCATAGAGCATACCCGTGCAGATGCAGAACTTACGGTTCTTCGCCACTAGGATATCGTGGTTGGTACATCCCTCGCAGCCACGCCAGAAGGCATCGTCGTCCGTCAGTTGGTTGAAGCTCACAGGCACATAACCCAATGCTGTGTTCATCTTCATTACCGCGTCACCCGATGTCAGCGAGAATATCTTCGCCTTCGGCCATCTGATGCGCGCCAGCGTAAAGGTGTAGTCCTTTATCCTCTTCGCTATGCCCAGTCCCTGATAGTCAGGATGCACTATCAGTCCCGATGTCGTCACATAGTGCTTGTTGCCCCATGTCTCGATATAGCTGAACCCAGCGAAGTTATCCTCAGAGTCAAGAGCTATAACAGCCTTGCCCTCCTTCATCTTCGTTGCCACGTACTCATGCGTACGCTCCGCAATACCCGTTCCGCGCTTCTTTGCTGCGATACGGATAGTATCCAGAATCAAATCCACGTACTTCTCGTGCGATTCGTCTGCCACCAATATTCTTACGTCCTTAGTCAATTATTTATATTTTTTAATCGTTATCGTTATCGTAGCAATCTCTGATTGCGTTTCGTGCCCCTTGGGGGGTCATATCCCCATTTCCGGTATTATCGCACTCAGCTGGTCCACCACATCCAGGTGCTTCGCCCCTTCGCGCAATACTATAAATATGGTGTCGTCACCCGCTATTGTGCCTATCACGTCACGCGGTGCCAACTGGTCTATGTTTGATGCTATGCTGCTGGCAAAGCCAGGCTGCGTCCTTATCACCCCCATATTGCCCGAAAACTGTATCGACTTGTATCCAGGCGATGGAAGGATATTCTGCGCAGGAGTCTGTGGACGGTGCACCCTGCGGTAGGCACCCTCCTCAGGCAGGGCATACACATACCTGCCCTCGCTGTTCGCCGCCTTCGCCACCTTCAGCTGCTTCATGTCTCTCGAAAGCGTCGCCTGTGTTATGGCGATGCCCTGCCTCGCCATAGCCTGTATCACCTCCTCCTGCGATCCCAACTCGTTCGTCAGTATCACCAGCCTCAGTGCCGCCAATCTGTCCTTTTTCGAAACCTTAAGCATCTTTTCCGTTTTCGTTTTGTTGCATATTTATGCGAATTAGGTGCAAAGGTAATAAAAAAGAATAAAGTATAAAATATAAAGTATAAAGTTTTTTGGTTTTTCAGACAAAAAAGTTGCATATTTGCATAAATGACTACCCATACATACTGCTTACGTCTTTCACTCTATTTGCTCTCGCCTGATAGACCCTTTCGATATCAGCGTTCTCATCAAACTCCGCTATCGTCACTTCCTCATTCTTGTCCAGAGCCTCAATCACCTCCTGTGTGAGCTCTCTCATCGCCACGCCTCTCACGCTGTACCATGTGCGCACCAACATGGCCATCTTGTCATCATACATCAGCAAAGGCTTATCTACTTCCTCTTCATCTGCATTGATAGCAAACATCAGTTTGCCCTCATCGTTCATGTGAACACTGTAATTACTTTTTTCCATATAAAAATATTTTCCTTTTTTCTAAACCCTAATATTTTGTACTTTGAACTTGGTCACCTTGTACTTAACCTGGTACTTAGCAAGTCAAAACCCAATCCTGGGTTTTGGCTTACTTACACTAATAGCTTGCACATCAGCAGGCGTTATCTGCAACAGATGTTCACGGTCCATGTTGTCCTTATGCTTCATGCACCGCGTGGCGTGGTGTATGTAGATATTCTCCAGCAGATTAGCCACAAAGCGTGCATTTCCCCATGTCTTAGGGTCGCGCACCTGGTATGCCGCCTCTATCACTGAGCGATACTTGCGCCATGCTGCCCTCGTAAACTGGTATCCGTATTCCTTTACCCTGCGCTGAGTTATCTCCAGCAGTTCGTCAACGGTGAAGTCCTTAAACTCAAAAGCATTGGGGAATCTGGACGTCAGACCCGGGTTCAGGTCTATCAGTCTCTGCATCTCGTCCTTGTATCCGCAGAGCACTATGGCGATATCTCTCTGCTTCTCGTCGGCAAGCACGTCCATCAGCAGTGGGATTACCATTCGCCCGGGGTCCTGCGGATGCTCACTGCACAGCAGGTAAGCCTCGTCTATCATCAGTACACCGCCCTGTGCCTTCTCCACTGCCTGATTCACCACCATCTCCTCATGACCCCAGTTCTTTCCGATGAAGTCCTTGCGTGTGCACACCACCACATGACCTATCGACAGAGCACCAGCCTTTCTCAGCAGTCCTCCCATTATCTTGCACACCGTCGTCTTGCCCGTGCCAGGTCTGCCTAAGAACAGGCTGTGCAGCGACACCATATGCCTCTTGCCCTCTGGATTCTTCCTTTCCATCAGCCAGTTGTACTTGGACATCGTCGTCAGTTGCTCTATGCGCTGCTTCACATCCTCGCAGCCCACCATTTTCTCCATCTCCTCACGTGGGTTCTCCAACGGAGGCAGCACCATAAACTTCACCTTCGGCTCCTTAAACGGGTTGTGGTCATCCTCATCATCGTCGTCATCGTCATCGTTAAGGTTAGCGTTATCGTTAGGGTTAGGGTTAAGGTCAAAGACACCAGTTCCATCGATAAATTCCTGCAACATGTGGTCAAAAGACTCGTCATCGTCCTCCCCTTCATCGCAGGAACTTCCTTCTCCCTCCCTTGGGAGGGTCGGGGAGGGGTCGTCCTCGTTAGGGTTAGGGTTAACGTTAGGATTAAACACCTCCAGCTCCAGATCATCCTCTATTAGACAAGCTATATCCTGTATATCCATATCTTTCTGTTCAGGCGTTACACCCTTTTCCAGACGTTTCATGAACCGTGCAGCCACGGTGTCACTGATGTACTTCTTCACGTCTTTTTCAGTCCAGTCCCTCAGATTACCTCTTTGATATGCCAACCATAGATTGCTCCTTAGGCTATCCTCTGCCGATTTGCTGAAGTCCATGAAATAATCGCGAGCCGTGTCAATGATGCATCTTAGCAGTTCTGCTCTTCCAAGCTTCTCATCATCGTTCGCCTCGTCATTAAGGTATATCTTCATATCCTCTTCCATGCCTCCCGTGTTATTTAATGAGAACTCCTGTTTCATCAGCGACTCTCCGTCATCCAGATACAGGGTGTAATCACCATCCACCCATGCCCTCTTAATAGGCATCGTCACCAAGAAGGTGTCCTTCTCTAGCCCGTGACGCCTATTGCTTATGCCACAAGTAGTGTGGCCCATCAGTGTGCAGGTATAGTCATAAAGGTATAAGTCATAGGAAGCCTCCTTTATCAGTTCTTTGTGCGACTTCACAATAATCTGCAGGTCGCAAGGGTTATACATAGCGGTCACTCTATCGACCGTAGAAACTAAACTCAATTCAAAATCAAAATTTTTCTCCATCACAAACAAATTAAAAAGGTTACCATGTGTTTTCAGGTTCTTAGGTTACAAGGTTAGGGTTATCGTAGCACCTTTGGTGCGTTTCGTAGGCAAAGCCGTATCGTCATCATTGTATCACTAAGTCAAAGAGCGCACTTCCTGCCACCCTTTCACGAAAGGGCGCAGTAATCCTGTCAACTGAGAAAATCAGCTTGAGTCTGAGTCATCAGAGCATCTTCTTACCTCTTACCTCTCAATTCCATTGACATTGTTCTTGAAATTGTAAAATTTGAAAGTGATTGTTTCTGTGTATTTTTTTGTCTGTTTCGCTAATTGCGGGTGCAAATGTACCAACTTTTTCCGTTCCCGCAAAATTTTTTGCAGGAATTTTTCATCTTACTGCATTTTTTTCTTACTTTTGCACCCGACACATTACTTACCTGATAAAGATAAAAGATACGTATGACGAAACGTAATAACATACTCTCTATACTGAGCATCATCATCGTGCTACTGCTCGCGGCAGTGACGGGAGGCAGTTTCTACATGCTCCACGTCTCCCTCGCTCCAGACCCCAACAGAGCTGACAGAGACTCATGCTTCCAGCAGCTCTTCAGAGACTACCCCGAGACCAGACCGTGGATAGACAGCCTTATGTCATGCCATGCCCTGCGCGACACCTTCATCACCATGCCCACGGGAGAACGCCACCACGCCTACTATATCAACAGAGGAGCCCGGAAGACAGCCCTCGTCATCCACGGTTGGCGCGACCAAGCCATCAAATACTTCTGCCTCGCACTCATGTACGAACGCGACCTGGGCTACAATGTAGTCATACCCGACCTCCACGCCCACGGACAAAGCGAGGGCGAAGCTATCGACATGGGATGGCAGAACCGCCATGACGTCAAGCGCTGGATGCAGATATTCCGACAAGACACGATGGTCGTGCACGGCGTATCGATGGGAGCCGCCACCACTATGATGCTCTCCGCCGAACCGATGCCCGCAGGCATCCGCGACATCCGCTTCATCGAGGACTGTGGCTACACCACCGTGTGGGACGAGTTCTCAGACCAGATGAACAAACTCTTCTCCCTGCCCCCATTCCCCCTGATGCACACCAGCAGTCTGCTCTGTCACCTGCGCTACGGCTGGCATTTCAGTCAAGCCTCAGCCCTCGATGCCGTCAGGCACTGCCCCTATCCCATGCTCTTCATCCATGGCGACAGCGACACCTTCGTCCCCACCGCTATGGTCTATCGCCTCTACGCCGCCAAGCCCCAGCCCAAAGCACTGTGGATAGCGAAAGACACCGACCACGCCCACTCCTACCTCAACCACAGAGGCGAATACACACGACGAGTGCGCCAGTTCCTCTCAGTATCTATACCGTGACACGTATCAGCTCAAAAATCAGGATACCAATGCGATTTTTCATCTCAAGATGAGCCGATAATTGAAAAATATTCTGTATCTTTGCACCGATTAATGAATGTATGAGTATGGATATATCAAGGGAAATACTACAGTTTTCCTTATCTTACCTGTACGAATACGTCATTCGCATGGAGATAAAGCCCTTTGGCCATTTCTGTTTGTCCAGATATAATTTGGCATTGCCATTTGTGAGCAGGAACAGGTTGTGCCTCACTTCGCTGAAATCGAAGTGCATCCTGTTCTGACCGTCCACGTAGTCCAGCATCTTTATCTGCCAGCAACCGTCGGCTATGTGTACTTCCATGTTGTCAAGCCTCACCTTGTAGATAGTCCTGCCGCCCAGGGTGTAGCTGCCCATGTACTTCATGTCCGTGTCCTGCTTCTTGCGACGTTTCTTCTGCAGTTCCTTTGCCTTGTCGCGCACCTTGTCGTAGAAAGAGTCAAAGACATTGGCACTCATCATGCCGTCGTGCTCCAGGAAGGCTTTTTTCTGTTTCTCCGTCAGTTCCTGCTTCATATTCACCATGCGCACGTTTGATGTCGTTATCTTGCCGTTGTTGAACAGCACGTCCTCTGCCATAGTGATGCCGAACACCTTGTGTTCCATCAGCGCCGACACTATCTGTCCGTAGCCTGCGAGCTTCGCCGCAAATGTTACGGTGCGGCGATGCGGCATCTGCTTCAGGTCTATGTCCTTGTCAAGCTTGCACGTAACGGAATACCGCAGCGTGCGCACGTGCTTCTTCAGCGGTTTGGCATTTGCCAGCACCTGCTTCACCAGATACTCCTCGAATGTCTGACCGTCAGCCAGCACCACCGTCTCGGGCAGGTCTATCGTTGCCTTTATGTCATTATCCTCCTGTGCCATGATGCTCATGGGCATCATGGCTATGAGGCAAAGTATCATTATCCTGCTCATCATGTCAGTTAGCTTTTTGTATTTTTGCAGATGGAGAAATATGGATACATTGATAATTCTGACGTCCGCCCTGCCTCCCCCTCCTCGTCTGGTTCTGTATAAAAATGCACAAGTCAGCCCGTAACAAAATCCTCACCCTAATAGAGAAGAACTTGTCATAGAGGAATTCCCCCTAACAATACCGCAAAGGGAGTAGCCTTAGTGCTACTCCCTTTTTTTGAAAGCCTTTATGATAAGGTACATAAGTCCAACCGCAACAATTATGTCAATTGCGTTCCATATGGTCCTGCCTAAAGCAATCTTAAAGAAAGGTTGGAAAAGTACTGCAAGAGCAGCAAAGATAAAGCCCAACCCATCTTTCTTGGATTTGAAGTAATCATAAGAAAGATAAGCAAAAGCGAAAGCAGATGCAAATCTTACTATTTGGTAATAACCATAAGGCATGTCTGCAAGGCACAACAGCAGTAGCACAGCTATAACAAGTTTCAAAAAAGGAATCATCGTTTATATGAATTATGATGTTTAGTTTAGCATTGATATACACTTCAATTCTTATTTGACAGAAACTCCGTTTACAATAATATCTTTACTTCTCCACGTAGCCATATCATATCTATTTTGTATTGTTTCAAGGCAAACACATAGGTTAGTAGAACAATGCAAAAGTAAGAAAAATTTCGAATAGAACCAAATTTTTCTTGCTGAAACATTATTAATGTTTGTTTTTCTTTGTACCTTTGCGAGGAAAATCCAAGAGACATGTCCCATGAGAGAAATCACTTTAGACATCATTCGCGCTCGCCACTCGGTGCGCAGGTATCTCGACAAACCCATCGAAGCAGAGAAGATCGCTGAGATACAACAGTTGATAGACGAGTGCAATCAAGAAAGCGGACTGCATATACAGTTGGTTACCAATGAGCCGTTAGCATTCTCCACGGGAGTGTTCAAGTACGGACGTTTCTCAGGTGTGCAGAACTACCTGGCGCTCGTAGCGCCCAAGAAAGGTGACTGGAAAGAGAAAGTAGGCTATTATGGTCAGAAGATTGTACTACTCATGCAGGCGGTGGGACTCAACACCTGTTGGGTGGCACTGACATTCAATAACATAAAAGAAGCCTACCAGTTGCGTGACGGCGAAGAACTGAAACTGGTGGTGTCATGCGGGTATGGAGAAAATGCCGGTACTGCCCATCCGCAGAAAAAGTCCCTCAGCGACCTGGCAAGGGATGCACGCTCTCAGAAGGGCGAATTGCCGCAATGGTTTCAGCGTGGCATGGAGGCTGCCATGCTTGCCCCCACAGCGCTGAATCAGCAGAAGTATCTCATTACGCTGCATGACAACAACATGGTAAGTGCCAAAGCCCGTTTCGACCTTTTTGGCAATGCTGGCTACGACCTCGGAATAGTAAAATGCAATTTCGAGATTGGTGCCGGCAAAGAAAATTTTAAGTGGAAATCCTTGCCCTGATAGAGTACGCAAGTTGCCAACAGTGGATAACTCCTTCTCAATCTTAGACCATGCAACCTCCATCTTTTCGTCTTTGCTACTTCTCCATCGCAGAAAGTCAAGGTCTTCACTTTGACGTGTTTCAAGTTGGATAGACAAAGCCGTTCCTCCCACCAGCGTGTAGGGTTTTATACAATCCAACTGTGAGATAGCATCAATAATTCTGCCTGTATGAGGTGCTAGACCTTTTATGTGTAAAGTTTATTAAATTGTCGTGTTGCCATCGACTTGATGTAGGCATCAGGATTCTTCGCCTTAAAATAATACCATGCGAGGAAACGGTTAAATCCAAATGTCGTAAAGTTTTCTCAATGAGAATGTCATCAGGAACATCCTTAATAGAGTTTGGATCAAAAGACCAGAAGCAGTGCTCCTGCCTCAGCTTGTCTGCCAATATGTCTTTCGCCCTTCTCTTCATATATAGAAATGGTTATGTATACGCTTGCAAAGTTACAAACTTTCCTCGTTCCCTCCAAATTTATCTATAATTCTCTTTATTTGCAATATTTAAGTCTTTACTTTCACGGTGAAACTCCAATAACTTTTCATGCTGTGCACGTGCACAGTGAAGAATCGGCAAAAAAAACTGAAAAAATATTTGCGTTTTTCAAAAAAGTTCGTAACTTTGCGGATGTCTTCTGGAGCGTAATGTTCACATATGTGGCATTTGGACAGCCAGTTGACACAAAAGAGCGTTCCGCGCTTTATCCTTTGCTAACGAAATCGCCAATTTCAGCAAACGTAAGGATAATGTAAAGGCTCGCCTGGTTGGTGTATGTACGTATGCATGCGACCCTCGTCGTATTGCTCGAGCATATACGGCGAGGGTGAAAAGTTGTTATTCATTTACGTTTAGGTGTTTGGCGATACCAGTTAGCAGGATGGGTAAGGACTATTCTCCCCGCTTTTTTGTTGCAGAAAACTAACCTAAACAAATGCATCTTATATGGGAGAAGAAAGGTGCAAAAAATCTCCTATGGGAAATAACAATTACAAACAGATTCTCTATTTATTAGGATTTCTCGCATTTGCTGGTGTCAGTTGTTGGGCTACACAGGAATTTTTACATTTATTATTGCCATCATGGCCAGTTATCATGTGTTGGATTGTTACAATCGGTTTTTTCGTGGTAGCGTCAATTGGCACAAAACTTATCGTGGATAGCACAAATACCAGTATTTACTTACAAGGCAGAGGAAAGAAACTCATATTTGGTATTATTTTGGTTTTGGTATTTTGGTTGATATGCAGTATGCCTACTAATACACATACCTTCTTTTACAGAAGTTTTATTAACCAGAAAATTGAGACTGACATCTCTAAAACTCAGGGATATCTTGCACAGATAAAAAACAATGAGGTAACAGACAAACTTATTCAGGCAAAAAAATCAGAATTAGAGAACAAGGTGAATATTCGTCTTGGTGAGTTACAGGCAGAGATAATGAATGAATCCAATCCTGGTTTTGGTAAAAAATCAAAGGAAATTCTTAATAGTTTTGCGGAATTATTAGACGTACCACAAATTGCTCCATTAACATATAAAGGTACCTCCAAACAAGATAGGGAGAAATTGTGTACATCCTATAGACAGAAGATATACCTATTAATGGATACAAAAAAGAAAAATATCGAATTATCATTACAACCCAAGAATAAGGAATACATGAAAGTTGCAGCGACAGACTATAACAACTTGGAACTTGTAAGAAAATATATCAATAACAAGACTCTCGATGTAAATGATGCAAATGACATACATACAGTGTGTGATAAACTAAACAAAGGGTACACCACTATATCGAATTATAGTCAATTCGTATCGTTTAAGAACTTAGAAGATAAAGAGAAATACATAGCAAAGAATCCTGAGTCTAATGTGAGAAGAATGCTAAGTGTATTTGATGTGTGGGCCGATTTCATACACGGAGAGTTCCCTCTGAGCTTTATCTTTTGGGTTATCATCTCTATCTTGGTTGATATAGCCGCATTCATATTTTTTGATTTAGCATTTAAGAAAACAGAATTTTAAATTATAAAACATTTATCATTATGGCAAAAAATATATTTGAGGAAACGGGGACATCTCCTGAAACTAATAACATTTTTGATAATACTAATCCAGAAGTAAAGGACGATACTCAGGTAAAAGCAACTGCTGAAGTTATGACATCTTCTGCAGAAGCAGATGTGAGTGAAACACAGAATAAAACTTTCTCTACAGAGGAACTGAATGATCCTAATAAGATAAATGTTGAGATATCAGATAAGGATTGTCCTCTAGTAATGCTATTTGGACCTCCTGCTTGTGGCAAAACGATGACCCTGGTGAGATTGACACGCTATCTCAACAGACTGGGATATCAAATATCTCCTGTGAGAAACTTTCGTCCTTCATACGACTTAAATTACGAGTCAATGTGCAATGGTTTCGATGAAATGATAAGTAGTGATGATGCAGCGGCAAGTACAAGTCAGATTCAATTTATGCTAGTACAGGTGTTTAGGGGTGGTAAGCGAATATGCCAGATTTTGGAAGCTCCTGGTGAATTATATTTTAATCCTGAAAAACCTACAGCTGAATTCCCTAGTTTTGTTAATACAATACTATATGGGAATAATAGAAAGATTTGGGCTATAATGGTTGAGCCTAATTGGATGGATCGATCTGATAGACAAAACTATGTAAATAAAATTAGGAGTTTGAAGAGTAGGATGCGCTCAAGTGACAAGGCCGCTATAGTTTTTAATAAAATTGACATGACCAATTTTGTAATCTCTCCAGGACATATTCATACAGTTTCTGCTATTAAGGAAATCGAAAACACCTATCCTGGTATTTTCGAACCTTTCAGGAATGTTCATCCCATTACTAAGTTCTGGCGTAAATTCGATTGCCATTTCGTACCATTCCAAACTGGTGCCTATAGTAGAACGGCTGATGGAAAGCAAACATTCCAAGAAGGTCCCGAGGAATACCCACGCGATTTATGGAAAGTCATTACAAAAATAATTAACGGTTAAGACAATATGGAAATGAAGTTGATTGTAAGCGGCGTGCCCAATGGGGAAAAACAATGGGGCGCAGGCTTTCATGATCAGTATATTGGTACTTTGTACTCAAATGCAGATAAATCAGCAAATAGGCGATTTGATATCTGTCTAAATTATACCAACGGGAAGAATTATGCATACTACCATTACATGATATACAATATAGTGAGTGATTGTAATGGAAGAGATGGCTCATACTTCTGCCTAACGCTGTGTTTTGATAAATTCTTCTTGGATTACAATACAGTGTATACTGTTTTGGACATCTTATTTAGAAAGAAGGTGAGAAACGTGATTCTTCAGCCATCATCACAGGGAGAGAGGTACACATATAAATATCCCTCTTTCTCAGAATGTGATGATATACTGAAGGATATGGAAGAACAGGCTCGAAACATTATTGGTCAAAATGCTTCGCTGAATGAATTTATTGATATTCCGAACAAAAGTTATCAAGGGACAAAACAAAAAATTAATGTAGAGGATGCGACTCCAGATATCGTACATAAATGTATCGGTGCAAACGGTTCGTGCTCTATCTCATCTGAGTATCCAAGAAATATAGATGTGGAATGGGTGAGAAAGGTTAAGGAGGCAGAACATAAGGGTATAATGTCAAAACAAGGAGAAGTGGATGAACTCGCTAAGAGAAATTCAGAGAAAGATATGAAAATAGACAAACTTAGTAGGGAATGCCAAGATAGAAATTCTGAAATTTCAAGACTGAGGAGTGAGAACGACTCTTTACAGAGAAAAATAGAAAAATATCATGGTGCCAAACATGTAAGTGAAATAGTGGAGCCATTGCGAGAACCAATAAGTAAATTGGCCAACTACTTAGATTTGCGCAGAAATAATGAGCCACCTAAGACTTCCTTCCTATCCTATGTGTGGAAAGGATTAAAATTTATTGCGGCTTGTATCGCCCTTTTCTGTATAGTATGGACAACTTGGGAATTAGGCAGCATTAGGCAAAACATAAGTAATGTAGAGTTAAAGGTTAACGAAATTGCTGAGCAAACGTTGGCAGAACCTGACTCTGTGTCGGAAAATGAAACACCGAATGAAGATATCAAGAATACAAACGAGGTTAGCGATAAAGATCAAGGTCTTGCAGAAAAGGTCTTCCAAAGTGAGATAGATAACTCCAAAAATGTAGACAACAAAAATGGAGCAAAAGCTACAAATTCCAAAAATCAGAAAGAATGATGAAATCTTATATTCTATGTGCTTTTTCTCTTATTTTACTTTGTTCGTCATGTGGAAAAGATAAAGAAAGACGCGTTGCTGTTTTCGAAGATGACGAAACTACTGAGATGAAATTTGAGGAAACTCCAACTTTAGAAACTACGATAGAAGAAGATGATGTAGTATCAATTCCATATAAAGAAGTTGGTGGTGTAAAAACTGTTGAAGTAAATATTAACGACGTGATTGGTGTTGATATGATTATTGATACAGGTTGTTCTGGTGCTTTGATTTCCTTGAGCGAGGCAAGATACCTTGCTGAAAAGGGGGGTCTAGCTTCAGATGATATTGTAGGTAGTTCCCAAGCGGTGATAGCTGATGGCAGTATTGTTGAAAATACAGTGGTCATTTTGCGGAAAATCACTATCGGAGGCAAGTTAGAGGCAACAGATGTTGAAGCTACAGTATCTAATAGTATTTCCGCTCCACTACTTTTAGGTAATGAAGTACTTGGCCGTGTCAAGTCAATATCTATTGACAATGATAACAAATGTATCTTGTTTAAACTTAGGTAACGATGAATATAAGCTCCTATATCTTTGGGAATCTGAACAATGGCTACATTCAGTATCCTGATGACTCAGCTAAGGATATTTTTAGTACGAGTATAAGTAATGCAACAGAGAAATCACAACTTGTGGTTTTTCGTGATGGTGTCCTCATATACTATTCCTATATTTACAAACTTGGTAATTCTGGTGGAATACTAGGATTATCAGTTGTGTTAAATAGTGTTATGCTGGCTGATATAGATGGAGTCTTTAGAATTTTTGAAGAGGCTATTGCAAATATAACACTTAAGGGCAAAATTATAGGTTTTGCTAACGATGGTAGGATTCTTCCAGTAGTATCCTCATTTGCAGATGATTTGAATGAAGTTAAGAGAATCAATTCGTTGCTTCAAGATAATTTCTCTAGCATGGAGATGGTTGCGAAAAAATTGCCTCCAGTAAATTATGGAACAAATAGCGAAAGAATAAGTAGATTTACGATTTCTGACGACAAGAGTAAGATATTGTCGGAAACTGCACTTAGTGGTTATACATGTATTTATAAGGGGAAAAATTATAACACCTTGTCTTTAGAGGGTTATAGTAAAGTGTTGAATAAACTTAACAAGGAGAAAGAAGAGAAAGAAAAACGCTGCCAAGATTTAACCAAGAAATTAAGGAAATCAGAAAGAGTTCAGCGTAATACTACATGGGTCGCAATATTAGGTGGCATAGTTCTGCTATTTGGTTTCATATTATGGAATAAGGTTTTATTCCCGAGCGAGGTGACTAATTACAATGCTGGAGAATATATGTATTATGGTCCGATGAGCGATGGTAGGCCTAATGGTGTTGGTGTTGCTATATATAAGGAGGATGATGCTGACGGAAGGAAGTTTTACATCGGTAAATTTGTTGACGGAAATCGCCAAGATAACCAGGCAATGTTATTTTACCAAGATGGAGATTACTTCTATGGTGCGATGGATGGTGATAAACTTGAAAAAGGAATATTCTATATGAACTCTAAATCTTCTCATTTTGAAGGTGATTTTTTTGATAATAGTCCATATAATGGTGATTGGTATGATCACGAAAAGGCATATAGTTTAATTAATGGTAATGTAAATTAGTTAAATATGATGAGCAAAAGATTTGTTGCTTTTTTATTTATGATAATGATGTGCGTAGTATTCTCGAACGCGCAGAAAAGACCCGTCATAAACAGAAGTATTCGTAAGGTTAATACCCACCATGGTCAATCTTCGACAGCTGTTTCGTCAAATACTCCGAAGAAACAGATAGCAAAAAAAACGACTAGTTATAAGAGCCCGGCAAAGAAACGTAGTTCTGCACCACATTTTAATATATCTTCTACTTCTGCCAGTTTTGATTATAGAGGCGGCTCTAAATCTTTTACTGTGTCATCAAGTGGAAAGTGGGAGATAGAAGTATATCCAGCTAATTGGGGAACTCTAACGAGAAACGGAAACACATTGGTTTTGAATACAAGTGTGAATAATTCGTCAAGTTCCCGTTCCGACTGGTTTGCGATAAAATCGGGTAATAAATCTATACGTGTGGATATATATCAATCAAGAGGGAATTATCTCGATATCTCGTCTCAAGAAATATCACTTCCATCATCAGGAGGCAGTAAAGTCGTAACAGTATCATCAGGCGATAATTGGCAGATCGGAACGAATACTGATTCTTGGGGACATTTAACAAGAAGTGGAAGTCAATTAACATTAAGAGTCGATGCAAATAATTCATCATCTTCACGCAGTGATTATTTTACAATCAAATCGGGAACAATAGAAAAGAGGGTAAATATTATACAAGAGGGGAAATCGCAATATTTCTCAGTATCTTCAGAAAATCTGAAATTCAGTTATGTCGGAGGGGCGCAGACAGTAACTGTCTATTCTGATCAACGATGGGAAATATCAGTTCCCACTCTGTCTTGGGGGCACTTAACCAAGAATGAAAATTCTGTTACAGTTCGTGTTGATGCGAATAATACATACTCGGAAAGGACAGACTACTTCTGCCTTAAATCGGGTGATATAACTCGTAAGATATATATCAAACAGGAGGCGAAGCAAAATAATTACGGTTATTCATCAGGAAGTTCTTATGGTTCGAACAATTCGTATCGAAATAACAACTATACCTACTCACAACAAAATCCTCGTGCAAAATGGTGGAAAGAGAACTTCAGTGTAGGTGTTGATGGAGATTTTGAGGTAAATACGGGTTTGGAAACCATGTATTATTCTGCAGGTCTATTGTTCCGCTTTGGACAGCCAAAGCACTTGTTTAATGTTATGCTTGGTGCAAAATATAGGTGGATAAGTATTAAGGTTGAAGAATATGACTATTATGGTTACAAAGAAAAGGATCGTTACAACCTCTTGGGTGGTTACTTGGGCATTCCTTTGGATGTTAGGTTTAATGTTGCGAGATTCGGAAGGAATTCTGCATTCTATCTCGGAGCTGGAGGAGAATATGGTATCCTTATAGCTGGTAAATTCAAGGATGAATTGAATAAAGATTACATTTCTGTATTCCCTCAGATGGGATATACAAGTAGACATTTTGATATTGGCTTGTACTGGAAGTATTATATAAATAATCCGTTAAAAGAATGGAGAAAAAACTATTTTAAGAAAAAAACAGATTACGCCATTGGACTGCAAATGTTACTATTCTTTTAAGGAATATGGCATGATAAACGATTACGATTGGATTAGGAAATGAACAGATCAAGGTTGTTTATTCTGTTGGCTTTAGTATCTTTAAGCTCTTGTGCTCAAAAACAGAGGGCAGGGACGGGCGTTGATAATACGAAAGCTGAGGATGAGATGGTAAAGGTTGAAATTCCTGCTCCAATAGATGAAGAGATAAGGATTGATAAGACCTATTACTCAATATCCTATAATCGGATGACCAAATGTCCTAACTGGGTGGCATGGCACCTCACTGCAGAGCATGCTGATGGTCCATATCCCAGGCTCAAACAGTTTCATGAGGAGGACGAACTGCCTACACCTCGTGCTACGCTTGAAGATTATAATGGTAGTGGATGGTCGAGAGGACACATGTGCCCTGCAGGTGATAATAAGTGGGATGCTGAGGCTATGTATGAATCGTTCTCGCTTGCTAATGTGTGTCCACAGAATGCGAGTCTCAATAGCGGACTGTGGAACAGCATAGAGATAGATTGCCGTAGATGGGCTCGCGAATTTGGAGATATCTATATAGTGTGTGGTCCGATATACCTTAATAGGGAACATGAAACGATAGGATATAACAATGTATATGTGCCGGAGGCTTTCTTCAAGGTGGTGTTGTGCTTGAACGGTGTTCCGAAAGGTTTTGGATTCATAGTACGTAATACGGAGGGAACAAAGAAACGTGACTTATACTATAACTCCATCGACCAAGTGGAGCGTATCACCGGCTACAACTTCTTTCCAGCCTTGCCTGATAGTATAGAGACAGTGGTGGAGGCAAGGGCGGATATTGAGGAGTGGAAGCGGTAGGAGCAAGCGCTGCTCTATTTTCTTGTAAGGACAAGATTATTACGCGAACCCTACTTTGTCGCGAATGTTCTTATCCCATTTGAAATGGGCTACGTCCTATGCGGTCACCATGCGGTCGCAGTTTGATTGTGCCAGTGTGCTGACAAATACAGGGGTTACCCACCTCCTGTCTGTATTCACACCAGACAATATCCCAGTGATAGATGCACATCATCTACATGCGGAAGCAATGCATTGACATATAGAAGCATTGCTTCCACATTATAAACCATATGCTTTAGTGTTATAAACTATATGCTTTAAGGTTGCAAACCCTATGCTTTTCCATTGCAAACTATAATCTATAACATCAACCTCCCTAAATTTTAGCTAACCCCAGTGTTTATGGGGCATAAGAATATGGACCTTTGGGCATTCCTACCTCCCTATTGCGAAGTCCCATGAACACTGGGTTGAGCGCCCCTATAGGGAGGTTAGGGAGTTTTTCTCTTGCAAACTTTTTTGAAGTAGAAAATGTGTGTTTTTCAAGGAAAATCATTAACTTTGCAACAGAAAAATTCATTCTCTATTATGAAAAAATATAAAGGAATATTTGCAGTTGCCTTTGCTG
>CAMHQF010000003.1:0-140221 GCA_946187445.1 uncultured Prevotellaceae bacterium
CGCTCGTCTGCAGTTTGGTGGTGCTACGCGTTCCGTACGCTTCACTGTAAAATAACTAACATACTATACGGATTACAATCATGCGAAAATTACTTACGACAGCAATGATGGCTCTTGCAGCCATCGTTGCTACGTTTGCCCAAACAGCAAACAATGATGCTGCCGCTATCAAGTGGGTGTTTAATAGTGCTTCTCTAACTGAGGCACCTGTTTTTGAGCCTTCTGCTACCAGTGACTTCTTTCAGAAGACAGAGGTTACTGCTGGTTCAGGACTGAAGGCTCCTATTGCTCAGACCTCTACGGTCGGAAGCATCACCCAGACCATGTTCCCCGTAAGCAGCAAGACATCGTCTGCTTCTGACGCCAATGCTGTAAACTTCCTCATTACCTTGAAGGAGGGCATAGCCTTCACACCTACCAAGGTAAGTTTTAAGGCTTTCCGTTGGAAGACGGACAAGGGCAACTTCGATGCCTCATGGATAAGCGATGGCACCACCAAGAAGTTAGAGTCTGGTGCTCATCCTAACCGTGGTGCAGGCACCAACGCTGCCGAGGCATCAGTGTATAGCTACGACCTCAATGGCTCTCCTGCCAGTGAGAAGCAGTTTGGACTCGTTGTAAACATATTCAACTTCGACGTGGCAGCAGACAAGGGCTTGTCTCTTGGCGACGTTGAGATAGAGGGTATTCTCTATGGTACAGTCGGTCAGCCACTGACCTACACTCTGACAGTGTCTGTTAATCCAGCAGGTGCAGGAACAACACAGATTACTCCACAGGCAGCAAGTTATGTTAGCGGTAGTCAAGTGACACTCAGCCAGCAACCTACAGAAGGTTATATCTTCACTGGTTGGCAGACAGAGTCAGGTAAGGTTGTCACCACTGCTGATTCTTACACCTTTAATATAAAGGGCAACACTTCTCTCACTGCAACCTACGTGACGGAGGAGAGTCTTCAGAAGAATGACTACGTTGTTGTTGACAACATCACAGACTTCCGTGCTGCCATCAAGCAGTTCAATGAGAATCCTTCTGCACAGCGCCGCTTCATCTTCCTGAAGAATGGCACCTATGACTACGGCAATTTTGTCAACACTGAGTCAGAGGTCAATAAGAACTATGGTCGCGATACCCTTAAGGTTGATAACGTATCTATTATCGGTCAGAGCACCGAAGGCGTGACTATTACCATCACTCCTACTACGTCAAGTGTAAGTCGCACTGCACCTATCATGATTCAGAGTACAGGCACCTACTTGCAGAATATCACCTTCCACAACAACTTCGACTACAGTGGTAATGATGGTCAGGCAGCTGCTCTTCACGATCGTGGTCACCACACTATTGGTAAGTGGTTGAAGTTGGAATCACGTCAGGATACCTATTATTCGCACACCAACTACGGACAACTTTACTTTGAGGATACACAGTTCGTTGGTACCGTTGACTTCATCTGCGGTAGGGGCGATGTGTTCTTCAATCATTGCGACATTTTCTGTATCCAGCGTTATCCTGGCCAAGGTATCTACACTGGTGATACACACATTGCCGCTCCATATACTTGGGAAGAAGACTACAACAGCGTCGGTGGTCATGGCTATATCTTCATGGACTGCCATGTTGATTGTAAGGCTAAGACTTGGGACTTCGGACGCGGATGGCGTGCATGGCCTAAGGCTGCCTTCCTAAATACTGTATTGTCTGCTGATGCTGTCAAGCGTGTAGGCAACGACCAGACCAGCGGTAAAGCAGCTGACAACTATGCTATCGTTCGCGACATTGACTACTCTCTGCGTGCAACCACAAAGGGTGTGAAGTCTTCCGACGACAGTGAGAGTGTTTGCCGTGCATTTACTTTCTATGAGTACAACACGATGGACGAGAACGGCAATGTAGTAAGCCCCGCTTCTAATGTTCTTACCTTTACTGCAGCTGATAGCAAAACGATGGAAACTATCCTCAAGCCTAACGAGATTGATCGCTTCCAGCTCCGTAATGTATTCCCTGACTGGGCACCCGACCAGGACTGTAAGCAGGTAGAGGTGACGAGTGCTACACTCGTGGGTAACAACATTTCATGGACAGCTGATCAGAAAGCTAAGGCTTTCCTCATCGAGAAGGGTGGCGAGTTCGTTGCTATCGTCGATGGCACACAGACATCTTACAATGTCGCTGAGACTTCCAGCGACTATACCGTTCGTGCTGCCAACATGATGGGTGGCTTCGGTATTGCCAAGGAAGCTACAGCAGCTACAGGCATTGAGAACGTTAACGTTAGCGCTAACGCTAAGCAGGTCGTTTCTACGGCGTACTACTCTCTTTCTGGTGCTCGCATGTCAGCTCCACAGCATGGAGCATACATCGTTGTCAAGACCATGGATGATGGTACTGTCATTGCAACGAAGGAAACAAAGTGATAATCGTATGATGAACAAAAAAGCTTTTATACTGTCAGCATCGCTCTGTGCGATGCTGACAGCAACAGCGCAACAAGTCAATGACTATATCATAGTCGGCAACAAGGATGAGCTTCGTGCTGCCATCAAGCAGGTCAATGCTAATACCTCTGGCAATAGGCAGTTCATCTTTATGAAGAACGGTGACTATGACTATGGTCTGTACTACAACTACAAGAATTACAGCAACTACAACCCATTGGGACGTGATACCATCAAGGTCGATAACGTTTCGCTGATAGGTCAGAGAGCTCGTCACAGTGGCAACAACCCTGCACCTGCCGATGGTAGTGCCGAGAAGGGCGTGCTGATACATATCAAACCCTCCAAGGAGGATCTCAGCACCACAGCACCTATCGTCAACCAGGGCAGCGGTTGCTATCTGCAGGATTTCACTATAGAGAACGACTTTAAAATCTCTGGTACTGCCCGTGCCTGCTGTTGGCATGATGAGGGCAATCATACCATAGGTAAGAATGTATGCCTCTTGTCATATCAGGATACTTACTATGCTCACAAAGCTGACGGACAGTTCTATTGGGAAACGTCAGACCTGCGTGGCACTGTGGACTTCCTTTGTGGCAATGGCGACGTATTCTTCAATAAGTGCAAACTCGTCAACCGCGACCGCCAGCCTTACGACAAGTACACCAATCAGGGTGAGGCAACACTCTCGGCTCCCTACACACAGGTGGAGGACTTCAACCAACCAGGCGGACATGGCTTCATCTTCATGGACTGCACCATCGACTGCGAGTCGTCAATATGGATTTTCGGACGTGGATGGCGTGGGTGGCCAAAGGAGGCGTTTATCAATACTACGTTGACAGAACAGGCTCGTCTGCGTCTCGGTACCAACCAGACTGACCCCAAGAATAAGGAAGACAAGACTAAGAGAGTTTCGCTGACAGGTATCCAGACCACAGAGGATGCCCACTACATGCAGTTCCATGAGTACAACACGATGGATGAGAACGGCAACAATATCACGCCTGAAACCAATGTGCTGACGTTCAAGGCTCATGACAGCAAGACCTACGAGACTGTACTGCAGGCAAGTGAGATAGACAAATACCAGCTTCGCAACGTATATCCTGACTGGACTCCTGATGTAGAGTGCCGTCAGATAGCCGTTACCAGCGTCACACGCACGGGCAACAGCCTCTCATGGACTGCCAGCGAACCAGCCAAGGCATTCCTCATCGAGCAGGATGGCGACTTCGTCACTATCGTTGCAGGAACAGAGACAAGCGCCAACGTTTCTCCTATTAACAGTGGTAAATTCACCGTCCGCGCTGCCAACATGATGGGTGGCTTCGGCGAACCAATGGAGGAGGGCAACTCCGCAACTGGCATAACCAACGTTAACGATAACCTTAACCCTAACTCCCTCTCCCATAGAGAGGGCTGGGGTGAGTCTGTTAACCTCGCTGGCCAAAAAGTCAGCAAGGGCTACAAGGGCATCAGCATAGTAAATGGAAAAAAAATAATCAATAACTAAAATGAAGAAAATATTGTTTTTCGCAGCACTGCTGAGCGCATCATCTATGCACGCTCGCCAACTGACTATCGAGCCAGGTGGTGCTGTCAACGACCTTAAGGTCGCTATCGAGAAGCTTGTGGCAGGCGACACCCTGTGGGTGAAGTCTGGTACGTATCAGCTAAGTGACATGATCAACGTGCGCCACTCAGGCAATCGTCACCATCGCATCTGCGTCTTTGGTTACGATACCGAGAAGGACAAGAAACCTTCCGTCAATCCCGTCTTCGACTTCTCTCAGCAGCCTCACACAGGCGACGATGCTGCCAAGCAGTTCCGTGGTGTGCTGCAAAATCCTAATGCCGACTATTGGTACTGGCGTGACATCGACATCACCAAGGCTGCCGACAGTGGCATGAAGCTCGAGGCTTCATACTGCGTAGTGGAGCGTTGTAACTTCTACCGTTGCGGTGACACGGGTCTGCAACTTGGCTTCGACAAGGACGGCAACGGCGGCAACAACCGTAACCCTAAGTACCTCTATGGTCGTTACAACCAAATCATCAACTGCGACTCATACTTTAATTATGACGTACAGGCTCATGGCGGCAATGCCGACGGCTTCGCCAACAAGCTCTATCCTGGTCCAGGCAATGAGTGGCACGGCGACCGCTGCTGGGGCAACAGCGATGACGGCTGGGATCTTTACTATGCCATATATCCATGTCTCATCGACAACTGCTGGGCTATCTGGAACGGATACCTTGAGGATGGTAGCATCGGTGTCAACGGCAACGGCTTCAAGCAGGGCGGTAACAAGCAGAGCGGTGGCTCTGCCGACGGTAAGGGCGGCTCATACGGTGCCCATGTCTTCACCAACTGCGTGGCAGCCTACAACCTCTATCACGGCTTCGACCAGAACAATCACGATGAGGGCACGTGGATACTCAACTGTACCGCCTTCAACAATAAGCAGGTGAACTTCCGCTTCAACTGCGACGTTGAGATGATAGGCAATACCGTCTTCCACCTGCGCAACTGCCTCGGCTTCAACCCCGGCGAGGCCAACCACCGCTTCGGCGATATGTGGCCAGACTCAGAATACACCAACTGGCAGGACCTCATGGGTCTCTCACCTCAGTATAACATGGGTAAGGGCACCGACCCAAAGACAGGTCAGGAGTACAAGCGCCTCTCTGCAAAGGATTGGCCAAGCTTCGACGACCAGTTTGAGGACATATCTCTTGAGACCGCTCTCTCTGCACGTCAGGCTAATGGCGAGCTCCCACTGAAATTCGCACGTCCTAAGGTAGGCAGCATCTTCGAGGACAAGGGCACACCTATCGAGAACTTCTACTGCCAAGATGTCTTCAAGGACTATTATTATAAGAACACGGAGAAGTGGCTCGACGACTACAGCTTCACCGTTTCACTGCCTTACTATGGTGCAGCACCCGACTACGGTGCTTACGAGGCAGGGTGGGAGCGTCCCGTCTTCGAACTGCAGACTCTTCCCGTCAACGACGGCACACTGCCTGACGTAGAGGAGGTAACAACCATCGGTGGCAAGGGCTACCAGAAGAAGTTGCTCATCAACGACTACCTCTTCCAGGATGCTTCTCTCGCCGAGAGCATCTCGCAGTATGTCACCAGTGCTGCAACTGCTAATAAGCTTCAGCCTACCTACTATGGTAAGAGCGGTACCTATCCTACCAAGATTGGTGCCCTCTACGGCGGTGCTACCATGGGTGCATACGTGATTGCCAAGAGCAGCGGCTATATAGAGTTCAGTGTACCTTCTCTCAGTGAGATGCGTTCCAACTGTTACGGTGGTGGCAAGACCTCTACCCTCCAGATGCAGTGGAAGCGCCCTGGTGAGTCTTCATGGCATGACGGCGAGAGCGTCACCTTCGATCAGCGTGTCTTCACTGTCAACTTCGTAGAGTATGGCATACCACAGACCGAGGAGCCTATCATCGTGCGTATCAACAGCACAGGCTCTAACGACGTCTATCTCACAGACCTCACCCTCAATGGTTTCGAGGAGGCTCAGTTACCTGCCACAGAAGTTTCAACTGTGAACAGTGAACAGAGAACTGTGAACTGGACATGCACCACCAACGGCATCATCATCTACGGCGATGTTGCCTCTATCACTGTCAGCGACATGGCTGGCAAGCAGGTAGCGCAGTCAGCGCTATCACAGTTCTGCAATCTCGCTTCTGTGCCCGCCGGCATGTACGTTGTGCAGGCTCAGATGAAGGATGGCAGTAAGGTTTCGACTAAGATTGTTCGGAAATAAAAACAATTTAGTAGTAGTAAAATTATAGGCGCAAGGCTGTCGTGAGGACAGTCTTGCGCCGCTTTTTTTTTATTCCGCTTGCGTCAGATAAAACCAAAACCTTCAAAACCCGCTTTTCAGTTTGAGGGCTACGCCCTTGATGTTGTTCCTGTATGCTTTCCTTGTGAGCGAGCTCACAGATAAAGCCTTCAGGCACCCCATCAGCCCTTGTCGGGCTATTCAACCTGAAAAGCGAAAAACAGAGAAAACCGAGTGCAGAGCAAAAGTTTGTTTTTAGCTATGTCGAGGTGCATCCTGTTTTGCACGAAGTGAAATTTAGAGAAAACCGAGTGCAGAGCAAAAGTTTGTTTTTAGCTATGTCGAGGTGCATCCTGTTTTGCACGAAGTGAAATTTAGAGAAAACCGAGTGCAGAGCATAAGCAGCTTTTAATATTCCTAAAAAGCCGTTATGGTTTTGGTCTTCGCATCGTAATAGTATTTCTCACATTGGTCTTTAATAGGTGCGAAGTTATATAATATACCAATAGGCATTTTTGTCAGACGCATGTAATTCCACAACTGCTGACGTTGTTCGGCACCTAAGGAGGTGATGGCTTTACATTCCACGACAACATTCCCCTTACAAAGAAAATCCATATAATGCTTGTGTTCCAGAATAACTCCGTGATAAGACACTTGAAAATAGTATTCTTTGACAAAAGGTAACTGCTTCTCCTGAAAGGCCACTTTAAGAGCCTCCTGATACAAGTATTCGTTTAGCCAAGGGCCGAGCTCTTTATGTACATCCTGACAACAACCGATAATGTCATAAACATATGATTTCAGTTGCGTTAAAACTTCGGGACTTATGTTAGAGCTCTCTATTCTCATCTTTGATTGACTTTCTCAGCTGACCTACATAACTCTGTGTCATCATCAGCTATGACCAAACTTTTTTCTTGGTTTTTCTTCTATGTGGCCCCCTGACGAAGTCATAGGATAAGTATCAGAGGATGTGAGGCAAGCTTGTTTGCTATCACAGGCTTTGATGCTTAGCCGATAGATGCTGAAAGCATCAGGACCACAGAGAAGGGTTTTCTGGGTTTTGGTCTATCCCAATGTCACGGGTCTATGATACAGAAGCTTAGCATCCGAAGGCGGTTACTTAGCAACCGCAGAGCCTTGTCGTCACTCCGCAGTAAATTCCAGCTCTGTACTATTACTTGGCAGGGTACCGTGACCACCGCCGCTCTCGCCACCCTGGTCTATGCCGCTTCCAGCGAGCAGTTGTGGCATTTCAATTGTGTAAGCCTTACATGTAGGCTTCAAGTAATTCTTCTTTTTCATCATTGTTATCCTAATCTTTTAATTATCAATTATTCCGAAACCTCCTCTTGAACTATCTCGCATCAGCGAGCAATTGAACTTTCTTGAACTAGCGAAGCGTTTGAACTTTTTGACATTCTTGTCAACTCTCCTCCTCTTCAAATTCCATCTCCATGTCGTTGCCGCTCGGTATCGTGCCCTCATTACCGCTGGTGAACAGTAGGCTATCGCCTACCGCCCTTAGCGATACAATCTTTATTTGTGGCACAACATACTTCTTCATCTTTCAATATTCTTCTCTTTATAATGTTCTCTCGCAAAGGCTAAGTCCAACTCTTTCAGAGTTTCGATGTATTGTTAATACACCCATCAGTAAGCAAGCTTTCTTCTGTGTGTCTTAACTATACATCACAGGCTATGCCTGTTGTCCTTAGCTACGCCAAGAGCCAAGACGCACCTAAAGGTGCTCACGCCAAGGGCTGGCGCATGAAAGATAACAGATAAAAGATGATAGATAAGAGATAATCTGTAATCTATACTCTATAATCTATAATTTTGCTTACAATCCGCATGACTTGGCGTAGCGCCCTCGGGCGCGCTTTGCCCTTTGCGTAGAGATGAAGAACTGCTGTCAGCAGTGTAGGGATTGACTTTTGTGAGCACTGAGAACTAGTTCTCATGTGAACATGAAAGGCAATAACTACTTACCTTGTAGAGGTTCTTTATCTCGTCTTTGCGAGAAAAAATATCAATTATCGATTACCTTCCTGCCCTTAGAGATCACCATTCCCTTATATCCCTTGCCGACTTTCTGTCCTGCGAGGTTAAAAGAGTTTTCGTAGCGTAGCGTTTCGTTTTCGTAGCGCAGCGTTTCGTTGATGCCTGTGGCACTGTCCTCCTCAAACGTCAGTCCCTTGAGGGTGTTGCCGCTTGTCGTCTTAGGCACGATGTATGCGGTGAACGGTGTCATGTTGCTCAGCCAAGACCAGTCGTAGAACTTGCCTCCAGATAGGAAGTAAGAATTATTATCTATGTCTGCGCTTGCCGTGTTCTTATATACGCCGTACATTGTCACGTTGCCGTCGATAGATGTTGCTGTCACAGCTTCTGCGCTTTCTGGGTTCACCACTGGCACGCCAGTAAACACATACTCGTCGGCAGTGAAGCCTTCTTTTCCTGACAGTCCGTCGTTAGGCCTTATCTTCGCCAGTATAGGTGTGTTTGCTGTTATGTGGTTTGTTGTCTTGTAACTGATGCTTCCAGTGCCCTGGGCGGTTACTGTCATGCTCTTTATGTTAGCAAATTCGCAGTCGGCAGGATACTCAAATGCCGCAATCACCTGATCCGTCGTAGCAGAGAATGGCAGTACCAGTGTCGTCCACTTGCCGTTGTTGAAGCTACGCTTAAATGTCACCGTTTTGTTCTCACCAGCATAGCTCTCGAAGTCATCGTAGTCAGATACTGTTTCGAGGGTTATGTTGGTGTCATCGCCTGATGATGATGTCTCTACGGTGAAGTCTGTGAAATATGTGCTGTTGACTGTCGCACGGTATATGTAGAATGTATTCTCGCCGCATATTCCGTCGCCTGTCTTCACGGTATATTCATTCGACGTCATCCATGCGTCAGAACTTCCGCTGTTGGTCACTGACAAAGTGGTTGCCGGAGCGCTGTCAGGTCTTGATGTAGCAGTACTCAGCCACAGTCCGCGTGTGGCATTTTTCACTCCGTATATGTCAGCGCTTATCTTATCACCAGCTACAAGTGCCTTGTCAAGAGTAACCTTAAAGAAGGTGTTGTTGTTGGTCATAAGGAAAGCATAGGTAGAACCCTTTTCGTTGGTGATCAGGTTTTTCGCATCGCTCTGCCCATTATATACGTACATGCTACCTCCGCTGATAGAGGCTTTTGTTGATGTAATCTCGGTGTTTGAAGCACCAGCAGCTACGCTCAACGTTGCCGTTGCCGTAGCAGAGAAGTTTCCACCACCCCCACCAGAGGTTGAGTTGCTCCACACGGCGTAGAAGTTTACGTCCTCATAGATAGGGTAGGGGAATGTTACTCTCACAGTGCTGCCGCTCTCCAGTGCCCATCCCTTGAAGGTATAGCCCTCTTTCGTGGGGTTGGTTGTAGGAGCAGAGACGGTATTGCCCTCTTCTATCTCTTGAGTCTCACCAAACTGTGTGTCGCCGTTATAGAACATCACAGTGTAGTTTGTCACAGGAGTTGGCGCAGCAGTCACCGTTACGGTAAATGTCACGGAGCCCGTCTTGTAGTCATCATCCTCCTGTTGTGTCACATAGATGGTTGCGCTACCCTCTGCCACGCCCGTTATCACGCCGGCGCTTGTCACAGTAGCCTTCGTGGCATCACCAGTAGAGTAGCCGATGGCGCCAGTGGAGCTACCCGCCGTTACGTAGCTTGATATGTCCAGCGTGCTACCCACCGTCACATTGCCTGAAGCAGGGTTGATGCTTACCGTAGCAGCAGCCTTCTCTGTCCAGTGAGCATAGAGATCTACTGTGCCGCCATTGGTAGCGGTGAGGTTGCTCACGCTCTGGCTATTGTCATACACTTTCGCGCCATTAGCACTTGTTGCCCAGCCATCAAACTTGTAGCCAGTGCGAGTGAACGCATTAACGGTAAGAGCCTTCTCTATGCCATAGGTGAATGATTCGTTAGTCATTGAGCCTTCGCCACCATTAGCATCGAAATGTACACTATAGGTGTTAGCCGTCCACTTAGCGAACAGCTCAGTATTAGCACTTATGCTTGCCCCTGCCGTAGCGGCGTTGTTCAGTCCAGAGTCGGTGTACCAACCACCGAAGGTATATCCCGTTGCCTCTGGCGATGGCAATGGGTCAGGCAGAGCCGTCACATTAGTCACATCAGCTATCGCCTCACCGTGGCCATTCATATTATAAGAAACAGTGTAGGTGGAACTACCACCTTTAGCTGCTGTCGTTCCCGAAATCGTTATTGGACTTTTTATATAGGTTCGCTTGCCTGTAGAAGAATTTGAATAGTTATAAACATACAACTTAATCGTTACAGTTCCCTCAAATGCCTTTCCTGTGAAAGCATCTGCTGCAAATGTTATTGCAGCCTCACCACCTGAAGACGGTTGAATCTCGTTAGATGTAACAGTAATAGGTGTACCCTGGGAATCGGATATTATCATCTTATACTTGAAATTACCCGTACCATGAGAATATACCGTCATACCAACACTTGATGGAGTGAATGTATATCCATCTGCAACATCAAAAGAAATAGAAGCAAAATCATCAGATGCGTTGAAATCTACAACTGTTCCATAGAAAGGTTTACAATAACCATCTTTTGAAGAACTTGTTGATGACAAACCTGTCAAACTGATTGAAGTTGATGCATTTGACAGGTGAGCACCCGAAGAAGGAGTTATAGTTGGGGTTACTGTAAAGCTATTAGTTGTAATTGCCCAGCTTATACTTTCAGTCCCCCCTCCCCCAGCTGGGGTGAACTGCGCATAGAGTGTCTCGTTTGCAGTAGGAGTGTATGAAGCGTTAGCAGCACCTTTCAGTGTGCCGCCAGTGGATGCTGTGTACCAGCCATTGAAGGTATTGCCGTCCTTCGTTGCAGCAGGCAGGGTGATGCTTGCACCAGCTGATGCCTGAGTAAGGCTTGCCGTACCGCACGTACCGCCGTTGGTTGTGGCATCGAAGGTCACGGTATATGTCGTTGCCTCACTCACTGTCACTGTGCAAACATTTGATGCTACGCTCTGTGTGTCTGTAGCCTTGCTGTTTGTTGCCACGCAATAGTAATATAGTGTACCCGCAGCACTTGGAGTAAAGGTATATGAAGCCGATGTCGCATTCTCTATTTCTGTGCCACCAGTATTGCTCGCTGTAGTGTTGCTGTACCACTGATAGCCGTCTGCGTGGTTAGCAGCCACTGTTAGAGTCTTCGCTGTACCTACCGTTGCTGTAGCTGTAGCAGGCAGATTGGTAGTAAACTCTGGTGTAGACGTATCGTCACCAGCCACAGTCACATCAGTCGTAGAGCTCTGTATCGTCGTCGTACCTGATGTAGCCTTACAATAGTAAGCGCCAGACGCTGTAGGAGCAATCGTTGAGTTTGTAGCTCCCACTACAGCCACATCGTCCTTATACCACTGGTAGGTGATGTTTGCGCCACTACCAGTTGCAGGACATGAAATCTCATCGCCTGCCTCAAGTTCGTAAGATGGTGCCAAGTCTTTCTCAAACAGTACGGTGTTGTCCTGATATAGTCTCTCATACTCCGTAGCAGCCAAGATGAAAGCACCGAGAATCTTACCCTCAGTAACATTCTCTGACTTTGCAACCCTTGCTACGTCATGACCAAGAAGATAGTATGCCTTTGAACCATCACGCCATTTGTCACCATTTACAGCGGCTCCACCCAGACCTGCCGAACGGCAAGAGCCAAACAGATGAACACCCTCATTGCCGTCAGCAGCAAAGAAGTTGTTTACCAGTCCTGCGTAGGCCTTCTTTGCTACAGACTCGTATGTAGCACTCGAAATATAACCCAACCTTATTGCCTTTAAGTAGCCTGCCGTAAATAGTGCCGATGCCGAAGATTCTATATAGTTGTATGTGTCGCTATGCTTACTGGCGTTTTTACCATTATTATATATAGAAGAGTGGAATGTCCCATCCTCGTCCAGTATCTGATACCAGCAACCAGACGTAGCATCCTGTCTTGCAGCGAGCCCCTCGCAGAGGTCGGCAAGATGGCTCTTCAGTGTGTTATAGTTGTCCTTGTCCGTACCAGTGAGCCCTGCCTTATCCATCTGCTCTAATATGTCAACCAACGCCAGCAGATACCATCCGCAGGCTCTGCCCCAATATGATGCTGAGTGATACACTCCGCCTGCCGTGTCAAAGCCTGACCATGTAGCGGAATAATTGCTGTGGGAAGCAGCAGCAAAAGCATGATAGAGCAACTTGTCCGTAGGGTTCCAGCACATCTCCCACAGTGCCTGTATCTGGCGATAGGCTATTGTCCAGTCATCACCAATAATGTTGCTGCCATTATAGTTCCTCAACTGAGCAAACAAAGCTGGTCCCATGTATGAACCGTCAAGCCACATCTCGTCCACATAGGTTGACTTGTGATACCAACCACCTTCTACTATAGTGTGACCTGCTGTATAGGCAGGTGTTGAAGTACCTATTTTGTAACTATTATTGTGGGCAACAAAACCCGTCACTGCTCTGCTCAATGCTGTCTGGGCGTGAGGATTAGTGGTAGAAGCTATGCTCTTTGAGGCGTATGCACCACCAGTTTTCGTCAGGTTGTAAATGCCGAAGAACATTTTTGAGGCATTAAGATTGTCCAGACTACCACCACCAGTAGGTACACTGTTATAGTAGGCATTACAATAACCAGCCATGTTATAGAAGAATGGCTCAGCCCATGACTGTGCCCAGTCAAACTGAGAGTAGTACTCCACATTCTCCACTATCGCCTTAGCCACCAAGCCTGGCACATAGTCAAATGCAGTATGTCCATCTGCTGTCTTAGTTCCATTCTCATTATATACAGCAAAACCATCTTGTGTTGTGTTTCTGTAGAAGTTGGTCATGCGTGACTTTGTCACCCACTGTGAGTAGCGCACACCAGAATTAAAATGGAAGTCACTTGTGTCCGCCGCCTTCACTTCCGTTACACCACATAATGTGAGTACTATGAGGGCAACGCCTCCCATCATTTTCTTTGCAATATTCTTCATTCTATTCATTCTTATTTCGTCATAATTGTTGTCATCGTTTTCGCATTTGCTTTGCAAATTGCCTGCAAAGTTACATCTTTTTTCTCAATTACACCTTATAAATAGCCATTTATTTTCCTCTTACCAGCCCAAAACTATATTTGTAGTTTAAAAAACAGAAAAAACGAATCACCTGCATGAAAAAGTTGTGTCTGTAGTTAGAAACAAAAACCAAGATAAACCTTAACGTGAACCTTAACCATAACCTTAACGTGGCGAAGAATATCGTAGCACCTTTGGTGCGTATCTTTTTCCCTGAATTTCACTTCGTGCAAAACAGGATGCACCTCGGCATAGCTAAAAGCAAGCTTTTGCTCTGCACTCGGTTTTCTCTGTTTTTCGCTTTTCAGGTTGAATAGCCCGACAAGGGTTGATGGAGTGACCGAAGGCTTTATCTGGGAGCTCGCTCACAAAGGAAAGCATGCGGAAACTACATCAGGGGCATAGCCCTCAAACTGAAAAGCGGGTTTTTTATTGTTTTTGTTAAATACTCGACGCAGCATTAGGCAAGCAATGACACTCTGTAATGAAAATCACGGGATACGCTTACACTTTGATTTTTGCAAATGCCATTTCCTCGCGATTTTATTCACCAACTGCCGAGTGGCTTCCAAATTTTGAAATCTCGCGAAATTTTGCAAACTACTGAGGCTTAGCGTGTTGAAAATCCAAGCATATCTTTTGCGCCTGAAAATCGCAGTTTTTTTCGCCAAAAAACGGCGAAAAATGCGGTAAAAAAGCTATGCTTTTGCCTCCTAAACCCATAGCTTTTCGATGACAAAACATATGCTTTAAGCTCCCTAACCATATGCTTTTCCATCACGGAGCCTTTACTGTCGCCCCACTGAGGTCTGTTTTGAAGATTTTTCTTGCACTTTTTCATCTGACACTTTGTAAAGCAAAAGCCTAAAAATATTTACAAAATGTCATTCTTCATTCTAATGACAATCCTGACTCACCAGAAAATTCACACCACCTGATAGACCAAAACCATAAAAACCCTTTGGGGCTGGTCGAGACAGCGTCTCTGATGCTATAATAACAGGCTATAACACATGAATAAACTCATGGTTATAGCCTGTTATCACATCATCATCCTTACAGGACAGAACCAGTCCCAAAGAAAAACAGAGAAAACCGAAGGCAGAGCAAAAACGCAACTGAAATCATATGTTTATGACATTATCGGTTGTTGTCAGGATGTACATAAAGAATTAGGTCCCTAGCTGAACGAATCAAGGCAGGATGCACCTCAGCAATAAAAACAAACCAGTTTGTTTTTGATTGCCTTCGGTTTTCACTGTTTTTCTTGGTTGTGCTTCAAAGCCGCAGGCTGTCTATGGGTGTCAGTCAAGAGATGTTATGCTCGCATAAACAGGGCTTGACTGATGCCTATAGATGAATGCTCGCAGAGCATGCAGCACAACCAAGGGTTTTTAAGGTTTTGGTTTTAGGAACCACTCTTGCGCTCCAGTTGGTGCTCAGGCGAACAAGTTCGGAGCAGGCAAAAGAAAAAATAAATAAATTTATTTTGTCATTTGCTCTCTTTTTAGTACTTTTGCAGGTGAAAATGGAACGACTGCAACCATATAATCTCTCACAATATCTTTTCTGGGATGTTGACACTGCACAGTATGATGCCGACAAGTACTCCGCATGGACTGTGCAGCGCGTATTGGAATATGGTGAGATGAGCGACTGGAATACTATACTCGCCTACTATGGCATAAAGCGCATAGTGGAGATATGCAAGTCACTACGTACCCTGACACCGCAGGCACTGTCATACATCTGCCTCATATCAAACACTAACAAGGAGGACTACCGATGCTATCATACCGCACAATCGAGCCCCACACTCTGGAACTCCTAAGAGCCCTTACGGCAGAGCCTCTGTTACAGGGGCTGCGACTGGTGGGGGGCACAGCCCTGGCGTTGCAATATGGACATCGCAACTCCATCGACCTGGATTTCTTTGGATCCATCGGGGCAGATAACGAAGAGCTTAAGGATGTGTTGCGCTCTCACGGGAGTCTGAGGATCAACCAAGAGACGCAAAACATAAAGCAGTATATCCTCAGTGGCGTAAAGGTAGATATAGTAAACTACTGTTATCCGTGGATAGATGAACCTATAGGTGAAGACGGACTACGATTGGCATCGCCACGTGATATAGCGGCTATGAAAATAAATGCTATAGAGGGCAGAGGTACACGCAAGGACTTTGTTGACGTGGCAGAGCTACTCAAGCACTTCACTTTGCAGGAGATATTAGACTTTCACGCTCAGAAATATCCAGAAGCAAACACTTTCAGAGTACTGCTTAGCCTTTCATACTTTGAGGATGCAGAGCAACAGCCTATGCCCAAGATGTTCATCCCCGATACATGGGAGGAGATAAAGAAACGAATACAACAGGCTATAAAAGAAAACAACGTACTATAATTACAATCGCAATATGATGAAGATGAGAAGATATAAGTGCATGGCGCTCATAGTGCTCACTCTGGGCGGAGTAACGGAAATGAAGGCGCAGGAGGATAAGAGCGACTTTCAGTTTAACCCTGGGGTGAGGTACTCGCAGTGGGTGGTGAAGGCGCGCATGCACGACTTCTACAGAAACAAAAATCAGGATGGCTTTGCCGTGTATGACATAAACGGCAACAAGAAGGAGAGCGGCAGGACGGCAGCTGACTATGTGCCCGGACTGGTGGCGAAGGCGATAGTGGAGAATGTGCTCTACTACTCGCAGTACCCCTGGGCGCAGGAGTGGGCGAAACCCTCCTTCTACAGCATGGCGGACTACTGCAACAGCTACTTCTCGTGGTTTCCCTCAACGGGAGGCAGCCTGGACAACCTCAACGCGGCGAAGGTGATGTTTGGGCTCTACGAGTTGACAAACACTGGTGGCGCATACGCCTCAGACAAGGTAGCACAGACGACGAAGAGCAATGCGCAGTCGGTACTGTCGAAGGCGCAGTCGGGCTTCAAAGACCACAACAGCAAATACAAGATAGGCACGGGGACGACGGCATACAAAGCGGGACACGAGATAGTGAGCGGCGGATGGTGGCACAAGTCACAGTATCAAGATGAGATGTGGCTCGACGGCTCGTATATGGGACCAGCGCTGTTTGCACAGCTGCACAACTACAAGGGCAGCGACATAATAGGCGACGACTGGACGATAGTATATCGACAGATACAGGCACTGTGGGAGATGTGCTGGGACAAAGATTTCAAACTGCTATACCACGCCTTCTCGGCTCAGGGACATGACACCTACTCCAACACATGGGCAGGATACAACCCCGCTGGCGGGGTGTACCACTCTGCATCATACTGGGGAAGGGCAGAGGGATGGTTCCTCCTCGCACTGGTGGACATACTGGAGCAGATGGAATCATCAACCTCAACGTCAACCTTAACGTCAACCTTAAGAAAACACATGGAGGACCTCGCCGAGGGACTTGCCATGTGGCAGAATGAGGAGACGGGTTGCTGGTACCAAATACTCGATGAAACCGGCGATTATTACGCCGACAAATACAACAAGGCAACATATCCCAAGACATACAACTACCTTGAGTCATCGGCATCGGCGCTCTTTGCTGCTGGACTGATGAAGGCTATACGGTTAGGGTATCTGCCGGAGGAGGACTACGGACCTGTGGCGAGAAAGGCGTATGCGGGACTAATAAACACCTTCTTTGCTGCTGACGGCGAGGAGGGGGTGCATCTGTTTGGCTCATGCCGCTCGGCAGGACTGGGCACATGGTCGGTGCGTGACGGTTCGAAGCCTTACTACCTCCTGGGCAGCGACGTGGCGAGGGTGGCAAAGGACGAGAGTGTGACAGAGGGCAAGGTGCTGGGAGCATTCATCATGGCTGCCACGGAGTATGAGCAGTTGTATCAGGACAACACGGTGCTGATGGAGAAAGACCTGGCACCAGAGTATGACATAAAGAGAGGCGAGACGATAGAGTGCTCCGCATCGGGCAGCGGCACGGCGATAGCCTACCAGTGGTACCGCAACGGCACAGCAGTAGAGGGATCGCAGAGCGGCACGATAGCGCCTCAGCAGCCTGGCCACTACTACTGCACGGCGACTGCCGACGACAGGACGGTGCAGACATCCATCACCAACGTGATAGTGGATGGGGAGAGTGATGCTACGGGAATCATTAACCTTAACGTTAACCCTAACCTTGACTCCCTCTCTCATAGAGAGGGCTGGGGTGAGTCTTTTAACCTTGCGGGACAGCGGGTCGGCAATAACTATAAGGGCTTGAGGCTAAAGAAGGGGATGAAGACCACACGTCGCTGAAGCCCCTACGACATTTTATTTTAACAAAAACAATATGTTTATCACCTATCACTCCATGTCTATCCGTGTTTCCCTTTCTACTGTAAAATTAGAAAAAATATCTTGACTTTTAGCAAGAAATTTAGTCAAACTCTTTGCTATTATCTAAAAACTTCGTAACTTTGCACCAGAATATTAATTAGAACACGTGATGCGCGCGATGACCCCAGGGTTGCTGCGCCTACTATTATGTATGGTACACGTGTGCGCACACAGGATAATGACGATGAGGACAAATCTGTGACCATCCGTGTCTATCCGTGGTCAATAAAATATAAAACCAACAATGGCAGTAGCAATACAACATACCACAAACCAATCGCTGATGAGCACCATCGATGCACTATGGACGCTCATACAGAGCCAGCCCAAAGCAATACGCAAGGCACTGGCACAGCGCATGGCAAAGAGCGACGTGGAGGAAGAGACCCGTCGTCAAGAGATGGAACTGAGAAAAGGCCTCTTTAGGGCTTTCAGCGAACTAGCCGAAGCAAAGCGCACAGGAAGGGAACTGCCCGACGCATGGGACTTGCTGAAGGAATTAAAGGAAGAGTGAAATGGTAAAAATAGCATTCCTTGAGGAATTCAAGCGTCAGGCAAAAGCATTCAAGAAAAAGTATAAGTCTTTCGGCGATGACTTTGAAGCGCTCCTCTACTCCATAAAGGAAAATCCCTTCCAAGGTACATCACTTGGTGAAGGTGTCTATAAGATAAGGATGCAGATAACATCCAAGGGAAAAGGAAAGAGCGGAGGTGCCCGAGTGCTGACCTGGACGGTAACACAGCAAGGTGACAACATCACTGTGACACTTCTCGCAATATACGACAAGAGCGAGTACTCAAATGTCAGTGACCGCTACATCAAGTCTTTAATAAAAGAGGCGATAAATAAATTAGCAAACCAATGACCAATAACGACTATAAGTCAGAACTCGAACTGGCAATCGCTGAGGTAGAGGCAGGAAAAGTCACCAAGGTGTCCTCGCTCGATGAACTCATAAAGGCTATGGACTGATGTACGAACGCAACGAGCAAGGCGGGATTCGACAAACGTTTCGCACGATGGCTTTAGAAAAGTAACAACAATAACCAAAAGCAAAATGAAAGAGAAAGACCACTTCGTCTCACTCTTCAGAATAGCTTAATTATAAAAACAATAGCAACAATGGCATTAGAGATAAGACCCATACCAGTATTGACAGGAAGCGATGCAGACCGTTTCATAGCAGAGGCGGAAGCAGCCGAGCGCAATCCCCACACCATAGAGTTGGAGATGTCGCAGGCAGACTTCGACAAGATAATGTCAAAGGCACGACTGTACTAATCATGGGATTCTTGACAGAACACTGCTCCTTCCATTTGCTTACGCGAGAGATACTCTCAGCAAGCAAGACTTTTTCATGCGGCAATGCAGACCTTGACGAGTTTTTTGTCAAAGACTCGCCGCTCTATACGGAAAAGCTTCTTGGCAAGACTTACTGCTATTTGTTAGATGAAGACCCAACTGTAATAGTATGTGCATTTACATTGTCTAACGATAGTGTAAGAGTTGACCAACTGCCAAACAGCCGTAAAAAGAAGATTAATGAGGAAATTCCTCATGAAAAGCAAATGCGACGTTATCCAGCTGTGCTTATAGGACGTTTAGGAGTAAACGAAGCATTCTCAGGAAGGGGGATAGGCTCGGAGTTGATGCAGTTTATAAAAAAATGGTTTGTGCAAAAAGACAACAAGACAGGTTGCCGATACCTTGCGGTTGACTCATATAATGAAAAGAGCACGTTAAGCTACTATGTGAAGAATGGTTTCCGTTTTCTCTTTTCAACAGAAGAGCAGGAGGCTGAGAATGCTCGTATTTCCTTGCCATTAAAGACGAGATACATGTATTATGATTTGATTGAAGCAAACGAGAGATAAACAAAAACGAAAAGCTCCGCACGGCTACAGCGCCAGCGATAAGGACAAATCTGTGACCATCCGTGTCTATCCGTGGTCAGAAACGAGAGATAAAAACGAAAACTAAAGGCAATAATGTGCAGGCAGATGATAAGTCAGCGCCAGAGCGAAGAAACATTTAAGACTGACGAACAAGGCAGGATAATCCTGACGGAGGAGATGAAGGCAGACGTGCTCAAGGCAGAGCAAGACTATACAGAGGGACGATGCCTCACACAAGCAGAATTCGACAAACGTTTCGCGCGATGGCTTTAGAATTGATATACTCCAGATAGAACGATAATAGGAAGAATAGAGACGATGGACGGCAACGTAAGAAATAGGATAAGACAATACTTCAAGACAAAGCCAGTCGAGAAGGCATGGATATTTGGCAGCTACTCACGAGGAGAGGAGAAGCCAAATAGTGACGTTGATATCCTTATCTCTTTCGTACCTGGCACAAAGATGGGGCTGAGATACTTCGGTATGATATGCGATTTGGAGAATTTGCTCCAGCGTCCCGTTGACCTCGTCGTTGAAGGAGACCTGCTTCCATTTGCCAAGGAATCCGTAGAGCACGATAAGGAATTAGTATATGAGAGAGCCGGTTAGAGACAAAGGACGCTTGCAGCATATGCTACAGGCGATAGAGTGCATAGAAAAGTTCACTGAGGGACTTACCCAAGAGGAACTGGTGAGCGATGCCCTGCATCTTCACGCTGTAGTATATAACGTACAGATAGTCGGGGAAGCAGTATATAGGCTCAGCAAGGAATTCAAGTCCTCTCATCCAGATACGTCCTGGGCTCTGATAGAGAAGATGCGACATATACTTGTGCATGACTACTATCGCATCAACAACGATGTACTGTGGATGGTCATAAAAGAAGACCTCCCACCACTTAAGGAGCAAATAACCCGATATTACGACGAAATAAAGAAATAAAAACTAAATACTAATAAATGATGAAAGAAAAATTAAAATCATTACAAACTTTTCTACTCCTGCTCATGCTTTCCGTCATGAGCACCGCAACTGCATGGGCGGACACCACTGCTACTGCGACTCAATTTACTACGTCGCAGAGCGGAACAACTTTCACCGTTTCAGCAAAAAGTGGTTACGGAGATTTGTCTGCAATAACAGTTCAAACTGTAGGCAGCGGTGGTGGACAGACTTCTAACCGATTAAAGGTTCCTTATGGAACATTAGTTGTATCGGCCAAAGGTACTGATGTAATTAAAAGTGTAACAATCACATGGCGTGATTCTAAAGATCAATACCCAACATCAAATTCAGAGTTAACATCATCTCCAAGTGGAGTAAGTACGTCTTCTCTGACTTCTACATGGACAGGATCTGCTGCGTCTGTGACATTCACAAATACAACATCAAACACATTCCAGGTAGTTGGACTTTCCATAACATATGGTGCTTCTGGCTCCTCCACCTACACCGTTTCATTTGCTGACGGCACATGTGGTGACCATGGTACATACGACGGCACGTCAATCACTCAGGCATCAGCAGGTGCAAGCATCACGCTGCCTACAGTAAGTGCTGACTCTGGCTATCGTTTCGACGGTTGGTACACCAGCGACAATGGCACGGGCACGAAGTATGCCTCTGGTGCCTCAATGACTCCGACAAGCACTCATACACTCTATGCATGGTACGTGCCAACCTACACCGTGACCTATAACGGTAATGGAGAGACAAGCGGTGAGGCTCCTACGGACAGCAACAGCCCGTATGACGCAGGTTCTAATGTGACGGTGCTCGGCAGCGGCTCGCTCACAAAATCATACCACACCTTCATGGGTTGGAACACTTCTGCCAGCGGTACTGTAAGCACACAGTATAGCCCTGACGATACATATTCTTCTTCTATTTCAGGCAACGTTACCTTCTACGCAGTGTGGAAGCACCTGGTAACGCTTGATGTATCTCCTGCCGGTGCAGGTACCGTATCAGCTTCATACAGGACTGCGGATGCATACTATGGTAAGGCAGTGGATGATGCTTTCGTTTCTGGCAGTTATGTGTCAGATGGAATAAGCCTTTACCTGAATGCATATCCAGCTACAGGTTATCACTTCGATGCGACCTATGATGAGAAGCACCCATGGGGCAGAGGTACAACGAATGCCGCAGAGACAGGAGGCTCAGCTCAGGTAGGCAACAATGTTACATATACGGCGCACTTCGCCCCTAACACCTACGCCATCACCCTCGACGATAACGGCGGCACAGCCGACGGCTCTGCCACGGCGACATACAACAGCAGCACGCTGACAGACTACAGCGCTGCCACATACGCAGGAATGACACTGCAGGGCTACTATACGGCAGCCGACGGCGGCACGAAGGTCATCAATGCTGACGGCACACTCGTGGCAAACGTAAGTGGATACACCGACGCAAGCGGCAAGTGGATAAAGACTGACGTAGCTACTCCTACCCTCTACGCTCACTGGATACCGGCAGGCGGCTACACCATAACATATAATGTAAATACAAAGGCTGACGGCACCACTCCTATGGCTACTGCTATAGCCAACGGCTCCGGCACGGCACTGCCCGACCCACTGCCCACACCTACAGGCGTGCAGACGGGCTACACCTTCGAGGGATGGTACACTGATGCGGCATGGAGCACACCTGCAGTGGCTGGCGCAGCAATAGATGCCAACACCACACTGTATGCCAACTATACCATCAACAGCACCACAGTATCGCCAGCAAACGGTACTATCACCCCTGGTGCTACAATCACGCTGACACCTCCATCAGGAGTGTCATCAGTGACAAAGGTATATCGTAGATGGAGCGGCAATAAAACTTTCAATTCGCTATCAGATTTCGTATCTAACATTACTACCGGCGCAAAAAATAGCGATGCAGCGGAAGATATGATTACAACCGGTGCCACCGCTACCTTTGCAGCAACGACTACTACGGGCGCAACACGTAAGATGTCATGGGTGGCAACTGACGGCAAGTGGTACAGCGCTCCGCAGAACACATCATACAGCGTTGCATCAGCTACTACATACAGCGTGACCTATAATGCCAACCTCGACGGCACCTCAGGCTCTGTGCCTACAGACGCCACAGCATACAATGAGGGTGATGAGGTCACTGTACTGGGCGGTGGTACACTCTCCAAGAGCGGCTACACCTTCCTCGGATGGAGCACAGCGTCAGGCTACTCCGCAAGCTACTACGAGCCTGCCGAGACATTCACCATGGGCACGGCAAACGTGACACTCTACGCACAGTGGAAGCTCGACACCGCTCCTACGGCATCACAAAGCAGTGGTGCGCTGGCAACAGGCGACGCTGTGACACTGACGGCAGCACAGGGCACGGCGCAGTACTGCGCATGGGGCTCTGCAAGCACTGGCCAGACAGTGGCAGCACTCAGGGGCACTACGGCACGCCCAACATCATTCACCGCTACGATGGACTACTCCGACACTGGTGAGAGCAAATATCTCTCTGCCGTTGCAACGGACGGCACGTTCTACAGCGACGTGGCAGTATTCGGCTACACCGTAGGCGTGGCAGCACCTGTCATCTCTTGCGCAAGCAACACGGTAACAATCACCAGTGCTACAGAGGGTGCATCAATATACTACACCACCAACGGCACAGAACCAACGAGCAGCAGCACACCTTACTCCGCTCCGTTCAGCATCGCTACCACCACTACGGTGAAGGCTATCGCTATCAAGAGCGGCACTAACAGTGCGGTGACTACTGAGACATGCACACACTCCAGCTTCTCATGGCCTGTATCAATAAACTTCGATGGTACAGGCGGCGTATGGAGCACCAGCGACAACGATTACCTTGGCGACGTAACCTCCACTCACTCGGTGATAGTCCGCGACGTAACCTTCCGTGGTTCGTCAAGCACGGAGTTCCAGATAGTGGAGGACACTAACGGTCAGCACATGCAGATCAACTCCAATGCCTCTACCAACCACTACATCGCTATACCTCTCGAGCAAATCAACGGACGTATCGACATTTATGTCACAGCACCTTACACTACAAGTAACTTCAAGGTACGCTCATACTTCGACCCATCTATAACTACACCGCCAGTAGACGGCAATGCTTCGAAGTCACCAAGTGCAGTGGCATGGAGCGACTACGATATCTCGTCATCTCCCGGAGTGTTCCACTACCGCATCGAGGACATCTCATCATCAACGGGTGTGCTCTATCTTGGTATCAACAGCTCATCATACAAGCTCATCGACAAGATACGCATTGAGACTCCAGGTAATGCCCTCAAGGCAACGCCGGCATCAGTAATCATGGGCGACGCAGAGACAGATACCAAGACCGTCACCATCACCAATTACTCTTCACACCGTGCGGTGATAGGACATGTGCCAAGCTATGTCAATGCTACGTACAACCCATCTACCGGCGAACTGGTAGTGACACCTATAGCAGTAGGCTCAGGCGACTACATCACCTTCGCTGTCGATAACAACGACGACGGTGAGGCTACTGACACCGATCTCTCTCTGCCTGTGACGGTGCACGGCATCACCATAGGTACCAATCCTACCAGCGCAGTATATGAGTATGGTGCAAGTCCTGTTACGGCACTCAGTGCCAGCGCAACAAAGACCTGCGGCGGCACCATCAGCTATCAGTGGTACAAGAACACCGTCAACAGCAATACCGGCGGTACTGCTATCAGCGGTGCAACGAGTAGCACATACACTCCAAGCACCACACTGGCTGCTGAGGATGCTTCATTCTACTACTGCGTGGCAAAGGTGTCAAGCGACACCATCAAGAGCCAGGCTTCTGACGTGGCATACGTGCTGACGACAAGTTCCGGCCGTAAGTTCTATATGAGCAACGTGGCTGGTAACAGGCAGACAACATCTGCTACCGAGACCATCACGGGTGAGGTGATAGCCGGCGGTACGGCAACAGCCAACTACGGTTCGGGCGACTACTACCGCTACATCACACGTCCTACCTCTGAGTATGCCCACATGTATGTGGTCAACGGCAGTGACAACTACATCTCTATCACGTTGGATCACGCAGTGGCAACAGGCGACATGGTTTCCGTACGACTCAACGGATATAACGGCACCAACTCAGGCATAACAATTTCGGATGGTGAAAATTCCTTGAACCTGTATCAGGACGGAACTGACGACAAGGTTTACAAGGCGACAGTGCCTGCCGGCTTCAACGGCAAGACCGCGTTCACCATCAAGGGTAAGTATGCAGGACTGGCAAACTACTTCACAAACCTCATTATATATACTCCTGGTAATGTGAATATAACCAACCCGACACCAAGCACGCAGACCATACAGAGCGGTGAGACACCTACGGAGCTTACCGTGACGGCGTCTGACGGCTCAGGTACATACACCTTCCAGTGGCAGATAAGCACCGACAACAGCTCTTGGACAAATGTAGCTGGAGGTGACGGTATTGTAACCACCGACGGCGCTACGTCAACCTTCGCTCCTGTGGCACTCACAGCGACAAGGTACTATAGGTGTACCGTTAATGATGGCAGTCGCACTGATACCAGTGCCGCTGCTACAGTGACGGTAACGTCGCTGACGCACGGATGGTACACTCCTTCATTCTCTGACAATGAGGATATCTATGCGCTCAACCAGAGTAACTACAACACGCAGAATGCTGGTGATATAACAACAAGCAACCATTTCTGGACGATAGAGAGTAAGGTCGGATTCACTTCTAAGACAATTAGTGCTATATCTTCATCAAGCGCAAGCTATACGCAATTGAAGAACAGCAGCAATTACAAGTCTATCACCTTCTACGTGAAAGGTGCTGAATCATTCAGCTTTGTGGCTGGTGACGGTAATAACACCTCACGTACGATGGACATAAACGTTGATGGCGAGAAGGTTGCAACTGTAAAGCATGACGGTTCTTGGTCTGCCACTTATTCACTCAACAAGGAAGGCTCATACATCACCATTAATAATCCGAGTGGTGATGTGTACCTCGGCGGCTTCAAGTTCTACGAGAAGTCTCCTGCAACAATCGTTATTAAGAAGGACAATGAGGCAATCACGGAGGCTGAGCAGTACGTTGACGTGGTAGCAGAGTACGAGGTGGAGACCAACAGCACGGGTACCATCACGGCAACGTCAAGCGACCCCAGCGTGGCAACCGTAACCTACGAAGACGGAACACTGACAGTGACAGCCGTTGCTGTGGGTACTACGACGGTAACCCTTAGTCAGGCTGCCGACGATACACACGCAGCAGGCTCTACCACACTGACAGTGACGGTAAGCAAGAAGACCATCACACTCTCATTCTCTTACGACAAGTCTTCGTTCAAGGCAAGTGCACTGACGAACGGCAATGCCATACCTTCAGGCGCACTGCCTGTGCTCACTGCTAAGTATTCTGACGGTACCAACTATACCGGCACCATATACTACCGCAGTAAGGTAAGGGACATAGGCTACTTCGGTGCTACGAAGGATACGTACGCTTCAACCGACTTGAGCCAGAGCGGCGTATTCAATACTACATACGAGATAAAGTATGGTGGCGGACAGGGTGGTTCACGTATCTATGCTTACGTACCAGCTGCCGGCGAGTATGACAAGGCAGTGGCTTTCTTCGACCTCGTCGTGGAGAACGGTACGTCAAACAACCTGCCAAGCGGACTGAAACCAACGGTATATCAGCAGTACGCCATGAGAAACTCTGCCGGTGAGGAGGTAGTACGACTCACCTACGGCGGATATAAGTACAACGGCAATACATACACCAAGAGTGGCAAGAGCGTCACCGATGCATGGTCAACGAGCCGCTCTTACAACAGTCACTACATCGACGGTTATCAGTACTTCACCTCTAATGAGGATAACGATGCTACTGACGAGTATGTAAATCAGCTCCTCGGAATGATTGACGACTATGAGACTACCGAGTGTCCTGACGGCATGTGGTACAAGACCACCGAGACAAAGCCTGACGGTACGAACTACGGCGAGTACGAGCGCATCAGGCCGTTTAACCTGCCTTGCCGTGCCTCATACCTCAAGTTTGAGCCAAAGAAGACTGGTAAGCTCACGGCATACGTGGTACAGAACGGTGTGATAGGTCGTGGCAGCAACAAAAACCAGCTCGGCTCTAAGCCTCGTCTGGGATACTGGTTCGACCAGGACGGATGGGTACAGCACCCAATAGGCACCGTGATATCCAACCAGCCTGTAGCCAACGGCAGCGGACGTGATACGCACAGTTTTGAATGTGAGGATAAAGTAACACGTACCCTCGACGAGCAGATGACATACTATTGGACAGCAGCCAAGGGTGATGACGGCATCATACCTAAGCTGCGCTACAAGTACTGTTCTGTGGAAAATCCTAACGAAAATACTCTGATTTCGGCATTCAACGAGACAAAGACGGGCGCTTATCAGTATGACAACCCATTCTACTGGGGAACGGATGCTGAGGTAAGAGCCAACAATGCAAGCGTCGTGCCTACACCAGTACTGCCTGTGCCTTATCACAACGGCTACATGGTGATAGAGAAGGGTTACGTGAAATATACCATCGACGTAGTTGCCGGCAAGACGTACTACTTCTTCGGCATGATGACCAAGGTAGGATACGTGGGCATGAACTTCGTGGAGTACGACGATGTGCTCGAAAGCCACGACATAGCTCATGAGACCACAACACTGCACCTGCAGACTGACGATAATATGACGACCTATACCTTCAACGGAAGCACACTTGCCAAGAACACCTTGTTTGACGAGGTGACACTGCCAAGTAACTACCGCGCTAACAAGTGGAACACCATCTGCCTGCCGTTCGCACTGTCAGAGAACCAGGTAGAGGAGGCATTCGGCGTAGGTACGCAGCTCGCCATATTCAACGGTTTGAACCACGACACAGAAGGCCATGTATATTACATAAAGTACCTGCGTCATGTGGACCAGAACATACTGCCTGGTCAGCCATACCTGATACTTCCTTCTGGTGTTGACTCAGAGGGTAATGACCTGCCTAACGTGGACGGTGTCATTGGCGACAACACGATAGAAGGCGCTTCAGGCACACGTATCACCTTCAGCAACGTATATATCGACAAGGGCAAGCTGAAGCAGGCGTTTACAAGCTACGGCAACGACGTGGATACCGACGGCAGCACAACAAGCTATATCTTCACTGGCTCGTATAAGCCTACTAATATAGAAAAGTATGACATCTACAATACTCCAAAGACGGGCGAACTGAAGAGGTACATGGGTGCAGGCACCACGCTCAACACCTACCATGCACTGATGAAGGCTAACGATGAAAACATCAAGCATGATGCCGTGACGTTCTCATTCTCCGAGGACGGCATAGAGAAGACCTGGGAGTTTACAGAGGACGAGGCTACAAGAATACAGTTCGTAGCCGATGACGGCATCACGGAGTACAAGTCTGGCGTTGCATACAGCGGCAAGACCTACAACATGATGGGTCAGGAGATAGACACTACCTCTGCCAAGGGCATGGTAATAGTTGATGGCAAAAAGTACATCAGATAATTCACAGTTCACAATTCACAATTTATAATTGGAAGTAAGAAAAAATGAAAAAGATATATTTGAAGCCATTAGCTGAATTTGAAGAGATAGAGGGACTGAACGACCTGATGGAGGAAAAACTGTCAAGGTTTGACACCCAGGGTTCGGGTACGACGGGTGACAACAATCCTGACCCGCTCCCATGGGGTGGCGACACTCCCGGTGATGATCCAGAAGACGATCCTAATGGATAAGTCGGGTAATAGATTATAGGTAATAGATAACATATTACAGATTATAGATAGAAAGGACTTGCACAAATCACGGTGCAAGTCCTTTTTCGTATGCTAATCATCAAAAATCATTAATTATGCATTGTGCATTGTGAATTATTTTGTAACTTTGCAGGCGGAGATAAATATAGAAAGGTAAAAAATGCAACGAGTAACGAAAAGAAATACATCACCTGGACAGATGTTTATGGATGCACTTGGCCCAATGGCAAATGACAGTAAGAAAGTACAACAAGTGTTGTTCTTTATTCATGCAATGAGGGCGGCAGAGAGTGAAGAACTCCCAACGATGTCGTTTGAGGAAATGAACGACTGCATACCATTGGATGAGGCTTTCAGAAAATTAGAGGAAGATGTCCGTTTGGGTTATAACCTTTAATTGATAGAGAATGAAGGTTGTAATAGACCCAAAGGTGTATGATACCTTGAAGGAATTCTACGTGGTTAGTTGTAGGGTCCATTTTAGTTTGGAATATTCCACGTGCGTTGCCAAGATGAAGCGACTTGAGAGGGCAATGTTCGATTTCTCCAACTATGCAGAGATATTACACAAAACTCCATATCGCGAGGATTGGCGTGCTATGGGCTATTATGAGTTTGTTACTGAAGACTTCCACTTTGCATATAGGGTATATAAATTGCCAAATGGCGAGAAGGTGCTTAGGTATCACGATGCAGTGCATAGCCTTTTAAACTATAATCCAGAGGACAAATAATGGATAATGGATTACAGATAATAGATAACATATTACAGATTACAGATAGAAAGGACTTGCACAAATCACGGTGCAAGTCCTTTTTTGTGTAAATATTTCTGTATGTAGAAAAAAGTTAGTATATTTGCAGGCGAGAAAAGCGAAATGCTTTTTACACTTTCTATATAAATATGTAAAACGTATTTTACACTGCATGGCTTATGAATAGATTATTTGAACGACATGATGCTTATCTCATCGATGTGCCAATGGACTTTGTGCGTGATATTATCAATGAGATAGACTGGAACTTACGCCTTATAGTTATAAAAGGTGCTAAGGGAGTAGGAAAGTCAACATTGATGCTACAGTATATCAAACGGAATTTTGCTGCTGATGATAGGCATGTTCTATACTGTTCTGCCGACACGAATTACTTTACTACCCATACACTGACAGAGGTTGCTGACAACTTTGTGAAGATTGGTGGTACTCATTTGTTTATAGACGAAGTGCATAAATATAAGGGATGGAGTTCGGAGATAAAGGAAATATATGATTTGTATAAGGGACTGCACGTGGTGGTGAGTGGCTCATCACTGATACAAATGAATGATGGACAGGCTGACTTGTCACGAAGGGCTATAGAATATAAGATGTCTGGCCTATCGCTAAGAGAATTCCTCAGGCTACATGGTAATATAGAATTGGAACCTGTGTCATTGCCAGATCTGTTGAAGTTTCCTAATCAGTATTGTGCATACGTTCGTTCAAAATGTCATCCACTGGAATATCTTAATGACTATTTGAGGTTTGGTTATTATCCTTTCTTTCTTGAAGGCGAAAAGAAGTACTTTAATCGGCTTGAGGGAGTGATAAATTATATCGTGGATGTGGAGTTGACTAAATACAGAAATCTTGAAGTCGGCAACACGCGTAGCGTCAAGGCATTGTTGCAGGTAATATCGGAAATGACACCTTATGAGGTGGATATAGCAAAATTGTCAAGGGCAACGGCTATATCGCGTCCTACAACCCTCAAGTATCTGCGCAATCTGGAGGAGGGTGACCTTATAATAAGGTTGTTTGCTGATTTGAATACTATTTCGGACTTACAAAAGCCTGACAAACTGTATCTGGACAATACTAATTTACTGTATGCTTTGAGTAAGAATACTCCAGAGATAGGAACGGTAAGGGAAACATTCTTCGCTAATCAAATGCTTTCTGTGGGCAGAAGAATTGAGTATGCAGGCTACAGGAGTGGTGATTTCCGAATAGATGGTAGCATAATAGTAGAGGTGGGAGGTCAGGATAAGGGATTTAACCAAATCGCTGATGCTAAAAATGGTTATGTTGCCGCTGACGGAATAGAGTCGGCATCGCTGAACAAGATTCCCCTATGGGCATTTGGCTTCTTGTATTAATTGTTATAACAGCAGGGGTTGCACTCCTCGCAGGGCTGCGAGCCTTTTTCCCACTTTTATTTTGCTGTATAAAAAAAGTTAGTACACTTGCAGGCGAGAAGAAACAAAGGTGTGAGATAAAAGAAGAATTATTATATAATACGATAAAAAGTTATGTCAAGTAAAGAGTTAAAGGACTTCACGGAGAAGATAAACCGTGGATTGGAAATAGCAGAAAAGCGTATGCTTGAGGAAAAGGCGATGAGAGGGCAGGATGTCATAGTATGTGATGCCAATAACAACATACGTCGTATACCTGCAAGTCATGTTATAGCTAATAATCCCAAATTTAATTAACAAACGATTTAGAGGTGGATTTCAACTTTCCCCAAGGACTCTCTCCCCAAACGGATTGATTTCCCCACTTTATCTATATACACACGCGCGAGGCTCCACAAGAGTCCCGCGCGTTGTTTTTCTCCCAATTATTTTGGTATGTAGAAAAAAGTTAGTATATTTGCAAATTGGAATAGAGTATATAAAAAAGACAATTATAATTACAACGAATATGATAAACACTTTCGGTAAGAAAATTACAGGGATTGTTGCCCTCATAGTACTCACATTATGTGGTGTAACGGAAGTGAAGGCAGACACGAACGACTTCACCTTTAACAATGGTGTGCGCTACTCACAGTGGGTGACAAAGTCGCGATTACATGACTATTGGGCTAATACTACTCATGATGGCTTCGCGGTTTATGATGCTGATGGAACTAAAATAACAGATCGTCGTTCTGGTGGTAAAACAGAATTGGACTATGTACCGGGTTTGGTAGCTAAAGCGATAGTGGAGAACGTGCAGTACTATTCACAGTACTCTTGGGCGCAGTCATGGGCTAAGCCGTTCTTCTACAGCATGGCAGACTATGGAAACTATTTCTACGACAAGTATCGTTCCACGGGTGGTAGCCTTGACGACCTGAATGCGTCGAAAGTGTTTTTCGGCCTGTATGAGCTGACCAAGACTGGTGGTGCTTATGCTTCTAACTCTATAGCTGATGATACTAAGAGTCATGCACAGAGTGCGTTGACTACAGCACAGACGGGCTTCGTAAACCATAATACCAACTATTACATACGAGACACTACATCGGCATACACAGCAGGTCATACCATAGTACAGGGCGGCTGGTACCACAAGTCAAGCTATAAAAATGAGATGTGGCTCGACGGTTCGTATATGGGACCGGCGCTGTTTGCCCAATTGAAAAACTATAACGGCGGTAATATAATAAGCAGCGATGACTGGACCATAGTGTACAGGCAGATACAGGCTCTGTGGGAGATGTGCTGGAACAGTTCTGACAAACTGCTCTATCATGCTTTTGCTGCTGCTTCCCACAGCAATTATTCCGCTACATGGTCTGGCTTTAATACCGGCAGTGGTGTGTATCACTCTGCTTCCTACTGGGGCAGAGCTTGCGGTTGGTACTTCCTCGCGCTGATTGACATACTGGAGCAGATGGATGCTGCTGGACTGTCGGGCACGGCAAACTACGCTACGCTGCAGTCACACCTATCTGAACTTGCAGCAGGACTTGCCGCACGTCAGGATGCCACGACGGGCTGCTGGTATCAGATACTCGACGAGACGAGTTCATACTCTGCAAGTTCATACAATAATGGTAAGAGTCATTCTACTACATACAATTACCTTGAATCTTCTGCTTCGGCACTGTTTACGGCAGGCTACCTGAAGGCTATACGCAAGGGTTACCTATCGGGTTCTACCGTGCCTGCAGGCTGCTCCAACAACTACGAGACAATAGCCAAGAACGGATACAAGGGTCTGGTAAACAACTTTTTCGCTGCTGACGGCAGTGAGGGCGTGCACCTCTTCGGCTCATGCCGCTCTGCCGGTTTGGGCAGTGCCATATCGGGAAATAATAAGTATCGTGACGGTTCAAAAGCATATTACCTGTTGGGATATGACGTGGCAAGGGTGGCAAAGTCAGAGAATGTCACAGAGGGTAAGATACTCGGAGCCTTTATCTTTGCTGCAACAGAGTACGAGAGACTGTATCAGAACAATACAGTACTGTTTGAGAAAGACCTCGCTCCTACATACGACCTCACTGCAGGCGACGAGATAACGTGCCCTGCATCAGGCAGCGGTGCGAGCATCACCTACCAATGGTATAAGGATGGCGTTGCAGTAGGAGGCGCTACAAGTGCTACGATAGAGCCTGCTGAATCTGGCGACTACTATTGTACGGCAACATCAGGCGGCACCACCGTAACATCTTCTACCGCTACAGTGACGGTGAGCGCGGCAACTACCTATACCGTAATCTTTGATGCCGCAACCAACGGCGGTACGTGCGGTACGGCAAGCCTCACACAGGCATCAAGCGGCGCAAGCATCACCCTGCCTGCTGCAACGAAGGACGACAATACCTTCAATGGCTGGTACACTGCCTCCTCTGGCGGTGCACTGAGAGGCGCATCTGGTGCATCATATACTCCTACAGCAGACGAGACACTCTACGCACAGTTCACCCCAACTGGGGGAGGGGAGACTACGTTGTTCACAACAGATTTCAGTGATGCGGAGTGGTCGGGTATAACAAATATATGTAACTCGTCAAATGCCTCTAACGAGACATATAATGGGATAACTTTCCATTCATATAACTCTACTGCCAAGCCATTCGTTGTAAATCAGTCTGAAGGCACGATGACATGGTGTAACAACAATATGGGTAATAACTACTGGATTGCGATACCAGTGTCTGGTGTGAACGGAAGTCTTACAATCACGGTAGATAACGGCTCAACTGCAACAAGATTTAACTATGTCATAAAACAGGAAACATCAGTTTCAGGTTCTCCAGGTAGTGGAAGTTCTACTGCCTCCGCAGATCCTTCTACTGTAACCATAAAAAACCTTGACGAGTCAAATTATGTGGTTTACCTCGGAAGACAAGGTTCTGGACTTACTACGATTAAGTCCATCACCATCACAACCCCATCTGGCGGTGGTGGCTCCACCTACACCGTTTCATACAATATGAACGGCCACGGTGATGCCATTGCCAATACTACGGGCGTGACGGCTCTGCCTAACCCATTGCCATCGCCAACGGCAACGGGATATACCTTCGCAGGATGGTACACGGACTCTGGACTGACATCTGCCGCTGTGGCAGGAGCAAGCATAGACGCCGACACTCCGCTCTATGCCAAGTGGACACTCAATGCTCCGACATTCTCTCCTACAACAGGCAATACGATAAATCCTACCGACAACGTGACCATCAGCGGCATAGCAAGCAGCTATGTGTATGCAGCATGGGGAGCGAGTGCCATAGATGCAGCGACACTGACTGTAGAGGGCAACAAGAAGACATACAACGGCAGTGGTAACTTTACTGCGACAGCATCAGGTACGGGTACACGTGTGCTCAGCGCAAGAGCTTATGACGGCACGCTGTATTCTGACGTCGCTACGGCTACATACACCATACGTACTGCCAATACCCTTGCACTCAGCACTGCAAGCGGTTCGGTGGAGATGGGCAATACCCTCGATATATCAGGATATGTCACAGACAAGAACAATACTTCTACCACAGTGACATATACTTCAAACAATACGGGCGTTGCCACGGTATCGGCTGCAGGTGTGATAACCCCTGTCGCTGTAGGCTCTACCACCATCACGGTGGCACAGGAGCAGAGCGCTACATATACTGCCGGCGAGGCAACGTTTACGGTAACGGTAACGTCTGCATCACCCACCACCTACACCGTGACATACTACGGCAACGGAAACACGGGCGGCAGTGTGCCCGTTGATGCAAGCAGCCCGTACGATGCAGGTTCTAACGTAACGGTGCTCGGCAACACAGGTAGCCTCGTAAAGACCGGCTACACCTTCAACGGATGGAACACCGATGCTGGTGGCGAGGGTACGGCATACAGTGCTGATGCTACAATATCATCTATCGCTGCCAACGCCACGCTCTATGCACAGTGGAACGCCAATACATATACCATCACCCTTAATGCAAATGGTGGCGATGCGAACAAGAGTACTACGGCGACCTACGACAGCAGTACGCTGACAAGCTGGACAGCACCCACAAAGTCAGGATATACCCTCACGGGCTACTGGACGGCATCGAGTGGGGGAAACAAGATAATCAATGCCAACGGCACACTCGTGGCAAGTACCTCATATACCAACGGCAGCAGCCAGTGGACATACGATGGTACAGAGACACTATACGCACAGTGGGAAGAAAATGCAGGAGGAGATAAGTATTATATCCTTGGAGCCCAGGCAGTTGCTTCTGATGGCGCTTTAACGAAAGCATCTTCACACAGCAACCTGACATTAAAGTATATCAAGTACAATGGCTCTACATATTCCACTACAACGGATATCTCCATTTCAACAGCTCCCTCAGGTATCAATGGAAAATTTGAAAGCAGTGCAGCATCTGCGAATATTTTAGATATTCTGACGTCAAGCAAATGGGGAACGGGATCTGGTTCGGCTTATGCTTCAGGTATCTTGTTTGTGAAAAATACCACTTATACCTTGGCTTTAGGTTCAAAGAATATTTCCAAGATATCATTCTTGTGTTATCCAGCAGGAAATAACTCATCAATATCCATAGGAGGAACTGCAAAGACAACAACAACAAAGGCGTGGACGCTGCATGAATGGACAGGGTCATATACAGGAAACGTTTCTATCACTTTGTCAGACCAGAATAATATATACGGTGTCTTCGTGCTTGAAACTGGCAGCGGTGCCACCACCTACACCGTGACCTATAACGGTAACGACAACACGGGTGGTACGGTTCCTACGGATGCGACCAACTACTCAAGTGGTGCAAGCGTGACGATAAAAGGTAACACGGGTTCACTTGTGAAGACGGGTTACACCTTTGGTGGTTGGAACAACAAGGCGGATGGCTCAGGTGACGACTTCACACCTGCCAGCACATTCACCATCACAAAGGATACTACCCTCTATGCCAAGTGGACGGCAGCAGCAGGATATACCATAACATATAATGTAAATACAATGGCTGACGGCTCTACCGCCATGGCTGACGCTATAGCAAGCAGTGCAGGTCAGACAGCACTGCCTGACCCCCTGCCTACACCAAGCAACGTAAAGACGGGCTACACCTTCGAGGGCTGGTACACCGACGCGGCATGGACCACACCGGCAGTGGCTGGCACAGCAATAGATGCCAATACCACGCTGTATGCCAACTATACCATCAATGCCACCACGATATCACCTGCAAGCGGAACCATCGCTGCGGGTGCAACGTTAACAGTGACACCTCCGACTGGAGCAAGTGTAACCAAGGTATATCGTAGATGGAGCGGCGGCAGTACCTATGGCAGCATGTCTGATTTCGTGTCAGATAAATCTACGGGTACAGCGGCAAGCAAGGCTGCAGATGCGATGATTACATCTAATACCTTTGCTGCTACTACGACTACAGGCTCTACAAGAAAATTGTCATGGGTGGCAACTGACGGCAAGTGGTACACTGTTCCACAGAATACGTCATACACAGTGTCGGCAGCATACACCGTAACCTATGAAGGTAACGGAAACACCGGCGGTAGCGTACCTGTTGACGGCAGCAGCCCGTATGCAAGCGGCAGCAACGTAACGGTACTTGGCAACACTGGTTCGCTCGTGAAGACTGGCTACATCTTCAACGGATGGAACACCGATGCTGGTGGCAATGGTACAGCATACAGTGCAGGCGGCACCATATCATCTATTGCTGTCAATACAACGCTCTACGCACAGTGGGCACCTGAGGTCACTACATACACCATCACACTGAACGGCAACGGCGGTTCAGGCGGCGATGCCTCTGTGACGGCTACACTGGATGAGGCACTGCCTTCATTTACTGCTCCTATCCGTTCGGGATATGTGCTGACGGGTTACTATGATGCATCAAGTGACGGTAACAAGATAATCAATGCCGATGGTACGCTCGTGGCAAGTACGAGCTACGCCAACTCCGACAGCCAGTGGACAGGTACAAGTAACATAACCCTGTACGCACAGTGGACAGCGGTATATACCGTGACATTCGATGCAACCACCAACAGCGGCACGTGCGGTACGGCAAGCCTCACGCAGGCATCAAGTGGTGCAAGCATCACCCTGCCTGCAGCAACAAAGGACGGCAATACCTTTAATGGCTGGTACACAGCATCTTCAGGTGGTGCACTGATAGGCACTACGGGTGCTTCATACATCCCTGCTGCCAACATAACACTCTACGCACAGTTCAGTGCTGCTGTAAGCACTGAGAAGTTCCACTTCCTGTCAAAGACAGCCTCAAGCGGAAACATACAAACTGCTTCGGAGTTGCAGATAACAGAAGACAACTATGCTGATGACGTGACAGACGGCGATGTCTATTATTTCAATAATAACAGCAGCCGCGACTACAAGTTTGGTATGAAACTTGGAGGAAATGCTGAATACCTAAAAATTGTACTTGACACCCCATTGGCTATCGGTGACGTTATCACATTTGTGGAGGGTTACGGTAGTACAAACCAGATAAGTTTCACTACCTCAACACCGCGCCAAACATCGCCAGCTACGAGTGAGAATACATACACCGTGACGAGTACTGACGGACTCGCAGGTGAATCGACGATATACGTATGGCGTGCTTCAGGCAGCACCACCTATGTGAAGGAGATTACCATAACGACATCGGGTGAGGCTGCAACCTACGCAGTGACATACAACATGGGCGGCATAGCCGATGACATCGAGACACTGGAAGACCAGACCACACTGCCTGATCCACTGCCTACACCGACTGGCGTGACAGACGGATACACCTTTGAGGGATGGTACACCGACGATGCATTTACCATGCCAGCAACGGCGGGCGCAGCATTGGCTGCCAATGCTACGCTGTATGCCAACTATATTATAGATACTCCGACCATATCACAGAATGGCGGCGAGATATACGCAGGCGCAGCACTCGCCATGAATAGTGACGTGCCGTTTACACAGGTATATGCACAGTGGACAGGTTCCGATGCAGCTTTCAGCAAGGCAACGGCAGTGGCTAACCCTGGTAGCTACAGAACGTATAACAGCACGGCAATAGATACATATAACTTCACTTGTGCTGACGGTGCTGTAGGCACGCGCTACTTCGCATATATGATAAGCGACGGCACCTTCTACAGCGTGCCAGAGGTGACAGAGGCCTTCACGGTAAGCAATATCATAACGATATCGGCGCAGCCGACAAGTGCCACATACGTTCAGGGTGCCACTCCATCTGCCATCACGGTAACGGCATCGGTAACAGGTAGCGGCGGCAACGCCGGTACACTGAGCTATCAGTGGAAGGAGTGCGCTACGGATGATGGCGAATATACTAATGTATCAGCAGGCTCAGGCGGTAATACTGCTTCGTACACCCCTGTAACAACTGCTACAGGTACTACATACTTCAAGTGCGTGATAAGCTCTGACAACGGCGCAGCAAGTGTGGAGACCGACGTGGTATATGTGACTGTAAATGCCGCAGCGGCATTCACAGTGTCATTTGACAAGGGCGTGGGCAGCAACACTGCGGTGGCTGACATCACGCAGGCATCAAGCGGCGCAAGCATCACACTGCCAGGAGTAACGCTGAAGGACAGTAACTATACACTGGACGGCTGGTACTTGGAGGGCGTGAAGGTAGGTACGGCATCTGACAGCTACGTACCTTCAGGCAACGTAACACTCACTGCGAAGTACAACTGCAAGGTAAGACTCGAGAAGGGAACAGGTTCGGGTAATGTGCCTACGGCAGTGATAAAGAGCACTGGCGCAGCAGTGGCAGATGGTGACTTCGTGCTTGAGGGAACCACACTGACAATTACTGCAAGTCCTGCTGACAATTTCGTTGAGTGGTCGATCGGCATGACAGGCTCGGACAACCCCAAGGACTATGTAGTAAATGAATATAAGCGATTCGTAGCTAACTACGTGATACCGGAATACAACACACTGTACCATACTGACTTCACAGAGACGGCATGGAGCGGTATCAACGGAGTGAACGGCGGTGGCACAGTGACAGCCGGTACCTCAGACACAATGACTAATCCTACAGTGACAGCAGTGGCAGGGTCTGGCGTGTCATACGGCTGGACATCAGGCACACTGACCGTTGCACCAAACAACTACAACAGCACCAACTACATCGCAATACCTGTCAAGGGTGTCAACGGTGAACTCACCATAACGGTGGCTAACGGAACGAGCAAGACACAGTTTAAGTACAATGTGGTGGCTGGCGCCGCTACCGATGCTCCCGGCACACCGACATCATCTACGGCTGCCAAGCCAAGTACGGTGACAGTGAAGGCACTTGCGGCAAGCAACTATGTGGTGTACATAGGAAGGCAGAGTGGCTCTTACAACAAGTACACCGAAATCACCATTACTACACCAAGAACAAAACTCGCTGCCGACTCGGCACAGGTGAGGATTATGGGAACGTCGGTTGACGTACCCGTACATATTACAACCAACAGCCCTGGTACGGTAAGTATCAAGACCGATCCTACGAGTTCGATAGCGACAGCTTCATATAACGCAGGAACAGGCGTGCTGACAGTATCATCTGTTGCCGTTGGAACAACAAGCGTCGTAATGCAGGTGGCAGCCAGTGGCGATTACCCTGCAAGGGAACTGGAGATACCTATCAAGGTGGAGGTGCCAACCATAACGATAAAGACTCAGCCGAGCAACATAGTATGCTATCAGAACGATGCTGCTGACAAGACCTTTACGGTGGTGGCAACAGTGAATACTGGCAACGAACTGACATATCAGTGGTACACATGTAACAGTGACGGCACAGGAGCATCGGCTATCACAGGTGCTACGTCAGCTACATATACACTGAATACGTCACAGAAGGCTACCGTGGGTACTGCATACTACAAGTGTAAGGTGTCAAGTAAAGACTGTGATGATGTATATACTGCAGTGAAGAGCGTGACGGTGAATGCACTGACAGCTGGTGGCACGTACAATACCAACGTATATGTAGGAGCACCAGGTAATGTGGTGACATATACTGGTCTGGCTTCAAACTCTATTAGCACGGACACGGGCAGCAGCTATTATTCTACTAATACTGCTACATCAGGTCAGATTGTCATCACGGCATCTGCTGCAGGTACAGGTGTTATAACGCTGGATGACGGAACGATTATCAATGTAACGGTAAAGAAGCATACCATCAGCCTTATGTGGTCTGCAGACAGCAAGGTTTACACTGACCTGACAGCAGAAGACATAAATACCGTACTGACAATCGATGACGGTTCGCATCCTGAGAATATGCCTTACCTCATCAGACTGTATGAGGACGGTACGCCATATACCGGCAGGATAGACTACTATATCGATGATACGTCAATAGCATACTTCGGAGAATCGGGTTCAGGTACTTCAGTGTTTACCAAGCCTGCAGGAGAGTCCACAAAACCGACGATACGCTATGGCGGCAGCCAAGGTGGTTGTAAGTTCTATGCTTACATAGACGCGTCATGGTCATCAGATGCAGAGTCGGTAAAGACTGCATACGACCTGCGCGTGCAGAACGGATTCTCAAATGCCATGCCTAAGGGACGTGCCGTTGAAGCACAGCAGCAATATACGATGTATGAGCCTGGTACCGACAACAAGCTCATAACAATAACCTATGGCGGCTATAAGTATAATGGACACAAGTGGAACAACAAGGTGGACTCATGGGTACAGGACTCAGAGCTCAACAGCCTTGTGAAAATCGACGGCTTCAACTATGCCGTACGTAACAAGGACCGCGATGCCACGGATGAGTATATGCATGCACTGCATGAGAATGACGATAACTTTGGCAGTGCATGGTATGCTTCAGGTGAAGGAGGAACGTCAAGGGAATACCAGCGTATCAAGCCTTTCCGCCTGCCTTGCCGAGCATCATACCTGATGTTTACTGCTCATGAGTCGGGCAGACTGACAGCGTACGTATATCAGAATGGTATCATAGGACGTGGAGGAGCGGATAATCAGATCGCTTCAGGTCCACGCCTGGGATACTGGTTTGATGAAGAGGGGTGGGTGCAGACACCTGTGGCTACCGTGGTAAGTAAGCAGACAATTAAAACTGAGAATGCCCGTGACAAACGTTCATATGGTGGTTACGCCAATATGGATGAGCAGTTGGTGGGCTATTGGACTAATCCAGATGATGCAATAGTAGTCAAGAAACTGCGCTCAAGGTACTGTAAGGATGCAAATAATCTAACTGACAATCTTGCCGATTATGAGTTGGATAATGTAGCACACGATGCTACGACATATCCTGACGAGAACCCGTACTACTGGGGTAAGACGGACTTCCTTACTGAGAATAATGCCAAGGTTGTTCCTACTCCTGAGCGACCAATACCTCATGAGGGCGGTCACATGATAGTGAACGAGGGATTTGTGAAATACACCCTCGACGTGGAGGCTGGCAAGACATACTACTTCTTCGGTAAGATGACGAAGGTAGGCTATGCCGGTATGAACTTCGTGCGTGCTGCATCGGAGAACAGACAGACGGAGCGTGTTGACCTCGCCGCCAATGATGTGTGGACATCTATGTATGGAGAGGGAGGCACTGCCCTGAAGAACAATGCCACTACTATCTATGACGAGGTTACTGTACCAAGTAACTACCGTATAGGTAAGTGGAATACTATCTGTCTGCCATTCGCTGTCAGTGAGAATCAGGTAGAACAGGTGTTTGGTAAGAATACAGAACTCGCCCTCTTCAATGGCCTGTACCATGATGTTGCCAATCATATATATTATATAAGGTACCTGCGCCATGTGGATCAGAATATACTGCCAGGACAGCCATACCTCATCTATCCGACGGGTAGGGCAGTGGCTGAGAGAACAAACCAGGAGAACGGCGGTATGGCGGAGACAGGTGAGGACGTAGCTACGGTCGGCACGACAGACAAGGTTATCGGATCAACTATTGCCGGTGCTACACGCATCACGTTCAACAACGTCATCATCAACAAGGGTGTCACCGCTCAGAACTATGGTTGTGACCTTGATGCCGATGGCAGCACAAGCTATGTATTCACTGCTACAGACCAGCAGAAGTCGATAGAGAAGTATGACCTCTACATCACTCCTAAGACGGGAGAACTGAAGAGATACATGCCTACAAATCCTTCTGCTACCATGACACTGAACGCATACCATGCTTTCATAAAGGCTAATTCTGCAGAAATCAAGCAGGATGCTATCACATTCGCATTCTCTGAGGATGATGTCATCAAGTCATGGGAGGCTGCTCTTATCGATAACGTATCTCCTGATGACCCAGAGACACAGCCTACAGGTGTGGAGAAGGGCGGCATTAGCGAAAGGAATGCAAAAGCTACTTTCAGCGGCAAGGCGTACAACATGATGGGTCAGGAGATAGACACTACCTCTGCCAAGGGCATGATAATAGTTGATGGCAAAAAGTACATCAGATAATTCACAATTCACAATTCACAGTTTATAATTGGAAGTAAGAAAAAATGAAAAAGATATATTTGAAGCCATTAGCTGAATTTGAAGAGATAGAGGGACTGAACGACCTGATGGAGGAAAAACTGTCAAGGTTTGACACCCAGGGTTCGGGTACGACGGGTGACAACAATCCTGACCCGCTCCCATGGGGTGGCGACACGCCGGGTACAGGTGACGATGATCCTAACGGATAAGCCAGGTAATAGATTATAGATTACAGATAGAAAAGGCTCGCACCAACAGTAGGTGCGAGCCTTTTTTTCGTAAATATTTTGGTATGTAGAAAAAAGTTAGTACTTTTGCAGGCAGAAGAATATAGGATAAGATGAGTACAAAAGAGAAACTGCTCGCACGTTTTATGTCTTTGCCTTCAGACTTCACCTTTGAAGAACTTGATAGGCTCCTTCGAGGTCTTGGGTACGAAAAGGACAATAAAGGCAAGACGTCTGGATCAAGGGTGGTGTATAAGGACAAGAACAATTCGCCGATTATGCTGCATAAACCTCATCCAGGCAATATCATAAAAGGCTATGCGATGAAGCAAATATATGATGAATTGAAAGATAAGGGTAAAATAAAATAGGGAGGTCGCTTATGAACGTATTGACATATAAAGGTTTTAATGGCTCAGTTAATTTTTCGGCTGAGGATAATGCTTTCTTCGGTAAAATAGAAGGCATTGACGGACTCGTGAATTTTGAGGGCAGCAGTGTGAAAGAGTTAACGGACTCTTTTCATGAGGCTGTTGATGATTACATAGATTATTGTAAGCAAAATGGCATAGAGGCGCACAAGAGTTACACGGGTGTGCTAAGGGTGCGTGTCTCTCCTGCTATGCATAGCAAGGTCGCAGCATTGGCAAAGCAAACAGGCGTTTCAATCAACACGTTTGTCAATAGGGCACTGGGTAATCAAATTGCTAAGCTTCAGCCAGTATGACTCCGACCATTCCCTTGATGCCATCCGAAGAATTGAGCGACTGCATGCTGTTGCTGGTATAATTATAGATGATAGATTACTGATAACAGATTACAGATAGCAAAGACTCGCACCAACAGTAGGTGCGAGCCTTTGCTATCTGTAAAAACTTAACGTTCTCGTTAACCCCACTACCCGTGTAGCTCCAGGACGAAGCGTGTTCCCTTGGTGTAGGTGGGGTCGATGGTGAGGTCACCATGCATCTTGAGCGCCATCTGCTTACAGATGGGGAGACCGAGACCGTCACCGGTGGTGAGGTCACGTATCTGGCGGAATGCCTTGAAGACTTCCTCACGTGGCTCCTCGCTGATGCCGCTACCTGTGTCGGTGACGACAAACTGATGTGTGTGGGCACCACGCTTCTTATAGTCGAGAGTGATGCGACCGCCTTCGGGAGTGTGAAGCACTGCATTGCGGAGCAGGTGAAGCAGTATGTGACTCACATACTCACTGTTGAGGGGCACTGACATCTTGGGGGCGTTGGCAGTAAGGGATACTCCTGTCTGCTCTGTACCACGTACCTTGCTGAGGATGTCGTCGCAGAAGGTTGCCACGTTGACTTCCTCTGTCTCTATTGCCTCGTCCTTGCTGCACTCCAGAACGGAGAGTTGCTGTATGTGCTGCGAGAAGTTCTGCAACGCCTTAACCTCGGGTATGCGGCTGTCGAGCTTGGCAAGGGATGGGTCGAGTTGGGCTGAGATGTTGCTGATAAACTTTGCCTTCAGGGCATTGTTGTCGCTCTCAAGCTTGATGATGCCTTTCTGCTTACGTGTAAGGAGTATGAAGCGCATGAGCACCAATGCTCCTATGGCGAGTGCTGCAGCAAGGGCGATGGCAAGAATGCCGAGTGCTACGATGGTGACCCAACGGGCGGTGAGTGATGATGCCTGGTCATCGATGGTAGCCTTGCCGTCGGCTATCTCTTTCTTTAGTGCATTGATCTGGTCGGCATACTGCAGGGCGGTGGTGGAGTCTTTCCACGCGAGGTAGCTCTTATAGGACTGTGCTACGAGGCTGGCACTGCCTGAGCGCTGACCATTGGCAATGAGTTTCTTATATACTTCATCAACCTTGCCGTATTCCTTCTGGGCAGTGAGTTTGGCAGCCATCTCCTTAAAGGTGGCATTGCCCTTGTCACCCTGACCGGTGGAGTAGTAGTAGAGGGTCTTGGTATAGAGCATGTCGTTCTTGACAGTCTCGTCGCTTCCTTGGTTGGCCAATGTCTCAAGGATGGCAAACTGCTCCTTGACACGATCGGCCTTGTGGAACTTCACGTACATATTGTACCTCTCCTTGGTGACCCAGTAGTGTAGGCTGGCACGCTCAGAGGGGGACTTGACATGACTGTCGATGGTGGCATCAACGCGACGCAGGAAGTCGAAAGCCTCCTTGTAGAGACTGCTGGCAGAATAGAGGCTGGCTACCTTGGCACCACTCTCCACGCTCTGCTTCATCTGTCCCTGAGCTGCATAGCTTTCAAAGGCCTTGATCTGCTGACTTATCTCGCTCTGCGCCATAGCGCAGAAGGTAACGAGTAATAATGAAAAAGTAAAAAGAACTTTCTTCATAACTTTCAACTACAGTTTCTGTTCCACTTCTATCTCTGTGAATGTCTCGATGATATCACCTGTCTGGATATCGTTGAAGTTGACGAGGGAGATACCACACTCGAAGCCTGTGGCAACTTCCTTCACGTCGTCCTTGTAACGCTTCAGTGCGTTGATCTCGCCGGTGAATATCACTATGCCGTCGCGGATAAGGCGTGCCTTGTCCTTGGCGTGTACCTTGCCATCGGTGACCATAGCACCGGCCACGGTACCCACCTTGGAGATCTTGAAGACTTCCTTGACCTCCACCTGACCTGTGGCAACCTCCTTCTTGATCTTGTCGAGCATACCCTCCATGGCTGCCTTGATGTCGTCCATGGCATCGTAGATGACGGAGTAGGTGTTGATCTCCACACCCTCTTGCTCAGCAAGCTTCTTGGCAGCGACGGAAGGACGTACCTGGAAACCTACTATCATACCGTTCTCGGCGGTAGAGGCGAGAGTAACATCGTTTTCGGAAATCTGTCCGACACCCTTGAGGATGACGTTGACCTGTACCTTCTCTGTTGACATCTTGATGAAAGAGTCGGAGAGGGCTTCTACAGAACCCTGAGTGTCGGCCTTGACAACGAGGTTGAGTTCGTGGAACTCGCCGAGTGCTACACGGTGTGCTATCTCCTCGAGAGACAGTGTCTTGGTAGCACGCAGACTCTGTTCGCGCTGTAGCTGCATACGCTTGTTGGCGATGGTCTTGGCTTCCTGCTCTGTCTCCATGATATGGAAGGAGTCGCCTGCCTGTGGTGCACCATTGAGACCGAGTATAATAACTGGTTCGGCTGGACGTGCCTGCTCTACGTTCTGGTTACGTTCGTTGAACATAGCCTTTACGCGTCCCCATGCGGTACCTGCTATCACAATGTCGCCGACTTTCAGCGTACCATTTGATACGAGTACGGTAGAGATGAAGCCACGTCCCTTGTCGAGTGATGACTCGATGACGGAGCCTGTAGCATTGCGGTTAGGGTTGGCCTTAAGGTCGAGCATCTCGGCTTCAAGAAGTACCTTCTCCATGAGTTCCTCTACACCGGTACCCTTCTTGGCACTGATCTCCTGACACTGGTACTTACCGCCCCATTCCTCCACAAGGAGATTCATGGCAGCGAGGTCCTGACGTATCTTATCAGGATTGGCTCCTGGCTTATCAATCTTGTTGATGGCAAATACCATAGGTACGTTGGCAGCCTGTGCGTGAGCTATCGCCTCCTTGGTGGTAGGCATGATAGAGTCGTCGGCGGCGATGATGATGATGGCAATATCTGTCACCTGAGTACCACGGGCACGCATGGCGGTGAACGCCTCGTGACCTGGGGTGTCAAGGAAGGTGATGCGTCTGCCGTCTGCAAGGCTCACGTTGTAGGCACCGATGTGCTGCGTGATGCCACCTGCCTCACCTGCTATGACGTTGGTATTGCGCACATAGTCGAGTAGGGAGGTCTTACCATGATCTACGTGACCCATGACAGTGACGATAGGGGCACGTGAGATGAGGTCGTTCTCATCGTCCTCTACCTCCTGTATAGCCTCCTGTACTTCGGCAGAGACATACTCGGTGGTGTATCCGAACTCGTCAGCCACGAGGTTGATGGTCTCGGCATCGAGACGCTGGTTGATACTTACCATGATGCCGACAGACATGAGTGTGCCGATGAGCTTCGTCACAGGGACGTCCATCATGTTGGCGAGCTCGCTTACGGTAACGAACTCGGTAAGCTTCAGTGTCTTGCTCTCCATTTCGCCCATAAGCATGTCTTCCTCACGCTGTTGTGCAGCGGCGTCGCGCTTCTCCTTACGGTACTTGGCACCTTTCTTGTTTTGTGATGTCTTGCTGGTAAGGCGTGCGAGTGTCTCTTTTACCTGACGTGCTACATCCTCTTCGCTGACTTCCTGTGGCTGATTGCCTTTCTTCTTGTTTTTCTTCTTGCCAGAAGCCTGTTGCTGAGGCTGCTGTCCTGGCTTGCCGGCAGTGGTGCGTGCGTTTTTGCCGTTCTTGCCACCCTGCTGGTGGTTGGCTGTATCATTGACGTCAACGCGTTCCTTGCCTATGCGGTTGCGCTTCTTGCGCTCGGCGCTCTTCTCCTCGCGTTCCTTACGCTTCTCCTCCTTTGACTTCTTCTTAGGACGAGTGCTCTGGTTGATAGCAGAGAGATCCACGGTACCGAGTACGGTAGGTGCAGCCACCTGCTGGCGGTCGCTCTTGAGAGTGAATATCTCGGGCTCTTTCTTCTCAGGAGATTCTTCCTTTTCTGGAGTCTCAGGAGTGCTTGGCTGCTGGTTCTGGTTATTCAGAATAGTCGGAGTATTCTGAGAATTCGGAGTATTCGGAATACTCTGAGTACTCTGATTTTTTTCCTGAACCTTCTCAGCCTTCTTGCCTCCATCGAGGTCTATCTTGCCGAGTGGCTTTACTTCTGTCTTGCGATTGAGAAGAGCATCACCGGCGGTCTGTGCCTTTTCTGGCTCTGCAGGACTGACGGGTCTTTCTTTCTTTGCCGGTTTCTCCTTCTTCTGGAATATCTTCTCAGCTTGCGCACGCACTTCCTTGTCGCCTTTGAATGCTACCACGAGGGCATCATACTGAGCGTCATTGAGTTTGAAGTTGAGGTCGTTCTTCACTTCCCCCAGCTCCGCCTTCTTAGCAAGGAAATCAACCGCAGTCTGCAGGCCGATATTCAGTTCGCTGATTGCTTTATTTAGTCTTATACTCATTGATTGCTTTTTTTTTCTTATAGTTCCTATAGTGCCTATAGTATCTATAGTGCCTATAGTATTTATAAAATCTGCTTATTTCTCAAACTCTGCTTTCAGTACGCTGAGGAGCTGGTCAACGGTCTCTTCTTCAAGATCTGCCTTGGTGATGAGCATCTCACGTGGAGCATTGAGTACCTGCTTAGCAGTGTCGAGTCCGATGCCCTTGATGGCGTCGATAACCCACTGATCGATCTCGTCATTGAACTCGTCGAGGTAGATATCCTCCTCCTCTTCTCCCTGGTTGTCGAGCTCGCGGAATACGTCAATGGTATATTCGGTAAGCATAGAAGCGAGTTTGATATTCTGTCCGCTACGACCGATGGCGAGTGATACCTCTTCTGGACGCAGATATACCTCAGCTTTACGCTCCTCTTCGTTGAGCACGATAGAATTGATCTGTGCTGGTGCGAGAGCACGCTGTATGAAGAGTTTGGTATTCTCGGTGTAGTTGATGACATCGAGGTTCTCGTTGCATAGCTCACGTACGATGCCGTGAACACGGCTACCCTTTACGCCGACGCATGCTCCTACTGGGTCGATGCGGTCGTCGAAGCTTTCGACAGCTATCTTGGCACGCTCGCCTGGTATGCGTGCTATCTTGCGTACTGCTACCAGTCCTTCAGCTATCTCTGGCACCTCAGCCTCGAGCAGACGCTGCAGGAAGAGGTTGGAGCTACGTGAGAGGATAATCTTAGGATTGTTGTTTTCGTTGGTGACACGATCTACGATAGCCTTGATGCTCTCATTCTTGCGATATACGTCATTAGGTATCTGTCCTGCCTTGGGGAGGAGCAACTCGTTGCCCTCATCGTCAATGACGAGTACCTCACGCTTCCATATCTGATATACTTCACCGGTGACAATCTCACCTACGCGGTCCTTATACTTATTATATAAGGTGTCGTGCTCCAGTTCCAGAATCTTTGAGGCAAGAGTCTGGCGAAGGTTGAGGATAGCACGGCGACCGAACTTGGTGAAGTCAACGCGCTCTGATACGTCCTCGCCAACCTCGTAGTCGTCTTGTATCTGCTGTGCATCGGTGAGTGATATTTCTTTGTTCTCGTCGCTAACCTCGCCATCGGGTACTACGACGCGGTTGCGGTATATCTCGAAGTCGCCCTTGTCGGGGTTGACGATGACATCGAAATTGGCATCACTGCCAAAGATCTTTGCGATGACGTTGCGGAAACTCTCTTCGAGTACGCTTACGAGTGTGGTGCGATCGATGTTCTTGGTTTCCTTAAACTCACGGAACGTTTCGATCATGCTTGGTTGTTGTTCTGTAATCTTTGTTGCCATTTTTATTGTTATTTTGTTTTTAGTTTATTTTCACTTGAAGAAAGTAGTCAGGAGTTAAGGAGTTAAGACATTAGTATAAATTCTTGAGTGAGGCACTCGGTATTGTCTTAACTACTGAATACTTAACTACTTCAGAATGTCGAATTATTTGAAGTCTATCAAGTATTTGCAGTACTTGACCTCGTTCATGGAGAAGGTGCGCTCTACGCTGGCGAGTACAGGACGCTTCTTGCCTTCCTGCTTCTGCTTCTCTTGGGTGAGTATGGTAAACTGTGGTTCCTCTACACGCAGCAGTGTGCCTTTATACTTCATGCCGTCAGCATCAAGTACCTCCACGGTCTTGTCGATACAATTTATATATTGCTGAGTGACCTTGAAAGGTTGTCCGAGACCGGCACTGCCTACCTCAAGTTCGTAGTCTTCCTCATCGCGGTTGAGGTGTTCTTCTATATAGCGGCTCAGTGCTACGCAGTCTTCTATCCACACACCGTCGTGGTGGTCTATCTCAACTACGATACGGTCATCGGGAGTAACCTCAACATCAACAAGGAAATACTCTTTTCCCTCTAACCACTCTTCTACAATCTCTTTTACTTTGTTTTTGTCAATCATTCTTTTTTCTTTTTTTTTTCTTCTATAGATTTTCTAGTTCTATTAGTTTTTACTAGAATCTCCAGTTTGTTCTCTCTAATAAAAGCAAGAATGAGAAGCTCGGTGTGAGCTTCCCATTCCCCTGAATTGCTTTGCAAAGGTACGAAGAATAGTTGAAAGTTGAAAATGGATAGTTGAAAGTTGTCTTTGTGTTAAGTTTTTTTAACTTCTGCATCCTTAAAATCTTCTTGAACCAGCGAAGCGTCTTGAACCAGCTCGCACCAGCGAGCGTTTGAACTTTCTACAAAGTAGGGTAGTATTCCTCAAAGTAGCCTGCCACGGTGGTGTCACAGTTTGCGTTCTGTGCCTTGATGATTGGTTCTACGATGGAATTGAAATATACCTCTGCATTGGTATAGTATCCTTTGGTATCGAGTGTGTAGGTATTGCCATCAGTGGCATCATTGGGGTTGAGCCCATGCTTAGTCTCCCATTCGTCAGGCATACCGTCGCCGTCGGAGTCGGGTAGGGGAGTACCCTTTGCCAGTTCAGGCCATCCGCCAGCCTCCTCTTGTGAGTCTATCCATCCAGTGATGGACTCTGAGTATTTGTTGCGTCCGATGGTCTTTCCACATGCTGCAGTGCCTGTTGCCACGTCCTTCGCTATCTGCTGGTCGTGGCTGTCGCGATGCAGCGATGCACCTGCATAGGCAAGCACTTTATCATATGCATCCTCTGCCTTTTGTGTGTGGATGAGGCCATAAGGAATAGGTTCACGGGCGCGTATGGTGTCGCGTGTCTTGTCGGTATAGGTGCGATCTTGTTTGCTGATGTCTATTTGGTTGTAGAAGCCTTGCATGTAGTTGTCTTTTGTCACTTCGGGATACATGGAGTTGACATTACCTTCAAGGAAGAATTTACCCCATACGTGCCATGTCTTGTCCCATGCGCTGGGGTTGTCGCTACCGTGACGTGTGTACTCCGTAGTGCGTATTCCTACCGAGGCAATGCGCTTCTGTATGTTCTTACCACGTGTGAGTGTGCCAGGACCTGGTTTGTAGTAGTTATTGATGATATTCACCTTCTGTGCCTCGCCGCCGTAGCAACCATTGCCACCCCAGTTGTACATCACGTTGTTGCGGAGGTCAACACGCTCGTCCAGTTGCGTAGTGGTGCGCGGACCGAGACGCGGACAGCGTGAGGTGTGGTGAGCTAAGAGGTTGTGGTGGTATGATGCACCTGCTCCGCCCCAGTTTCCGCCGTAGCCATGAGCTCCTTTGGCATGTCCGCTGTTTACCATGCTTTGGTCCACGATGTTCCACTGCACGGAGAGATTCTTGGTACCATATACGGAAAGGCATTCGTCAACACTCCAACTTACAGAGCAGTGATCTACAATGACGTTCTCGTTGTCCATGCCGCCCAGTCCGTCACCCTCGTGGTGGGCAATCTGTCGGTTACCGAGACGAAAGCGCATGAAGCGTATGATGACGTTATTGGCAGCAATTACGAAGGGGTAGTCGGCTATGCAGATGCCATCGCCAGGTGCTGTCTGGCCGAGGATGGATACGTCACCGCTCTTTATTTTCAGTTCACTTGTCAGATATATTGTGCCGTCAACGTCGAAGACAATAGTGCGTGGATATTTCTCCTTGCATGCCCATCGGAAGGTGCCTTCACTACCGTCATCAGCAAGGCTGGTGACATGCAATACCTTGCCGCCACGACCGCCAGTTGTGGTGAAGCGTGCAAACCCCTCTGCGCCAGGGAAGGCGGGGGCAGACTCAAACTGAGCATTGGCGATAAAGCAGTTGACGAGGGCTGTCGTGATAGTCAGTATTAGCTTTTTCATTGATTTAGGTTTTTAAGTTTTTTATAGTTTCTATAGTACCTATAGTTCCTATAGTAATAAAGCACAAGCCCCTGCACAGCATGGCTGCGAGGGGCTTGTGTTGATATTATTCTACGGAGTTACCGTTTTCGTTGTTGTTTTCGTTTTCGTTGCCGAAGCGGCGTGGGCGGCGCTCAGGACGTGGACGACGCTCAGGACGTGGACGACGACCGCGCTGTGGCTCCTCATAACCTTCAGGTTTCTCGATGAGAACCTTGTGAGAGAGCTTATACTTGCCAGTCTTGTCGTCTATGTCGAGGAGCTTCACCTGTATCTTGTCGCCTTCCTTGATGCCAGCCTCTTCGACTGTCTCAAGGCGCTTCCAGTCTATCTCAGAGATGTGGAGAAGACCGTCCTTGCCAGGAAGAATCTCTACAAAGCAACCATAAGGCATCACACTGCGCACGGTACCTTCATATACCTCGCCAACCTCTGGTATTGCCACGATAGCCTTTATCTTAGCGAGGGCAGCATCGATAGCAGCCTTGTCAGGTGCTGACACCTGTACCTTGCCTACGCCATCCTCTTCATCGATGGTGATGGTAGCACCAGTGTCTTCCTGCATCTGCTGTATTATCTTACCACCAGGGCCTATCACAGCGCCGATGAACTCCTTAGGAATCTCTATCTGCTCGATGCGTGGTACCTGTGGCTTGAAGTCAGCACGAGGCTCAGCAATGGTGTCGGTGATGCATCCCAGGATGTGCTCTCTGCCTGCCTTAGCCTGCATGAGTGCCTTCTCAAGTATCTCGTATGACAGACCGTCGCACTTAATATCCATCTGTGTAGCAGTCAGACCATCCTTCGTACCAGTGGTCTTGAAGTCCATATCGCCCAAGTGGTCCTCATCGCCGAGAATGTCTGAGAGCACTGCATACTTGTCCTCTCCAGGGTTCTTGATGAGTCCCATGGCGATACCTGATACAGGCTTCTTCATAGGAACACCAGCATCCATCAGTGCGAGGGTACCAGCACAAACTGTTGCCATAGATGATGAGCCGTTAGACTCCAGTATCTGTGATACTACACGTACGGTGTAAGGGAAGTCCTCAGGTATCTGACCTTTCAGTCCGCGCCAAGCTAAGTGGCCGTGACCTATCTCACGGCGGCCTACGCTACGCTGTGGGCGTGCCTCGCCAGTACAGAATGGAGGGAAGTTATAGTGCAGAAGGAACTTCTGGTAGTAACGGTCGAGCACGTCGTCAACGAGTTTCTCGTCGAGCTTAGTGCCCAGAGTCACTGTAGTGAGCGACTGTGTCTCGCCACGAGTGAAGATTGATGAGCCGTGAGGCTGTGGCAGTGGGCTAACCTCGCACCATATTGGACGTATGTCGGTAGTCTTACGGCCATCGAGACGAATGCCTTCATCCAGTATGCAACGGCGCATAGCATCGCGCTCTACATCGTGGTAGTACTTGTCAGCAAGTGTATTCTTTTCTTCCAGTTCCTCTTCGGTGAGGTCAGAATGAGCCTCTGCATACTTCTCCTTGAACTCAGTGATGATAGCTTCGAAAGCCTCAGCTCTGCCGTCCTTGTCGAGAGCCTTCTTCACCACCTCGTATGCCTTGTCGTAGCACTCCTTGCGCACCTGCTCCTTGAGGTCATCGTCGTTCACCTCGTGGCAGTACTCGCGCTTGGTGTCGGTGCCCAGTTCCTTCATCAGTTCATCCTGCAGTGCACACATAGGCTTGATAGCCTCGTGAGCAGCCTTGAGGGCATTGAGGAGGTCAACTTCCTGCACCTCCTTCATCTCACCTTCCACCATCATGATGTTCTCAGCCGTAGCACCTACCATAAGGTCCATGTCGGCGTCAGCCATCTGAGCCTTTGTTGGGTTGATAACATACTCGCCATTGATGCGAGCTACGCGAACCTCAGAGATAGGGCACTCGAAAGGAATATCTGAACATGCCAGGGCGCATGAAGCAGCAAAGCCAGCGAGGGCATCAGGCTGATCAACACCATCGGCGCTGAAAAGAATTACGTTTACGAATACTTCTGCGTGATAATCGCTTGGGAAGAGTGGGCGCAGAGCACGGTCAACGAGGCGGCAAGTCAGAATCTCATCATCATTAGGCTTGCTCTCGCGCTTGTTGAAGCCACCAGGAAAACGTCCTGCAGCAGCATACTGCTCACGATACTCTACTTGCAGTGGCATAAAGTCTGTGCCAGGCACTGCGTCTTTAGCGGCACATACAGTGGCGAGCAGTACGGTGTTACCCATCTTCAGGGTACATGAGCCATCAGCCTGCTTTGCCAGCTTTCCAGTTTCGATGGTGATGGTACGTCCATCAGGCAGCGAAACGGTCTTTGTGATTACGTTCATTTAAAAAATCTTTATTGTTTTAACTGTTCATCAAAATGGCACGACACTTTGTCGTGCCACATTATTAATATATTAAAAGTTCTGCAAAGGTACTAAAAATAATTGAAAGTTGAAAATTGAAAATTGAAAATGTTTACTTTACTGCTATTTTCTTACCATTGAGGATATAGATGCCAGGAGCCACGGTGTTGATCCATGATCCATCGAGCACCTCCTGCTTCGTAGCTATGCACCTGCCTTGCAGGTCATAGATGCGACCATCGCCGAAGGTTGCGCCATAGCCATTGCCATCTTCCTGTAACTCCAGTTCATCTTCGTCGAAGATTACAGGGATGTAGTCAGCCTTCTCGAATGCGAGGTCAAGTGCATCGCCTCCACCAGAGCTTACTGCTGCACGATAGTATATTTTGTTGCCATAGACGTACTTGTTGTTTCTCGTCCATGCTGCAGCATCCTTACTGCTCTCACGGTTCAGGTTGGCATTCTTGTAGAAACCTATACCCCTGTCTGATGCAGGTGCCGATACCGTGATGAGACCATTGGTGCTAAAGCTTGCGTCTTCAGTAAATGTGCCAGAGGAAGGACGTCCGAACACAAACACATAGTCACTGCCATGAGACAGCATTTGCTCCAGATACTGTCCTGTAAATACGCATGATACAGATGATGAAGGTGTTGTGGTGGGCAGTGCAAGCGTCACGTATCCTGAAGTAGCCTTTGTACGTATGATGGCGGGTGTTCCGGCAGGAATAAACTGGCTGTTTCCGGCATACGTACCTGTATTCACATCCTCATCGCCCATCTTCTTGGGATGTATTGCGTATTGTGTATCTGCTGTAAGTGGTGGAGTCAACTTTCCTGTAGGTACTATGTATGCCATGTCAGTAGAGGCATTGGTGAGCAGCACGTCAAACGGAGCATAAAATGTGGCATAGCGGATAGCGTTACCAGCGTCATGTGTTCTAACCTTCAGTCCCATTTCAACTGCACCTGCCGTTGTGCTTTTCTGCACAGGCTGTATGCACCATCTGTCATAGACGGGCGAAGGTACGGAGTATTTCAAGTCATATTTCTTTGAGCCTTGATCCCAGTTGAGGTATTTTCTCGTACCGATTACTCCAGGTTGGTTGTATATCAGCAGCGTGGCACCACCGATATCCTCAATCTGGAACGCTGTGGCACTTCCCTCGGTCTCTGTCATCTCTGCAGCATTCGTCGTGGTATTGCCGATGACATACAGTCCCTGTGTGCTCATAGTGACAGCGCTTGCCTCTCCTGTGAATCGGAAGATGCTTGCGGGATCCTCATCCACCGTTGTGATAGGCACTTCACCGCGTGTGGCATTTGTTTCAGTGAAATCTGTACCTGGTGTGCCTAAGTCGCCGAACACGGGATCGTCCATGCCATATTCGGTCTGCTCGTAGAAGTGCATTGGTATTGCAACAGGTGCAAATTCGGTTCCTGTACCAGGTGTCAGCTCTATCTTATGCCTGTATCCACTCGCATAGCGTGGGGTGGTCAAGCCACCGGCGTTAGGCTGTGAGTGTATGCGGTAGTAGCCGGCGGAATAAGGTACAATGTTGTCATCGTCATAAACAATAGTCTGCTGGTTCATCAGTTTCACGAGACCTTCTCCCTCGGCATTGTCGTATGCGGTCTTACCTGTTGCGTTGAGTCCTCCGACGTAGCCGGCTCGGTCACGATATGGTTGTAGTATCTCCTCGCTCAGTCCGAATGTCCATTCTGTAGGTGTCGTGCTAAGGGTCATGGCACCTGTGCCGGTGTTATTGTTCATGTAGTACTGTGCTCCGTCTTTGTTTACAACTGGGTGTATGCGGAAGTAACCAGGGGTCGTAGAACTGTTTGCGAGCAGTTCATAAACAGAATTTGCGGGATTATAGATTGGATCAGCAACATCCTGTGTCATTGCTATAGCCCTGCCGGCAGATATGTCTGAGGTACTCATCACGCTGTCATTTTCCATGTTTTTGTAAATGTAGCGGTTGTACATCTTGAATCCGTACGGGTCACCCACAGGTGTCCAGAGGAAGTCGTTCGTATATTGTATGTTGGATGCGCTTTCAGTCTTGAGACCATTCGTAGCAGTGAAGTGTGCCCTGTATGGTGTGGCGCCGCTTGTTTCAAATGTGTACCACTTGTTCTGGCTGACACTTCCTACAAAGTCATTGCCGGAGTTTGTTGACAAACCACCCGTGAAGTTATATACTATGTTCACCAGTACGACCTTACCCAGCAAATTGCTATCCTCTCCCATGTTAGCTGTCTTTATACCCTTGTATTCTGCGTTCATGTCTGCAATCTCGGTTGTGCCATCTTCACTGTAAACGCCTTCTATATAGAAGTCATAGCTAACGTTGGGACGATAGAAGTCGGTAGGTACTGCAAAAGCAGCGCCAAGGCTGACGTGACCAGCATCATAGCAGTATATACTATCTCTCATGAACAAACCTGAGGATATCGTAATACCCTTTTCCGCTTCTATTCTTGCTTTTATGCCTTTGAGGGTAGAGCCAAGCTGATACCAGTCTCCATCTATACCAGATACATTCTTCGTTTTAAGGTCACGCATGGTAGTGCCAGACTTTATCTTAGTGTTTTGGACAGCATCTGCAGTCGTCTCCCTGTATGGAATTATCACGTCTTGACCTATATTCTTTATCATGAGGTGATATATAACCTTATACGTAGAAAGTGCGAAGATTATGAACTTCGTTGGGTCACTTGTGGTCAGGTTTTGTCCGTATCCGCTGAGCATGACAGGGGTTGCACCAGTGACAGCAGTGCCTGTCTTTGTAAACACTCCATAGTCATAGTTATCTTTGCCAAGAAGCATAAAGGTGGTAGCCTCAGCATTAAGATTTGTGGTAGTTGTTGTGTTCTCGTGTACGTATGTTCCTGTACCTGAATTCTTGATTTTAATACTGTATGGGTCATCACCTTCAAATACCCATTCGTAAGCAGCCAAAGCCTGCAGATCTTTATTCGCATCGGAAGCAATGGCTGTACCGTTGCTCTTCATCATGTTGTCCTGATACCAGATGATGTTATACGGGCGCGTGCCGTCAATTCCGATAGGAGCATCGTTAGAACCTACGCCGCGTGCTACAGGGTCAACATTTGTTGCGTTCCTGACGTTAGGCACCAGATAGGTACTTTCTTTGTCATTGTATGGAGTGTAGTGCGTATAAACTACATCGTCATACAGACCATAGAGGAAAGGCAATGCCTTGTTGAGAGTGTCATTTTCTGCGACAGTTCCGGCAAGGCTCTGCTCATAGTAAAGGTACTGGTCTGTGTTGAGCAGAGGTGTCTGTGCAGATTCCGGCAATACAGGCTTCCAGTTGTTGTTTGTCACATCATCCTGTGTCTGCACGGCATCAACGGCGTTTACGCCCTCGTTGGTATATACCTTATACGTAAAGGTATGCTCCACTTCGTCGGCAAACTCCACTTGGGAGTCTTTTCCACTGAAAGTGCCTTCAGAACTTGTGAAGCCGGCTTCTGTCTTTATCGTGGCAGCGGTGCTGGTACTCATGTCGCTTCCGTTAAGGAATTGGTATGTATAGTCTTCACGTCCTGCCTTGGCAAGTGCATAGCCTCCACTGGTGTGGGAGAGAATGGCAAATCGGTCTTCTATAGCCTTGGTTCCCGCACTTTGGCTACGGTTGAATATGTATGCAGCGTATGGGTCTTGCTCACTTTGTGGTGTTTCAAGGAACTTCCACTGCCATTCCCTGTCGTCATCGTCAATTGTCGCAGGTTTGCTGCTACCTTCCTTTATTCCATTGTCGTATTTGGCATCTTTCTCATCTATCTGCATGGTGAGCCACTTGCCTTTTAATATGCCCAGGTTGTTCGACTCCTCATTAAATTCATAGCGTACATAGACTATGTCGTCAGTCAGGGTGACACCGTCGAGAGAACTCTCGATTTCATCGGCAACGTTGTAGGTGCCTCCTTCATTGGTAGCAGAAGCATAGTATGTAAAGTTCATTGCCAGCGGACTCTTGAAGTGGTCTGGAGTCTGTGGCATTAGGTCACCGCCCGACTTGTAGCGCAGCGACTCATGCCCGCTGTTGTCAATGATGCGGTACTCATATACCACAGGACGATACAGTTTTGTGTATGTCGTTGCCACGCTGGCATCACTTGGTTCTATCAGTGTGCCGAATTCGCTCATGCGGAGGTCTTGGTCGAAGCGTGGCATCAGCTGCATGTTGCCCTCTGCATCCTGCACAAACATGAAGGTGGTGTTGGTAACGGACAGTTTCCTGCTGTCGAACCATATGGAGTTGGCAGGTGTCACGACAGGTATACTATCGCCCAATGAAATTGTTTCCGCCTCAGAATACACTCCGTGCATGATACCTTCGTCAAGGTTCATGCCTGTGGCATTGGTCTTCATGAATTCCCTGTTATAGTCAACGGGCATTATCTGGACGTTATAGGGGTCGAAGCCGTTGGAGAAAGAGAAATAGCCAAGGCTGTCCTTGTTTGATATATACTGGGCGGTCTTGTTGTTTTTGTATCTTGCATCGTCGTATGCATTAGGATTCTTGGCAGCCCAGCTGTGACCTGCATCGCCGTATCCCATCTCGTAGTCGATGTTCCAGTTAGGTTTGATATACCATTTTTTGTCATTACTGATGACATTGTTGGTTATGTAATCCAGCATACCATTGGCAGGAACATCGTTCTTGGTAATGGTGGAACCGTCAGAAGTGGAGGCATATTTCGTGCCCTGCTCAATGACGAATGGCTTAGATGTCTTGTCGGCAGGATTGTAGGTCTGTGCATATTCGTCCTTCACTATGTAGGTGACGTACTGGTCGTTGAGGTTGCCCTTCTTGTCGTGTACGTTCTTGCCACTGAATGGAGGGAGGTTGGTCAAGTCTGTGGAAGTATGGTCATCTCCCATGCGGTCGCTGAGCAGATAGTACTGGTGGAAGCCTGAGCGTTTCTTTGCGGTTGCCCAGTAGGCGTACTCCTTCACCATAGGACTGGTATAAGGACGTATTGCCTCTAACTTGGCATCTCTCTCGGGGTCATCATCGCTTGTAGGTATGGGCTTACGCATTATCTCCCATCCATGCTGATCCAGAAGAATAAGAACGGGGTCTATGCTTGTCTTGACGAAGTCAAAGTATCCGTCACCCATGTTCACCGTCTGGTACCAGTGTTCTATCTCTTCCCAGCCTTTTTTTGTTTCGGGAGTACCTACTGTGCTGCTGTAGCCGTTGTTATAGCCGTTGAAACGCTTAGCGTATGCCCAATGCTCATAATTATGGAAGCCGTATGTATCTTTCAGCAGGTCTATATATTTCGCCTTTTCTGGGACAGTGATAGAAACTGAGAGCTTGGCACCTTTGTCCTCTGCGTCTAGAATGCTTGACAGCAGTTTGTTCTTAATTGTGTCGTACGTCTTCCAGTACTGCTCGAATGAATTTACCACTTGTCGTTCATCTACTGCATCGTCGGTGTCTCCGTCTCCATTCATGTCCACCTTGTAGGTAGTCATCAACTGGTACTGTCCTTCGCTTCCGAGCACCATGTAGTCTGTTGCAGCCTCGCCGGAGATACCTGGCCACACCAAGGTGGTCACCGCCCTGTCCGTGTCATAGTCTGAAGGCTTAAAGGTCGCAAAGAAGGCATTGTACTCTTTGCTGTCAGTGATAGGATATGATTCTGACTGACGCGACCTTATCTTCACATGGTATGGGTCGCCCTTGTCTCCTAAGTCGCTCTGTACGAACCATGCCCATCGTGTACGTGTGCTTGATGCGCCCTGCTGCTGTATCTCGTACTGTTCCTGACCATAGACGAAGAAGTTGCCGTCGCCGTTTACATAAGGATATACCGCCTGGTACCTGTATGTGTTAGCCGACATGTCAGTCACGTAAGGCAAAAGGTTGTCGCCGCCGTCCTCCTGACGGAAGTTGTCGCCTGTCTCATACTTCAGCAGGTACAGCTGTCCGCGCTGAAGGTTCACGAGGTCGTTTACGTCGTAGGTGACGTATATGTGTCCGTTCTCACCGACTGCTGTCAGCTCTGTCGGTGTTGGTGTCTTGAGAGTATATATGCCGTCGGTTACGGTAAAGTCGCTTGCCACAAAGTAGTGATAGGTACTTACCAACGGACTTCTGAATTCAGGCGGAAAGCCAACAGGATCTGTGTTGATTTGTCGTGTCGCAGCCTGCAGGAGATCTTTTCCTGCTTTGTCGATAAGGTGATATTGCACCACTGTAGCATTTGTGCCGATAAGTTGGAAACGTATTGTCTGGTTACCATGCAGATAACTGGCATTGCTGTAAAGCTTCACGGTGTTTTCTGCAGGTCTGCCTATGTTATAGTAGGTTGTTGATGCATCAACGCCGTCACCAGTGGCTGCCATAGCTTCAAAGGTGCCAGTAATAGCACCGCTTTTCGCTACGAAATATGAAGGGGTGTCGCTCCATGTTATTGATGCTCCGTCGCTGAACGATACATTTACGTATTTGTCTTTTCCCTTGTTCGTTATGGTCATGTGGTAAGGGTCGCTGTAATCCAATGTCCACTGGAAATAGGAATCTTCGGATTCTTGTCCTGTGCCCGTGGTGATGGACTCCTTTGTGTAGATGGTAGTGTCCTCGGCATCGCTTCTGGTATAGATGTACCTGTTGTTGACGATTACGTTGTAGTCCTTGCCTGAGATTGATACATCGTACCTTACATATATGTCGCCCCCAGTATTGCTATATGGTGTGTTTTTTATAGCGGATGTTTTTGCTTTGGCATCCTCTAAAGTAGCATAATAGGTCACAGAGGTTGCATCCTTGAGGAACGGACTACGAATAATCTCAGGTATATCCTCCCACGTCCTCAGCATTGTTCCCATGTCCTGATTGTCTATGGCCTTGACGGCAATGTCACCGGCATCGTTGCGTACGATGTGGTAGGTATAAGGCACTTTCTTTAGCTCAACTACCCTTATACGGCTTTCCGTGGTGCTGTAGGTGACGGGATGGTCGCCGGAAGAACTCCAGCCGATGTATTTGGGAGAGGCATAGGTGCCATATTCTCTCAGTACAAATCTCTCAAAGTCTGAGTTCTCATACACTATTTCCCATGTGCTGATGTCGGAAGAACCAGTCTTGTTGGTGTTGAGGGTAGTGCCGTCGGCAGCTCCCGTGGCACAGCCGACGTAACGGTTGTGGCTTGCTGCTGCAGCGGTACCTGCAGCGGTAGTTGCAGCCTCACTCGCTTCGCGGCTGATGATTTTCAGTTCGTATGGGTCGCCGATGAATGCCACCTGCACCTTGACACCTTGGTCTTCTCCGGTATGAAGGTCGCTGTTGCTGCCTATGGAGGTAGAGCCGGTTATTAGGTTGTCGGAAGAGTTGTAGGCAATGTTCTTCTGCTCTGCCGTACCGTTCATACGCATGGTGTACCAGCGTGCATCAGTATAGCAGTCGCCGTCGTCAAGTGTCTCAAAAGGCAGTGATTTGGACACAGTATAGTCAAGCCATATCACGTTGCTGTTGGCGGCAGCCTCTGCAAAAGTTGTCATAGGCTGGGTCAGGGCCTCGTCTTTGTATGCGCTGTAGGTTACGTATTTGCGCTTGAGAGCGTCAGGAACGTGGTCGGCAGGATTGTCACTGAGCTTGGCGTCGCTCCACTTCATGGTAGTGGAGAGCGTACTCGCTGAGCCATGTGTCTTGATATTGACGGTATAGTCCTTTATCTCGTAGAAGTTCGTGGAGTATGCAGAGTTGAGTGACTGTAGCTTAAAATAAGGTTGGCTTCTTTTTTTGCCAGCATCATTGTCATAGTTGTCATAATAAGTGTAGTACTGATTGCTGCTGTTTGGCTGTTTAATGGTGGGAGCCGTACTACTTCCAGTACCTTGGTTCGCCTTACTTGCAACGAACATATATCCGCCATTGGGATTATTCAGTATGGCATAGGAATTCAGTGTGGGAGTCTCACCTCTGTAGAATCCTGTCCAGATTTGATATCGTTCCGCATCGCTGGCGGCGGCGTTCCATTTTGCCTTGCATATTGCGTATTTCTCGGGGGTATAGTCTGAGGCAGAACTGTAGCCTGATTCGATTATGTAATGTCTGTCGTAGCTGGCGTCAAACCACATCTGACTGTTGCCAAGTTGGGAAAAGAGAGCGGAACCTGCGTATGGCTTGATAGTTCCGGTCTTATCCGCACTGGTCTTGTCTGTTATGTGTAGTTCTTCTCCTGCGTATGAGGTCTTTATGGTGATATTGTAAGGGTCTTGACCTTCAAGTTTGAATCCGAAGAAAAGTCCTATAGGTCCCCATTTGCTGTAAAAGAAACCAAGTTGGCTGGAGCCTGTTCCTTCTTGTGGTATGACAAAGTCTTCGCTTGCTAAATACTCTCCTGACAGGGCAGCGGCGTTGACATTTGCTACACGGTTGTTACGGCTGCGGTTGTAGGACAAATATTTCTGCGTGCCACCAGAAGTAGTTATGGAAAGGTTATATTTTGTTGCGCCGTCAAGTTTGAGTGTGTCGTTGTCGCCGATGTAGTCGTAGGTTACGTATATGTCGGTATAAGCATCCGAGGATGTTTCCCCAGGATTGAGAATCTCGTTGCTAAGACAAGCATAATCGTTTTCCGCTTCACACTGGAAAATGTAATATTTCGCGTTTACGATTTTGGTACCAGTGTGGTTGTCGTAGAGATTAGCATAGGTGTATGTGGCATTCGCCCAATACCTGAAGTTGGTGGCAAGCGGACTCTTGAACTGGTCGGGCAGCCCTAACGTTGCTTCTTCGCTGATGCACTGCAGGGCTTCAACGCGGATATTAGACTTGAAGTCACCCGAGTTGTCCCATGTCCTTACGTTAAACGGTTTTGTGAGTATATGGTATGTTACCTTTGCTGCTGTGACATAATTCGTCACGCCTCCTGTCATGAACAGGAGCGCTGCAAGCATTGTTCTCTGTATGTGCTCTTTCATAAGTCTCATAAGATTTTCCATATTGTGCTTGTTCATGTTTACCATTGTTCGACAGTGTATTTGTTCGTGTCAACTACGAGGGCGTCGCCGCTGAGCGTCAGCGTAAACAGGTAGGTATAGCCTGGTTCCCAGTTCATCAGTTTTTTTCCGTCTTTTGTTACGTCCTGTACTGTGGCGGTTTTTGTTAATGTCATGGTGCTCAGGCTGTTTGTCCATGTTGCATTGACGGAAATTCTCATCTTGGTTGCGCTGTAGTCATTAGGTATTACCAGGTAGGGGCTTTCGTCGGCTGGAGCTTCAATATACGTGTTGCCTGTCAGTGATGACCATGTGAAGACATCTTTGGCTGCCTGTTCTGCCCAGTCAGCTACTGTTCCGTCGATGGTGCATGTGCCTCCTGTATATATGCCGTGTCCTTCATTGTCGTCTTCTTCTATCCTTACCCAGTTGATGGTGACCCCGGTGCCTGATGCTGGGTCAAGTTTAAACTTCAGTACAGCGAAAGGGTGTTTGAACTGCAGACTTACACCAGAAGGTGTGTTCTCCTGGCTCTTGTTGATTGCCATGGCGCATACAAATTCCTTGGCTGCTGCCTGTCCCTCGATTGTCATGGGAAGCGTGCATGTAAACTGCGGATGGCGTGCTGTGGTGTAGGTTATATTGCTGATATATGCAGGCTTTGTGGCAGGCATATAGGCGAAGAAATCGAGATGGCTTATGCCTGGCCAGTAGTGTACAAAACTATTGGCGAATTTCCACTTGTTCTCAGCACTGACCCATGTTACCTCTGTGGCATCGTAGTATGGGTTGGCTGTCTCTGCGGAATAGGCGAAACATGCGAAGCTGCCTTCTGTCTGCAGGTCTGTATTGCTATCGAATGTGGTCGCCTTGCTTATAGGGCTCACACTGGTAGTGAAGGTAATCTCTTTGTCTCCGCTGCCGTTTTCGTTGCTGAAATCGTCAGAACATGCTGCCAGCAATATGGTGACTGCAGTCAAAATGATTGTAAGTGTTTTGTAGTTGTGTGCGCGCATATCTAATATGTATAGCTTTATACGCCCAAAATTAAACATATTTGTGGATATATAGACAATGTTGGATGGTGCTGTTAACATTGTTTTAGGGACAGTGTTCTCTTTTATGAAATGTTAACAACTGAGGACGAAGAAAAGTAAAAAGAGGAAGGTATCAACGGTGAATGATAACCTTCCTCTTTATGTCGTAAAGACTGCAATGTGTCTTTTAGCGACTTATCCGTTGGCTTCGCAGCTTCCGGACTTTGCTGTTTTAATTGATTGTTAGATCGTTTAGGATATTTTAAAGCATAGAAAAATTATTTCGTCAATTTGTCAATTTGTCAACTCGGAGGATTGAGTCACCCTGCGCCACAGCATTCTTGTCTTTCTGGATTTGCTGCAACTGCTCTAACGAGCGGGCGAGGCTCTCCTGCTGTTCTGCCTCCGACTTGTAGTAAGGCATCTGTGATGCCTGACCTATGGAGAGGACTATAGCGACACATGCTGCTGCCTTGTAGAGTGGACGCAGGCGCTTGTTGAGCGATACCTTGCGTGCTACTACGTGATGAGGCTCATCGCTCTTCTCCTTGCCGATGATGCTGAGTATCTTCTCATCGAAGTCACTGCCAAGGCTCTCGGCGTTCTTACCGAAGCTCTGGTAGGTGAAGAACTCGCGATAAGGTAACAGGTGCGCTGGTACATCCTCCTGTGCAAAGAACGCACGGAGTATCTGCTCTTCTCCGAGGCTTGTCTGCGCCTCGAAGTACTTGTCGAGCAACTGTTCTATGTACTTGTAGTCCATCATATAAATTCGTTACGAAACGGTGCATAGCACCTACGAAACGTCACCTGGACGGTGACTACGAAAACGAAAACTTTTTAATCTCGTCCAAACATACGACGTATAGGTGCTACAAAAAGTTACAGAGTGACGTGTTAAAAGAAGTTAAGAAGCAGATATCAATTGCCTGATTGTCTGGCGAGCACGAAAGATATTGACCTTTACTTGGTCTTCGGTGATCTCCATAATATCGGCGATTTCCTTGTAGGAGCGGCCTTCAAAGTCGCGGAGCTGCATGGCGACACGTTGTTTTTCGGGCAGCTGCTCCATAGCTTTGCGTATGGCAGTGATGCGTTCATCTTGCTCTATGGAGTCTTCTACGGAAGAGGTGCCAGAAAAGTCCATTCCATCGATGTTTTCCGTTTGATTGACCTTCATGCGCTGGCGGTCGAGAGCAAGGTTGCGCACCATGCGCAGGGTGTATGCCTCAAGGTTGTCGATATGAGTGTCTCCTGATTGTTGTTTCCATAGTTTGATGATGACATCCTGCACAATATCCTCCGCCTCCTGACTGTTGAGCGTTATTCTCAGTGCCAGGCGGTACATAATGTTCTTGAGAGGCAATATGTCGCGCTTTATGTCAATCAATAGGAAATATAGTAACTATAGGAACTATATTCGTATCACCGTTCCCTCATTTTCTTTATTAATGTTTTCAGCAAGCGTTATCACCACCTTCTTCACTCCGGCATCAACGGCTTCGAGGGCATTCTCTATTTTTGGCATCATGCCACCAGAGATTGTGCCGTCCTCCACATACTTCTGGTATGACTCGTGGGTGATGATGGGTATCACGCTGTCGTCATCGTCAGGATTGGAGAGCACTCCTTTCTTTTCGAAGGAGAAGATAAGGGTGACGTCGTAGTATGGGGCAAGTGCTTTGGCAACGGTGCTCGCCATAGTGTCGGCATTGGTGTTGAGTATGTTGCCCTGTCCGTCGTGGGTGAGGGGAGCGATGACAGGTGTGATGCCCAAGTCGAGGAGTTCTGCAAAGCGTTTGCCGTCAGCACTATCTACATCGCCGACATATCCAAAATCGACCATTTCATCGTGTCCGTCGTCCATTTTGACTTTCTTCAGCGGACGTTTGTGCGAGCGTATCACATCCATGTCGGCACCAGTGAGTCCAAGGGCATTGACACCCTTCGCCTGCAGTTGCGCCACGAGGTTCTTGTTGACCAGTCCTCCATATACCATAGTGACAATAGAGAGCATATCGGCATCGGTGATGCGTCTGCCGCCCACCATGTGGCTCTCAATTCCCAACTGTGCCGCTACCTTCGTGGCTCTGCGTCCACCACCGTGCACCAGTATCTTTTTGCCCTTGATGGCGGCGAAGTTATTGAGGAGGGTAGTGAGGCTTTCCTCGCTTTCTACGATAGCTCCCCCTACTTTTATTACTGTAACCTGTTCCATTTTTATAATGTTGTCTTTAGTTCGTTGAGTATAACTGTAAGCTCTGTGACTGTATTCGCTCTCAGCATTTTTATGCGTGTGGACTTGAAGTCGGGTATGCCTTTGAAGATAGGTGAGGCGGCGAGGTGACGGCGGGTGTGGAGGATAGCCTTGAGTTCATCGCCTATGTAGTCGATATTGATATGCAGCAACTCCAATAAAACGTCGATTTTATCGGCATTTTTCATCGTCTCTGCCGCCTTGCGTGAGAATATCCAAGGCTGTCCGAAAGTAGCTCTGCCTATCATCACGGCATCCACCCCATAGGTATCGAAGGCGCGGTCGGCATCGTCAAGTGACTTTATGTCTCCATTGCCTATTATTGGTATTGTGATGGCGGGGTTGTCCTTGACAGCTTTGATAAGTGTCCAGTCGGCTTCGCCTGTGTACATCTGCGCCCTCGTCCTGCCATGAATGGTGAGTGCCTTGATACCGCATGACTGCAGTTGGGGAGCGAGTTGGGTAATCACCAGATTGCTGTCACTCCATCCCAGGCGCGTCTTGACCGTGACAGGGGTGTTGACAGCCTTAACGACGGCTTCTGTCATCTCAAGCATGAGGGGGATGTTTTGCAGCATACCAGCTCCTGCACCTTTGCCTGCCACCTTTTTGACGGGACAACCGAAGTTGAGGTCTATCACATCGGGATGCGCCTCTGCCTCCACTATGCGTGCTGCCTCCACTACGGCATCGGTGGTGCGGCCATATATCTGTATGCCCACGGGTCGCTCGTCATCGCTGATGGTGAGTTTACGCACCGTAGCCTTGATGGAGCGCACGAGTGCTTCTGCCGCCACAAACTCGGTATATACCATCGCCGCTCCGTAACGCTTGCACAGTTTACGGAAGCCGATGTCGGTCACGTCTTCCATAGGAGCGAGGAAGAGCGGACGACTGCCTAAGTCTATGTTGCCAATATCCATTATTGACCACAAAATTACAATAAAAAGTTGACATTTGCAACTAAAAACTTTGATATACCGAAAATTATGAGTACTTTTGCAAAGCAAAAATCAAAAAAAGGACATTATGAAGAAATTTTACAACTTTATGGCAGTTGCCCTCGTGGCGATGCTTTCGCTCACGCTGACGTCGTGTAACGATGATGAATATGATGCACGACTGCTTGCGGGATATTGGGAAGGTGAAGTAACCTCAGCAAATTGGAGAAGCAGAACCTTTAACTACGTGGATTTCTACTTTGAGAAAGATCCGCAATATGGTGCCGGACACGGTTACGAGCGTGACTATAATCAGGCGGGAAGGATAGTAGCAGAGACGAGATTCTACTACTATGTGGAAAATGGCAGGCTAAGGCTTGACTACGAAGATTTAAGCTATCCCGTTTATATCAACAGATGGCATATTACATCCAGTGGAAACGTGGATATATTGGAAGCCACGTTCTCTTACAGAGGGTCGGATGTGACATGGTATCTCGAAAGGAGGAATACTTGGAGAAGCAACACTTGGTATGATGGATATTCTGAGGAACTGCCAATAGAGAAGAATAAGGATACTCAGGCAGAAGAAACAAAGTAAATGGCAGAAAAGAACGAATATGTGCGCCAGGTGGCGGAGCAGAAGTACGAGTACGGCTTTACCACCGACGTGCATACTGATATAATACCCGTAGGGCTGACGGAAGACGTGGTTAGGCTTATCTCTGCAAAGAAAGGTGAGCCTGACTGGATGCTTGAGTTCCGACTCAAGGCATTCCGTCACTGGCAAACCATGACGCAGCCCGACTGGGGACATCTCACCCTGCCTCCCATCGACTATCAGGCTATATCATACTATGCCGACCCGATGGCGAAGAGGAGAAACCCCAACCTGACGGAGGACGGACAGATAGACCCCGAACTGGAGAAGACCTTCGACAAACTCGGCATACCGCTTGAGGAGCGGTTAGCGCTGAGCGGCGTTGCGGTAGATGCCATAATGGACTCCGTAAGTGTGAAGACCACCTACAAGGACAAACTGAAGGAACTGGGCATCATCTTCATGTCGATAGGCGAGGCTATCAAGGAGCACCCCGACCTGATAAAGGAATACTTGGGCAGTGTGGTGCCTTACCGCGACAACTTCTTCGCTGCCCTGAACTCGGCAGTGTTCTCTGATGGCTCGTTTGTGTATATACCAAAAGGAGTGCGCTGCCCCATGGAACTGTCATCATACTTCCGCATTAACGCAGCAGGCACGGGACAGTTTGAGCGCACGCTAATCATAGCTGACGACGACTCCTACGTGTCGTATCTCGAAGGCTGCACCGCCCCTATGCGCGACGAGAACCAGCTGCATGCCGCCATAGTGGAGATAGTGGTGAAGGATAGGGCAGAGGTGAAGTACTCCACCGTGCAGAACTGGTATCCTGGTGACGAGCACGGCAAGGGCGGTGTGCTCAACCTCGTAACAAAGCGCGGCGACCTGCGTGGTGAGTCCTCAAAACTCTCATGGACTCAGGTGGAGACGGGTTCGGCAGTGACATGGAAATACCCTTCATGTGTGCTGCGTGGCGACAACTCGGTGGCAGAGTTCTATAGCGTGGCAGTGACAAATAACTACCAGCAGGCTGACACGGGCACGAAGATGATACACATGGGCAGGAACACCAAATCGACCATCATATCAAAGGGTATCTCGGCAGGTCATTCGCAAAACTCATATCGTGGACTGGTAAGGGCTACATCGAAAGCTGACGGGGCACGTAACTACTCATCGTGCGACTCTCTGCTTTTGGGAAGCCAATGTGGTGCCCACACCTTCCCCTATATGGACATTCACAACAATACCGCGGTGGTGGAGCACGAGGCAACAACCTCTAAGATAAGCGAGGAACAATTGTTATACTGCAACCAGCGAGGTATCTCAACCGAAGAAGCCGTGGGCCTGATAGTGAACGGCTACGCCAAAGAGGTGTTGCAGAAACTGCCGATGGAGTTTGCCGTAGAAGCACAGAAACTCCTCAGCGTTAGCTTGGAGGGGTCAGTGGGATAAGGTAAAATACTCCGAAATGTCATTTTGGAGAAAAACTATAAAACAAAATGCTTGAAATAAAAAACTTACATGCCAAGGCTGGCGAAAAGGAGATTCTGAAGGGTGTGAACCTCACCATCAAGGATGGCGAGATACATGCTCTGATGGGTACTAATGGTGCGGGCAAGTCAACATTGAGCAACGTAATAGTGGGTAACCCACGCTATGAAGTAACAGAAGGCGAGATAATATTCGACGGCAAGAACCTGCTAGAGATGACTGCCGACGAACGTGCCAACGCAGGTATATTCATGTCATTCCAAGCACCTGTAGAGATACCTGGAGTATCAATGACCAACTTCATGAAGGCGGCTGTCAATGCACGCCGTAAGGCACAAGGTATGGAACCGCTGAAGGCGGGTGACTTCATAAAACTGATGAAGGAGAAGCGCCAGTTGGTGGAGATAGACCAGAAGCTGATGAAGCGTTCGGTAAACGAGGGTTTCTCGGGCGGTGAGAAGAAGCGCAACGAGATATTCCAGATGGCTATGCTGGAACCTACCTTCTGCATACTCGACGAGACAGACTCAGGTCTTGACGTGGATGCTCTGCGTATAGTGGCAACGGGTTTCAACAAACTGCGCACCGAGAAGACGTCGGCAATGGTGATAACCCACTATCAGCGTCTGTTGGACTACATCAAACCTGACGTGGTGCATGTGCTCATAGACGGCAAGATAGTAATGACGGGCGATGCCGACCTTGCTGTGAAGATTGAGAACGAAGGGTTTGAGTTTATAACGAATAGTAATCTATAGTACCTATAGTGACTATAGTATCTATAGTAACTATAAAAGAAAGAGAAGTTGAACCAATACATCGAACTATATAACGAGGTAAAGCCCTTGCTTGAGAGGCAGTCATGCCAAGCACTCAATAACGAGCGCGAGGCAGCTATGGCTGTGTTTGCCAAGAAAGGTTTTCCTAACAGAAAGGTGGAGCGATATCGCTACACCGATGTGGCAGAGGCGTTTGCCCCTGACTACGGGCTGAGCCTTGCGCCATATACTATAAAGGGTGTGCAGCATGTATATCCTGCCAAAGAGGCACCGATAGACATCATACCTTATTACAACAAGGTAGCAGATAAGGGTGATGCGCTCACGGCACTCAATACTGCCTTGGCGCATGATGCCATAGTGATATATGTGCCAAAGGGACAGAAGGCAGAGGCCCCCATACGCATAGAGAATACGCTGAACGGCGAACAGGACACCATGGTGGTGCGCCGTGTGCTCATCATAATGGAGGAACTGAGTGAGGCGACGATATTTTTCGTTGACCACGTAAATGGCGACAGGCAGTATCTCACCTCACAGGTGGTGGAGGTGGTGTGCAAGGATGGTTCGCATCTCGACCTCTACGAACTGGAAGAGACATCGCAGTCTTGCCGTCGCTTCAGCAACATGTATGTGAAGACAGGGCGTGATGCTGTGGTGCGACATAATAACCTCACCATATCAAACGGTATCACCCGCAATGGCATCGATGTATATATGCAGGGCAAGGGTGGCGAGGTGACACTCAACGGTGCTGTGATAGCGGATCGTGAGCAGCATGTGGACAACAACACCCTCATAGACCATCAGGTGGAGCAATGCCAGAGCAACGAACTGTATAAATATGTGCTTGACGACAAAGCGGTAGGCGCCTTTGCAGGAAGGATACTCGTGGAGGAGGGGGCACAGCAGACCTACTCTCAGGAGACTAACAACAACATGGTGGCAAGTGACGAGGCACGTATGTACACCCAACCGATGCTCGAGATATATGCCGATGACGTAAAGTGTGCCCATGGCTCTACGGTAGGTGTGATGGATGATGCCGCTCTCTTCTATATGCAGCAGCGCGGCATACCTGTTGAAGTGGCAAAGACCTTGCTCAAGAACGCCTTCATATCACAGGTGATTGACGAGATGCACTGGCAGGCGTTCCGTGACCGACTGCACATCATCATCGACAAGCGACTCAGCAGGGAAGAGCGTTGCGGCACGTGTAAGATTTGTAAATAACTATGAACTGTGAACTATGACACGAAGTGATGAGCTTTTGCAAACTAACTGTGAACTGACCCGTCAGGATTTCCCCATATTATCGCGAAAAATATACGACAAGTATCCATTGGTATATCTCGACAACGGAGCGACTACGCAGAAGCCGCTCTGCGTGCTTGATGCCATGAGGGAGGAATACCTCAACGTGAATGCCAACGTGCATCGCGGTGTGCACTACCTCTCGCAGCAGGCGACAGACCTACATGAGGGAGCACGCGAAACAGTGAGACAGTTTATCAATGCGGAGAAGACTTCTGAGATAGTCTTCACACGTGGTACCACGGAGGCAATAAATCTCGTGGCATCGAGTTTCGTGGAGGCTTTTATGCACGAGGGCGACGAGGTGATAATCTCCACTATGGAGCACCACTCCAACATAGTGCCTTGGCAGCTACAGGCAGAGAAGAAGGGCATAGTGGTCAGGGTGATACCAATGAGCGATGACGGCATACTCGACCTTGAGGCGTACAAGGCTCTCTTCACTGACAGGACAAAACTCGTCAGCGTCACACACGTGAGTAATGTGCTGGGAACAGTCAACCCCGTAAAGGATATAGTGCGTATAGCTCATGAACATAGAGTGCCGTGTATGATAGACGGTGCGCAGTCGGCACCCCACATGAGGATTGACGTGCAGGACATAGACTGCGACTTCTTCGCTTTCTCAGGTCATAAGATGTATGGTCCCACAGGCATCGGCGTGCTGTATGGCAAAGAGAAATACCTTGAGCAGATGCCACCATATCAGGGTGGAGGAGATATGATAGGTACGGTGACATTTGAGAAGACGACCTACGCAGCCCTGCCGTATAAGTTTGAGGCAGGCACGCCCGACTATATCGCCACCCACGGACTGGCAAAGGCGATAGAGTATATGCAAGGTATAGGACTGGAAAAGATAGAGGCTCACGAGCGTGAATTGACCCGTTATGCCCTTGAGCAGATGCAGACCATACCAGGGATGCGTATCTTTGGACCATTGGATGCAGCAAAGCGCGATGCGGTCATCAGTTTCCTTGTTGGTGATATTCACCACCTTGATATGGGAACATTGCTTGACCGTCTTGGCATAGCAGTGAGGACTGGACATCACTGTGCCGAACCTCTCATGCGCCGTCTCGGTATCAATGGTACGGTTCGTGCCTCATTTGCGTTATATAATAATAAAGAGGAGGTTGATGCCCTCGTCAGTGGTATCAAGAGAGTGAGTGCTATGTTTTAGATGAAGAAGACCTCAATAATAGAGATGCACCGCCTCAGCGTAGAGGAGTTTCGCAAGGCGGAGAAGATGCCACTCATAGTGGTGTTGGATGATGTGCGCTCCCTCTACAATGTGGGGAGTGTGTTTCGCACTGCTGATGCATTTAGAGTGGAGGCGATATATCTCTGTGGCATCACGGCAACGCCCGATGAGGTTAGAAGCGATGACGGCACACTGTTGCGTGACTGCACGATGAAGGCTTCACAGGAGATTCACAAGACTGCATTGGGTGCAGAGGAGAGTGTGGCGTGGCGTTACTTTACTTCTGCAAAAATTGCGGTGGAATCATTGAAAAACGAAGACTATGAGGTTCTCGCCGTAGAGCAATGTCACGGTTCCACTATGCTTGGTGACTTTAATCCTGACCTTAACAAAAAGAAGTACGCCGTTGTCCTCGGCAATGAGGTCAAAGGCGTACATCAGGATGTCGTCGATATGTGTGATGGTTGTATTGAGATACCGCAGTATGGCACCAAGCACTCTCTTAATGTATCAGTGACCGCAGGTATCGTTATCTGGCACTTCTTTAGAGGGCTATAGTGGGTATAGTGCCAATAGTACCTATAGTGACTATAGTATCTATAGTTACTATTCCAAATAAGTATAACCATACAGTCCTGAGCGGTAGTTAGAAAGGAATTCCTTTCCCTCCTCAAGACTTATCTTCCCTTGTTTTACTGACTTTGTAACCCATATCTCAAGCTGGCGCACCAGTTTCTTGGGGTTGTACTGTACGTAGTCGAGTACTTCTTCCACGGTCTCACCGTCAAAGACCTGGTCGATGTGGTATGTGCCGTCCTTCATGGAGATGTGCACGGCATTGGTATCTCCGAAGAGGTTGTGCATGTCGCCGAGTATCTCCTGATATGCTCCTACGAGGAATATGCCCATGTAGTAAGGCTCCTTTGACTTGCGCAGGTCGTGTACGGGAAGTGTTGATGACAGGTGCGCACCAGTCACGAAATGGGTCATCTTGCCGTCGCTGTCGCAGGTGATATCCTGCAGGGTAGCTTGGCGTGTGGGGCGTTCGTCGAGTCTTTGCAGTGGCACTACTGGAAACAGTTGGTCTATGGCCCATGCATCAGGCAGTGACTGGAACAAAGAGAAATTGCAGAAATACTTGTCGGCAAGCAGTTTGTCGATGCCGCGCAACTCCTCTGGTACGTGCTTCAGTTGTTTGGTGAGTGCCAGTACCTCACGGCATACGCTCCAGTACATAGACTCTATCTCTGCCCTTGTCTTCAGATCCACCATTCCCATGGAGAAGAGGCTCAGTGCCTCCTCGCGTATCTGTTCGGCGTCGTGCCAGTCTTCCAATATCGAACGCGTGTCGATGTTGCACCATATATCATACAGTTCTTTAACCAACTGATGGTCGGTTTCCTTGGCTTCAAACTCTTCCGACATCTCTGGCATAGAAGCCGTTTCGAGCACGTCAATGACGAGCACGGAGTGGTGGGCGCTCAGCGACCTACCTGACTCGGTGATGAGGTTAGGGTGGGGGATGCCATTTTTGTTTGCAGCGTCCACAAAGGTGTACATCACGTCATTGACATACTCCTGTATGCTATAGTTGACACTCGACTCGGAGTTGCTGCTCCTCGTACCGTCATAGTCAACACCCAGTCCGCCGCCGCAATCGACATACTCTATGTTGTAGCCACTCTTGCGGAGGTTGACATAAAACTGTGCCGCCTCACGTGTAGCAGACTGTATCTTGCGTATCTTGGTAATCTGCGAACCAATGTGGAAGTGTATCAGTTTCATGCAGTCGTGCATGCCATAGTCATCCAGACGATTGAGGGCTTGCAGCAGTTCCGATGCCGTCAGTCCGAACTTCGATGCATCGCCACCGCTTTCTTCCCATTTGCCCGAACCCGATGAGGCGAGTTTGATGCGTACACCGAGGTTGGGCATCACGCCGAGTTTCTTTGCTGCTTTTGCGATGGTGTCTATCTCGTTGAGTTTCTCTACTACGATAAAGATACGCTTGCCCATCTTCTGTGCAAGCAGGGCGAGTTCGATGTATGCCTGGTCCTTGTATCCGTTGCATATTATGAGAGCGTCGCTTTGGCACTGTACGGCGATGACGGCATGCAGTTCGGGCTTTGAACCAGCCTCCAGTCCGAGGTTGAATTTCTTGCCGTGTGATATCATCTCCTCCACCACGGGTTGCATCTGATTAACCTTGATAGGATACATTACGAAACTCTCTCCGGTATATCCGTACTCTTCCGCCGCCTTCTGGAAACAGTAGGCGGTTTTTTCTATCCTGTTGTCGAGGATGTCCGGAAAACGTAGTAGCACAGGGGTGGAGATATCGCGCAACTGCAACTCATCGATGATTTCGCGCAAATCAGCCTGTGCGCCGTCCTTCAAGGGTGACACGTACATGTGTCCCTTGTCATTGATGCCGAAGTATGACGTACCCCAGCCGTTTATGTTGTATAGTTCCTTACTGTCTTCTATGGTCCAACGCTTCATATTCCCAGTTTCCTTTTAACTTTCTCTATTGTTTCAGTTATCTTATCTTCATCCTCCATGCATGGTATCTCCACTATGTGGTTTGCCTGCATGTAGTATTCTTCGCGTTTCTTAACCTGTTCGGTGATGTATGCCATGAGTTCCTCATCACTCTTGCCGAGCAACAGCGGACGTACTCCCTTGCCCATCTTGAGATGTCGAAACAATACGTCGGGTGTTCCCCTGAGATACACTACGTCACCCTGTCCGTTCATGTACTCCATATTGTCAAAGAAACACGGAGTGCCGCCACCGCATGATATCACGACGTTTTCAAACTCAGCCACCTCATGCAGCATGTTGTGCTCTATCATGCGAAAGCCCTCTTCGCCTCTCTCGTCAAATATCTCCTTGACTTTCTTACGCATGCGGGTTTCGATGTACCAGTCGAGGTCATAAAAGGGCACACCAAGACTTTTGGCGAGTTCTTTGCCCACCGTTGTCTTGCCTGCGCCCATATATCCTATCAGTATTATTCTGGTCATGCTACTCCTCCCTCTTGGGGAGATGGGTAGAGGATTATTTGTTGATTATTGCCATACACTCTTCGTATGTCAGTTCAGCAGCCTTGTCGTGCATGGCTTTAGGCAGACGATAGTTCTTGCCGTCATATGCGAGGTATGGACCATAGCGTCCGTTCATCACTTCGAGTTTTGTATCTTCCTCAAAGGTCTTTATGTGGCGCTGTTGCTCTTCCTTACGGCTGTTATCGATAAGTTTCTTTGCTTGCTCGAGTGTTATCTCCAGAGGATTGATGTCCTTTGGTATTGATACGTACTTCTTCTTGTGCAGTATGTATGGTCCAAAGCGTCCTGCTCCTATCGTGACGTCAGAACCGTCGAGATTGCCTATCACACGTGGCAGGCGGAAGAGTTCCAATGCCTCTTCGAGCGTTATTGTCTCAATAGACTTGTCCTTGGGCAACTGTGCGAAACGTGGTTTCTCCTCGTCGTCAGAGCTGCCTATCTGTACCAATGGGCCATATCTGCCTATTTTTACCATCACGGGCTTGTGGGTCTTGGGGTCGTCACCCAGCACTCTCTCTCCTGCCTTGTGCTCGCTGCGTGCGTTCATGGTCTTTTCTACTGTTGGCTCAAAGTCCTTGTAGAATTTCTTCAGCATCTTGTGCCAGTCCATCTTTCCCTCGGCGATGGAGTCAAACTCCTCCTCCACGTTAGCAGTGAAGTTGTAGTCCATGATAGCAGGGAAGTACTTCATGAGGAAGTCGTTGACCACAGTGCCTATGTCTGTGGGTAGCAGTTTGCCTTTCTCGTTACCTGTTATCTCCTTCTTGTTCTGTGTGGTGATGTTGCCATCGCTCAGGGTGTCAATGGTATATTTACGTTCTTCACCCTTTTTGTCACCCTTTACCACATATTCACGCTGCTGTATCGTTGATATGGTAGGAGCGTATGTTGATGGACGTCCTATGCCGAGTTCTTCCAGTTTGTGTACCAGCGATGCTTCGGTATAGCGCAGTGGGCTTTGTGAGAATTTCTGTGTAGAGATTATCTCTTTGCTCTCCACTGCCATGCCTTCTTTTATTCCTGTTGGCATGATATTGTCGCTTCCGTTGTCGCTTCCGTTGTCGTTGTCGTCGTCGCCGATGCTCTCACGATATACTTTTAGGAAACCGTCAAATGTCACCACCTCACCCGTAGCGATGAAGTTAAGGTTAGGGTTATCGTTAATGTTGATAGTTACCGTTGTCTTTTCGATCTCGGCGTCAGCCATCTGCGTTGCTATGGTGCGTTTCCATATCAGTTCGTAGAGGCGTTTTTCCTGTGCCGTACCCTGTATGGTAGCTTGGTCCATATATGACGGACGTATAGCCTCGTGCGCTTCCTGTGCACCCTTTGAGTGCGTGGTGTAGTTGCGCGACTTGCTGTATTTAGCGCCATAAAGTTCCTTCACCGCCTCCTTTGCTGTTCCTATGCATAGCTTTGAGAGATTTACGGAGTCAGTACGCATGTATGTTATGTGTCCGCTTTCGTACAGTCTCTGTGCCACCATCATGGTCTGGTTTACGGTGAAACCGAGCTTTCTTGCAGCCTCCTGCTGTAGAGTTGATGTGGTGAATGGTGGTGCAGGAGTACGCTTCAGGGGCTTCTTCTGTATCGATGCGACGGTAAACTGTGCCCCCTTGCACTCTTGGAGAAATGCGAGAGCCTCCTCGTGTGTGGCAAAGCGTTGGTCGAGTTCAGCCTTTACCTCCTGTCCGTCGATGACAAATGTGGCAGTAACGCGGAAATACTCCTCAGCCTTGAATGCCTGTATCTCCCTCTCGCGCTCTACTATAAGCCTTACTGCCACGCTCTGCACTCTTCCTGCCGACAGCTGAGGCTTCACCTTACGCCACAGCACAGGTGACAAACTGAAACCCACCAGTCTGTCAAGCATCCTTCGTGCCTGCTGAGCATTGGCGAGGTTCATATCGAGGTGTCGTGGGTGTTCTATAGCATCGAGTATGGCATTTTTTGTTATCTCGTGAAAAACTATGCGGTTGGTGTTCTGTTCGTCAAGTCCCAACACTTCGCACAGATGCCATGATATAGCTTCTCCCTCGCGGTCTTCATCCGATGCCAACCATACCTTCTTGGCTTTCTTGGCATTGCTTCTGAGATCTGCCACTACCTTCTTTTTCTCTTCAGGTATCTCGTATTCTGGCTCCAGACGTTTCATGTCGATACTGATTTCCTTTTTCTTCAGGTCACGGATGTGTCCGTAACTTGACATCACCTTGTAGTCCTTGCCCAGAAACTTCTCAATGGTCTTAGCCTTCGCGGGGCTCTCCACTATAACTAAATTGTCTTGCATCTATATTGTTTTTTTTGTTATCGTTCCCGTTAACGTTCCTGTTTTCGTTATCGGGGTGCAAAGGTATATAAAAAATCCCTATACACCTTATTATATAGGGATATTTTTTATTTTCTTAACAATTTCGGTTATTTTCCAAACATTTCCTCCAGCATGAGGTAAAATCGCGGGTCCTCCCCGATGAAGCTCTTTACTATCTTGCCGTCAGGGTCTATGAGTATCTTTGTAGGGTAGCCTTTTATCCTGTACTCCTGCTGTACCTGTAGCTTTCTGCCCATTATCACGTGTTTCCATGGCATATCTTCTTTCAGCGAGTCCACCCAGTGATGCCATTTCACTGTCTTGTCGCCGCAATCTACCCCTACTATCTCAAACTTCCCTTTGTATGTATTCTGTGCCTCCTTAAGTTTCGGCATTCCTTTCAGACATATCTTGCACCACGTGCCCCAGAAGTCGAGCACTACATATTTCCCCCTTAGGCTTGACAGCGTAAACTCATTGCCATCGATGTCTGGCAGTGTAAAGTCGGGTGCCATCTCCGGAGCGTCATCCTGTATCGATGCCTTCATCCATGCACTGGCTAAGCACATGATGGTTGACAGCGATATGATGACAAATGCTTTTTTCATGCCATTTTTACGGGGAATAGCGTATTTTCGTTGCAAAGATAGCAATTTTTACAAAAAAAACTATTATTTTTGCAGAAAAATTAGGTGTGAGGCGCCACTTACTTGTCATATTGTTAACATTGTCTGCTATATGTGCGCAGGCTCAGATTTCGTTTACCTCGAGTATCTCCAAGGTGAGCGATAAGGAATTATTGCTTCGCTTTGACGGCAAGGTGGAAGACGGCTATCACCTCAATACCGACCTTGTCATGGAGTCGCTTGAGGGTGTCTCACCGAAGGGCGAACTCCGTGAGGTGCGCCCCGCTGTCTATGAACAGCGCCTCGTCATCACCTCCCCCCGATACTCCTTTAGCGGTTATATGGAGTACTACGGCTGCAACGATGTGCAGTGTCTCGCCCCTGCATCGGTAGAGTTTGAGTACAAAGCCCCCTCAAAAGGCCCAGAGCAGCCTGCTGCAGCTCCTATAGTCACTATAGATACTATAGGTACTATAGGTACTATAGATACTATAAGCACTATATCTTCCCCTGAGCCCACCGTCTTTTCTATTTTTGAGCGTGCAGCCTCGCCGTTGTGGACTCCCATCATTGATGAACTGAAGTTGCTCAGTGAGCGTCCCATGCCCATCCATCGTGGACTCTTTGAGGTCTTTGTGATATGTTTTATCGGTGGTTTGCTCACGCTCCTCACTCCTTGTGTGTGGCCTATCATACCTCTTACGGTATCATTCTTTATTAAGAGAGGGGAGCAGCATGCACTTGCTGATGATGACAGTAATTCCTCCCCTCTCTTCAAAAGAGGGGCTGGGGGTGAGTCCGTCTTCTACTCCTCCTTCGCTGAGGCTGACGATGCTCCTCTGAGCTCCCGTTTGTGGCGCGCCATGGTGCGTTACTCTCACATGCCAGGAGTACGTGATGCTGCGTGGTATGGTGTGAGTATCGTAGTGCTGTTCATGCTCTTTGGAATCATCATGACGATGCTTTTTGGTGTCAATGCCATGAATGCCCTTTCTACCAATGCGGTGTTCAATGTGCTGTGTTTCTTCCTCCTCATCATCTTCGGACTCTCATTCCTCGGATTTTTTGAGATACGGCTGCCCTCGTCGTGGGCCAACAAACTCAATGTAAAGTCCGATACCCACGGTGGTATATTGGGCATGATCTTCATGGCGCTCACCCTTGTAGTGGTCAGTTTCTCGTGTACCGTGCCTGTCCTTGGCTATCTGCTTGTTGAGATAGCGGTGCAGGGTGACATCCTCGCGCCTGCTGTCGGCATGCTTGGCTTCTCTATCGCCATAGCGCTGCCTTTTACCCTGTTTGCGGTCTTCCCTGTTATATTGAAGAAGTTGCCGCGCTCTGGTATGTGGATGGATCATGTCAAGGTCACCCTTGGTTTCCTCGAACTTGCTTTCTCGCTGAAGTTTCTCAGCGTTGCTGATATGGCATACGGTTGGGGTATCCTGCCTCGCTGGCTCTTCCTCATCCTGTGGATTATCATCTTCCTCATGCTCGCCTTGTATCACACGGGGTGGCTACGCTTCCGTGACATAGGATGGGCGCGTCTCTCCATTGCCGCTCTGTCCGTGGCTTTGGTCATATACCTCATACCAGGACTCTTCGGCGCGCCGTGCCATCTCGTTTCCGCTTTCGCACCACCGCCATCCTCTTCTCTCCCTCTCTCGGGAGATGATGTCACCATCGATGATACAGAGGGGGTTGCCCTTCCTGCCCACTATACCTCTTACGAAGAAGGTATGGCAGCAGCAGAGATGACAGGCAAACCCGTTCTTCTCGACTTTACAGGCTATGGTTGTGTGAACTGCCGCAAGATGGAGTCTGCGGTGTGGGGCACCCCGCGTGTGCGTAAGATTATCAATAAGGACTACCTTGTCATCATGCTGCATGTCGATGACCGTACCCCACTGCCGTCACCACAGCGCATCACTGTCAATGGTAAGGAGCGCATCCTGCGCAGCATGGGCGATATGTGGAGCTATCTCGAGAGTTATAAGTTTGGCAATATCTCCCAACCGTTCCAGGTTATACTCACCCCCGATGGCAAACCCCTCACCAGTTCCTATGGTTACGATGAGGATATAGACAAGTACGTGCGTTACCTCAAACTCGGTTTGGCAAAATACGAACAACTGTAATCAGTTCACAATTCATAGGTCAAGATTCATAATATCCCTGTTCCTGTCATTGCTGACGTTCGGTAGTACAGTGGCGGCTCACGAAGAGGCAGACAGCCTTTCCGTCAGAGATACCCTTTCCTCCATTGAGAGTATTATCTCCAGGCTGCATGGCTATGACTATCATCGCTATCCCTATTATAGCTTCACTAAGTACGAGTGTCGCGATCTCACGCTCAATGATGTTGACCCTCTCAATGTGCAGCAGAAATTCATAAAAAAACACCGATTGATTCGCAATTTTATAGAGAAAAACGACCTCGACAATAAATTCTCTATTCCCCTTATGACTGATGAGCGTGTGGAAGAGAATTATTGGCGTAGCACTCCCAAGAGAGAGGTGGCTGTCGTTACAGGTATCAGGCGCGAAGGAATGAATAATGTATTTGATACAGGTGACATCCTTCAAGTGCTTGTGGGTGAGAAGTACAGCGATGTCAATATCTTTGCCAATGCCATACGTTTGGATTACCACACCATGTACTCACCCGTGGGACGTGATGCCCTCAGTCACTATGATTATGAACTGATAGCATCATCGGTCACTGATTCCTGTCGGACGTATCATTATTATTTTTATGCAAAAAAAGGCGATAAATCCGCCTTTTCTGGTGATGTAATCTTTTTTGTTGATTCAGTGCCCCGTGTCAAGTTTATACGTCTGATGTTCCCCCATAAACGTAAGAATAACGCCCTGAACAGTCTCTATATAGCACAGGAATACGGTTGCTCCCCTCAGTCGGATTGGGTGATGAAGCGTAACGATGTCATGGCAGAGCTTCGTCCGTGGGGTAAATGGGGTAGGCTGTGCTATGCCAAGACACAACGTTTTTCTGACTTTTCTACCGATTCCATCGATAAGGAACTATTGAGGGGAAAAACCTCCATGCGCTATGATCCCAAGGCAGAATATCGCGATTCCCATTTCTGGTCACGTTATGTCAATGACATCCCGTTGGACTCACTCCGCACCGATAGCGTCAATCGTACCCTCATAGCGCAAGACCCCTATGCTGTATCTGGTACCAAGGTGCGTATCAACGAGATATTGGGTTATGTGGGACGCATACCTGCCCTGCGTATCCCCATGTGGATTACCCGTGCTTATGTCAATAACTATATAGAGACGGCAAATCCGTCAAAGTTCGTCATAGCACCCACGCGTGCGCTGATTTCTTTTAATGATATTGATGGACTGCGTCTGCGTTTCGGAGGTAGTACAACGGCGCGGTTTCATCGGCGTTTTTTCATCGATGGTTATGTTGCATACGGCTTCAGGAGTCATCGTTTTCATTACCTTGGACGTCTTACCTATTCCTTTAACGACAAGAAGTACCAGGCAAACGAATATCCTCGTCGTAACATCTTCGTCGAGTCGCGTCATGATATATGTGTCATCGGTGAGCGTTCTGATAAGGGCGACCATGACGATATCTTCCGTTCTCTCCGTTGGGCTTCCGATTATAACAGTATGTTCTATAATCAACAGCGCATTATGTTTGAGCGTGACGAGAAGTTTGGTCTCAAGTACCGTGTCGGCATGAGCTTTGAGAGCGATGAGTCGGCAGGTCCCCATAACTTCGGTAAGATGCGCACCAGTGAGGCACAGTTTGAGGTGGAGTATAATCCCTCACGTGGCTATTACTACCTTGCCAATAGTCAGATACCTGTCAATAGTGATGCTCCGAGCATCGGCATAGCCCATAAGTGGGGCATCAAGGGTTTGTTAGGAGGTGAGCACAACTATCAGGTTACAGAGATGAAGGTTAGTAAACGCTGGTTCCTGGGAAACTGGGGTATAGGAAAGACATTCCTCAAAGCAGGTGCCGTATGGAATAGGGTGCCTTATCCTTTGCTTCTCTCTCCTGCAGCCAATATGTCTTACGTCATCAACGATGAGAATTTCTCGCTTATCAGCAGCAACGAGTTTATCAATGATCGTTATACGCAGCTCATGCTGTCGTGGGAGACGAATGGTAATTTCGTCGGTTCCATACCTGTGCTGAAGCGCGCCCGCCTGAAGGAATATTTTGGCATACGTATGCTGTGGGGATATCTCACTCGCAAGAATATCCCGTCACTGGATTTCACTCCATGGCACAATGTGACTTACAGACTTATGGATAAGGATCGTCCGTATATTGAGGGCATTATCGGTTTGCACAACATCTTCAATATGCTCAACATAGAGTACGTTCACCGCTTTACCTATCGTCATATTCCCGATTCGCGTCACAGCGGCGTGCGCTTCTCTCTGCGATTTGCCTTCTGAATTTTAGGGAGTGATATAGCTACTTAACCATCGTCATTCCCGTCCTTACCGTGGTGCCGTCAGCAGTTGCTGTGCAGTAGTAGAAGCCAGGTTTCTCGACTGTCAGTGTTGTTGAGTTGCCGGTGATGATAGTTCCCACGGGCTTCCACTTACCCTTTACGACAGCTTTTTCGTTCTTGGCGTAGTACCATTGGTACTGCGCCTTTGTTGTATCGTCCATTGCCGATGTGCCTACCATCATCCTGTCGCCCACCTTATACTGTGGCAACAGGTCGCTTGACAGCATCAGCGCCTTGTTCGTCTGGTACATACGTTCGTACTCTGTTGCTGCGAGTACGAAACCGCCCAGCACCTTACCCTCTGTGTATGTGTTGCGCTGTGGCACGTCAGGTCCCAGCAGGTAGTATTCTTTCGAGCCGTCACGCTTATCCTTTGCGCCCAGTCCTGCTGATGCGCAGTTGTGTATCAGCTGCACCGTGCCGTCAGGCTGCTGCATCATAAACTCATTCACTGCTCCCTTGTATGCTCTCTTTGCTATAGGCTCATACTTTGCCTTGTCGAGCAGTCCCAGCCTTATACCTTTTATGTATGCAGCGGTAAAGATAGAGGTACATGATGACTCGAGGTAGTTCTTAGTGGCAGGATAGCTCTTGCCCTTATACTCCGTAGCGACGAAATCGTCGGTTTCATCGAGCAGTTGGTACCAGCATCCGCTCTTCTGGTCCTGTCGTGCTGCCAGTCCGTCAGCCAGTGTGTTGAGGTAGTAGAGTAGGGTGTTGTAGTTCTTCGTATTCTGCAGTCCTGCCGCCTGCATCTCCTCCAGTATGTCGTCCAGGGCGAGGAAGTACCATCCACATGCCCTGCCCCAGTATGCAGCAGAGTGAAATACTATCTCCTGTCCGCCGTCCTCGGTGCGCTGCTGTCCTACGCCAGCCCAGTCCTTTGAAGCATCATTTTCGGGGTCTGCCGTAAAGGCGTGCCACAGCAGTTTCTTGTCCTTGTCCCACAGGAAGCTCCATGATATCTCAAACTGTTTTGTCAGCAGGTCCCAGTCGCCCTCGGCGTTGCCTGTCACGTATCCCGCCTTCTGGTAGTTTATCATCTGTGCCAGCAGGGCAGCACCCATATACAGTCCGTCGCACCACATCTGGTCCACGTAGTTTCCCTTGTGCCACCATCCACCGGCGGCGCCGGCGAGAGTGGTATCCTGTATGGCGTAGTGTTTGTTGAGGTCTTTGAAGGCACGTCCTATGTTGCTTATCGCCCACTCGGCGTTAGATATTGTCTGGCTGTCTGCATACTTGCTGTATGCGCCCTGTGCCAGATTGCGCAGTGGGAAGTACATCTTTGCCGCGTTCATGTCATCCTGACTCTTGCCCACTGAGGGAGCAGCATCAAAACAACTGTTGGCATAGCTCTCAACTGAGTAGAACCATGGGCGTGCCCACGTCTGTTTGTTGTAGTATGCCGCTGCCTCTATGATAGCCTTTGCCACCAGTCCTGGCACGTAGTCGAAGGCGCTTGCGCCGAGACTGCCCTTTATCTGCCTGCCCTGTACGTCATAGGCATTGAAGCCCCTGGCCTTGGCATTAGCGCGAAAATCACTGATACGTGAGTCTATCACCCACTGTGAGTATCTCACGCCGTCATTATACCTCACTGTAGTCCAGTCACTCGGTATGACTGTGGTATCCTCTGCCTGAGCACACTGCACATTAAAAACTCCGATAAAACCGCACAAAATTGCGATTATTCCGCTTTTCATCATTTTTCTATTCATTATTGTAGTTATGGTTATCGTTATTGTTAGTTCTGGTTATTTCGTTGCAAAAATAATAATTTTTCTCTAATGTGGCAAAAGAATGAATGAAAAAGTTGTTGACGGCTCCGCCATTTCTTTTTTTACACTTTGCAAAGCTTTTGTTTCTTTTGCCTTACACTCTGATTTTTGCAAAGCCCATTTCCTTGCGATTTTAGTCACCAACTGTCGAGGCGCTTTCAAAAATCGGAATCTCGCGAATTTTCTTAATGCACTGATGTTCAACCTGTTGAAGATTTGAGGGCGGTTTTTGTCTCTGAAAAATGTCATTTTCAAGCCAAAAATACGATGAAAAAAGCGTTGGAAAAGCATATCTTTTGGCTTATAAAAGGATATCTTTTAGCTTGCAAACCCTATGCTTTAAGCTTCTAAACCCTAAGCTTTAGCATCACAACCCCATATCCAGCCTCTTGGAGAAACCTATTTCGCAACTTTTTCCTGCACAGTTTCAATTTACACTTTGCGACGAAAGATTTTAAAAATGTTTACAAAGTGTCATAGGTGTTTAAAAGCGTTACAGATTGTGTGCATTAACACGTTTGGTTAAAAAAGTTTAAAAATCGGGGGTTTAGGTGTGGAAATATTTGCTCACGTGCGTATAAATATGTAAATTTGCGGTGCAAAAATTTCGGCTGGTCACTGCTATATTACAATCAAGGAAACTAAATTTAACAAAATAACCTCCGGAAATACGGAGGATAGAGACGAAAAAACTATCAAAAAGCTATGACCAGGCTTATGAATAATATTTACGATTTCAGGTTACAAGACATTTTGGAAAAAACAGCAAGTAGCATCAAGCAGTTCGCAGAGAACAGCATGATGCAGTTGAAGTATTGTGCTCTCGCACTCGTTTTTTTCTACGCGGGCGCATACAATGCGGCGCAGGCTGACACGTGGGATGGCACGTATGGCACCCCGGGTGGTTCGGCTTCCAGTATTCGTCAGTACTTCTCTGGTACGGGTTCTGAGGATGATCCGTATATCATCGACAGCGCCTATAAGTTTGCTACGTTCGGCTACTTGTGCAGCTATGTCTTCACGGGCGTCAACCACTATGGCTATTTCCTGCTTACCACCGATATTGACCTCAACAACATCGAGTGGTTCTTCGGTGAGTCAAAGGGTCGTCAGCTCGAGGCTACATTTGATGGTGGTGGTCACACTATCAGTAACCTGAAGCTCGTGGCATCTTCCTCAAACGATGCCGGTGATGGAAGCCAGTATTCCGGCAATAGGCAGTATGGTCTCTTTATCGGCGCACGTGGCACCAGTTCCAAGCATGCCGAGGCAAAGAACTTTACCCTTCTCAATCCGTCTTTGACTATTGAGAGCAATAATGCCACTGCTACCAATCAGAACCATTACTATGGCATACTTGTCGGTAAGGCAAACAACTATTCTCGCTTCCAGAATATCAAGATTGAGAATCCTACTATCACCATCAAGTGCAACCATGCCGATAACTGGTACATGAGTTTCGGCGTGCCTAATGCTGATAGTGGTCAGACCAGCATTCAGGTAAAGAACATAGTGGTGAAAAACCCTACAGTTACCATGGATGCGGCACATACGTTCACTACACCAAATGTGCGTCTGTTCTATGGTGGTGTTGTTGGCTATGTGTACAGAAACGATCAGAACACCGCCACACGCCACATTGTTGACAACTGTAGTGTAATCGGGGGTAACATCGACTTCAGCAAATTCTCACCAGCCACATCAGGAAATCTCTACCGCAACTTGTTTATGGTAGGTGGCGTAGTAGGTGTTAACGTTGCATCTCACAAACATCCTGAGAACCTCTATTTCTCAGGTAAGATATATGCACCTTACGCTCAGGTAGCTCCTTGTCTCGCCTCCGTTCAGGACAGTCAGCCCGACTGGAACCATATTATCAATTACTATGACGGTGAAGCGGAAGACCTTACCGATGAGGTAGAGCGCAGTGTGTCTTCTTCATGGAGTTACGGTGACTACAAGATAGGTCTTACCTCTGCTCTTGCCACACCTACACAGGAGGGCGGTACTGACAACTATTACATAGGCACGGGAACCACCAAGCGATATGTCAGTTATAAGGCTTCTGACGTAGAGACGATAGACGGAAACAAATACGTTGATGCTGATAAACTTATGCGCCATAATCGTTACGGAGCGCATCCGCGTCGTAACTCTACCGTGCTGTGGTGGACTCGTTCTGATAATCTTACCAACGATACATACGCTTCTGTCGCTCCTTCCGATCCAACTGACTGGACGAAGGGCGAGCAGAATATTTTCCCTCAGCGTAACAAGAACGTCACCACCTATCCAGACTACTACATGTACTATGAGCAGGGTGTCAATAGGGATGTGAAGCATCTCGCTTCAGATGTGGCAACTGACTACGAGACGGCTCTTGAGAAGACCGTAGAGAACAATATGGGTAAGTCTGGTGCAAAGGACATCACCCTCACCCTCACCGACCTTAACAAGGGACAGCGTGGCTTCGATCCACACACCTTCAGCGTTGAGGCAACAGGTGACGATGCCGCCAGTTTGACTTATCAGTGGTATGTGGATGGCGAGGCAAAGGGCACCAGCACCACACAGTCTGTTGACCCAAGTTTCAGCTATACTGACGGATATCAAAAGGGTACCAATGTCATCGTAGTGGCAAAGAAAGATGCCACTATAGTCGCTCAGGCTACGGGCTACATCCCTGTAGCACGTCTGCGCTATAAGGATTCTGAGAGTGCAGGCACCAAGACTGATGGCGTACATACCTATGTTAAGGACCCTGGCACGAAGGACCACCCGTACCTTATTAAAAATGAGAAGGAGCTCCGTCTGCTCTCCGAGCAACTCAACCAGCCAGGTAACCTCCGTCAGGAGTATGTCTATTTCACTGGTTTCAACAATAATAATAAGTGCTACTTCCGCAACTCTGTGGGCAACAATGCGAGCCAGAATCCAGTAGGTTACAACCAGGCATACTATGAGTTGGACGGCAACGTGGAGATGAACACCAGCTATGACTTCATGCCTATAGGTCCTAACAGTGCTCCGATATACAATAACGACGGTACCAACGGTAACTACAACAACAACTTCTCATTTGTCGGCTCGTTTGACGGTAAGGGCTACAAAATCAAGGGACTCCGCCAGAAGTGGTATGCAGGCTATGCCGACAACAATGGTGCTACTTATGCATGGGGACTCTTCAGCTGTATAGGTAGCCAATATCAATACTATAAGGTGGGTGAGACTACAGCATCCAATGCTGCCGTGCGTAATCTCATCATCGATGATGCGATACTGACGCATGAGACCTCCAACACCTCTTTTTATTATAAGAACGGCAGTGCTTCCTCAAGGGGCAACCATTGCTTCATCGGTCCGCTTGCAGGTATTGCCGGCAACTATTCTACCATTGAGAATATCTCTGTCATCAATTCTACCATCACTGACGATGGTTCGTCAGACTACTACGAGCTTGCCGCCAAGCGCCTGTCCATCGGTGGTATCGTAGGTCGTGCTACGGCAGGTATTACTAATGATAATAACACGCTTGCCAATGCAAAGATGCGCTACCTCTCATCTGATGCCAATATCGACATACAGCATGCTGAGTTTACCAACGTCACCAATGCGGAGCAGACGCAGTATTTCCTTATAGGTGGTATTGTGGGTAGCTTGTATTCCAATGCTGCTCAGAATACCGTTCCTTTCCCCACTCCTTCATTCTATAGTGGTAAGGTACGTGCGCGCAATGCTATCATAGGTCCTATCTTCGCCTATGCAGCATGGAGCGGAAATAATGGAAAGGGCTACCTCGACTTTGCAAGGCACTTTACTGCCAAGACATCCGCTGCCGCTACCTTTGATGCTACTGGCATGTACTACAGTAGCAACAAGACGGACGGTGCTGACCAGCCTGGCTTCCGTATCTACAATGGTACTACCTACAAGGCTATCAACGATGAATATCCATCAGTTACCTCCGACTGGGGCGACCGTAATATAAAGGGTGTAAGCACTCATGCCAACTCTAATGTTTATACCGAGAGCCCCAGGGACCTCTACGAATATCAGGGCGTCAACCAGGGTAACTTCGAGACACTCCTCAGTCCTACGGTTATCACGGCATTCAATGACTACTCTTCACTCCTTACCGACGAGCAGACCCTGCTTGAGGACTACAAGTGGGCATGGAGCACCAATGCCGCTTCACAGCCTGTTGTGACTATCGGCGAGGTAAGCGGACTGTATGTTACCGCCAAGGATACCTATGACGGTACTACTGTCACCGACCATATCCTTGAGGCAACGGTCAACAGTGCCTCTGAGGGTGAGCGTTCTTACCAGTGGTACAAGAAGGTAAGTATTGCCGGCGTTGACCAAGACGTGGCTATCGACGGTGCCACAGCTGCTACCTACACAGCTACACCAAGCCTTCACAACCAGTATATTTTTGTCAGGGCTACAATAGGTGGGGATAGTGCCGACTCAGATGTTATCCTCGTATCCAAGACTGATGACATCACCGCTTCGGCTTCCAAGACGGGCAGTGAAGGTGACTGGACTTTGAGTGCCGACCTCTCTCTCAATCCTACCACCTCAGCCACCACCTCTACCATTATTGATGCAGGTTTCAATGTAACCTATCAGTGGTATAAAGGTCCGGTAGGCTATGGTGAAGAGATAGGCGGTGCAACGAGTGCTACACTCAACGTAACTACGGAGGAGACTACCATGCGCTACTGTATAATTACAGTGACAGACCCAACCATACACAGCAACTATGCAGAGGCTAACACTTGGCGCTTCACGGTAAACAAGTTGCCAGCTAATGTCATGGTGGTATATCTTGACCCAGCAGGTTCAGGCAGTGACTCCAACAATGGTATTACCCCTGAAACGCCGGTCAAGTCATGGCACAAGGCATATTCTCTCCTCTCCGACGGTGGTACATGGGATGACAACATCATCGTGCTGATGAGTGAGAGTGACGGCAACCGAACGATTGAAGGCTTCAGACTTGACAAGAGTCTTGAAGCACAATATACTGAAGGTTCTTATGAAGAATGGTATAACAGGACATATAATGGGACAGACGCATATTGGAATGGATCAATTCCATCAGGTTATGCGACAGGAATGGTGAACAGCGTGCTGTGGAAGAATGCAACCATCACAGGTAAGTGGGATAATCATGACTATACTTCTTCTGCCAAGATAACATTCAGAACTGATAGAGACTTTATAGGACTTAACGGTGACACGAAGTTTGAGCACCTTACTTTCCGTGGACATGCTGCTACGTCGGGAGGTAGTACTTATGATATTTTCTTCTGCCAGTACAACAGCGTGGAGTTCGGAGACGGACTGAAGATGGAGTATGTTTATGCTGATGGAAGTTACGGTCACATGGAAGGGTCTAACACCCCTGACTTTGAGGTGTTCGGCGGTTTCAATGGTGACGCCCGCTTCCGTGACAATACCAATGGCTTCCTCGGCAATAAATGGGATGAGAAATTCCCTCATGGTAAGGAGGGCTTCACCATGACTTTCAAGTCTGGTCATTTCGGAGTAATCTGTACCACCCACCGTCAGGCGTCAGAGAACGCTCAGGGCATGTCAGGTACACCTAACATGCCAGTGAAGTGTAAGATTGTCGTGGATATGGATCGCACGTGGAATGATACCTATAAGTCATGTATAGGTAGCAGCAATACAACGAATGCCGATTACGACATAGGTCTTATCCTTGCCGGTAACCACGAGGGAGCCATGTACGGCGATGTTGACATCAACGTATATAGCGGTCATGTGGCACGTATTGCCAGCGGTACGCTCGGTGCTTATCGTACATGGTACGCATACGGTGGTTACCCTCAGCCAGGCAATGCATACTTCGGTCGTGCCAACACATTGCTCGACCCGTCGCTTTCACGTTTCGCCACACCGGGGGAGACGAGTGCCGAGAAGAATGAGCGCATCATTATAACAGAGATTTACGGTGGCGGTCTTGGTCGTCACCTTGGTGACACAGACGGTATGATTTTCATTCCGTTCTATGGTAAGAGTTCAGTGACGATGAACGGTGGTACGTTCAAGTTGCTGCCGGAAAACAATCCCAATGATGGTGAGGGTAAGGTATTCCCTGGTATCTTTGCTACGGGAGCAGGTGGCGTGAATGGTATGTATCACTATGATGATCCGTTGACAACAACAAATGCTTACCCCAGCTCACAGCGTCTGCCTTACTGGAATACTGACAAGGGTAACGGCGTTGTATGGGGAGGAAATGGAAGCACTGGCGGTAAGGTGCTCTATGGCAACTGGACAACATACAGCGGCGCGACGGGTGACCGTAAGGTCTATATACACTGCTATAACGCTGATACGAATGATTTCACCGATTTAGACCCTGAAGACTCACAGACCACTGTCACCATCAACGATGGTATCTTCGGTACATCAACAAAGTCTATCGATGGTATCTATGGCGGCGGATCAGGATATACGCCTACTTACATATTAAACGATAATAAAGGCAGTTATCCTAACTACCGTGCCGGTAATATATATGCCAAGGAGGGTGCTGACCACCCAGTGGCTACGCTGACCATCAACGGTGGTGAGTTCTACTGTACCAATGGTGTCTTTGCTGGCGGTCGTGGTACTGACTACTACTATAAGAAAAATCGTACTAACGCAGGAGATTCAAGTAAGGGCTCATACTATGCCAACTTTACTACCCTCGGTCAGATATATGGTGATGTAGAACTAAACATTACCGGAGGTACGTTCCACTGCCCTGTATATGGCGGCGGTCTCGGTTTTGGTGATGTTATGTATAACAGCCAAGCTGCGACGAAGAAGACCCTCAAGGATATGGCTCGTATCTATGGTACTACAACCATGAACATCAGTGGCGGTACCTTTGAGGGCAATATCTATGGTGGCGGTGCTATTGCCAATGTGGGTTATGGCACTTCTTCACGTGAGAGCAAGCATTACTCTATAGGCAACAAGAATGCTGTGACAATGAACATCACTGGCGGTGTCGTTAGGGGTAAGGTGTTCGGTGCCGCTATGGGTAAGACGAACGTAGAGGTTACCGAGGCACCAGACTCTATCGGTAATGTGTTTGGTAATGTCAACCTCACCATCAAGGGCGACACCATCGGTGGCGACATCTACGGCGGTGCTGAGAAGGGTGACGTATATGGCAGTGTGACGGCAAACGTCAGCGGTGCTGCTATAGCTGGCGACATCTACGGCGGCGGCATGGGTGTGCTCAGCGGCGAGACCGTTACGGCAAGTGCCGACGTCAGGGGCAACACTATGGTAACTCTTGGTGCAGGAACGTCATACGTGACGGCATCTGGCAACTATTATGTTGAAGACAACTCTACTGCACACTATGTATATGGCGGCGGTAACCTCGCCTCAGTGATAGGTACATACACAGGTACGCCAGTTTCGGCTGTAGTCTCCGGAGGTAATACCATTGTCAATATAAATAATGGTATGGGTACGGGTCAGCTCAGCGTCTATGGTGCAGGCTATGGTGCCAATACCTATTGTAACATGACCAACGTCAACATCAACAACTTCGATAAGACATCAGGTACAGGTGTGTCATTTAAGCACATCGGCTTGAAGGAGGTATATGGCGGTGGTAACGAGGGTTCGGTATATACCAATACCACGGTCAATGTCAACGGTGGTCAGGTGCTTGGCAACGTCTTCGGAGGTGGTAACCTCGCTGACGTAGGTACGTTGTCTGCTGGCACCTATCCTTACGAACCATTCGGTACTATGGTGTCACTTGCCAATACGGAGGCATATATCTATGGCAACATATATGGCGGCGGCAACCAGGCAAACGTAAAGGGTAACTCACAGGTGAGCGTATCTATGGGTAGCTTCGCCGGCGAGATATTCGGTGGCGGTAAGGGTGTCATGACAAGTAACGACGTGGTGGGCACTTCTGCCGATGTCATCGGTCAGACATCTGTATATGTCAACGGTGCCCACGTGATATGGGACAAGCTGTGGGACTGGTCTTCATCCACATTCAAACTGTGGGACGGTACCAAGGGCGATACCAATGCTAATCTCTTCTTGGTTGATAAGAACGCAGCAGTTCCTGTATTCCGCAATAACCATAATATATATGCAGGTGGCGAACTCGCCTGCGTAGTGACTGATACAGCAAGGGTAGAGGTCACCAACGGTGCTGTGCCTTCTTCTCTTATCAAGAAGGATGTATGGAAGAAGTCATTCAGCGACGATGCTAATCCTCACTTCTATGTCTTCGGCGGTGGCTACGGCTCATTCACACAGGTAAAGGATACCGAGGTGAAGGTCGGTGTGGAAGGCTACTTCAGCGATGACGAGGACGAGAGTACCAACGAACAGTGGTCACTTGACATACCTATCGAGGGAATGAACGAGACGACATCGGTAGGTGAGAGCGGTGGCGACATGGGCATCTTCGGCAATAACTACGGTATCGGTGGTTACACCGTACTGGGTGTTATCGGTGGCGGCTACGCCGGTCTCGTGAAGAACAATACCAACGTGACGCTCGGCGGTACCACCTTCGTACACCGTGTGTATGGCGGCGGTTACGGCCAGTTTGCGGCATACAATGATCTGGCTACTGCTACCCGACTGGATATCCAGGCTAACCAGACCAATAGCATCATAACATCAAGCAAGACACGTGAGAACCTCGGTGAGGTAGGCGGTAACACCCGCGTGACGGTGGGACTGTCAAAGCCTGACGAGAAGGGACGCACGGGTGGCGTATATGGCGACGTATTCGGTGGCGGCGCTGGTGTGGAGTCAGCTGCTCCTACTGTGCAAGGCACCCATAATGACGGCACTATCACCGACTTCGTTGACATGGGTAAGGTGCTCGGCGTCACGCGCGTAGATTTGATAGAGAACGCGCGCGTATATGGTAATGTATATGGTGGCGGCGACGTAGCAAATGTAGCCAACAGCGCTGCTACGCAGGACTCAGTAACAGTAGTAAAACTGCGTGGCGGTGACATCTTCGGTGATGTCTTCGGTGGCGGTAAGGGACGTATCTATGCTAATTGCGTTGACTATACCACCCTCGGCAATGTTACAGGTAACTCATACGTAGTGGTGCGCGACTCTGTCAAGGTAGAGAATGAGGAGAGCGTAACTATCGCTACAAACATCTGGGGTAACGTATATGGCGGCGGACAGGTAGGCGACGTGAAGAAGACCAGCGGTACACGTGGTAACGCCTTCGTGTCTATCGACGGTGGTAACATCGGTGGCGACATATATGGTGCGGGCTATGGTGATATAACGGAAAGTGTTCAGTCTTCTGCCGACGTAGAGGGCAATACGCAGATTATAGTCAACGGTGGCTCATTCCTGTGGAAGCAGGCATCGGCTCTCGATGGTAATATCAAGACTCTGACAGAGGCAAAGGTTGACATGGAGACGGCACATGCCATCATCGAGGCACGCAATAGCGGCGAGGAGTCAGCAGAGCTGAAGGCACTGCAGGATAACTTTGCCGATGTCTTCGACTATGACAACAACTGCTTCGTCAAGGACCATAATATATATGGTGGCGGTAACACGGTGTCTGTCGTAACGGGCAATGCCAATATCACCGTCAACCACGGTATGCTCAACGACGACGTGGCTTACTACGACGATAAGAACTGGAACCTCAGCTCACTGCTCACACAACTTGTAACAAACCATAACTCTCATCCGCAGTTCTCTGTGCTCGGCGGTGGCTATGGTATCAACACCCGCATCGGTGGCAATACCAATGTCAACGTACAGGTAGGTAAATCGGATGTAGAGTATGCATACAAGGAGGCTGACAGCAATTCATGGAACGCCCTGTTCAACCTTTCTTCGGGAACGTGGAAGACGGAATATGACGCCCTGCCAACTGCAACGAAGGACAGATACTACGGCGGTTCAATTGGTACTAACGGCATATATCGTTACATCACCTCACGTCTCGCCAACTGCTTCAGCATACCTAACCACACCTTTATGGATATCGTGGGCGGTGGTATGGCAGGTTTGGTAACGGGTAACACCAACGTGACCGTTTCTGACCAGTCTATGTGTCAGAACATCATCGGCGGTGGTATCGGTATCGTTCCTGAAAGTCCTACAGGCACTGAGACCTACGGACAGGTAGGCGGTGCGGCAACGGTGAGCATCACGGGTGCTATCGTGGCAGGCAACGTATATGGTGGCGGTGCAGGCGTGGAGTCTGCTGATACCGACGATAACGGTACGCCAGACGTCGATTTCCCAGAGATAGGTGCTGTCAACAAGACCACCAGCGTGACTATCGACGGAACACCTTCTGGCACGGTCATCTTCGGTAAGGTATATGGCGGTGGTGATATTGCCGACATTAAGAATACCGACAACGTGGAAGATGCAGACGAAACGGCAGCAGCCTCTACAGTGCTCATCAAGGGCGGTTGCGTATATCAGCAGGTATTCGCAGGCGGTTCGGGACGTATAGCTTCTGAGTGTGTTGACTACAGACGTCTTGGCAAGGTGTATGGTAATACAAAGGTTACTATACAGGACAACGAGACGCCTGCCAACAATCCTTGGTTGTGGAACCGTATCTATGGTGGCGGTTCTTACGGTTCGGTAGCAAAGAACCCTCATAACCACGCCAACAGTGGTCATACCTATGTCAACATCGAGGGTGGTAACCTTGGTTACAACATCTTCGGTGCAGGTCTTGGCGACGTGCGCACCATCAACGATGTAGAGAGTGTGACCAATCCTACAGTAGCAGGTGACACGCATGTCAACATCTCCGGCGGTGAGTGGTGTATCTCCCAGATGTGGAATCCTACAGAAAGAAACTGGGAGGAGGCTACTGGTGGTACATCATCACAGTTTGACGAGGTAAATGAGAAGTTCAAGATCAACCATAATATATATGGTGGCGGCAATGCAGCTTCAGAGGTTATGGGACACACATACGTCAACATGACCAAGGGACTGCTCAAGGGTACCACGTCACTCGGGCGTGACTACAGCGGTACGGTATTCGAGCAGACTGAGTGGGAGAAGATATATAATAAGGTAGGCTCATTCCACTTCAGCGTAATCGGTGGCGGCTATGGTGACAAGACACAGGTGGATAATGATACCCACGTGACTATCGATATTCCTGCTGCCTCAGTGGCTGGCGGTCAGGAAATATCAACGTCATTCATAGAAGAGTCTGCTGATGTGCTGAAGGTTGACATGTATAAGCTGTTCCAGTCACAGCAGTCAGTATTGGATGTCATCGGCGGCGGTTACAATGGTAAGGTTCTTGGAGACACCCATGTCACTATAAGCGGCGACCCATACATGCGTCGTATCTTCGGTGGTTCATTCTATGCCGACGTCAACAACACCAACGTACAGATAAACTCAGCCTGTGCTGACGATGTCTTCGGCGGTGGTATGATGGGCGACGTGAAGGAAACTGCAAATCTTACGTTCGGTACTGCAGCTGCGGCTACCAACAACAAGATACTCATCTGTCGCGACGTATATGGCGGCAACGATGTTTCAGGTCAGATTGACGGACTTGTCAGCACGACAATTCATGGCGGTAAGTTCTATCGCAATGTCTATGGTGCCGGCAATGGTAACTACCTCTACGCCCTCAATGAGGACCGTGCAAAGGTTACCACTGTGGAGGACTATGAGTCTGACGGCGAGACCTACGACCTTGTCTATGAGGTACCGCGTCGTACTGAGCTGATGCCTGCATCTGCTTCAAGTGCGAGTGAGGCGGCACGTTTGGTAAACATCAACTCCTTCCGTCCGCTGGCACAGTACATCAGTCTTGATGTGACGGGATCGGCAAGTACTCCTGTGAAGATTCTCGGTAACCTCTTCGGTGGCGGTAACACTGCTACGGTGACCAAGCTTGATGAAACAAACGATCCAGCCGTTACGGTCAACATCGGTAACTATGTTACGGCAAGTCAGGTATTCATGGGTTCTGACGGTGAGGCAATGTTCGACGAGTCATCCAACGGTTTCCTCAACGCTTTCCGCCGTATCAATGAGATAGAGTTCTCACATGGTATCAACTGGGCTAACGACCCATACAACAAGGCGATACCGGAGAAGTATCTGCCATTGGATATCGATGAGCGTCAGAAGACCTTCCAGCATATCATCGACCTCTACTTCCAGCCAGTGGAGATGTCTGTTCAGCCTACACTGAAGTGGAACGGCACGACGGCAACGACAGCCGCATCCATCTCTCCAATGACAGGCACCACCATCGGCAGCTTCTTCTGCGGTGGCAACCGTGGTAACATGGACGTAACGCCGAAGTCAGGCGGTAATGTCGTTGACTATATCTTCCCTGCAGGTCTTACCATCAAGGACAAGATTGTGGGTGGATGTAACAACGCCAACTTCACTCGTGAAGACCTCGGCGTAGTACACCAGGGTGGTTATCTGCTCGGTTCACGTAGCACCACCGACCCGATGATCAAGTTCAAGGTGGCTGAGGGATGTAACATCAAGCCTTACTCTGACGGCGACACCTATACAGGTGGTAACATCTACGGTGGATGCTATAAGTCAGGTACCATCAATGGTGACATACACATCGACGTACACAGCAACATGCTTGACGGACTCGGTGTTGACAAACTCAAGGCTACCAACGATGCTGGCATTGCAGCAGGTAATATATATGGTGCAGGCTATGGTACGGACTCTTACGTATATGGCGACATCGAGGTGGCATTCGGTACCTCAGCAACAGCTTGTACGCAGAATACCGCATCTGCAGAACCTCTCTCTCTCAACATTCCTATCGAGGGTGAGGCTCCTGTAAACAGGGTGACTGATGCTGTCACCACATACGATGACACAGGCTTCTCTGCTAACTCTATCTTCGGTGGTGGCGAGTTGGGTAATGTCATAGGTAATACCACGGTGAAGATACTCAACGGTCACCTCGCAGGTGACGTCTGCGGTGGCTCATATGCCGGTGTGCAGTATGGTTCTACGCACGTGCTCGTAGGATATCCTAACTACTATGAGGCAAATGAGTCAGGCAACTACCTCCTCAACCGTGCCGACAAGCGTGCCGACAATAATGCACTGCGCAACTACGGTGGCTCAAAGGTGATAAAGGATACCATACGCCTCATAGAGGGTGACTACATAGCACCTTGTGTATATGACTCCATCATCGGCAGAACTCCTGCTATGGCGTCTAAGTTTACTGCACGCTCTATCACTGCTCTTGGTTCATGGGGCAACATAAGCATACAGATAGACAAGGCTATCTACGGTGGTGGTTATGCTCTCACATCAGGTTACTCAGGTTCTGGCGGTACTGCCGGTACCTATACCGTGAGAAAGTATAACGATACCTATAACGTCAACAACTCAATGTCGGAAGAGGATCCGCTCTATAATGCTACCACTGCAGGCTATGGCGGTAATACCACCGTACTCGTGTGGGAGAACGACTACGCTTCTACAGGTCCTGAGCATGAGCATATCACCATCTCCAACGAGACTGACGAAGGCGGTTTCTATGGTGGCGGTCACCTCTCATACGCTGAGGGCTTCCGTGCTGGTGAGCTGAAGGGTTACGGCTACGCCAACCACAGAGTAGTTCAGACGGGCGGAAGTGCGACGGAGGTTAACGGTGCCAAGGTGATGAACACTATACAGCGTCTTGACGTGATGCGTCTCACCGACAACTGTCTCATACTTAACGGTGCGCGTGACTATACCATCAATGACGTCTCTACCACACCTTATTCTATAGCACGTGTGGGCGAGCTTCAGATGGTATCAACCATCGATAAGACAGCAGCACTCGCTACTGACTCTACCACTCTGAAGTATCGTAACTATCTCGGTCTGATGAACAACATCCACTACGTGGGTGCTATAAGCTCTGACCACCTGTTTACCGATGACTTCCACGATGCCAAGGGTGTGAAGACTGCCGGCACGTCATACAAGGCGAAGAAGCAGGAGTACATCACCAACTGGTATGCTGCATATCCTGATGGCGCAAAGACACCGGAGGAGATAAGTGAACTGTCCACAGACGATGCTAATGCATATAATGCAGCAAAGAGTACGTTCAATGAGCGCAACAGTGCTACGGCACGCAACCTCATCGGTCTGTCTTCCGGCTATGCCATGAAGGTACAGAATACCAGGGTAAAGGATGCTGCAGGCACTGACTCTCTGTTCTACGGTCCTATCGTCGGCGTGGTTGAGATGAAACTCATCCTGCCTATTGTTGACGAGGGTGGCGGCTACGTATATGCCGACAACGTACACGACCCTGACAAGTCAGAGTTCCTCGAGACAACAGGTAACTTCGTATTCCCAATACAGGAGAGCAGAGCACACTTCGTTGTCGATGACTGTCTCATGACCAACTTCGATGCCCTTTCTGGCACAAGGGGCGATGACAGAAATGCTGATGACTCAGAGATACACTACTGGTTCCTCACGGGTAGCCACTATATCTATAACCTGCATATAACGGGTTATACATACGATAGTTCTACAACGCCGATAACCTTCCATGCCGATACATCCGACGGACTTACCATACTGGAGGGTGCAGAGGGTAATGGTGCTAATCCGTTGAAGATTACGAGCGTGACATGGGATACAGACAACTGCTCGTTCAACGGTGACTGTGATATCCTTAACGGCTCTAAGAAGTACGGTCTCAAGCTGAGTGCCTCATACAGCACTTATACAGCAGAGGATGAGGAAGTGGTGAACGGCAAGGCTGAGGTAGGCGATGTCAAGACTCTCTACAACGAGGACGGGCTCTATGCCGACATCAAGCGCAATGCCAACACTACATCCGATCAGGCATTGCTCCATACAGGAGATGCTCCGACACTTATTGATCCTAAACTCGCCATCTGTCTCGTTGACTCTGTCAACAATGCAGGCAGTGACTACTACGCAGCTCACCTGTCAAAGCCTGACACGGTAAGGATTGAGATGGCTTCTGGTACGGGTTATACCAAGACCTATACCATCAACCTCATCATCAACTACGTTAAGGGTCCAAGCTATACGGGTAACCTCGCGGTTGCCAACTGTGCACTGCCAGGTGAGTATGTCAAGATTGTCAAGAGTGGTATCACCATCGATGCCGACGAGTCATTCGCACAGAATGGTGAGTTCCTGCATATCGGTAAGCGCAATGCGGAGGGTACGGCACTGCTCGACGGCTATCTGACATACGATGCTTCAGGCGAGAAGACCAGTGAGATGCTCAAGGGTAAGGTTTATAGCGACCCAGCCGGTCAGTACCTTATGATACCTGCATACTACTTCATGAATGGTTACGGCGTGCAGTATGTCTTCACCTGTAACAACATGGAGAGCAACGGCATACCGACAGAGTTTGACGTCGCTATGCGTGCACAGGACACCCTCTTGGTACACAACTACCACCGCATGGATCCTCACACCTCATCAGGTGCGGCTGTTGACCTCCGTCTCACTGAGGCAGTGGCACGTGCACAGCAGGAGACCTCTACGTTTGCCGAGCCTCGCATATACCTCAGAGATGCAAGGGATATGCAGGCATTCCAGGCATTCATAGACACCGTGGGCGTCAACATTGCCAAGGTGAAGCTCAGCGGCTATGCCGACTCACTCGCCGTGCCTACGGCAGGACGCTATGCACAGTTCTTCCTGCAGGATGATGTCACCTTGCAGCAGACCACACCGCTGGCTGACAGCTACTATACCGCACCTGCCACATTCGCTGGTACGCTACATGGTGACGGACACTCTGTCAATGGTATCACAGGCAACCTCATCGGCACTCTCGCCGCAACAGGTCAGGTATATAACCTTGGTCTGCCTACAGGCAATATCGCCGGTGCTGTGACCGAAGGCGGCAAGATACGCACCTCGTTCGAGAAGGAGACCCTGAAGGTATATGACCTCGCAGGTACTGCAGAGACATACACCGAAGCCGACTTCAATGACGGCAAGGTGGCTTACAACCTCAACCAGTACTACCTCGAGGCACGTAAGTACATTCTCTCCGAGGAGAAGGCAGGACGTGCTACGCCTACGTCGGCTACTATCGCCGACCAGACGGCTGTGGAATACCTGAAGAGTTACTATTCTAACGGTGACTACCAGTATGCACGTCAGTACAATGCTACTACCGGCACGGAGTATCTGCGTACCAATGACATACCTCACTACACAGTAGATGTCATGGACGGCTTCGATGTATATACCTCTTATCATAAGACGACACACGACATCGACGTGGCACGTGCCGTTGACAAGGATGAGCAGGGCAACTACCGTCCGCTGTTCAATGCGGCAAAGGTTGACGATGAGTCTGATGCCACCGTTGTGAAGAATGACTACATCTTCTTCGGACAAGGCTTGCAGGCAGAGCCTGACTACTATCCGTCAGTGATTGCTTCACACATCGTTGCCGATATGGACAACCGTGTATATCGTGCAAGCGGATTCTATCAGTCAAAGGTTGACCAGGGCTTCCACTTCAATGCCAACCAGCTGAAGACTATCGATACCTACGTGCACAATCCTAAGACGACGGCTATCGACTTCACTGGCAAGCGTGATGCAGAGAATGCCAGTCTGCTGCCTGCAACAGGATGGATTACTCCTGAAACGGAGGGCATCGTGGGCGCACAGAAGATATTCTATGCTCCTGCCAAGGATATGCCAAGCACTTCTCACGCTATCGAGATCAACGCTGGTGTGACGAAGAACCTGCTCATGTACACCGATGCTATAACAGGCGATGCTCCTTACTCTATGGCTGAGCTTACCGATGCCAAGATAAGGTATAACAACTCTACCGATGAGGACGAGATCCTCGGCCACCAGATTACTGGTACGCCGGAAACGACCTACAGTGCGCCACGTCTGCACCTCGTAGATATGGAGGACTTCAACGCTCCTATCGAGTTTACTGCCGACACGGCATGGTACGTGCGCAACCCAGAGACGGAGACAGGCTACGTCAACGAGGCTGGCAAGGCATGGTCTTCTATCTGTCTGCCATTCTCCGTTAAGTATGCTACGCTCAGCGACGGACTCATGCGTCACCGTGATGCATTCGGCAACGGACAGGTAGGCACGCAGACCCTCATCACCTACTTCTATGGCGATGCTGACGACAAGGCTTCTAATCCTAACATCCTCAACCATGAGTTCTGGCTCCGCAGGCTGACGGCTGTCGATGCTGGCACAGCGAAGGCGACCTTCAAGCGTCCTACACGCCAGATAGGTCACACGATGGGCTTCACGGCATACAAGCCGTTCATCGTCAGCTTCCCAGGCGAGCAGTTCTATGAGTTTGACATGACGGGACAGACCATCACATTCGGTTCTGCAACGGCACTTGTCAAGGTTACCGATGTGGCAGTTGCCGACAGTGCTACGACCGCCAACGGCTACCACCACTACGGTGCGTTCCTCAACAACGATGGTGATGACAGCGCATACGCTATCAACGTAGGAGGTCACGGTGAAGCATTTGAGAAGGGACAGACTCTCTATCCGTTCCGCTCATACCTCACCACAGGTTCCGAGATAAAGGGCAACTCAATGAATATGGACTTCAATGCTCAATCTTCAAGGTTCAATGGACAGTACATCTACATCGACGACACCTACAACAAACTCGAGGAAGTACTCGATGGTGATATAGACAAGGATCCTGACGGTGGAGTGACGACACAGAGCGGTCTCCGCGTCTATGGAGTAGGGCAGCGCATCATCGTTGTCAGCGACTACGCTACCACCCTGCCGGTATATACCGTCACAGGAGCACTCGTACGCGTCCTCGACGTACTGCCAGGCAAGAGCACCTACAGTGGCTTCAAGCAAGGCATCTACGTTGTTGACCAGAAGAAGATCCGTCTCCGCTAAGGAGCGGGTGTTTCTCGCAAAGCCGAGATGAAGACCTCTATGAGGTATGCAGTTATTGCCTTTCATGTTCACTTGAGAACGAGTTCTCAGTGACCACAAAAGTCAACCCCTGCACTGCTTAACAGCAGTTCTTCATCTCTACGCAAAGAGCAAAGCGCGCCCAAGGGCGCTACGCCAAGGGCTGGCGCGATGCAGGAAATATGATAATGTAAGAAAGAATATGACAGAAAACGAACTTGCTAAGATAGTAGTTGATTTGTGTGTAAAGATACACAAGATACTCGGTCCAGGCTTGTTGGAATCTGCATACGAGGAATGTTTGACATATGAGTTAAAGAAGCAAGGGCTACAAGTCCAACGTCAGGTAAGCATACCCCTGATATATGATGGGGTAGAACTTGGTGAAGGTTTCAGAGCCGACATTATTGTCGAGAACAAACTGATACTGGAACTAAAGTCTGTAGGCGAGCTTCAACAAGTGAACTATTCACAGTTGCTGACTTACCTAAGGCTTACAGGTATGAAGTTGGGACTTCTGATAAACTTCGGTCAGAACCGTGTAGCAGACGGTATCCACCGAGTTGTCAATGGACTATAAAAGAATCTTGCGTTCCGCATGGCTTTGCGTAGCAGTCGCAGACTGCGTCTTTGCCCTTTGCGTAACTAAGAATAACTGGTGCAACCAGTAGGGATGTAGGTTATACAGTCGCTGGGAGCTTGCTCACGAGCGAATGGATAAACGACAGACCGAGACTCTTGAAAAGAGTTATTCTTAGTCTTGGCGAGAAATAAAAGAAGAAAAGAAATAAAACTTTAGATAAAATGATGACAGATCTAAACAAACTTGTAAAGGTTGCACTCGTGGCACTCACCATGATGGTGGGCGCACAGAGCGCATGTGCTGACGAAGTTACCGTAGCAAGCGTGGTGGAGAACACCAAGACACCATTCGGCTTCGCCACACGTAACTCACGTACCGATGCTTCATCGACGTACAACATCACCGGCGGTGGTGCCTATACCGTTGATGACATCAAGACGATGATGACCACAGGTGGCATCACCACCGGCGGCTCCGCTACCGTTGACGGTAAGAAGATTATCGTGTTGCGCAGTGACGGCACCAGTGACATGGGAGCAACCATTCTCAGTGCCATCACCAATAATGACATCATCGTCTTTGATGGCAGCGGCACGAGTACCGACTTCCTTGTCAATGAGCAGATAGCCCTCAGGTCTTTGAGCAACAAGACTCTCATAGGCTTGAACGGCGCACGTCTGTGTACCGCATGGCACCTTACCGATGTCATCAAGTCATGGCTCAACGCTGTTGAGACCAGCTCTGGTTCGGGTGTCAGCAATGCCTCTACGGCATCAGGCACGGGCGGTTCGTTCTGGCTCAAGAACATAGCAGGCGAGGACTCCCTCCAGATCACCATCGATGAAGAAGGCGAGTACCTCACTCGTAAGACCCTTGCCGAGAAGGGACAGGCTCTCTTTGAGGCATGGCGCGACGGTGGCTATGTAGGCGAGGAACCTGAGAACTCATACTTCCTGCGCACCGAGAGGTACAAGAAGTCTGGCATATTCTATATCGAAGGTTGTGAGAATCTCATCATACGTAATATATGCTTCGTCGGCCCTGGTTCAGTCGATGTAGGCGGTGTCGATCTTATATCTGTCATCAACGGCACCAACCACGTATGGGCAGACCACTGTGATTTTATCGATGGTCAGGACGGCAACTTCGATATCACTAATGCCTCCGACTTCATCACCGTATCATGGTGTCACTTCCGCTATACCGACCATTCATACGTCCACCAGAACACCAACCTCGTGGGTTCTGGCGACAGCAAGGCGGCAGCAGCTACGGCATACCTCCCTGCAGGTGAGGACTACGGCAAACTCAATGTCACCTTCGCCAACAACGAGTGGGGTGAGAACTGTCGTTCACGTATGCCTATGGGACGTGCCGGTAAGATACACATGCTCAATAACTGGTACAACTGTCCGGGTAATACCGAGAACTGTATCAACCCACGTTTGAACTCTGAGTACCTCATCGAGGGCAACTACTTCGCTGAGGGTGTCACCAAGACATATAAGATGAACAGTGCTGTCGGCGTGTCTGTCAGTGACAATACGTATGCCGATGTAGCTGTCTCCACAAAGGCTACAGCCAGCGGCTCCGCTGTCACCGTACCTTATAGCTACACCACCATATCATCACTTAAAGTGCCTGATATGGTAGAGCTCCTCGTAGGCCCGGTGCTCGACATCAAACCTACATATACCGTCAATCCTGACAACTCAGAGGATCCAGAAAATCCGCTATATACCCTTGAGGCAACCACCACGAGGGCAGCCAACGGACTTACCTTCTCGGTATGGGCAGACCATACTATGAGCTATCAGTGGTATAAGGCGACAGAGGCAGACCTCTCCGATGCAGCAGCTATCGATGGCGCTACCCGTAACTCTTACACTTATAAGTCAAGTGATGAGGGCACTGTATATTTCTACTGCGTGGCATCAGGTCTTGCGGGTGACGTGGCATCCAACACCATCAAGGTGACCATATCAGGTACTGGTGAACCGATATTTGTAACCAATCTGAAGAGTTACCTCGCATCAGCTTACGAAGCGCCTAAAGGCGTATCATATACCCTCGCTGTCGATGCCGGTGATGCACCGTCATATCAGTGGTACCACAACACCACACCTTCTACCGAGGGCGCAACGGCTATCGAGGGTGCTACCAACAAGTCATACACCTACACCACTCCTACTGGTTCTGCTGCTGACGTGCGTGACTACTTCTACTGTATCGCCAGCAACACCGTGGATGGTAAGGAGTTCAACGTACAGTCAAACATCGCTTGCGTGAAGTACGTTGCGATGCAGACGCTGATAAATTTCGTAGCAACAACTGTAGAGCCGGGTAATCCTGGAGGCGGAAATTTGTCTGGAATAACAGAAGAAGGCGTAACTCATAATGCAACAAAAACATGTAATGGTCAGAATTTATATCCACTGATATTTGGATCTAATTATGACAAAGGTGTATATGCAGTCTTAAAGCCAGAAGGAGGTTTCCAAATTGGTGATAAACTGACAGTCGCTGGCTATATAAATAATTCTAACACAGCCAAATATTCTCAAATAAGAATATACACGCATGATTATGTAAACGGTGGGGTTTATACTACTTTAGCATTGACTGAAAATGTAATAAATTCGAATGCAGCTGGCACTCCAAACGTCGATCCTGTAGATTACGAATATACATTTGAAGCAGCGGTTGACTCTGTTTGTATAGGTCGTCAAGGTGATACTGGTATGAATGTATCTAAAGTGGTCGTTACCCGTGGTGATCCAGACGAGCCTAACATGCCTTATATCACTACAGACATTGACGAGACCTACGAGACTACGGCAGGCACCGCTGTTGACATCACCATGGTTGCAGAAGATGCCGACAGCTATGCATGGTACACTGTCAGCGGTACTGATAGCTACGAGACTGGCAAGGCTGTAATTGAAGGTGAAGACGGAGCAACGTGCAGTTTCACGCAGGCTACTGCCGGCACATACTACGTCTATGGTGTGGCAATCAGCGGCACAGGCGAAGTGCATAAGCGTGATACTACTCGTATAGCGACGGTGACAGTAGTGGCGGGCGCACCTGTTACAACTGAAAATCTGATAAACTTCGTGGCAGATACCAATGAACCTGATGCAACGGATCTTGAAGGTATAACGTTATCTGCTTCAGGTGCAGTTGTTGCAACGGGTAATAATGGTTATAAAACAAATTCACAAGCCCTCAAGGCTCTCCAGTTGACGGCAACTGATGGTTATATAGAGTTGACAGTGACAGGTGGATTTAAAAAAGACGATGTTATTACTGTCGCAGGATATTACAGCAATAAGGATAGTAAGACTACTGGCGCTAAGCTTACCAAATCTGATGGAACGACTGTATTATTTACGACGGATAATTTCATAAACGGTAGAACGACAAATGATGATGCGACATCTGGCACATATACGCTAACAGAAGATATAAATGACGTATTACGTATATACCGTACAGGTGGAACAAGTACTAATATTTACCAAATTACGGTTACGAGAGAAGTAGCAGCACCCGTATATGTGGAGAAAGCAATATATACAACCGACTTCCAAGACTGGACGGATGCTTCAGCATCAACTTCTGAGCCTTATCCTACTCATGCTGCAAGAACAACATCAAAGGAGGACTTTACGTTTACCTTGTTCAATACACAAGTAGATAACGATAATGCAGAGATGAGTGTATCTCCTGCACCTTCAGCTGGTGCATTAAAGGCTGCTAAGAATGCTGGAACAGCTGCTAATACTGCATACATAAAAGTTTCATCACTGTCAAACATTACCAAAATCATGTATGTTCATGGTGCTACTGGAGGTAGCCGAGGCTGGGGACTAAAAGTTAAGGGAACTCAGGAGAATGGAACAGTTGATGATGACTGGGTAACCGTTTCCAGTGCATATGCCTATGCAAGCTCTGGACAGAAGTCAAAATCGGGTGACACTATAAGGGTTGACATTAACAGGACTGACTGTGAGTTACAGTTTTACAACTTAAGTGGTAATAATTACGCCTATCTCAACGACCTCAAGATTTATGGCATGGTAGAACAGACCTCATGCGATGAGCCTACAGCAGTGAAGGGCGCATGGCAGGAAGCAACGGAGAAATGGCGCTACACAGTAAGCACTACGTCAGACGATGCTTATCTGCACTACACAATTGATGATGGTGCAGAGCAGACATACGAGGGTGCTTCCACCACGATAGACCTAAGCCCAGGAGCTAAACTGGTAGTATGGGCTGTTGACCCGACAGGTTCGGTAGAGTCTTCGGCTGAGGTGTCAGTAACATCAGCAGCAATGCCTAAGGCAACAAAGCCTACTATTACAGTCGGCGCGTTGAGTATGGCTTCTGAGATATATCCTGTAACCATTACGGCAGGGGCTGGCGAGACGATTCACTATACCACTGATGGTACTACACCGACAGAGGCATCAGCTATATATTCTTCCGCTATAGATGTGGCACCATCTACGACAATCAAGGCTGTATCAGTGAAGACTCACTATGCTAACTCTGATATAGTAAGTGCCGCTACGCTTGCATTCTCTCATCCAGAGGGTGACGAGGCAATCGTAATGGACAACGGTGCCTCTGGCGAAAACAAGGGTATATCATACACTGTGGCATCTGAGTATAATGCAGGAACTTACTCAGGTAACTCTGGTACGGGTATAAAATACCAGACAGGAAAAGCAGTAGGTCCTACGGGTACTAATACTGGTTTCCGCATATACGTAAATGACGGCTTCATAATAAAGAAACTTGTCTTTACCAACTTCTCATCTAATAATGAGAATACAGAAACCTTCAACCACGTATATGTAGATGCTTCAACTACAGACATACGTGACGTGAACGATGAGGAATACACAGATATAGTACCTCCATTCTATAATGCATCGGCTGGCGACAAGTCTATGACATGGACACTTGACAACCTCAATGCGCGTGACTCCGTGATATTCCATGTGACAAAGGGATACGGACAGATACGTGCACTGGTACAGGTTTACTACGAGATTGACGACTCACCAGTATCTCTCTCCATCAACGGAGGCGATGCGATAGCTGTCAATGAGACCAACTTCCCTGAAAATATCTACACTAACTCTACGGTATATGACGAGGTGCCAACATTGAAGCTTACCACCTCGAAGGGCTTTGTATATGACTTTGCCTATACAGGAACTGACGTGGATACTAAGAAGTCAAAGTATGCCTACACCCTCAGAGGCACTACCTACGAGGTGTGGGTTAGGGTGAAGGCTGTGGCTGCTCCGCTCATCAGCATCGCCGACGAGATGACACTCGTGAAGCCTGATGCCGACCACATCACATCAGGCGCCGGCATCAACGGCGGCTACAAGGTGACGCTGAGCGACATTAAGGACGGCGCTACACCTTATATTATTATAGACAGCGACATAGAGAGCACCAGCGCACGCGACTATAAGGCTGTGGCTGTGGCTTATGACGCTGACAAGGAGTACTACGCGCTGAAGAGCGTGCGCACCTTCTGCTCTTACGAGGATGAGGATACGCACAACATCGACAGCACGTCAGTACGCTACATGGCTTGTCCTGAAAACACCTACAGCAAGACGAAACCATTCGCGGTATTCCTCTATCAGACAGGATATGGCGACACTGGAGTAGGACAGGAGGACGGTGAGAATGCTGCAAGCTACGACCCGACACTCGACCAGATACACCTCGGACTTGCCGACCAGTATAACGTCATCGACTTCACGTTTGCATCTGGTCAGTCTGACAAGTCAATCACCGAACTGATGCCAAGCATCACCAATGCTAAACTCGTGGTACTATCGGAGATGATAGGCGGCTCAGGTCAATGGATAGATGCCGAGGGCAACAATACGGGTTCTACGCACCTGGCTATGTCGTTCCGCGACGACCTCATAGGTGTTACCAACGTGCTGAACATGAAGATGTTCTTCTACTCACAGTCAAAGAACAATACCAGCCGATGGGCATGGGCACAGCCGACCACACTGTCGTCGGCTACGGTAAACATTATGCCTACCAATGCCATGTATAAGGTGTTTGAGAATGTGTCATTCTCACGCGACGGCTCTATCAAACTCTTCGACGGCATAGACGAGGAGGGCACGCTGAACCACCTGCAGTTGGTACACAACTACAACGAGGACAACGAGGCCCTGCCAAACTTCACCTCGCTCGCTACGGCAACTGACGTGGACGGTGAGGAGTATGACGCTCTCCACTATTTCGAGAGGGGCGGATACACATACGTGGGTACGGGTATCTCTATCAACGACTACAAGAAATATGATGATAACTTGCGTCAACTCGTGAGCACCATAGGCTCTATGATCAACAGCGGCGAGAGCCTCGGCACACTGCTCGACGGACTGCCCGCTCCGCGTATCAAGGACAACGGCGACGGCTCGGCTACCATTACTAATAATAATGTGTCTGCCGTGACATACTACAAGACCAGCGCTTCTGCTGACGAGACATGGGACGCTGCAACCATCAAGGCTGCTAACGTCACAACGACGGACTTCCTGACAGAGAAGTTCCCAAGTGACGTGTATGTATATGCTATCTCTGACGTCAGCGGCACTATGTCTGAAGTGGCTGTGGCTAAGGTAAAGGGCTCTACAAAGCGTTTCTTCCATCGTCAGAATGCCGACGCTGAGGCTGAGGGAACGGAGACGAGCGTAAGCTATGAGTACAACGCGGCTTCTATCACCGTGCCTTACAACCAGACATTCCGCAAGAAGGGCTATTCAGTGACCCAGTGGAAGGTGAAGGACTCAAGCCCAGCAGTATATTACTACCCGGGTCAGACAATCACTGATGCTGGCACGATAGCACAGGATATCTACCTCGAGGCGGTATGGACTGCAAACACTAAGAAGGTCACCGACACCAACGCTGACCAGACGGCTGCACAGCGTACCGTGACATGGAACTTCCTGCAGAGCGACGGCGCACCGGCACTCTCTCTCGAGTACGGCTCAACGAAGGTGGCACAGCAGGGCTTCATCGTAGGTCAGATGGTATTCAGCAATACACCGGGCGACCACATCGACGTGGCAATGGACATCGATGCTGACAATACCTCTACGCTGCCTGGCGAGAGCGACGTATATAATGGTAAGTTTAACAACAAGCAGAACAGTTATACTGACCCAGTGAAGTATAGCACGGAGTTTGCTCAGGTACGTACCGGCACGAAGTTCACCTTCCCATCTGTATATGGCATGACGGTGAAGTTCAAGCAGGCTGACTTCGAGAAACCTGACGGCACGGGCAAGCGCGAGGCGGACAAGACTTACGTCACGCAGTCTATAGTGGTGTCTGGCAAGGATACCACGGTGGTAAGCAACCCAGGTCTTACGACAACGGGCTCGGGTGCCATAGCTGTTGACGGCAGTGGCATAGCTACTATCGCTAACGACAACCTCGATGTTGGCGGTATATTCAACTACGCAGGCACTGATACTCTCGCTACACTGATAACGAGGGAGTGTGCAATGTACGTAACTCCTTCTGCTGAGACATCATCAAAGACTGTCGGCGCACTGAACAAGGGTACGTCATTCATGCACAGCCTGTCAGTGGAGTATCCTCTGCTCTATGACCTCACTGTCAATGTAAATATGCCGGCTGACCATGTGCCTATCCTGCAGAACTATGACGAGATGACGGAGGAGGAGGTCAAGGCAAGGGCTGCAAGAAGAACATTCAGCGCTGCCAAGAAGAACACCGGCGGACGATATAAGAATGGCGAGACGGTCGAATTCACCGTAACTCCTGGCTACAGCTTCTACTTCAACGCTAGTAGCAGCGACGTAGCGGTAACTGGTGCAACGACTGACTTCGCCGTAGAGAAGAAACTTGCTTCTGGCTCATTCACCATTACGGGTGCTCCTGTGATGACCATCAACCTGCACCAGAATACGGTATATGCATATACCACTAATGTCACTCCGCTCTCAACGGGTACGCTGACCATAAGCTCTGGTACAGGTAAGGACGCGTCAACGGAATACACCATGTTCCCGAAGGACTCTACCATCACGATAACACCATCTCCAAAGGTGGGCTATCAGTTCAGCAGATGGCAGAATGCCGAGGGCACGCAGTATGTCACTTCCGACCCAGGACCTGGACAGGCTCTGTTCCCTGCAGGTGTATCTCTGAATGCTGAGACTAACGTGCTGACAATAACAGTCAGCGCAGATAATGCTGCAAACAGCTACGTAGCGGTATTCCAGTTGGCTAAGGAGGGTACGACATACTATGACCTTCCTAATGCAGGTCTATATGTGAATGAAACAAGCTACACACCATTCGGTGAGATTCTCGCTCCGGGTGATGTAACTGACAATATGTATTCTAACTATAAGTTCCCGTCTCAATATACTACTTCCGCACTGTATGTTCCGACAGCATACACGCTGTATAAGCCGGGCTACACGCTGAAGAACTGGGTATATATTGAGGGCTTTGACCCTGAAGATCCAGAGGAGTATTACGAAGACCAGAGCAAGGTACATGAGTACCAGATAGGTGACTACTATTACTTCGACGAAGTGGGAGAGGAACGCCACATCATGCCTATCTTCAGGGAAAACCAGGCTAACTTCAACTACCGTACTACGACGGCGGATATCACATGGGATTTCCGTACGGCATACTTCGCACAGCATCTGAACTTCCCGACAAGAACGGAGTTTGACTATGCTACGCATACTACCATTAACGGTGACGTGGTTATCGACGTGCCACTGCACATCAACGGCATAGTGGATAACACCACGCTCGACGAATGGTGTCACTTCGATGAGGGTACGGTGATAACGATACCGTCAGGTCTCGGTGCCAAGTTCACGCTCGCTACGTATAACAAGCTGACAAATACGACTCTCGACGGCATAGTGCCACTGGAATATACCGTGCGTACGGAGAACGATATACCGGTATATTACTATACCTACACTACGCTGAACACAGCAACGAGCATCGACCTTGTGGTAGGTAAGGACCACACCTATTATAAGTCTATACGTGCTCAGTTGCCGAGTGCCGACAAGGTGACGCTGACCACTGTATCTAACAATGACGCATGGGGTAGCATAGAACTACTGAAGGCTAACACTACGCCGGAACTGATAGCTAATGCTGAGGCTGATTCTGACGTTCCTTATACTACAGATGGCAACGTATATACGATGTCGCTCGGTTCATACGTGAAGCTGAAGGCTGTACGTGAACGCCTATATGAGCTGAAGGCATTCGTGATTGACGGCGAGACAATCAGCATAGAGACAAGTGAAGACAGGGATGCAGCAGCCGCAAAGGGTTATACCGTGACCGTTCCAACAGGTACGGACAAGGAGTACTCTCTGATATTCCGTCTGTTCTCTTATGCTACCACCGTGGAGGCTGTATATGGCGACCGACTGAAGCACCAGATAACATTCTCTCCTGGCACACAGGCTGCCGGTGAGGCTCCTGGCGTACAGGTGGTGGAGGATGGCGAGTCATTCACCATGCCGACAAAGAACCAGACTCTCTACCTCGAGGGTTACACCTTGAAGTCGTGGATGGATGAGGACGGCAACACCTATAACTGGGGCGCGGTATATACTCCTGACCATGACCTGTATCTCTCTCCTGTATTCGAAATCAACGAGTTTACACTCTTTGATATCCCTGCCGGAGGTGTCACGGTGCTGTGGCCATTGGCAACGGGCGACGACCCGACATACGGTGGCGCTCCACTGCTGAAGTACCAGAGAAGTTCTGGTGTATATGTGTCACAGCTGAAACTCAGCGAGACAAGGTTTATCGACGTGAAGCTCGACATCGACTGTACGGCATCTACCGCAAAGGTGGATAACAGCGCATCAACGGTACGCTGTCAGGTGAACACGGGTTCTGTGATAGGCGTGCCTACCAACAGCAACACCAAGATTACCATATACACCGTCAACGGAGAACTGTCATCAACGAAGATTGCAGGCTCTACCAGTGAGAAGGCTGGTAGCAATGCTACTAAATATACTCCGCAGCTCGATGCAGGCTCTACACGTGACTACTACGCTACGGTGGCATACTCTGGTAACGAGGCAACGCAGAACATAGAGTTTGCGGGTGATGCCGGCTACTTCAAGATGGTAAAGGCAGAGTACGGCAAGGTCAACAGCGACGGTCTGCCAAAACTCGACTATGTCACCATCAACAACATAGCACTGGGCTCTTATGGTACACCATACGAGACTAAGACAATCACGGAGCTGGTGGACAACCATACCATCACCATTCCTATAACGCTGAGTCCTACAGCTCTCGCCATGCCTAAGGTGAAGGCTGAGGCTGACCAGAGTGATGCTCAGGTGACTGTCAATCCAGCTACAGTATCTGATCCTGTGGCAACAATCATCGTCAAGACGGCGACAGGTTCTCCTGTAGGCGTATATAAGGTGGTATTCGCTCCTTCATACACATCTGTGGATCAGCCTGCTCTGCAGAAGATAGAGATGAACGGTATGCTCGTGAAGGCACGCAACGTGGGCGGTGACCTTGTGGACTACCTCGAGCCTGGCACGAAGATGGGTGTCAACGGTGCTATCACCCTCACTTTCAACCACGATATGAGTGCTACGGACCTCGCTGAAGGTACCAACGGACTCGGACAGGATATGACGGCTAACTCGGCTACGGCACTGACGTTCCGTTATTGGGATCTCGATGTCAATACTACCTACACGTTCACTATACCTGCAAGTACGCTGAGCGACGTATATGGCAACGTATTCGGCGATGCTATAAGCTTCAGCTTCACCACGTCGGCTACGTCGCAGGTGATAAACCATAAGAACGTCAACTTCGTGGTGACACACAGACAGACGCATAGCTTCAATACCGCTGACCCAACGCAGAACTACACCTCTACGGCAAAGCGACAGGTGGCAAGCGATGAGTTGATAGCCAACCTCGCTAAGGCGGGCATAGCATACGGTACCATCGACGAGGGTATAGCAATGGCTCATGCTGCTTCATCAGACAGCCGATACTACATCTTCGTACCTGACGGCGAATACCAGCTGAAGGGTAACCGTGCTACGGATGCGGTAAGTAATGCTAACAGTGCCGGTGCGGCACCTGCCGACAACAGCGGTACGCTGCGTCCGGAACTGGTGACAAAGCAGATATACAACGGTATTACGGCTATCACTCGTGAGAACCTCTCTATAACGGGTCAGAGTGAGACAGGCACCAAACTGTGGAACAAACCTGAAATTGAGGGTATCTCATATACCTCTACCTTCATGGTCAACAGCGGTGTGACAGGATTCTACGTGCAGGATATGACACTGACCAACGCCTTCGACTATAAGACGAGTATGTTGGCACAGGGTGCAAACACTGCACAGGCAGCTCGTGCCGTAGTACTCCGTGACCGTGGTGCGAAGACCATCATGAAGAACGTGACGATGGACAGCTGGCAGGATACCTACTACAGTAACCTGTCTAATCCTAACAACGACTCACGCGGATACTTCGAGAACTGTACCTTCAAGGGTTATGTCGACTTCTTCTGCGGTGACGGCGACCACTGGTTCCAGAACTGTACGCTGATGCTGCGCAACGGAAAGGCGGGCAATGCCAGCAACATGATGGCACCTGCTACGAGTGCTGTGCAGAAGTGGGGTTACGTATTCAAGGGTTGCGAGATAGTGACTGAGGACGATGCTACCTACACCACATGTAACGGCAAGTTTACTCTGGCTCGTCCATGGAAGAACAGTCCGGCGATGTCACTCATCAATACCAAGTTCAACGTGCTGTCAAGTGAGGATGGTTATAAGCAGATGTCTAACTCTGGTCTGGTGCTCCGTATGCACGAGTACAACTCAGTGGATGGCAATGGTGCTTACCTCGACCTCTCTGGTCGTTCACTGCGTGCATCTTCACCAGGTGCCGGCTCTTACTCAGCCGTCATGACACCTGCTGAGGCTGCTGAATATACCCTGCACAACGCACTGGGCGGAACGGACGGCTATGACCCAACACTCTACACCAAGCAGATAAGCATGGCGGATGCAGGTCTCACCACACTCGACCGCTCACTGACATGGGACGCACAGAATGAGGCTCTCTGTTACTTCATCTTCCGTAAGAATGCAAGTGACGGTTACGACCTCTATGCTATCACTGCCGAAAACAGCTACGAGCTGAATGACGAGCAGATAGGCAAGGTATTCATAGTACGTGCTGCCAACCAGCGCGGCGGACTGGGTGAGCCTTCTAACGAGCTGACCTACAACGTGCATGAGTCTTACCAACTCGAACTGACAAATACACAGCGCGCTCCTATCAGAGTGAACGATGTGGAGGAGTACTGGAGTTGGTCAACAATCTACCTCGACTACAACGCTAAGGCTCCTACTGTGGCTGACGACAATGCTGAAGCGCAGGCATACGTATATGCCGTGGTAGATGTCACTCCGACATCTATGACTCTGAAGCGTGTCAACGTGCTGGAGAAGAACCAGGGCTACATCGTGAAGGGAGATGTAGGTACTTATACCTTCGCCTACACCGACAGCGACGGCGAGTATCATGACGGCACTACATCGGTAGCTGCTTCGGTGGCTGCTTCAGAGGGTCGCCTCAGCATACTCGACGGTACCGTGGAGACAATAGAACGTGGAGGCATGGACGTATATACCTTGTACTACAAGGCTAACTACGGCCTCGGATTCTACAGCTACACGGGCAACTACCTCAACCACCACAAGGCTTACCTCAACGGCAGCTACGTGGAGGAGGATGGTGGCGGAGCCATCGTGATAGAGGGCAGCTCATCAGGATTTATATTCCTCGATGACATCGAGCCTACCACCATCAAGAATGTCAACGGTAATGCTGACACTGACGACAGCGAGAAGATATTCACCGTTTATGGTCAGAGAGTAAAACGCTCCGAGATGATTAAGGGCAGAGTATATATCGTCAACGGCAGGAAGGTAGCTTATTGATAAGGCAAAATGCCTCTGTGTGCAGAAGCATTGCTTCCGCATGCAGAGGCTATGCTACCGCACGCGGAAGCAATGCATCCGCAACTGGATGCTATGCCACCGCAGACGCTCTTAGGATACCTTGGATATTCAGAATGTTATGTATAATCAGAAAAATAGAAAATAATAGCGACAAAATGGACTTTTCTTGAGAAAAAGTTTGTTTGTTTCACAATAAATAACTAAATTTGCAATATCTATAAACTACTACAAAGTGATTGTAAAGAAACTGTACACATTAAAGAAACCGTATGTAACTCCACTCATCGCCTACGAGGACATTGAGGATGATGAGAAGGAATGGCTCCTCGCCGGGTCGCCTAATACGGGCGATGGAGGAGACTTTGGTGGTGGAGGCGGCGATCCCGACGGCGATGACGGCGAGAGGGATGGGGATGCCCTCGACCTCGACTTCAGCATGGATTTTGTAATCAATGATGGTCCACAAATATAAACTATGAAGAAGCTACTGACGGCAATACTACTGCTCTCGATGAGTGTGGCACATGCTGGTAACTATGCTTATCAGCCTGATGGTAGGATGTCGTTCGAGTGGAATTCAAATGAAGCAGTGGAACTCTTCTCGACAGCCGGCACAATAATGAAGGCTACGATCGTCAGCGTCGATGATAATGATAAACACTGGTGCAACGCGAGTGGCAACGGCTGGGCTTTCGCTTCGAATGTTACATTTTACTGTTTTGCTCCGTACTCCCTGTATCACAAACTCGCACAATCACCATATACCGCACTGCCAGTAACCTATACCAACCAGACACAATCAGCGAACGACAACACAGAGCACCTCGCAGCCGTAGATTACATGACGGCACAGACAGCAAGCACCGACGACGCGCTGTCGATAACATACAACCACCTTGGCTGCATAATGCGCATAGCAGCATACGTGCCAGAACAGAAGACATTCTCATCGCTGACACTGACGACAAAAGACAATACGGTGTGGTTTGCCGAAGAGGCAACGGTAAACGCTACCGACAACACTGTAACACCTACCGAGACGACAACAACGGCGACACTGTCGCTGAACAATATAACAGTGGCGAGCGGCGACTCGCTGACAACGTACTTAATGCTACCACCGACAGACCTCACGGGGAAGTCACTCATGCTGACAGCAACGGCAAAGGACGGCACGACACTGCAGACATACATAGAGGGATGCAACATGCTGGCAGGGAAAGTATATCCTGTAAACGTGGGAGAGAAAAACTACTTCCGCACATCAGCCGACAACGGCACAACGGGAGGCGACGACCCTCAGGTGCTCTCGCTGCGGCTTGACATAGAGGACAATGTGACGACAGACAACCAGATACTTGCTGCCACGGCATACGCACCGGACTTCGCCCTCGATACGGAGAATGAGGTAAAGCCATTCCTGCTCGGCGACGCCAACCTCGACGGCACGGTCGATGTGACAGATGTGGTACTGGTGGTAAACCACTATCAGGCGGACACCACTGAGGAACTGGACTCCAACGTATGCGACATAGACGGAGACGGAGTCATAGATGTCACTGACGTGGTCGGCATAGTCAACATCTACCACAGCAAATGAAGAGAACGATATACATACTCGCACTTACGACGGTGGCTCTGCTGTCTTCACTGACCTCATGGGCAGTGGTGACGACGGACAGACTGGCACTGTCTGACGTGGTGCTTAACCCCGGTGACGGAGTAAAGACTAATTACATGACGCTGTCAGTAGTGAGTGTAACGAGAATATATGCAGCTTTTAACGTTGACATATACTTGCCAGAGGGCGTCGAGCCTGTACTCGGTAATACAGGAACTCCAAGGGTGACAAAGACTGGCATACTGCCCAAGGATGAGTTTGATGAGGACTATCTGCACACGCTGAGTGCTACATACTCCAAGGACGAGAACAAACTGAGACTGATATGTTATGCCAATCCCTCAGCAGACTTTTCCTCCATGTCAGGCGCTCTTTGCAGAATATACGTTACGGCAACAACATACGCCAAGCCTGGCAAACTGAATGTGAGCCTTGCAGAGCAGAACCTTACCACTAAGGATAATACAAAGTACGAACCTGCTGACGTGACTTGCGAGAATATCACCATAGGCACAGAGGCAACAGCTTCGCTGAGCATAAGCGCCGACAACCAGTGGTCAACGGTGATACTGCCGTTTGGAGTGACGGCAATACCCAGCGGACTGAAGGTATATACCTGCAACAGCAAGAACGACGACGAAAAAGTGTTCTACCTCAGCGAAGCAACGGCAATAGAGGCTTATACACCTTACATACTGTATAGCGAGAGCGGTTACTCGGGTTCGCTGACAGGCACGGTGGATGCCACGCAGTATCCTGAGGCAGGCTATGTGAAGGAGGGATACCTCACAGGTGCTATAAAAAAGCAGACAACGAGCGAAGGCTACATACTGCAGAAACTGAACGACAAGGTGAAGTTCTATCTTGCAGACCCAGAAAAGACATACACCATACCGCCAGGGAAATGCTGGGCAACGCCTGATGGCAGCAGCGCCGACAGCTACGACTTCAAGTTTGCTCCCACGGCAGTGGATAATGTCAAGGCTTCAGACAGCAACGTAGTGCAGGTAGCCAACTACGACCTCACTGGAAAGATAATCACCAAACCGCAAAACGGACAGGTGTACATAACGAAAGGAAAGAAGTTTGTAAAGTGATTAAAAAGGAATATATCGCTCCCGAGGCAACAACGATACGTGTCACAGCAAAGACACTGACAGGTAGTCAACCAACGATAGAATTTACACAGGAGGACGAATACGCCGATCCTGACGAAGAAATACTTTAATAGAGTTCACAATTCACAGTTCACAATTCATAGTTAGAGATGAAAAAGGAATTTAGAAACATATTGTTCTTGTTAACGTTAGCGTTCCCGTTAATGTTAGCGTTAGCATCCTGCTCAGATGATGACATAGTATCAACAGCGACTACCGTAAATCCACTGGATCAGTATGCTGTGACAGGTACGATGGCAAGTTCTGCCGAGTTTGAGGGAGGCATTGGCGATGCTGACGGTGAAAACGAGCGTATTGCCTCAAAGTCGCAATTGTACTATGACCGAGTAAACAACAAATTGAAGTTTACTTGGACAACGGGAGACAAGATAGGTATATTCCCCGAGAGCAACGACAAAGGTCAGTTTGCCTTCATCCTGGACAGTAGCACACCTTTGACAGTGCAGGAGACCTCCGTTTCTGGCGTGTTTGAGCCAGATGATAAAGAGGCGGCATATCCAATAAGCGCTACAGCGAAGTACTATTCATACTTCCCATACAAACCTCAAACCCTGGAAACGGGTGAATTTACGTATAATGCTGTGCCTGTGTCATACCGTAACCAGACACAGACAGCCAACGAGCAGATGAACCTCTATTTCAGGGTGCGTGACGATGAGTTCCTTGAGACAGAAAAAGCCGCTACTGCACATCTCGCTGCTTATGACTATATGGTGTCTGACGTAACTTCTACCGAGGCTGCACACGTACACTTCAATTATTCGCACATGGGGTCTATAGTACGCTTTTATATACAGTGCCCTGCGACGTCTAATCCTGGCCTGTTTGTAGATTCCCTGCAGGTGGTAAATGAAGACAAACTGTTTGTGACAGATGCAGCGATGAATATCAATGCCAAGACTTTTGAGGAGAGAACGATGTCACGTGCGATGTCATTGAAGTTTGCCCCAGCTGTTGATATGACTAACAACTACGATGATACCAAAGGCACGTATCATTATTGGAACAGCAAGAAACCTGCAAACGGCTATATCATGGCATATATGATGATAGCTCCCACTGACCTTAGTCGTGCAGAGGTGCAAAACAGCACGCTGTATCTTATAGCAAGGGAGCCAAAGTACTATACTACATATACAGAATATAATACAGGATGGGGACTCTCAGAGGGGGATCCTGGCTACTTGGCTGATGCAGATGCCTTTGCTGCCTTGACGCAGGCGCAGAAGATGAAGGTGTATAAGGATGTTGATGACTACAATGCAGGGAAATTGACATCTATTTCATCAGGAGAATTTGCTGCTCTTACTGTTGATCAGAAATTGAAGGACTACGAACGAAAGGTGTATAAGGCAACTCTCTCAAAGATAAACTTCGAGGCGGGTAAGCACTATCAGTGGAAACCAGCATTAAGTCCTGACGAGCCCATCACTTTCAGCGAGATATCCATACAGGAATGGGAACAGGGCACGACATTTACTAACGAGGACGGCACAGGAACGGAGGACTGGTAAATGCAGTTCACAGTTTACAGTTCACAGTTCACAGTTGGGTGTAAGATACGACAAAGAGAAACTATATCAATAAGGATATGAGGTACAGACATAACATATTACTCTATATATCGTTAGCGTTAACATTAACGTTATCGTTCATAAGTTGCTCCAATGAGGATTTCCTGACGACATCATCGGATGAGACGAAGGTGATGTCATTCAGCATAGGCACAAGTATGGATGAGGTGGCTTCCAAAGCGAGCATAACATATCGTCCGTGGGAAACTGGCGACCCTACCACCATAGGCGTGTATGGACTGCATGACAGAAACATGACGTCAAAAATCTTTGACAACCAACAGGTGGAGACAGAAGATGAGGGACTGACATGGACATATACTCCAGTGAAATATTGGGCCGACTATACAAGCTTCAAGACTTTCGACTTTTTCGGATACATGCCAAAGATAGCAGACGACAACAGTGACCTTGAAGATCCTGAAGACCCTCGCGATGGTGTCTTGCTTGAGAAAAATCCTGAGACCGAGGAATATACTCTGTCTTTCCCCGTCACTCTGTCTAACTCTGTTATAAATGATGTGAGCAACGTGCCACTGATATGCGCCACACCAGTTCACAAGACAAGGGTGGGCGAGACCATCAGCTACTTTATGGACCAGACGATGACGGGCTTCAGCCTGAAGTTTAAGCTGGGTGACAAGATGAGTAACATACGTGACTTCGTCATCAAACAGGTGAAGATAAAGGGTGCTGCCGAGACACTGCCCACGTATGGCGTCGTAAGCCGCACGTACACTTTTGATACCGAGAGCCAGACATGGTCGGCGGGCGACATAACATGGAGCGACATCGCTACTAATGCTGCAGCAATAGACTACACAGTGCCCTTCGTGGATCATGATGGTGCAGGTACGATATACGACAGCACCAATAGCACACTGCGCATAGGATACAGTAACCCAGGTGCAGAAAGTCAGTGGGGCGCAAACTTCTATGCTATTCCTTCGGCTTCGTTCACCCCAACCATAGAGGTAAAGTACGATGTGACGGTGCAGGATGAAGAGGGAAACTATATCGAGACACGTACCGATATCACCAACACGATACAGTTCTCTAACGGTTACTTCGATGCATATGCATCAGGAGGTTCCGTTGACCAACTTCACACCATTCTGGTACAGATAGTGCCGAACTACCTCTACGTGCTCGCCGACGCCGACCAAAGAGCAAGTTGGTTGAGTCTTGAGTAAAAAGTTAGTGTGGGAATTAAGTTGCAGTTGGTTAAAAAATATTAACGAAAGGCATAACTATCAATTGTCAATTGTCAATTGTCAATTATTCTTTGTACCTTTGCACCCGTTTTCGGGATGTAGCGCAGTTGGTTAGCGTACACGTCTGGGGGGCGTGTGGTCGCCAGTTCGAGTCTGGTCATCCCGACAGATATTAAAAAGAACCGCCTGTCACGGCGGTTTTTTTCGTAATAAGCATACCAAAAACAGTAAATACTACAAGTAAGTTATGGCATCAATGAAATCTCTTGCTAAGGACACCGCCATATATGGCCTTAGCAGTATAGTGGGCAGGTTTCTCAACTATCTCCTGGTACCTCTATATACCCACGTGATATCTGCAGCGAGTGGCGGATACGGTGTGGTGACCAATCTCTATGCCTATGTGGCGCTGATACTGGTGGTGCTGACATTTGGTATGGAGACCACCTTCTTTCGTTTTGCCAATAAGGAAGATGAGAACCCCCACAGCGTATTCTCTACGTCGATAGCCATAGTGGGTACGCTGAGTGCGCTGTTCCTTGCTATCGTGTTTCTCGCCATACAGCCTATAGCAAGTGCGCTGCACTATGTGGGGCATGAGGACTACATAATGATGATGGCAACGGTGGTGGCACTCGATGCCGTGCAGGCGATACCCTTCTCCTACCTGCGTTACAAGAAGAAAGCGGTGAAGTTTGCTTCGCTCAAGTTGCTCTTTATAGTTCTCAACATAGGACTTAACTTGCTTTATTTCCTCTTCTTGGGCAAGGATGACGTGTTCTATGTATTCTTCCTCAATCTCGTCTGCACAGGTTTTATAACCTTCTTCTTCATACCCGAGTTGGTGCATGAGTATAGGAATTCTCAATTGTCAATTGTCAATTTTCAATTGGCCCGACGTATGCTGAAGTACTCATGGCCCATACTTGTGCTTGGCATAGCAGGCATCCTCAACCAGACAGCAGACAAGATGCTTTTTCCCCTGATATACCCTGACAAGACGCAGGGCGTGGTGGAACTAGGCATATATGGTGCCTGTGTAAAGATAGCGATGATAATGGCGATGATAACGCAGGCATTTCGCTATGCCTACGAACCCATCGTCTTTGCCAAGGCAAAGGACGGCGACAAGAAGGAGTACTACGCCCAGGCGATGAAGTACTTCATCATCTTCACACTCTTCGCCTTCCTCTGTGTCATGGGATATATGCCTATATTGGAACATATACTGGGCAGCGAATACCGTGCTGGATTGAAGGTGGTGCCTATCGTGATGGCAGCTGAGATTATGATGGGAGTATATTTCAACCTGTCGTTCTGGTACAAACTCATCGACAAGACGATATGGGGAGCATGGTTTAGCATGGCTGGCTGTGCAGCACTTATCGCTGTCAACGTCATCTTCATACCGCGCTACAGCTATATGGCATGTGCATGGGGTGGCGTAGCGGGCTATGGTACGGCGATGCTTCTGTCGTACTTCGTGGGACAACGTAAGTACCCTATACGATATGACCTGAAGGGCATCTTCACATACGTCGTAGTGACCGTGTGCTTCTATTACGGCATGGAACTGGCGACACGCATACCACAGGTGGGGCTGCAGCTGCTGTGCAATACCATACTCATACTGGCATATCTCGTGCTGGTGGTAAAAAATGATGTACCCCTCTCCTCCCTCCCCGTCATAGGAAAGAGGTTTAGATGATAGATAGCAGATAACAGATAATAGATAACAGATAATAGATAATAATGAGCAAGAGATTTTTCACCTTTTTAATTATTGCTTCTTACTTGTTACTTCCTCGCTACGCGAGGGGCGACGAGGGTATGTGGACACTCTACAACCTGCCTGATGCAGTATATGAGCAGATGCAGGCAGAGGGATACCGTCTGCCCAAGGCTTCGCTGTATGGGGGACTGAGCAATTGCGTTGTCAATTTCTCAGGGTTCTGCACGGGTGAGGTGGTATCGCCAAAGGGACTGGTGCTGACCAACCACCATTGCGGTTTTGAGGCTATACGCTCACACTCTACGGTGGAGCACGACTATATGCTGAAGGGATTCTATGCCGACTCGCTCGGAGCAGAACTAAAGAATGACGGCATGTTTGTGGCGTTTATGAAAAAACAGGAGGACATCACTCCCGTGCTCGACTCCCTCGGCATCAACGCCATGAGCAAGATGGATCGCGAGGCACTCATCGACTCCCTTAATGAGGTAATGACGAAAGAGGTCAAGAAGATTGACTCCACATACTATGTTGAGATAGACCCTTTCTACGAGGGTAACCTGTACTATGCCACTACATATCAGAGATACAACGATATACGACTGGTATATGCTCCGCCAAAGTCGCTGGGAAAGTACGGAGGCGAGACCGACAACTGGATGTGGCCGCGACAGACGTGCGACGTCTCTGCTTTCCGCATATATGTGGACCCCAAGACAGGAGCACCTGCCGACTACTCCGAGGATAACGTACCCATGGGTGCCGACTCCACAAGTCTGGCACAGGGCATCATACCACCCTACCTCCATGTATCAACATCAGGATACAAGCCTGGCGACTTTGCCATGACGATAGGATACCCTGGAAGTACGGAGCGTTACCTCTCCAGCTATGGCATAGAGGAACTGCGCAGCAGTATATTCTACCCACGCCAGCAGGTGCGCGGACTGAAACAGCAGGTGATGAAGCGCCACATGGACGCATCGGAGGCTGTGCGCATCAAGTACGACTCCAAGTTTGCGCAGAGCTCCAACTACTGGAAGAACGCACTCGGCATGATAAAGTGCATCGACTCCATAGGTATAGTGAATATGAAGCGTGAGTACGAACAGCGCATACAGCAGTATGCTGACTCTACGGGTATGGCGCTTGACTTTAAGAAACTTAAAAGATTGTACGACGAACGTGCCGACGCCATGCGCATATTCACCCTCTTCTCTGAGTCGTTTGCACGCTACAGCCAGAATGAACTCGCCATACGTGCCATGAAGTACTACAACGGCATGACGGTGCAGGGGCCTGAAGGCAAACCCAGAAAACAGTATGTCGTTTTTGACGATAATAGCGACTCATGGGACAAGGCTCTCGACAGCGAGGCTCTCGCCGTGCTCATAAAAAACTACCGTGAGCAGGTCAAGGACTCTGCGTACCTGCCTACATTCTATAAAACCATCGATAAGGACTACCAAGGTGACTGCTATCGCTATGCTGCCGACCTGTATGATAAGTCGATACTCATGCAGTCGGGCAAACACCTGCCGGTGAAGACGACAAGGAAGATGAAGTGCGACATCGGCATGCAGTTTGGACTGTCGCTCGTGGAGACTCTTGCCGACCTGCATGTCGTCATCGATTCGCTACGTGACAGCATCGAGGTGCAGGAACGTCTGCTGTGTGCCGCCAAGGTGCGCATGGAACAGGATATGCCGCACTACAGCGATGCCAATTTCACCATGCGACTGTCATACGGACAGGTGGGAGGATACCATATCAATGACTATGACTCGGGCTACTATACCACTGCTGCTTCTATGGTCGATAAGATGCGGCAGGCGGACCGCATCGAGGAGTATCGTGCAGAGCCCGTATTTGAGACTCTGCTCACAGCACCTGACTACGGCGTATATACCGACAGTATATCAGGGACACTAAACCTGTGCTTCCTCACCAACAATGATATCACGGGAGGAAACTCTGGTTCGCCGCTCATCAATGGCGATGGCAAACTCATAGGACTCGCCTTTGATGGCAACTGGGACAGCCTATCTGCCGACATCCATTATGATGATACTCTCGCACGTTGCATCAACGTAGATATCCGCTACGTACTCTACATCATGGAGTACTGGGCTCATGCCGACCGCCTCATAAAAGAAATGCTTACCCCCTAACTCCCTCTAACTCCCCTATAATCATAATAGGAATGTCTCTCTGGGCTTGGATAATATTCTACATCGCAGTAATTATAATGCTCGTTATCGACCTCAAGATGTTTGGCCGTAAGGGCCAGCATGAGGTCAACGTGGGTGAGGCACTGCGCATGACGGCAGTATGGATACTTGTCTCTTTCGTTTTCTGCGCGGGCATATACTTTTTCTACCCACATGACTCGCATGAGATGGCGATGGAGTTTCTTGCCGGATACCTGATAGAGAAGTCGTTGTCGGTTGACAACCTCTTTGTGTTTCTCATGTTGTTTTCCTATTTCGGTATTGAGCGCAAGTATCAGCACGAAGTGTTGTTTTGGGGTATCTTCGGAGCGCTTGTGCTTCGAAGCGTCTTTATCTTTGCAGGAGTGGCAGTAGTGGAGCGCTTTGAGTGGGTACTGGGCTTGTTTGGACTGTTCCTTTTATACACAGGCGCCAAGATGTTCTTACACGACGAGGATGTGCAGCCCGACCTTTCGCGCAACCCCATAGTGCGTGGCTTTGGCAAGATATTCCCTGTCACCAAAGAAATGCATGGCGACAAGTTCTTCATAAAAGATACAGACTCACCAACAAAATTGTCAATTCTCAATTGTCAATTCTCAATTGCAAAAAGGGCCACCCCTTTGTTTGTCGCCCTTCTTGTCATTGAGTCCACAGACGTTGCCTTTGCTGTTGACTCCATACCTGCAATCTTCTCCGTCTCACGCGACCCTTTCATATTGATTACGAGTAACATCTTCGCCATTCTCGGCTTGCGAGCCCTATACTTCGCCCTTGCTGCCATAACGCAGTACTTCAAGCACCTCAAGTATGGCATCGGCTTGATCCTTATCTTCGTAGGCATCAAGATGATTATCGGACTCTATGGCATAGAGGTCTCCACCCCCGTAAGCCTCGCCGTCATCGTCGGCGTGCTTATCCTCTCCGTGCTTTTCTCTCTTATACGAAAAGCATAGCTCACCACCTTATCATATTAGCAGGATTTTCCGTAACTATCATTACTCAGCAATGAAAAATGTCTTTTTTTCTTTGCTGAGTAATTTTTTTATTGTACCTTTGCATCGCACCTCCTGGGAGAAATCGGGAGAGTGTGAGATAAGCGTAGTGTGCTTTTATCCTTGTCAGACGAATTCGCCAAATTTGAAAAACAGAAGGAAAAAGACTTTCACAGCGCCTGTCTGTTGTATGTGAACATGCGCGTATGGCACTCACGCCGTATAGCCTTGGCATATATAACGGCGTGAGTGTATGTGTTTGTTTGTTTCTGCTTAGGGCGTTTGGCGATGCCTGTCTGACGAATAAACGAGACAATACTCACGCTTTCTCGTATGCATAATCAGACAACAGACCCAACTTCATGCACATAGGCAACATACTTAGGGAACGATTAAAGCAAGACGGCAAGAGTGTCGTCTGGCTGGCACGTGAACTTGGTTGCCACCGCACAAACATCTATAATCTTTTTGATAAATACAGCATAGACACACAGCTGCTTGAGCGCATAAGCATCATAATGCGCTACAACTTCTTTGACCTCTACAAGCAGGAGGCAGAAGAAAGGATAAATGACCGTTAACCTATTAAAGTGTAGAGAAACTTTCTACGATTCATGCTTCTCAATCTCGTCACGTAGGAACTTCTCAAGAATTTCCTTGTTTGGTAGCTGAAGCATATAAGTAGAGACGAAAAGCTTATTGTCCATTCCTGCAATGGCATATTCTACCATTTTCTTACCCTTACGTGTGCAGAGCAGGATACCTACAGGAGGACTGTCACCATCGTGCATTTCATTCTCCTTAAAGTATGAAACATAAGCATTGAGTTGCCCGAGATATTCATGGCGGAACTCATCGTTCTTCAGTTCCACTATGACATTACAATGGAGAATGCGATTGTAAAATACCAAGTCAGCAAAGTAGTAGTTGTCATCGATAATTATACGTTTTTGCCTGTCCTCGAAGCAAAAGCCTTTGCCCAGTTCCAGCAAGAAGTCCTGCAAATGGCTGATAAGCGCATCTTCCAGGTCACTCTCTGTCACAATGTCTTTGGCTTCCAATCCAAGGAACTCGAAGGCAAAAGGCTGACGGATGGTTAATGTTGCAGTATTCTTCTCGGGCTCTATTGAGGCAAGCAGTTTCTTGGGATTTTTACTTACTCCACTACGAAAATATAGGTTGGTAGAGATTTGCCGGCGTAGTTCTTTGACAGACCAAGTGCCCTTTATGCACTCAGTTTCATAGAAGTAACGAGCAAGAGGGTCTTTCTGTGTCATTATCTCGCAAAGGTGAGAGAAAGAAAGGCGCTCGATTATCATTTTAGGGGGTGTTGAAAATCCGTCCGATGACGTCGGATGAATTTCCATTAGGTTGTTTTTCAATTTATCCGATGCTGTCGGATGAATCTCAGCAATCAATTTGTGCGACGGTGTCGCACCTTTTTTGAGCAATTTCGCTATTTGCGGATAAAGATTGTAAAAGGTACGAGAATTGCGGAACAAGGTCTCGTTCAGACCTTTTGTATTCACACGCTCTTCCAACCGTTTCAATAGCCTGTCGCCATATTTAGCCCTGTCATTACCCTTCTGCTCATATTCTACAATATAGCAGCCAATAAGCCAATTTCGAAGAGTTGCCATTTGGTTGACAGCCTTGATGGCACTAACCTGTGCAGACTGATGGGTTTGCAAGATGGATTCTGACAATTCACTGAACGTATGAGCAGATTTCTGCATCCACCCATTGGCTATCTGCGTCAGTTGCTCGTTTATTTTCCCTATTTCTTTCATGCAATATTCGTTATATCTTTCTTATATATGGCTAATTGGAATAGTGGCAAACTGCTTGCAAAGATACTATTTTATTTTCAAAGAATAATGAGTCAATAAAGAATAATCTCATTTTTTGTACTTTTAACTAAATCTGGAGAAAGATAAATGACCGTTAACCTATTAAAGTGTAGAGAATGTCACTACATGTAGCATGTTTCGCTACATCTTTTTCATTTTCTTTACATTTCGTTTACGTATCTTTGCAACGTAAACCAAAAACGAGCAAAATACAAAACAACAATTAACAACACTTAAACTATGAAAAAGTTATTCATTTTATCACTTTTCGGTTTGGCTATGGTCTCAATACAGGCAGCAAAAAACAAGTTTGACTACTCTATCGTGTTCGTACCAGAGGAGGGTGGTGTAAAATTCGAGAAGATCACTGATGATGCAGATATGGTAGCTGACTACAAGGGGGGCTTGGTCGGCAAGACATCGGGAATCTTTGGATCGAAGAAGACTACAACTATTGATTGGTGGGTGTTGCCACAGATAGCTGTGTCACCAGATGGAAAGCGACTGGGATATATCAATGAGAAGAATGGCACTAACAATATAATGATAAAGAATGCTGCCAAGGGCGGAGCGAGCGTGCAGCGTACATTCCGTACTAACGTACAGGGATTTACGTGGAGTCCTGACGGCAAGGAACTTTGTTTCACCGAGGTGCGCGGAGGTCATCAAGGCATATATCTTGTTTCTGCGGAACAGGGTACGGTCGTAAAGCAGATATCTAACGGAAGTGACAACGATATGGGTGGCGTGCTTACCCAAGACGGCAACACTATTTACTTCCATCGTGGCGAGGGCATGGCGAGCTACAGCCTGTGGAGCTATGACCGTAAGACCAACCTTTTCTCAAACTATTCTCGAGGGATGACCGCATGTCCTATACCTGGTGACAATAATAGCGTATATTGCGCACGCTTCACAGATAAGAAAGAGAGCGAGATATGGCGTGTAAACTTCCAAACAGGTGTGGAAGAATTGATATTGGGCACTCCTGGAAAAAGCTATACATCGCCACAGTTGTCTCCTGACGGCAAGTGGCTTCTTGTAACAGGAAGCAGTAAGTCAGAGAAAGAACGCTTGGATAATACTGACATCTTTGTTGTACGTACAGATGGTACACAGCTCACTCAGTTGACGTATCACCCAGGCAACGACCTGTCACCTGTATGGAGCCCAGATGGTAAGAGCATATTCTTCGTGTCACAGCGTGGTTCAAAGGATAGATACTACAATGTATGGCGTATGGATTTTAACTTGTAAAATAAACGAACCTTATTATTAACTTAAATCACATTAGTTATGAAAAAGTTTTTTATGACATTGGCGTGTGCGGTTATCGCACTAACAGCTTCAGCACAGCGTGCAAGCAGCAGCTCATCATCTTTCTTCTCAACAGAGAAGGCTAACCTGCCAATAACCTTTGGCATTCGTGGCGGTCTGAATGTGTCTTCTATGTCACTAAAGGACGATGATGGCTTGAAATCAAAGGCAGGATTCAATGTTGGTGTAGCCGTTGATTTTCCTATTATGGAGAGTTTCTATGTTCAGTCTGGTATGTACTACACTACAAAAGGATACAAAATAAAGGAAGGAAATGATGAGGAAAATGTCAACATTGGCTATCTTGAGATCCCTATCCTTGCTTCTTATAGATACAACTTTGACGACGCTAACCAACTTCAATTCAACTTTGGACCTTACTTTGCATATGGCTTGCATGGTAAAGACAAATGGGAAGAAAATTATAGAGGAGAAGTTTACAAGAGTGAAAAGAAATGGTATGATTATGATGACACAAAGCGTTTTGACATGGGTCTTCAGTTAGGCTTGGGTGTTACTTTGGTTAAACACTATTATGTAGGTATCGCTTACGAGTTCGGTCTGCTTGAGCAGGTTAAGGATAGCGACGGCTACTACAAGAACCGCAACTTCATGGTTAACGTAGGTTATCAGTTCTAATCATCTCTGGCTGTTCAGCAACGTTGTAAATGTTTTTATAGTTGCAACCCGCCTTTCCCATTGGCGGGTTGCTTTTTCAAAAATCATATTTTTACTTTAAGAAATGAAGAAGAAAACTCTTTTAGGCTTTCTCACCATTGCATTGCTCGCAGTGGTAAGCATCGGGTTTACCTCATGTGGTGATGATGATAGCGACGGTGGTGTAAGCGTAAGTGCAGAACAACTTTATGGCAAGTGGGTTGTAACAAGCCAGACTGTGACAGAAAATGACGGTAGTACCAAAACGAGTTCTCATAGTATCGGGTATTACATCATTTTCAACGAAGACGGTACGGGCACAATCTCCAATAAACATTTGTTTGAAGACGGGATATATGGTGAATCATTCATATGGAGCGTAGCTGGAAGCAAACTGAAGATAACAGATAGCTCAGAAGACCAATACTGGACTGTTACCGCAATTTCTTCTAATGTTCTTCAGTTGACATGGAAGGACTCTGACATCACTGAGGTTACCAACTTCAGCAAAGCTAACTAAAAAGCACCGAAACTGATTGCACAAATAAATTCTTTATAATCAGAAAAGTTGCTTCGGCAACACAAATGTTTTTATAGCTAAGAGCGGAGGAGCTGTGAAGCCCCTCCGCTCTGTTTTTATGTTGACCTATTTACATCGTCATATTATCGGGGGTGATAGGAGCAGAATACGATGCCTTTCCTAAAACATAACCTTTTGGGGGGTGAAAAGATAATGTTTTAGCCCCTAAAAGGATATGTTTTAGGGGCTAAAAGGATATGTTTTCGGAGGGGGTTTCTAAAGTTTTGATTTTCATTGGTTTAGCCGAGCACTTTTGCTGCGCTCGTAAACTATCTGTAGCTACTGCCAAGTTGCCTTCCGCCGAGCAGGAAAAACAGCAAGGTGCCGAAGATGAGACCCGCTATGGCGTCGATGGCATAGTGGGCATAGATATACACGGTGCTGAGGCATAGGAAAACGAAGGGCACTGCAAGGATGATAAGCCATCTCCACATACGCAGCTTTGTCGTGATGAGCATCACGAGCGTGGCGATGGCAACATGACTGGAGGGAAAGGCTGCCGTGGGACGCTCACCAGCCTGGTGGGCCCACTGCACAAGATTGTAAAACACGCCGCCACTCCATCCGGGCGAGGTGAGAGCCTCCATGTGGTCTCGGAAGTAATGCCCCACGTCGGGGAAGTTGCCATGCGCTATTTCGTCCATGCCGACGGCGAGATAGTAGTACTGCGGACCTGTGACGGGCATGAGGATGTAGATGGCGTAGCAGATATAGAAACTTGCAAAAACCATATAGGTTACACGTTCTACTTCCCTGAACCTGTTGAAAAACACTATCGCAATAGTCACAACGAAAAAGAGGTAGTAGGAGAAGTAACCCATGTACATGAGTTCGGATACCACACGGCTGCTGTATGCCTTGGAGAAAAGCAGTGACGGCTGAAAACCAAACAGCGACTGCTCTATGCTGGCAAAGAGGTGGTCCCAGCATGGAAACTGGCTGTTGATGGCGTAGGTGTCAGGATACCACGCACTGAGCATGGCGAGAAGGTATGCTATGCGTACGCCGATGACGAGTTTGCAGGGCCACAGCATATATACCACCCATAGCATGAGTGTGCCTGCCAGGTACTGCACGCGTGACCACAGCAGGTCAGAGGGATTATCAAGCCCCGTCCAGGTAAATAGTATCACCAGAGCGGAGAAGGCGGCATAGATGAATGTCGCCACCTCAGGGGCGATAAAGCCCCACAATCCCATGCCAAGCGGTCCACGCCGTTTGGCTTTTTTTATCGGTTTTATGTAGTCAGATATCTTCAATTGTAAAATAACTGTTAACTATTTAACTATGAACTATCTTACGTACCCCTTCCCGCAGCTTCACCTGCGGGCAGTATCCGAAATCCTGTATGGCAGGGGTGATGTCGCACTGCCAGTTGCGCTGACGGAGTATGTGGTAATGGTCATTGTTGAGGGTGGACAGTTTGCCGGTGAGGCGCATCCACGCATCGCTCACTGCACACGCCACGCGCAGTGCGCACAGTGGCAGTTTCAGCCGTAACACATGACGGGCGCCGAGCTCTTCGATGATGTAGTCGCTGAAGGTGCGTGAGGGATATACCTCGCCGTCGCTGAGGAAATATGCCTTGCCGGCAGTTTTCTCCGATTTCATCGACAAAAACACAGCATCTACCACGTCCGACACATACACGAAGGTGAGACTTTGGGGCTTGCGCCACCCTACCTCCACGTCGATGCCCCTCTTGATGCTGCGCACCATTAGCATGTAGTCCTTCTCACGTGGACCATACACCCCCGTTGGGCGCAGTATGGTATAGGGTAGGGTACAGTGTGCCTGCAACCAGCGTTCTGCCTCCAGTTTGCTCTTGCCATAGGCAGTGTTGGGCTGTGGCGTATCGGCATCGGTTATCTCTATGTAGGGTTGCTTTTCCCTGGCAGGCCCGAAGATACTCAGCGAACTGATGAAGACAAACCTATGCAGTGACGGGCAGGTAGCCTGCAGGGCACTGACAAGGTGCTGAGTACCCTCTGTGTTTACCTTGTAGAAGGTATCGCGGTGCAGTGCCTTGGTGACGCCTGCGGCATGTACCACACAGTCAAATGACATACCCGCCATCGCTGCAGTCATCTGTGCTACCGACGACATGTCGAGCTCTATCTTGTTGATGCGCTCATCCTGCAGGTACTGCGTATTACTCGAGGGACGCACTGCCGCCCACACTTCCATGCCGCGACGTACTGCCTCCTCCACTATGTGGGAGCCTATAAAGCCTGTGGCACCTGTGATGAGTATCTTCATGGCTGCAAAGGTAATAAAAATAGTTCATAGTTCGCAGTTCATAGTTCACAGTTTTTAGTTTTTCAAAGGTTAAAAAAGAATAAAAGCGATAACAAATAGTCACCAAAACTCGCCTTTTACATACAACTTTCAACTTTTTTACGTATCTTTGCGTGCAATATGACAGAAGATTTTGATATACGCAACGAACGGCTGTCAGCATCGGAGAAGGACTTTGAAAAGGCGCTGCGACCACTGGAGTTTAAGGACTTCAGCGGACAACAGAAAGTCGTGGAGAACCTTGAGGTGTTTGTAGAGGCTGCACGCTATCGTGGCGAACCACTCGATCATACCCTGCTACACGGTCCTCCAGGACTGGGCAAGACAACGCTGAGCAATATCATCGCCAACGAACTCGGCGTGGGATTTAAGATTACCTCGGGACCTATACTCGACAAACCTGGCGACCTGGCAGGTCTGCTCACCTCGCTCGAACCCAACGACGTGCTGTTTATCGACGAGATACACCGCCTGTCGCCCGTCGTGGAGGAGTATCTCTACTCTGCCATGGAGGACTACCGCATTGACATAATGATAGACAAGGGACCCTCGGCACGAAGCATACAGATAGACCTCAATCCCTTTACGCTGATAGGCGCCACGACACGCTCCGGACTACTTACGGCACCACTGCGTGCACGCTTCGGCATCAATATGCACCTGGAGTATTACGACCCCAAGACACTGTCAAAGATTATACGTCGTTCGGCAGGACTCCTGCAGGTGCCCATCAGCGATGCGGCATGCGACGAGATAGCGAGGCGCTCACGTGGCACGCCACGTATCGCCAACGGACTGCTCAGGCGAGTACGCGACTTCGCACAGGTAAAGGGTAACGGCAGCATAGACCTCAAGATAGCACAGCTGGCTCTCGGTTCACTCAATATCGACAGTTACGGACTCGATGAGATAGACAACAAAATACTACTGACCATCATTGATAAGTTCAGCGGCGGACCAGTGGGTATAAGCACCATAGCAACAGCAATAGGCGAGGACGCCGGCACAGTGGAGGATGTATATGAGCCATACCTCATCATGGAGGGATTCCTCAAACGCACGCCAAGGGGCAGAGTGGCAACAGACTTGGCATATAGCCATCTGGGACGCAACGCCTTTACTTCTAACCGTAATAACCCATCTTTATTTGACTAATGAAAGTAGCAATTTTTCCTGGTACGTTTAATCCCTTCACTATTGGTCATGCCGATATAGTGGAAAGGGCACTAACCATCTTCGACAAGGTAGTGATCGGCATAGGCTATAACCCAGAGAAAGGCGATAGCAACATCTATCCTCGTCTGGCTCACATCAAGTCTCTCTATGAGGACAACCCCCGTGTGGAAGCTGAGGCATTCAACGACCTCACGGTGGAGTTTGCCCAGCGCCATGGTGCTATAGCTATAGTGAAAGGCGTGCGCTCAGTGAAAGACTATGAATATGAGAGGGAACAGGCTGATTTCAATCACGTTCTCGACGAAGGCATCGAGACGGTCATCTTCTATGCCCGTCCAGAGTTGTCTTCGCTCACAAGCAATATAGTACGCACGCTGGAACACTTCGGCAAGGATGTGTCGCAGTATGTACCTTGATAACTGAACTACAACTCAGCAATGATAACATACTCAACCGAGAACGTAAGATTGCCTAAGATACGCAAGCGCGACACCACGGCATGGATAAGGAGGGTGGCGGCTTCATACGGACGTACCGTGGGAGAGGTGGGATACCTCTTCTGCGACGATGACAAGATGTTAGAGGTCAACCGCGAATATCTGGGACATGACTACTATACCGATATCATCACATTCGACTACTGCGAGGAGTCATGTATCAACGGCGACCTCGTGATAAGTCTCGACACTGTGAGGAGCAATGCAGAGCTATTCAACAAACCATACGAAGAGGAACTGTACCGAGTAATCATACACGGCATACTGCACCTCTGCGGCATCAATGACAAAGGACCAGGCGAAAGGGAGATAATGGAAGCTGCCGAAAACCGAGCCCTCGCAATGAGATAACAAAGGAAAAACCATAAACAATACAATAACAATGCAGAAGATAGACAAACTCGACAAGAAGATTCTCTCCATCCTTGCTACCAACGCACGAATAGCATTCAAGGATGTTGCTGAGATGTGCGGAGTGTCACGCGCTGCCATACATCAGCGTGTGGAACGACTCAAGGAAGATGGCGTGATAACGGGAAGCGGCTTCTCCGTAAATCCTAAATCGGTGGGCTACGGCACATGTACTTACGTGGGCATTACGCTCGAACGAGGTTCCATGTACAAGGACGTAGTGAAGAAGCTTATCGATATACCCGAGATAGTAGAGTGCCACTTCACCACTGGTCCCTACACCATGATGGTCAAGGCTTACGTGAGCGACAACGAGCAGCTCATGAGACTCCTCAACGATACACTGCAGTCTATCGACGGCGTGGTGTCAACGGAGACCCTCATATCACTCGACCAGAGCATCAAGCGCGACGTGCCGATACATCTGGACGATGACCTCAACTGAACTTCATAGACACCCATGAAGAAATACTCCATCTCAGCGCTTACCGAGAGTGCCTATAGCGATTTCCCCCAGGCAAGGAGAAAACCCATCATTGGCATGACGGCAAACCATAGCGACATCGACGCCACTATTCGCGATGCATACTATAAACAGGTCGTTGCGGCAGGTGGCGTACCTGTCATCATACCTCCCGTGACCGACTGCGACGTGGCTGTCAATACCCTGTGCCACCTCGACGCCTTGATACTCACAGGAGGAGGCGACTATAACCCGCTGTGGTGCGACGAGCAACCTTCCACAAAACTACACAGCATAAATGCCGTGCGTGACAGTGCCGAGCTCCTCATCACGCGGTTGGCCTACAACCGTCAGATACCTATGCTCGGTATATGCCGTGGTATGCAGACACTCGCTATGGCGCTGGGAGGCCACGTCGAACAAGATATATACTCCAATCCGTCATCACACGGCGAGGGCAGGATAAAGCACTCTCAAGATGCCGACAGGGCAGAGAAGTCACACACTGTGACCATCAGGCAGGGCACCACCTTGTATGGTATATATGGTCGTGCGGAGATAGCTGTCAATTCATTCCATCACCAGGCAGTCGATGACACGGGACGCTTATTCAGAGTAGCGGCAAAGGCTCCGGACGGCATCATCGAGGCAATGGAGAGCAACGAGTGCAAGAGCATACTCGGAGTGCAGTGGCATCCTGAGTGGCTCGGCGATGAGGGACTGCCAATATTCCAGTGGCTCGTAGAGCGTGCCGAGGAGTACAGCGAGGCTAAGGCACTGCATCAGCGCATCGTCACCCTCGATACGCACTGCGACACGCCGATGTTTTTTCATCAGGGAGTAAACTTCCTGACTCGTGACCCACGCATAAAGGTTGACCTTCACAAGATGACGGAGGGACAACTCGACGCCACCACCATGGTGTGCTATCTGCCACAGCCTGCCACAGAGCAGAATGGCGGACCGGAGTCACACCGTGACAAAACCTTTGCCGACTTGGTGCACTTCAACATCGACTCTCCAAAGCAGTATGCCGACTTCATATTCGATGAGATAATACGTTTCGTGGAACAGAACCCCGAATATCTCGCCTTCGCACGTACCCCTGATGATATACGGCGTAATAAGGAAGCAGGAAAGAAGAGCATCGTTCTTGGTATAGAGAACGGGCTCGCACTGGAGGGCGACGTAAGTAATGTGGAGCATTTCGTCAAGCGCGGCATCACTTATATCACCTTGTGTCATAACGGCGACAACGACATCTGCGACTCGGCACGAGGCAACAATACCCACCACGGCGTATCACAGTTTGGCGAACAGGTAATCAGGGAGATGAACCGACTTGGAGTGATGGTGGACCTTAGCCATGCGGCAGAGCAGAGTTTCTACGATGCCATTGATATCAGCGCCACACCGATAGTATGTTCGCACTCTAACTGCAGAGCCCTGTGCGACCACCCACGCAACCTCACCGATGACCAATTGAGAGCACTCGCCAAGGCTGGTGGATTGGCACACATCACCTGTTACCCGGGATTCCTGCAGAAAAGCGGCGAGGCAACGATACTCGATGCTATAGCACATCTGCACCACGTCATCGATATCATGGGCATAGACCATGTCGGCATAGGCACCGACTTCGACGGCGACGGAGGTGTACCGGGCATCAATGACGCATCGGAGGTGATAAACTTTACCATACAGTTGCTACGTCAGCGATATAGCGAGGAGGACATCCGAAAGATATGGGGCGGCAACTGGCTCAGACTCATGACAGAAATACAAAACTCTTAACCTTGAAACCCATACACATACTTCTTGTACTGCTTTGCCTTGGTATGATATCATGCCAAAGCAAAAAGCACGTCAGTGACACAGAAACCGCACAGCAGGTAGAGATTGCCTTCGACGCTGACAGCGCCATGACCTATTGCGCACAACAGTGCGACTTCGGACCGCGTACGATGAACAGCACTGCCCATGATAAGTGCGAAGCATGGATAGTTGCAAAGTTCCGACAGTATGGATGTGACGTCACCACACAGAAGACGGATATCCGGGCGTGGGATGGTACGATGCTTCATGCCACCAACATTATTGCACGCTACAATCCGGATGCCACACAGCGTATCGTCATCTGCGCACATTGGGACAGCAGACCGTGGGCAGACAACGACCCTGATGAAGACAACCATCACACACCCGTCATGGCGGCCAATGACGGGGCATCAGGCGTCGCCGTCATGCTTGAGGTAGCAAGGGCTATCCATAATAATGACACCCTTCAGCCATCTCTTGGCATCGACTTCGTATGCTTCGACGCAGAGGACTACGGCACACCATCATGGAGTGGTAAGGAAGATGAACAGTCGTGGGCACTCGGTGCACAGTACTTCGCTGACAATCTCGCCGCTGTCTATCCCGAGGGCACGAAGCCTATGCTCGGCATACTCCTCGACATGGTAGGAGGCCAGGGCGCAAAGTTCTATCAGGAAGGATATTCCAAACACTATGCACAAGACGTTATCGATGAAGTGTGGCAGGCAGCAGGCATAGCAGGCTATGGCAGTTTCTTCGTCAATCAGAACGGAGGATATATCACCGATGACCACAAGCCACTCAACGAGGTTGGCATACCCACCATTGATATTATACCTTATTATCCTGATTGCGATGCCAGCCCCTTCGGACCTACATGGCATACCGTCAGCGATGATATGGGTCACCTCGATAGTAATACCCTCAAAGCCGTCGGACAGACGCTCGTACAATATCTATATACGAAATGATCTAATGCTCTCTCACCTCATACTTTCACAACTGGCTTTGGGACAGTACGGTCTCGCAGCCATTAAGAACCTATACGACGAAATGGGTTCTGCTGATGCCGTGCTGAAGAAACTGGGAAAAACCTTTCCCGATGAAGAGGCGAGAGCACGTGACGAGATAGCATGGTGCCACGACAATCACGTTGACATACGTCTCATCAGCGATGCCGAGTATCCCGACCGCCTGCGTCATTGTTGCGATGCACCCATTGTTCTCTTCACACGGGGCAGTGCTGACCTTAATGCTCCCCATGTCATAAGCATAGTAGGTACACGCAGGTGCACAGAGTACGGCAAGGACGTTATAGGCACCATTGTAGGCGACCTCGCAGCGGCATGCCCTGATATACTTATTGTCAGCGGACTCGCATACGGCATCGACATACACTCCCACCGTGCAGCACTCGCTCACCACCTGTCCACCATAGGTGTCGTGGCACACGGACAAGATACCCTGTATCCCTCCCTGCATCGTAAAGACGCCAACAAGATGTGCATCAGCAATGGTGGCGTCATAACAGAGTTTTTCCATGGCACCACGCCCCTTGCACCATATTTTCTGCAGCGCAACCGCATCATAGCAGGCATTAGTGATGCCACGCTCGTCATTGAGAGCGCCTCACATGGTGGCGGACTCGTCACGGCGCGTCTCGCCCAGGACTACAACCGTGAGGTCTTCGCTGTGCCTGGTCCTATAACTTCGCCTGCAAGCGAAGGTACCAACAACCTCATACGCGACAACAAGGCAATGCTCGTCACCTCAGCCAGCGACATCATCAGTGCTATGCAGTGGGATGATGTGGCAATAGCTGCAAAGACACGCCATGCAGGAGCAATAGAGCGTCAGATGTTCCCCGACCTCACCACAGACGAGAAGACTATCACCGACTGTCTCGCACAGCATGGTGACATGCAAACCAATATCCTCGCCATTCATACCGCCATACCCATAGGACGCCTCAGCGCCATGCTCCTCTCACTCGAGATGAAGGGCATCATACGACCCATGCCAGGCAATACGTACCATCTCATCTGATGCTACGGCTGTCACTTAGCATCCTACGGCGCATACCCCGCAAAGCGACACTTGCCAAGCAAGAATGTCCATCATCACCAACAAGTTTGGCCTTTCCCACCAACAAAATAAACTATTATTATCAAGAAAATTCCATCTTTTTTTGGAGATTTCAAGAAAAAGTATTACCTTTGCACCCGCAAAGAACAACGTTGTTGACGTTCCCGTTCCTGTTAACGTTAAAAAAGGACTTGTAGCTCAGTTGGTTAGAGCAACAGACTCATAATCTGGAGGTCCCTGG
>CAMHQF010000004.1:0-99178 GCA_946187445.1 uncultured Prevotellaceae bacterium
ACCAAATATAACTGACATGGGATAGTTTTTTTATTTTTTTTCACAATAAAAATGCACTTGTTGCGCACATCGTTTTTCAGTGTGCAACAATTCCTTCTCACTTTCCTTTAGAGTGTGCAACTCATCATTTTTGATTTTCCCCTATTTCAGTATAAGAAACCTCATTTCCTCCACCAGGTCCGTTTCCTCCCATTTCCTTCCTTCAGGGCCAGCCCCCTTGTAGCCATAGTGACCATATTTAGAGGTAGCATAGAATCGCGGCTTCTTTCCTTCCAGATACTCCATGATGCCCTTAGGAGTCAGGTCCAGCCTTTTCGCTATCCATTCCTTTATCTCAGGCACCTTCTGCGCGTTACGGTTCATCTCTATCTCCAGCGAACAGGGCTCCGCTATGCCAATCATGTATGCCAGCGTCACCTTCGCCGTTTCAGTCATGCCGGTCGCCACTATGTTCTTCGCTATGTAGCGAGCCATGTAGGCACCAGATCGGTCCACCTTCGAGAAGTCCTTCCCCGAATAGTTTCCACCCCCTATGTTGCAATAGCCCCCATAAGCGTCCACCACCAGTTTTCTGCCCGTTATGCCACAGTCCGATACTGGTCCGCCCGTCTGCCATGAGCCGCATGGGTTAACGTCCGTCTTCACACCCTTGTCCTTGATAAACCTCTCATATATCTCCTTCTCCAGGCCCACCAGGTTGTCTTCTATCGCTCGTGTCACTCCCTTGCGCACCTCCTCCAGCTCGCCCCTGTGCATGGTCGATACCAGTATGCTGTGAATAGCCGTCGCCTCGCCTTTCTCGTCATATTCCACTATCACCTGCGACTTCGTGTCAGGTCCCCACATTTCTCTCTCCGCCACATATTGGCATATTCTCTTCGCTATGTGGTGTCCCAGAGGCATATACACCTCCGTCTCGCTCGAAGCATAGCCCACCATGAATCCCTGGTCGCCAGCTCCTATGCAGTCGTCCCTGTCCACACCGCTGTGTATCTCCTCCGACTGCTTGCCAATAAGGTTCACCACCTCTATCTCCTCAGGAGCCAGGTGGTGGTCAGCAGGAAAGTGCAGTTCGCCATACACCCTCCTTACCACAGCCTCGTAGTTCACCGTAGCCAGAGAGTTCACCTCTCCGCCCAGCACCACCTTGCTGTCCTTCACCATTACCTCTATGCCAGCCCTCACGTTCTCGTCCTGCCTCAGGTGCTCGTCCAGTATAGCGTCAGCTATCTGGTCAGCTATCTTGTCAGGATGACCATAACTCACATACTCACTTGCCACCAGTCTGTGACCGTTAGCTACTCTCTGCATACCAAAAATCTGATTACCCATATTCTTATTTTAATTAACTGTAAATAATAATCGTGTTAACTCGCATCATTTTCCCACCGTGGCGATATGGCGCTCGGTTGGAGCAGCTCTGTGGCTGTCTCTGGATGCTATCAAAAATCAAAGATCTAAGCCCTTCTTCCGAAAAGCGTATGCAAAGGTTTGAAAAAAATCCGAGAAAACCAAATCCTTCCTCCCTTTTAACATTTTATTTAACACATTAGGCACCGCCCCATTCAGGGCAGTGCCTATGTGCTTATATTAAATGTAGAGGTTGTCGACTAAAAAGACCGACTATTTCTAATCGGTCTCTGTTTATTGCATGGTTAGAATTTATAACCGTCATCGTATCCTTTTATGTATTCTTGTAGTGAACGGTTATAAACCTCTTTGGCTTTATCATTGTTTGGTATGCCTTCATTACTTGCCCATTTGCTTTTAAATGCATCTTCAGTACCCGAACCGCAGTCGTGATATGAACTATGTTTCTTATCAAATGCCCCGTTGCTTACCCCCAGATTATAGTACCATTCAAGAGTTTTATCTACCAAGTAAGATCCTTTTGATGTAGTAAAAATATTTTCCTTCCTTTTGGCGTTGTCCCAAACCGCTAACGGTACAATTATTACTAACATACAAATTCCTATAAATAATAATGCTCCTTCCATTTTAGTCTAACATTTTTAAAAATTCATTCAAATCCTTAATAACTGAATAGTCAGTGTTCTGACTTTCTGCATATTTCTGCATTTCATTCAAATAGTCTTTGGCAAGTACTTTACCTCTTCTCTTGGAATTACAAGTAAGATTGTTCTCAACCAACCCCATAAACACAGTCATTGGATTACTACTCGTATGAACCGTAGCGGTGCCGTTAGTTTTTACTTCTACGTTTTCAACATTTGTGGATGCTTGTTTCAACGCTTCATTTATCAATGAAACAATGTCATCTTTACTCTGCCCATCTTTAATGTTTGCAAGAGCAAGTTCTAAATAACTTTTGTCAATACTCATATTATCTGAGTTTCTATGCCCTTGGCCTATCAGGCATTGTTAATTCTATTGTTTTCAAAGGCAAATCAAAAGAAGTGAGGCCTCACTCGTTATCTCAACTTGAGTGTGGCCTTCGACTGCCAATATGACGTTAAGATAGAATTAAGCCTCACCTTGACAGTATTTCGTTGTTACGAATATACACGTCAAGGGAGCGCTTCCAATTCTCATCCCTGTCATGTTGATAGAAGTTGTCGAAGTTTCACTCAACGGAATGAAGATGCGGAATGCACTTCCATTAAAATGTCTGTCAAAAGCCATTAAGGCAATATGACAGTGCAAAGTTAAACAATTTTTCTGAAAGTTCGCAATTTTTTTAGAAATTTAATTTGATTTTTTTGAGAAAACATGTTGAGTCAAAATAATTTATATGTTATACTGCTACACTATTCGCTTGTATCAAATTTCCAAAGTCCATAATATGGTGTGATAATTTTTTTTGGGGGGGGTAAAAAATCTCCCCCCGCCTCACGGCGAGAGGAGACAACAACACAAACACAAATAATCCCGTGCTCATTAGAGACACGGGCATGAGTCTCTATAGGTGAATTAATCACGTCTCATTACTCAACTCCGAAGAGCTGCTTCAGACCTCCGTCAACTCCGCTGAAGCCCATGAAGGCAAGTGCGAGAAGTGAGGCTGTAACGAGTGTGATAGAAACACCTTTCATTCCCTTTGGTACTGAAGCATACTCCAACTGTTCACGAAGTCCTGCGAAGAGGATAAGTGCCAAACCAAAACCGAGAGCCGATGCTACTGCGTAGTCAAGTGACATAAGAAGGCTGTAGTCCTTCTGTACACACAAGATGGCAACGCCGAGTACGGCACAGTTGGTTGTGATAAGTGGCAGGAAGACGCCAAGCGCCTGATAGAGTGGGGGAGAGACCTTCTTGAGAATAATCTCCACCATCTGTACCAATGATGCTATGACGAGAATGAATGCTAATGTCTGCAGGAAAGCTAATCCGAGAGGATTGAGAACATAAATCTGCAGAAGCCAAGTCACAAGTGTAGCCAACAGCATTACGAAGGCTACTGCAGCCGACATACCGAGTGATGTGCTGACTTTCTGGCTGACGCCGAGGAAAGGACATATACCAAGGAATTGGCTGAGTACGATATTATTAACAAATATCGCAGCGATAAAAATCAATAGATACTCCATAATTCTTTAAGCCTTCTTAAAACGGTTGATAACTGCAATAATGTATCCCAGGGTTAGGAAAGCACCTGGAGGGAGAATGAAGATCAGCATACCGAAGTCTTCAGGGATAAGGCGCATGTCGAAGATGGTGCCGTTGCCGAGGAACTCACGGAATATGCCGAGGATAGTAAGACCGATAGTGAAGCCAAGTCCGATGCCGATGCCATCGAGAGCGGAGTCAAGCGGATTGTTCTTGCCGGCAAATGACTCTGCGCGACCAAGGATAATACAGTTCACCACAATAAGAGGGATGAACAGACCAAGAGACTTATCGACTTCAGGTGCATACGCTTTGATAACAAGCTGCACGATGGTCACCAAAGTAGCGATAACAACGATGTACACAGGAATGTGTACCATGTCAGGCGTGAGGTTCTTGATCGCAGAGATGATTATATTGGAAAATATAAGTACCGCCATAGTAGCAAGACCCATCATCAAGCCATTCATAGCACTTGTTGTTGTGGCAAGTGTAGGACACATGCCGAGCATCAATACAAAGGTAGGATTCTCCTTGATGATGCCATTCATTATTATACCGAATTTTGTCATAGTTTTAATCCTCCTTTTGTTTATTTGTTCTGTTTTGTAGCACCAGTGTTTCCGTCAGACATCTCCTGCAAAGTACAGTAAGCCTGATTAACGGCACGCAGGAATGAGCGTGAGGTAATGGTTGAAGCTGTGATAGCATCCACCTCTCCGCCATCTTGCTTTACCTTAAGTTCGTTCTTAGGATCCTTGCCGATAATATCGCCCTTAGCTCCCTTCTGGAACCAGTCAGGACACTTTGCACCAAGTCCTGGTGTCTCATTGTTCTCCAGTACGGTGTAGCCAAGGATTTCGCCACCCTCGTTGAAGCCAACAAGTATGGTAAGGTTGCCTCCGAAACCGTTAGGGTCAGTTGACTGCACTGCTGTGCCCTTGTCCGTCTTGTACACGATATAGGTAAGTTCCTTACCGTCGATAGTTCTTTTTATAGTGTCAGGTGCCTCCACCTTTACTTCTCCTCCTCCCATAACGGCTGTGATGCCATCAGAGAGAGCCTTATTGTTGGCAGCCTGTATAGGTGCCTCGGTAAGACTGTAAACGTAAGCGAGGAGACCACCGCAGACAATAGCAATGCCTGTCAGAACGCTCACCATGTTAGTGAGATTTGATTTCAGTTTCTTCATATCTTCTCCTCCTTATTTATTATTAGCAGGTACTTCGCCGAAGCGAGTTGGCTTGATGTACATATTAATAAGAGGTGTAAACGCATTCATAATCAGTATGGCGAATGACATACCTTCAGGATATGCACCCCAGTTACGGATGATGATGGTGAGCACACCGATGCTTACACCATATATAAGCTGTCCCTTGTGGGTCATAGGTGAAGTGACATAGTCAGTTGCCATAAAGATAGCACCGAGCATCAGACCACCAGAGAAGATTACCTGGAATGGGTCAGCGTAAGTCTTGCAGTCTGCCAGATAGAGGAGACCAGCGATAACGAATACTGTACCGATGATAGATACAGGAATATGCCAAGTGATAATCTTCTTGCAGAGCATATAAACAAGTCCGATGATGAGTGCAAGAGCACAGATCTCACCTGCTGCACCTGGGGTGTTGCCGAGGAACATCTCCCATGCAGAAGGAAGCTGGTCAAGTGCACCAACCTCACCCTTTATCGCCCTTTGCATTACTGACAATGGAGTGGCCATAGTGTTGGCATCAGTAGCGACATCAAGGAATGTCATGTTCTCACCAACCTTTGGCCATGTTGTCATTGCTGTAGGGAAGCTGACAAGCAGAAAACAACGTCCTACAAGTGCAGGATTGAAGGGGTTGTTGCCCAGTCCGCCGAATGTCATCTTACCAACGCCGATGGCTACCAATGCGCCAACGATAATCATCCATATTGGGAAATTGGATGGAAGGTTCATGCCCAGCAGAAGACCTGTTACGATAGCGGAGCCGTCGAGCAGAGATGGCTCTTTCTTTAGTAGTCCTTTGCAGATAGCCCACTCAAAGAAGACGCAGGCCGCAACACTCACAAGACACACTATGAGTGAGCCAAGACCAAAGAAGTAGAATGATGTAAGGAGAGCAGGAAGCAGTGCTATCACTACACCATACATATTCTTCTTCACCGAGTCGTTGGAGTGTGCGTGAGGTGAAAGAGAAACAATTAAGTTGCCCATATTCTTTTTTCTTTATACTTATTTACTTAATATTTTTTGTTTATGCTGGCCAATTCTTTGGAAGAATTGCGGGTTTAAGTCCCTTTGGCATAGTAGGAACAGGATTTGCTTTCTTGCCAGAGAAGTCGAGGTCTGTAGGAGTGACGAATGGCTTCTCTGCTGTGTGCATTACAAACTCCTTGCCGTCTTTGGTTTTTGCCTTAGGAGCCTCTGCCTTAGCTGCTGGTGCAGGAGCAGGAGCATTACGGCTACGTATAATACCCATAACGGTTCCCTTACCTTTGCGTATATCGTCAAGCAAACGACGGTATGCAGGACATGTAAACTGACATGAACCACACTCGATACATGATGTTACATCTTCTGCCTCGAGCAGATCCCATTTCTCCATCTTTGCTGCCTTAGCGAGCAGGAATGGCTCAAGTCCCATAGGGCATGCACTCACACACTTAGCACAGCGGATACATGGTTGCTCATCAGGCATCGTTGCATCCTTGCCGGTAAGGATGGTGATAGAGTTCTGTCCCTTGCCTACAGGAACTTCGATTGAAGGTACTGCACGTCCCATCATAGGACCACCTGCCAGGACTTTGTTTTCTCCTTCAGGCATACCGCCACATAGGTTGATGAGGTCTGCAAATGATGTTCCCATGCGAACGAGGAAGTTGCTCGGTTTCTTTACCTGCAAACCAGTGACGGTAGTGTAGCGCTCAAAGAGAGGTTTCTTTTTCATTACAGCCTCATAAACGGCAACTGCAGTGCCAGCGTTCTGTACTACAGCGCCTACACTGATAGGTATTGCGGGTGGTGCTGGTACCTGACGGCGTATCACAGCGTCAATAAGCTGCTTCTCACCTCCTTGTGGATATTTTTTCTTTAGAGGCACTACCTCAATGTTGGCATCATCCTTTACTTTTTCTGCAAGAAGTTTGATAGCCTCAGGCTTGTTGTCCTCAATACCTATGTAGCCTTTGCTAACCTTAACGGCAGCCATGAGTATGCGAAGACCTTCTACAAGTTGGTCTGCCTTTTCAAGCATCAGACGGAAGTCAGATGTGATGTAAGGCTCGCACTCCACACCATTTATAATGACGCATTCAGCTTTTGCTCCAGGAGGAGGCATAAGCTTTACATGTGTTGGGAAGCAGGCGCCGCCCATACCAACTATACCAGCATATTTTACTCGGTTCACGATTTCCTCTGGTGTCAGTTCGGGATGGTCTGCAAGTTTCTCTAACTTGTCTGAACGGTCGATTGTCTCTTCCCATTCATCACCCTCCACCTTGATGGTGATGGCTGGTTTCATGGCTCCTGATACGTCGAGGCTGTCGCCAACCTTCACCACAGTGCCAGAAACAGAAGAGAAGATGTTTGCTGAAACGAAACCTCCAGCCTCTGCAATCATAGTGCCCACCTTCACCTTGTCGCCTTCTTTTACGATGGCTTTGGCAGGTGCGCCAATGTGCTGGCTGAGGGAGAAAACTGCCTGCTGTGGCAATGGTGCAGGCTGCGTAACGGCGTCATTGCTCAGTTTGTTCTCTGCAGGATGAACGCCCCCAATTCTAAAAGTCTTTACTTTCATTGCATTATAACAGGTTTATTGTTTGTTTTCTACTGTTGCTGGCCAACCCTTTGGCAAAGTGGCAGGTTTTGGACCGCACTTGATGAATGGAACAGGATTGGCCTTAGGACCAGAGAAATCAAGTCCTGTAGGCTCCACGAATGGTTTGAGGTCAGTGGACATTGGCTTCAGCGGGCCAGCGGCTTTCTTGGGACTGTCAGTAGGTGCCGATGTGGTAGCTGTCGCATCGTCTGCTCCATCTGAAGAGCTGAGGATAGCCACAACCTGATCCATTACTTCTGCGCCACCGACAGGACATGAGAGAGCTCCGATGGAACCTTGCTCTGTCATAGCCTTGAAGCATGCAGCAGCGAAGCCCGAACAACCAGGAAATCCGCATCCACCACAGTTGGCCTGTGGAAGAATTGCGGCAACCTGTCCCAAACGGGGGTCTTCGTCAACAGCAAACTTCTTAGCACAAATGAACAAAATCACTGCAGCGATAACTGCAATGATACCCAGTGTCAACACTGATGATAGAATTAAGCTCATAATGTGTTTCTTAAGTTGTTAATATTGTGTTATATTGTTTTTGTATGATTTTAGCGATTTTTATGCTATGTAGAAGGTTAGTACTCTCTCCAGTTTGCTCCTGTTGAGATAAAGCCCGATGTAGTATGGTACCATTGCGAGCAGTCCTACCATCGCAGCAACAGCCTCCGATGTGCCGTATCCTATACAGATAGCTATAGCGACAAGCAGTATCACAGTCGGAATAACAAATGCCATTGTCACAGCCTTGACTCCCACGTCTGGCGCTGCCATCACCATGACCTCTTGTCCTACGGAGTACTTTGAGGTGTTGGTACATCTGATGTCAATGATCTTTTCCTTATGTTCTGCAGAGTTGCAGTAGTCTGCTACCTTGCAACTGCTACACGCACTACTTTGGACGATACGCACGTGCACCACCCCCTCAGATATGCTGTCTATTATGCCCTCGTGGGATATCTGATTATGATTTTTACTCATAGTATCCGCATGGAGAAGTCAACAGTTTATCGTCAACTCTGCAGATGCAAAAGTACAAGTTTATTTTGAAAAAACAAAATATTTATCAAAAAATGTGGTATAATTATTAAAATATCACCTTATTTTTATTGTTTTGTTTGAGATGTGAGAAAAAAATGCTAATTTTGCGAATAATTTATTCTCTAAAATATCATAGCATAAATCATAATGAAACAGACAAAGATAGTCGCCTCAGTGAGTGACCTGCGTTGCGATGTGGATTTTATCAGGCAGTTATACAAAGCAGGAGTGAATGTTATTCGCATGAATACTGCTCATGCCACACCAGAGGGATTGCGTACCATCATACGAAATGTGCGTGAAGTGTCCAAACATCTCGGAATACTCATTGATACGAAAGGACCAGAGATTCGAACTACGGGTACAGATGCACCCATAGAGTATAAGTCAGGTGAAAAGGTGGCTATAATGGGGTCTCCCCATCAGGATACTAGTCATGACATTATCTGTTTGTCTTACAGTGATATTTGTAACGATGTGAAGGTTGGTGACCAAATTCTTTTTGACGATGGTGAACTGTGCATGCAAGTCGTTGAAAACAATGGAGAAAAACTCACAGTCATCGTTATGAATGACGGAAAATTAGGTTCTCATAAGTCAGTCAATGTCCCTGGCGTACATATAGACCTTCCAGCCCTCACAGAGAAAGACCGTCGCAACATACTTCTCGCCATTGAGGAAGACATTGATTTTATAGCCCACTCATTTGTTCGCTCAAAGGAAGATCTGCATGAGGTGCAGAAAATTCTCGACGAGCACAATTCCGATATAAAGATTATCTCAAAGATAGAGAATCAGGAGGGTGTCGATAACATCGACGAGATACTTGACAACTGCTACGGCATCATGGTGGCACGCGGTGATCTCGGTATCGAAATACCGGCAGAGAAAATACCTGGCATACAGCGTATGATTATAAAAAAATGCGTATTCCGAAAGAAACCGGTTATTGTTGCCACCCAAATGCTTCATACAATGATAAAGAATCCTCGTCCTACACGTGCCGAGGTGAGTGATATAGCCAATGCTGTATTTCAAAACACCGATGCTTTGATGCTGTCAGGTGAAACAGCGAGTGGTGCATATCCTGTTGAGGCTGTTAAGACAATGGTAAAAATTGCCGAGCAGGCAGAGGCAGACCGCAACCTTCACTCTCCGCAGGTGGATGTTGATGGTGCCGATACTAACCTGCGCGACTTCCTTTGCAAAGCTGCCATCGAGACTACTTCAAAACTTGGTGTAAAGTCTATTCTTACCGATTCGGGTACGGGTGATGATGCACGTACTTTGGCTGCTTATCGTGGTCCGAGTCCGATTGTGGCTATATGTAAACACGAGAAACTGCAGCGTTGGCTTGCATTGTCCTACGGTGTACTAGCCATTTATCCCAAGCAAGACGAGCTTGACAAGATGTTCTACTATGCAGTAAAACAACTTTTTGATCACAAGATGGTAGCGCTTGATGATAAAGTGACATACCTCTCTGGTCACATGAGTATCGGTATCGCTGACAAGTCTGCTGGTGTTTCCATGCTTGAGGTCAACACGGTCAGTGAGGTCTTTGCCAACTATGAGGAGTGATTTCCTTTTGTTATATTTCCAATCTCTAATTCTCAATCTGAGAAGATGCCTTACAACCCCCGATTAAGAGAATATAAACACTATGACGTTAATAAGGAGATGCCTCTCTTGGAGTATCTCCTTGCTACGCTTCCTGGCAGTAAGAACAAGATTAAGGATACACTGCAAGGACGTGGTATCAAGGTCAATGGCAAAATCGTCACACAGTATGACTACCCACTCATGCCTGGCATGAAAGTCAGTGTGTCCAACTCCAAAAAGAATGACACGTTTAAGAGTCGTTATGTCAACCTTGTCTATGAAGACCAGTATCTTGTGGTAATAGAGAAGAAACCAGGAATACTCAGCATGGCGGCAGGTCATTCTTCGCTCAATGTGAAGAGTGTTCTTGATGACTATTTCCAAAAGACGCGCCAGGGGTGTCGGGCTCATGTGGTACATCGTCTTGATCGTGATACGTCAGGACTGATGATTTATGCCAAGGATATGGAGACGGAGCAGATACTCGAACATGAGTGGCATGATATTGTCTATGATCGTCGTTATGTGGCTCTTTGCTCTGGTGAGTATGAAGATCAAACGGGTACCGTCGCCAATTGGCTTAAGGATAACAAGGCATACGTCACTTATTCATCGCCTACCGACAATGGCGGCAAGTATTCTGTCACCCACTTCTATGTGCTTGATCGTTCACCCTATCATTCACTTGTGGAGTTTAAACTCGAGACTGGACGCAAAAATCAGATACGTGTGCACACTGCGGATATGGGACATCCAGTATGTGGTGATGTGAAGTACGGTAATGGTGATAGTCCGTTACATCGACTGTGCCTCCATGCCTATGTGCTCTGCTTTTATCATCCCGTGACACATCGTCCCATGGAGTTCTCGACATCTATACCTCCGCAGTTTAAGGAGGTGATTAGTAGGGATTTAAGACATTAATCAGATTATACATAAAAAACTTCAATAATATTGGAAAATTATATCTTAGCCATAATAGCAATCGTCATAGCTTTTATTCTTGTCAAAAGATTTGTAAGCTGCTTATTCCGCATCGTTATTACACTGATATTGATTGCAATCCTTGCTCTAATCTATTATAAAATGCAGATGGGCTGATAATTTTGACTTAATTAGAACTTTCAATATACAATTCTCATGCGACCTCATTCACATCGTCATCCAGAAAAAATACATGACATCAACTTTAAGATACGTCAAGTGCTCAACATCCTATTCATGATTGTAGCTGTAGTAGGGTGCTTAATATACATAGGTGTTATCCAAACGGATAATGGTGAGATGAAGGGCGCTATAGTAGTCATCATCGCTGTGCTTATTAAAATGGCAGAGTGTATGATACGACTGCTCAAGAGGAACAATGATGAGGAAAATGATGAAGATACCGAGTAAACTCACACATCTTCGTAACATACTTTTGGCAGTGTGCACCATGTTGCCAGTTCTTGTCGTTGCACAGGTCAGTGATACGAACTACGATGATGGTTTCACTGTCAGAGACAACACCTTCAACCCCAATGCTGCTTTAGACTCCCTTAAAGCATCTCATAAGGAAGTACCTAAGGGTATCCGTGTGTGGACCATTGATGAGAAATTTGGTGACATTGAGCCAGCAGTATGCGATACTGCACAGCACCTTTTTATGAATACAATATTTACCGCTGGTAAGTATGGTGAATACAATACTACGGGAAATCTTGGCGCTCCACGCATAGCACGTATTGCTACCGATCGTGATTTTTCATCGCGCAATCCTTTTCTTGAACCATATGGCTATTTCATAACGCAGCCCTCAGATTTGCGTTTCACCAATACTCTATCGCCCCTCACCAATCTGTTTTATTCATCTTGTGGCGACAAGACAGACGGAGAGGACCATCTGCGTGTTCTCTTTGCCAATAACGTCAACAAGCGATTGGGCTTTGGATTTAAGTTTGACTACCTGTATGGTCGTGGCTATTACGATGACCAAAGTACTGCGCTTTTTGACTATACCTTGTGGGGCTCCTACATAGGAGAACGCTATCAAGCACATCTCGCCATGAGTTTCGACCATATGAAGGTTGCTGAGAATGGTGGCATCACCGATGACAATTATATCACCCATCCAGAAGTTTATACCGACTCCTATACTGGGCAGGAAATACCTGTCGTGCTTTCTGATAATTGGAATAAACAGGATGCTTTCCGCCTGCATTTTAGTCACCGCTACAACATAGGATTTTATCGTGATGTAGAGATGACAGAGATGGAGAAGGAGGCGAGACGATTTGCCATCAGAGCAAAGGCGGAACAGGAAGCCAAAGATAAGGATATAAATAAAAAAGTCAACAGCAACTCTCAACTGCCAGATACTACTACGTGGCTCAAGGAGGAATATGTACCTGTTACCAGTTTTATACACACTCTTTCGCTCAATACTAATAATCGTCGATATATAGCCAATGCTTCAGCAGGTGACAATTTCTATCTCAATCGTTATATAGTGCCATTCGAGGAAAATCCAGGTGATTCTATATTTGATAAGACCACCTATTGTATATTAAAGAATACCTTTGCCATAGGTCTGCTTGAGGGATTTAACATGTATGTTCCAATGGGAATGAAGGTGTTCCTTACCCATGAGAACCGGCACTATACTATGCCTAATGCCGACATGGGATATACTTCTTACAATGAGACAGATATATCACTTGGAGGACAGCTTATCAAGACACTCGGACGTCATCTTCACTACAAGGCTCAAGGTGAATTCTGGCTTGTTGGCGAGGATGTGGGTGACATACGTCTCGATGGTACGGGAAGTCTTAACATGAGAATTCTTGGTGATACTGCAGCAGTACGCCTCAAGGCTTTCTACCATCTTGTTAACCCTAATTTTCTACAGCGTCACTATCATGGCAAATTTTTTTCTTGGAGTCATAACGACTTCAATAAGCAGATGCAGACCCATCTTGAAGCAGAGTTTTTCCTGCGTAAGACGCATACTACTCTCCGCGCATGTTATGATAATTTGCAAAACTATACTTATCTTGGTATCAACTATCAGCGTTCCATTGTTGAAGATAAACCTGTCATCACTGGTTATACTGCTGACATGATGCAGTCTTCGGCAAATATTAGTCTTCTTACCCTTGCATTAGAGCAGAATTTCCGGTTAGGTATACTTAACTGGGAGAATAGACTCACATATCAGAAGAGCAGTCACGATGACATCCTCGCAGTACCAGCTCTCAATTATTGGACTAATCTCTACCTTGATTTTCGTATTGCAAAGGTGCTTCGTGTGCACTTTGGCGCCGATATGCGTTGGTTTACGTCTTATGCAGCTCCAGAGTACTGTTCGCAGGTAGGACAGTATGGTGTGCAGCAGAATCCTGTTCTTCGCACAGAAGTCGGCAACTATCCCCTCGTTAATGTTTATGCCAATTTTCATCTAAAAAAGTGTCGCTTTTTTGTCATGATGAGTCACGTTAATGCTGGTATGGGCAACAGAGACTACTTCTTTACACCCCACCATCCACTCAATGAGCGCATACTGCGCTTAGGACTATCGTGGGACTTCAATAACTAATATATCCTTAAATGAAAGATAGCGTTATAATAGTAAGCGGTGGCATGGATTCTGTAACAATGCTATATGACTACCAAGAAAAAATTTCCCTTGCTGTGACGTTTGATTATGGCAGTAAACATAATGCGAAAGAAATATCCTTCGCCAAGTTGCACTGTCAGCGTCTTGGTATAGAGCATCTCATTATTCCTTTGGACTTTATGGGGCAGTATTTCAAGTCTTCATTGCTGAAGGGTGGGGAGGATATTCCAGAGGGACACTATGCAGATGAAAATATGAAATCGACGGTGGTTCCCTTCCGTAATGGTATCATGCTTGCGGTTGCAGCAGGGCTGGCAGAGGGCCGTAGTTTGAAGTATGTTATGATGGCAAACCATTCTGGCGATCACTCCATATACCCTGACTGTCGTCCGCAGTTTGTCGATGCTATGAGTTCTGCCATCAGTGCAGGTACATATGAAGGTGTTACTCTCCTTGCTCCGTATACAAATATTACCAAGGGCGAGATTGCTAAGCGAGGCAAAAAACTTGGTATAGACTATAGCGAAACGTGGTCATGCTACAAGGGAGGCAACCTTCACTGCGGAAAGTGTGGCACATGTATAGAGCGCAAGGAAGCTTTGCGTGATGCTGGAATAGAAGACCCTACGGAGTATTGTCAATAATGTCGGTAGCTTTGCGTATCGCCTCTTCATGTCCTGTCAATGCGGCAAATGGCGAAAACTGTGCAGCACGGTCGGACATGGACATCTGCGTGTGATGTCTTGATATGTGGTGTGGAAGATTTATTATGTCATCATAGTTTCCCATAAATGTCAGTATTCAATATTTTCGTTATGCTTTGTGTCCTCCAATTTGTTTGTTACGTTCTCTCGCCGTAGCCCCCTCTTCAAAGTTTAACCCTTTGAGCAAAGCATTTTTTCCGTAGAGTTTTTTGATATTCAGCCTTGCTTCCTGTACGCGGCGTTCTTTTTCTAAAGCTGCGGCCTCTTTTTGTTTTTCTTTCTCAACCGTGTCGTAGTTTGTAAAGAGATCCAATTGTTCGGGCACGATGTTTTTTATGCTATCCTCTCTTACTACATGGTTTACCATCAAGTTGAGGCGACGCACGAGTAGTTCTTTGTTTATTATTCGATCAAAGAGTTTCTTGACAGCCTCTATTATCATGCGAGATGATGAGGTGTGAGTATTCAGGTTTGCCTTTCCATGTGCATGCTTGGGTACCAGTCTGCCATAGTGGTCGGTGTGTACCTCTCCGTGAAATCTGTTGCGTATCTCTGGATGTGTGAGGTTCTCCCGATCATATCCAATGGTCAATACTATCTGGTCGGTCACTAGTTGCTTTGACAGTAGCTCAAGAGACATCTGGTCTGCCATTTCCATCGCCACCACTCGTGCTTTCTCCCAGTCGTAGGGGCTCTGTAACACCTGCCCACTGCTTAGTGAATTGATCTCCGGACGATATTTCTTTACCCAATCTATTGTGCATGGTTCCCATCCCCATGCGTGGTCTATCAGTAGTTCGGCATTCACTCCGAGGAGACGATACAGCAATTCTTCATTCTCCACGCTGCATCGTGCTATCTTGCCCATTGTGTCGATGCCGTACGTTGCGAGTCTCTGCGCTATACCATGTCCGACGCGCCAAAATTTTGTTATGGGTCGGTAGTCCCACAGCTTTTCTCTGTATGTCATTTCGTCAAGTTCGGCTATTCTTACACCGTCCTTGTCGGCTGGTATTTTCTTGGCTACTATGTCCATTGCCACTTTGCACAGGTACATGTTTGTTCCAATGCCTGCGGTAGCCGTTATGCCAGTCTGTTTCAGTACGTCGTGTATCATCTTCATCGCCAGTTCGTGAGCCGTCATCTTATATGATTGCAGGTATGGCGTTGCGTCGATAAATACTTCGTCGATACTATATACATGTATATCCTCTGGTGCAACGTATTTCAAGTATATACCGTATATCTTTGTACTTACTTCTATGTAGAGTTGCATGCGTGGTGGCGCTGTTATGTAGTCCACCTCCCAGTCGTTGTACTCAGTAAGTTCCGTCTCCAGTACCGATTTGCCGGCAAACTGATGATTTGGTATGTTGCGCAACCTGTCATAGTTTACTTCCTTCAGTCGCCGTATCACCTCAAAGAGTCGTGCCCTTCCGCTGATGCCGTATTTTTTTAATGATGGTGACACGGCCAGACATATTGTCTTGTCAGTCCTGCTCTCGTCAGCCACCACCAAGTTGGTGTTCAGTGGGTCCAATCTGCGTTCTACACACTCCACCGATGCGTAGAATGACTTGAGGTCTATCGCTATGTATTGTCTGTCTTTGATAAATATAAACTTATTGATACGTTTACTGACAAAAAAACGCAGCCACTTGATTGCTAAGTGACTGCGATGTTCCCTTGTGACTCCTGCAGGATTCAAACCTGCAACCTTTTGATCCGTAGTCAAATGCTCTATTCAGTTGAGCTAAGGAGCCATTGCTTTGTGGTGCTTTTGCGAATTGCGAGTGCAAAGGTACTACTTTTTTTCTTTCTGCGCAAGAAATTTCCTCTTTTTTTTTGTTCCCTCATCATTTTTCCTTATTTTGTTGATGAAATGTTGGCTATAGAACCTGATGAGATAGTTTCAAGATAATCTTATATTATATTGTTAATTAGCGGTGATGGATACTTTATGTATAGTCGCCATCGCATTTTTAGTGAAAAAGTGAAAAAGTGAAAACGTCAAGATTAAACTCTCGTTAAGAAAATGCTCGGAAAAATTAAAAAAAACAAAAGTGTTAATGTAAAATGCAGGATTAACAAAAAATGCCTTTAACTTTGCACGTAGATTAAGTTGGAAAAGAATCTAATAGTTCAAGACTTGAAGACTTGTAAGTAAAAATGAAGATATCAATGAAACAAACAATTCTGACGACACTCCTCGCAGTGTCTCTTTCGCTTGCTGCTACACATGTATATAACAATACTTGCACGGCGGCTCCTGTATCGGCGGCTGGCGCCGTGGATCTCACTGTGGCGGCAGAAAAGGCTTTGCCATGTGTAGTACATATCAAGTTCCTACAGAACTCCAAGGTGCAGGAGGTGGAGGTACAGAACGACCCGTTTGGGGATATGTTCGATCCATTTGGTTTCTTTGGACAACGAGGACAGGGGCAGAAACGCAAGGTACAGACTCCTAAGAAGGAAGGTACAGGTTCTGGTGTGATAATATCACAAGATGGCTATATCGTGACAAATAATCACGTGGTGGAAGGTGCTGATGAATTGACAATTACGCTGAACGACAACCGTGAGTTTTCAGCACGCATCATAGGTACGGACAAAAATACCGACCTTGCGCTGATAAAGGTAAATGCTACTGGGCTGCCTGCCATAAAAGTGATTTCGAGTGATGATATAAAAGTAGGAGAGTGGGTACTCGCAATAGGACATCCGCTGAACCTGCGTGCTACGGTGACTGCTGGCATAGTATCGGCCAAGGCACGCTCTCTGGGTGCTAACGGTGTGGAGGCTTTCATACAGACTGATGCCGCAATTAATCAGGGAAACTCGGGTGGCGCACTCGTTAATGCAAGAGGCGAGCTTATTGGTATCAATGCCATGCTGACATCGCCAACAGGTAGTAATATAGGCTACGGTTTCGCCATTCCTACCACTATTATGAATAAGGTGGTGGAAGATCTCAAGCAGTATGGTAGCGTGCAGCGTGGACTCATCGGCATACAAGGACAAGATGCGCGTAACTATATCGACTCTCAAAAGGAGCAAGGCAAAGAGATAGATCTTGGTACCAATGAGGGTGTGTATGTGGCAAAGGTAGTTGACGATGGTGCAGCTGCTGATGCGGGCATAGAGGAAGGTGACGTAGTGACGGCTGTAGATGGACAGAAGGTGACAAAAATGGCAGAATTACAGGAGATACTTGCCACAAAACGACCTGGTGACAAAGTGACGCTGAGCTATCTACACAAGAAGTCAAAGAAGACTGCTACTGTGACATTGAAGAATGAACAGGGCAATACGAAGGTAGTGAAGGATGCCGATCTTGACATCTTAGGCGCAGTAATACGTGAGGTTAATGAAAAGGAGAAAGCAGACCTCGAGATAAAGTACGGCCTTAAGGTGACAAAGGTGAATGCGGGCAAGTTCCGTGAGCGTGGCATACCTGCTGGCTTTGTGATACAGACGGTCAACGAAAGCGCCATGAAGTCACTCTCAGATCTCGCTGATGTTGTGAAGGCTGCTAATAAGAGCAAAGATCCTGTACTCATCATCAAGGGATTGTACCCTTCAGGCAAGAGGGAGTACTTTACGGTGCCATTGGAGGACAATAAATAAGGTGGCTGGATTGCATATTGTAAACTCTAAAATAGCAATTTGGGTAAAAACTGAATAGGAAGAAAAAAGTATTTACTTTACTATAAGATTGTAATATGCTGAAAATAGGCATGCTACATTACATGAGTAATATGGCATGCTTATTTTTTTTGATTTTTTTCTAAGTAAAATTTTGTAAGAAAGTAGAAAAGTTGCTACCTTTGTATTCACAAATTTAAACAATTCACTAACCACTATTCTTTGCGAAAGTTTTCCAAAACGGAAAACTTTTTAAAAAGAAAAAATAAAAAAGTTTTCCAATTTTGACCTATGATGGAAATTAGAAAGTTTACCATCACCAAGCGTGATGGCTCAAAAGATGACTTCTCTCTTGACAAGATTATGAGTGCCATAGTAAGGGCATTCGAGGCAGTAGAAGAACCATTTGATGTAGCTAATATCTCTAAGATTATCAGCCACTTGGATATTAAAAATAATATTACGGTGGAGGATATACAGAACCAGGTGGAGATGGCACTCATGAAGGAGGGTCACTACAAGGTGGCTAAGTGCTATATGCTCTACAGACAGTCACACACAGAGGATCGTGAGACTCTTGAGAAGTTGTCTTTTTTGACAGACTATATGGAGGCCACAAATGCAGCTACTGGTTCTAAGTTTGATGCCAATGCAAATGTAGAACATAAGAACATTGCTACTTTGATAGGCGAATTGCCAAAGTCAAATTTCATACGTCTGAACCGTCGTCTGCTCACGGATCGTATAAAGAAGATGTATGACAAGCAGACTGCTGACAAGTACATTGATTTGCTCACACACCATTTTATATATAAGAACGATGAGACATCTATAGCTCCTTATTGTGCATCTATAACGATGTACCCATGGCTTATTAATGGTACGACAGCTATAGGCGGCAACTCTACAGCTCCAACAAATCTTAAAAGCTTCTGTGGAGGATTTGTTAACATGGTGTTTATCGTGAGTTCTATGCTCTCAGGCGCATGCGCTACACCTGAATTCCTCATGTATCTCAATTACTTCATAGGTAAGGAGTATGGTACAGACTACTGGAAGGACCCAGCAAAGATTGTTGACCTCTCTATACGTCAGCGCTCCATCGATAAGGTCATAACGGACTGCTTCGAGCAGATTGTATATTCTATAAATCAGCCAACAGGTGCACGTAACTTCCAGGCAGTTTTCTGGAATATAGCTTACTACGACAAGTATTACTTCGAGTCACTCTTCGGAAATTTCTACTTCCCAGATGGCAGCCAACCCGACTGGAATGGCCTGTCATGGTTGCAGAAGAGATTCATGAAGTGGTTCAACAAGGAGCGTGAAAAGACAGTTCTCACATTCCCTGTTGAAACAATGGCGCTACTGGCAGACAACGGAGAGTGCCGTGACAAGGAGTGGGGTGACTTCACAGCGGAGATGTATTCTGAGGGCCATAGTTTCTTTACTTATATGAGTGATAATGCTGACTCACTGTCGTCTTGTTGCCGTTTGCGTAACGAGATACAGGACAATGGATTCTCCTATACATTGGGTGCTGGTGGTGTATCTACAGGTTCTAAGTCTGTACTGACTGTAAATCTCAATCGTTGCATTCAGTATGCCGTAAACAATGGCCGTGACTATAAAGAGTATCTGGAGGAGGTTATCGAACTGTGTCACAAGGTGCAGCTTGCCTACAACGAGAACCTGAAGAACCTGCAGGCTCACGGTATGTTGCCTCTCTTCGATGCTGGCTATATCAACATGTCACGACAGTATCTCACCATTGGCGTTAACGGACTGGTGGAGGCTGCAGAGTTCATGGGATTGAAGATTACAGCCAATGACAAGTATAAAGAGTTTGTACAGGGTGTGCTATCTATTGTAGAGAAACTCAACAAGCAGTATCGCACCAAGGAGGTTCTCTTCAACTGTGAAATGATACCTGCTGAGAATGTTGGTGTGAAGCATGCTAAGTGGGATCGTGAGGATGGCTACTTCGTACCACGTGACTGTTACAATTCTTACTTCTACGTAGTGGAAGATCAGTCGCTCAATATCATCGACAAGTTTAAGATGCACGGAGCGCCATATATTGAGCATCTCACAGGTGGCTCTGCTCTGCACATGAACCTTGAGGAGCACCTCTCTAAGATGCAGTACAAACAACTGTTGAAAGTTGCCGCAAAGGAAGGATGTAACTACTTTACATTCAACATACCTAACACTATCTGCAATAACTGCGGACATATAGATAAGCGATACCTGCATGAATGTCCGTCATGCCACTCAAGCAATGTGGACTACATGACACGTATCATTGGATATCTGAAGAGGGTGAGCAATTTCTCTGCCGCACGTCAGAAAGAAGCAGCACGTCGCTATTATGCTGGTTCTGACAAAATGGGTAGAGAGGATGGTACTACACCACAGCAGCAGGTACAGAAGGTAGGTTAATACTGACTTTTATGAAGTATGTAAATACGGGCGTGGTCTTTCAGGAAATACCTGATGAGGTCACGCTCTCTATAAATATATCGAACTGTCCTTGTCATTGTTTAGGATGCCACAGTGAATACCTATGGGAGGATATAGGCGACCCCCTAAATGTCATGTCGCTCAGTATGATGCTCAAAGAGTATGGTGATGATATAACATGCATAGCATTTATGGGTGGAGACGCTACACCAGAGGAGGTAGATGCTTTGGCAGCATGGACTAAAAAGAACTACCCAGAACTAAAAGTGGCATGGTATAGCGGTAGGAGAGAACGAAGCAGTGTGATACATCTTAAAAACTTTGACTTCATAAAACTTGGGCCGTATGTTGAGGCAAAGGGGGCCCTAAATAAACCTACCACTAATCAACGTCTGTACAAGGTTGGGAAAGATCTGTCACTGACTGATATAACAAAGAAATTTTGGAAGAAATGAGACCGATTTTCATAGCAGGACCATGTGTCATCGAGAGTGCTGAACTGCTCGATATAGTGGCGCGGGAATTTGTTGCTATCAACAATGCCCTCGGCACAGAGATAATATTCAAAGCATCATTTGATAAGGCAAACCGTACATCGCTGAAATCCTTCCGTGGGCCAGGCATGAATCGTGGCTTGCAAATGCTTGCCGATGTAAAGGAAAAATATGGTTTGAAATTGCTGACGGACATCCATGAGGCATATCAGGCACAGCCTGTAGGCGAAGTTGTTGACGTTATTCAGATACCAGCTTTTCTGTGTCGTCAAACAGATTTGCTTGTAGCAGCTGCTAAGACAGGAAAGATAGTTAATATAAAGAAAGCACAGTTCCTAAGCGGAGCTGATATGAAATATCCTGTTGACAAAGTACAGCAGAGTGGTGGCAAGGAAGTCTGGCTTACTGAACGTGGCAACTCTTTCGGCTACAATAATCTTGTGGTGGATTTTCGTAATATACCTGACATGCTCAATATCGTACCACGTGTCATAATGGACTGTACACACAGCGTACAGCGTCCTGGTGGTGGCAATGGCACAACGGCGGGCGACCGCAAGTTTGTACCCTCCATGGCATTGGCGGCAAAAGCTTTTGGGGCTAACGGTTACTTTTTTGAGGTACACCCCAATCCTGATGAGGGACTCAGTGACGGACCAAACATGTTGAAACTTGAGGATCTCAGACCTCTTATAGAGAAATTAATAGATTGAACTTTGAATGATGAAGTCAATACGTGAAATAGCAACTCAGGCATTGCAGGATGAGGCACAGGCACTGACAGACCTCATACCGCTTCTCGACGAACAATTTGACAAAGCTGTTGACCTGATGCTCCACTGTGGTGGAAAAGTGATAGTTACAGGAGTGGGAAAGAGTGGACATGTAGGTGCCAAGATAGCAGCTACGTTGAGTTCTACTGGTACACCAGCTGTCTTCGTCAATCCTCTCGATGCTTATCATGGAGACTTAGGAGTGATAACTAAGGATGACGTGGTACTCGCATTGAGCAACAGTGGACAGACAGATGAATTATTACGCTTCGTACCTATAATAATACACATGGAGGTACCCATTATAGGCATGAGTGGCAACCCTAAGTCGTTGCTTGCAAAGTATTCTACATATCACATCAATGTAAAGGTGGAGAAGGAGGCCTGTCCCTTGAATCTCGCGCCTACAAGCAGTACCACGGCGGCATTGGCCATGGGCGATGCATTGGCGATATGCCTTATGGAACTAAGGAACTTCAAGCCGCAGGACTTTGCACAGTTTCATCCCGGAGGAGAACTTGGTAAGCGACTGCTCACTACTGCTGCTGATGTGATGCTAAGTGAGAATCTACCATTCATTCCTGCCACTATGCATCTCGGCGAGGCTATAATAAAGGTTAGCGCAGGAAAACTCGGACTTGGTATCTCGCTGAATGAAGACGGCACGGTGGCAGGTGTGTTTACCGACGGTGACATACGTCGTGCCATGGAGCGCTGGCAGGCAGCATTCTTTGATCATACCGTAAGCGACATTATGACGCGCACGCCAAAAACAGTGACGAGTGATGCTCGCATATCAGACATACAGCGTGTGATGAACGACAATAAGATACACAACGTACTGGTTGTTGATGAGAAAAAACGTATCGTAGGTGTCGTTGACCGCTACGCCTGTGATATATAAAAGGATGTTATAAAAAGAAGAAAGGCTTAAATGTCTGTTGACATTTAAGCCTTTTCTCTTTTTTTACTTTTTCATAATCTTCTTTCCATCAGTGATACACATAACGTCTCTGCGTATGGCTCTCATCTTTTGACCTGCAGCATTATAGAGCGGTAAATCTGCGTGAGTATTATAATCTTTCTTGGTAATCCGTACTAAGGTGGAACCGCCTTCTATCAGTGAAAAGGGGATGTCACTGAGAGAGGCAGATATCAGTTCCTCAGGCAGGAAGAGGTATGCCTTGTGTGCTTTGTTGGTAAATGGTGCCCCATCTTCGGCTCCCCAGTAGAAACCGACGCCTTTCGTGGCGTGATCGGCAAGTTTAAAGTAGTAGCCTTCGCCGTTACTCTGCAGTGCGTCGGCGTCAGTGCCATGCAGCATATTTCCTTCCACTGCAGACCATTCGTTTGCTGTAGTGGCAGTCGTAGAATATATGGTAGGGTAATAGTCTGTATTCGCCTCACCGCTAATCAGTACTGCGGTACCATGTGGCACCAATGTGCCGATATTATTTATGTGCAACTTGTAGTTACCACCTTCCTTTGTTACGTTTATGGTATATGCCGTAAGTCCATCGGGCAACTCTACATCATTACTGCTGTAATACATTGTTGCATAGCCAGTGCTACCTATTCTAAATAATTGGTTGGTCGCAACCTTTTTGTAGCAGTAGGCGAGGGTATAGTTACTGGAACTTAAAGTTTTCTTTTGAAAGCAGTTAGATGCAATAGAATATCCAATCATCTTATTGTTACCTAATCTTAATGATACACCATCATATTTGTACAAACTACTATTGATGTCGTATAGATTGATAGTCTCCCATGTGCGGCTTGAACCGAGAGTGAGATAAGTATTAGCATCATCTGTGTCGCTATATATATAGCTTGACCCACTCTTTAGAGTAACATAGTACTTGCCTTTACTGACAGTTTTTTCTTGTACTTTATACTCATACACATTCCCACTCGTATTTGCAGCGTCAAGAGAGATAGTGGAGGGAAGATAGTCAGCAGTGGTCGTGCCGATGTTGATAGCATGAAAGGCATTGCTGCTATTATATGTTCCCATAGCATACATGTTTTTGCTCTCATCATACGAAACCAAGATGATGGAGTCTCCAGCGGCGAAGTCGCTTGTTGATGTGATTACCTGATACAGTCCACCCAGAGTGCTCTGCGCACTCATACATAAACCATACAGCACATAGGCTGTAAGGCCGATAATAGTTTTCTTCATTATTACTTATTTGTTTTTATGTTGTTATTAAAAAAATATCATTGCCCATTTGGGTGGGCAATGATTGTTTTCCTTTCAGTGTTTTTTTACAATTTCGTGGTTTTCCCAATGAGGTAATGGTCGAGAATGACTATTGCGGCCATAGCTTCTACGACGGGTACTGCACGTGGCAGTACGCAGGGGTCGTGCCTTCCCTTTGCTTTCAGTATGGTTGGGTTGCCCTCCAGGTCTATTGTCTCTTGCTCACGCAACTGTGTGGCAACAGGTTTGAATGCCACACGAAAATAGATATCCTCTCCGTTGCTTATGCCACCTTGTATGCCACCAGAGTGGTTGGTCTTCATTCCATTACCCAGTCCTTCGTTGAACAGATCATTTTGCTCGCTGCCTCTCATATCTAAGCCGTTGAAGCCTTCGCCATATTCAAAGCCTTTCACGGCGTTTATAGAGAGCATAGCAGCTCCGAGTGACTGATGCAGTTTTCCAAATTCTGGTTCGCCGAGTCCAACAGGACACCCTTTGATGACGCATGTTATGGTGCCACCGATAGTGTCGCCATCAGCCTTTACCTCTTTTATTAGGTTTTCCATCTCCGTCGCTTTCTCTGCATCGGGACAACGTACCGCGTTGGTCTCTGCCAGCGATAGGTCATATTTCTTGTAGTCACGGTCGATGGATATATTGCCCACCTGTGATGTGTAAGCTTGTATGGTAATACCTAATTGACGTAAAGCCAATTTGGCGAAAGCCCCTGCTACACAGCGACTTATCGTGATGCGTGCACTACTTCTGCCGCCACCTCTGTGGTCGCGTATGCCGTACTTTTGTTGATATGTGAAGTCGGCATGTGACGGACGAAACAGGCAGCGCATGTTTTCATAGTCTTGTGAGTGTTGGTTAGTGTTTCTTACAAGAAAACCGATAGGACACCCCGTTGTCTTGCCTTCAAATACACCAGATAAGATTTCCACCTCGTCAGCCTCATTGCGACCTGTCGTGATGGTACTCTGTCCGGGGCGACGACGGCTAAGTTCTGCCTGTATGAAGTCCATATCAACATCTATGCCAGCGGGCATACCGTCGATGACTCCACCGATGCCTGCTCCGTGACTTTCGCCGAAGCTTGTTATCGTGTATATTTTACCAAATGTATTCATTTGCCACAGCCTCCATCATCGCATTTGCCACAGCCTCCATCATCGCATTTGCCACAGCCATCTCCATCGCATTTGCCCTCGCCAGAGTTGCAACCTCCTCCACAGCTTCCACAACCTCCATGACATCCGCCTCCTGATAGACGGTTGATGACGTCGGTAATTTCAGCGTTGGTAGCTTCATGGCATTCTTCTACAGTACCCGTGAAATTGAGTGCGCAGCCAGCAAGAGGGTGATTGAGGTCAACAACCACGTCTTTATCTCTTACCTCTTTAACTATACCCATGAAGCGCATGCCGTCCTCGTTTTGCAGAGGTATTATTGCACCAGTATATATCATGTCAGCGTTAAACACTCCGTCTATGCTGAATATGGCCTTATCGAGTGTCACCACTCTTTCTGCCACATATTCTCCATATGCTTCCTCGCAAGGTACGGTAAAGTCAAACTCCTCGCCTGTGCTGAGTTTCTCAATTTCTTTTTCGAAACCTGGTATGGTGGTGCTGAACCCTGAGATAAAAACAAAAGGATCGTCAGCACCGATTTCTTCTCTCAGTTCTCTCACACCATCTTTGACAGTATGAAGTTTATATGTTATAGCGTAATATTTGTTCATAACAGATGCAAAGGTACGAAAAAAAAATGGATATCCAAAAAATGGTTGATATGAATTAAGTTTCGTTTTGATTGTAGTCAAGAAAGTAACGTTTTCTCCTTATCTTTCAACATCCCACTTTCAACATCCAATTTTTCTTAGTACCTTTGCACTCGCAAAATTCAAGAAAGAATATTTTTAAGGTGGGTGGTCCGCTTCAGTATTTATGAAAGCTTCGGCTGGATTGATATTGAGCGGACTTTTTTCTTTTCCATCCTTTTTGTGGTAGCTAAGCACCCAGATGCGGAAGCTATGCTTCCATATGCGGAGGCAATGCTTCTGCAAACAAAAGCGCAGCGACTGAAAATAGCCGTTGCGCTTTATAATATGTAATCTGATGATTAGTTGTTCTCAGGACGGAGTTGACGAACAGTCTCAGCTGTGCGCCACATCTCAGAGTCGTGGAGAGCCTTCAGCTCCTTCTCAAGACCTACGCGGTAGTCAGGCTTAGAGTTAGCGTCGATAGAAATCTGAGCCTCGTTACCAGACTTAACTGAAGCGTAGAGCTTCTCTACTACTGGCTTACATGCATCGTGGAAAGGACCCATCCAGTCCAGTGCACCGCGCTGTGCTGTTGTAGAGCAGTTAGCGTACATCCAGTCCATACCCTTCTCAGCGAAGAGAGGCATGAGTGACTGAGTGAGCTCCTCAACTGTCTCGTTGAATGCCTCAGAAGGTGTGTGACCATTCTCACGGAGTACCTCATACTGAGCGAGGAGCAGACCCTGGATAGCACCCATCAGAGAACCACGCTCGCCAGTGAGGTCAGATGTAGCCTCGCGCTGGAAGGTTGTCTCGAAGAGGTAACCAGAACCGATACCGATACCGAGAGCAAGAGTACGATCGAGTGCCTTGCCTGTAGCATCGTTATAAACTGCGTATGAAGAGTTAAGACCACGACCCTCGAGGAACATAGTACGGAGTGATGTACCAGAACCCTTAGGAGCTACCATGATAACGTCGATGTCCTTAGAAGGAACGCAACCTGTGCGGTCAGACCATGTGATAGCGAAACCATGAGAGAAGTAGAGAGCCTTACCAGGAGTGAGGTACTTCTGGAGTGTTGGCCATACTGACATTACAGCTGCATCAGAGAGCAGACACATAATGATAGTACCCTTATCAGCAGCCTCCTCGATAGAGAAGAGAGTCTCGCCTGGTACCCAACCATCGTTCTTAGCCTTCTCGAAAGTCTTGCCCTGACGCTGACCAACGATTACGTTGAAACCATTGTCGCGGAGGTTGCAAGCCTGACCAGGTCCCTGTACGCCGTAACCGATAACTGCGATGGTCTCGTCCTTAAGGATTTCACGAGCCTTCTCCAGTGGGAATTCTTCACGTGTCATTACCTCTTCGATAACGCCACCAAAATTCATTTTTGCCATTTTGTTTTTTGTTTTATTAGTTTGATAAATATCCTTGTTTCGTATAAATTGTTGCAAAGATAGCAAATTATTCCGAATTATGCAAATAATTATACTTTATTAGTATTGGTTCGCTTTGAAACTCATCAGCACACGGCTGAGTTCAGTCTCGCTGCCGTCAGCCTCCTTGCGAGCAAGACGGAAGTAGTGCTGATTGTCATTTGCGAGGTGATAGATGCGAATCACATCGTGCCAGTGTCCCTCAGCAACGTAAGCTATCTCAACTCGCTTCACCATGTGAGTGCGCAGGTAGTCAAGGGGGAAGGTGTCCATAACGTGGTCGATGTAGCGCATGGAGTTGAGGTGGCAGTTCACGTCTATGTCGCCATACTGCACCTGAAACTCCGTGTATTCGGTCATCTCAGGAGTCTTCACTCGTGACACGTCTTTGATGGGACATTCTTTCTCTGGGTAGAGATATTCGAGTATTTTTCCATCGTGGATGGCAAGGATGTCCTGCGGCTCACGGGTGGTGGTGTCAATCATCGCCCAGATGCTCTTGCTGTAGCCATACACTTTGCTGCCGTCCTCAGACATGATGGCCCAGTTACGCTTGGTGAAATACTTCATGGCATTCTCCACCCATGTCTCAATATAGAACTTGTCATGCTCCATCGGTATGTCCTCCAGTTCTATGGCAAGTCGTGACAGAACCCACGTCTTGTTGATAGTGTTGAGGTAGGTCATGCCGAAGTTGCGCTGTGTGGAGTGCATATCGCTGGCGTTGAGCAGGTCGTTGCACAGATGGCCTAAGCACATGCGATGCTGAAAATCGCAGTGGAAGGCATCAGCGATGGTGTGATATATTGGTGAAGTCTTGTCCATTAGATTTCCTCTCCTCTTTCATGCAGAAATTTGCTCACCTCTTCCTGACAAGAGCGTGTTACTGCAATGCGACCGGAACGTGTGAACTGCAGCACGCAGTCAGGAGTCTTGCGCAGTTCGTGGAAGAGTGAAACAATGTCTTCAGTCGTCCCCTCACACACCACTGTGCAGAAAGTGGAGTTCACCTCCGTTATCCTGCCCTGTGAATGGCGGATGGCGCGAGTGATGTTAGGATTCTCCATCACCTTGTCGGTTGACAATTTGAAAAGTGCAACCTCCACGTGGAAAATCTCAGTGTCGGTATAATAGTGTGCCTTGACGACGTCAATCTTGCGCTCTATCTGTTTCACTACTTTCTTGATAGTTTCCTCGTCGCTGTAGGCGGTGATGGTGTATTTGTGGATACCCTTTATGGAAGAGGGAGACACGTTAAGTGACTCGATGTTTATCTGCCTACGGGTGAACACGCCGGTAATCTGGTTCAGCATACCTGCCATGTTCTCTGTATATACCTGTAAGGTAAATAGTGTATTGTTATTTTCGCTCATTTTGTTATTAACAGTCAATGTTAAGAATCATTTCGTCAACAGCCTTGCCAGGTGCTGTCATAGGCTCTACGTTGGCATCGGGTTTGATGATGGTCTCAAGGAGGAACGGACCGTCGGTATCGAGCATTTCCTTGATGGCATCCTGTAGTTCAGCACGGTCAGAAATACAGCGGTATGCTATGCCGTAAGCCTCTGCCACCTTGCCGAAGTTAGGGTTGACCATAGGCGTGAACGACTGTTTGTGGTGGAAGAACATATCCTGCCACTGGCGCACATTGCCAAGGTAGTTGTTGTTGAGCAGAATCATCTTCACAGGGATTCTGTGCTCCATGATGGTGCCGAACTCCTGAATCATCATCTGCAAGCCACCGTCACCCATGAAGCAGCAGATAGTGCGTTCGGGAGCACCGAATGTAGCACCCATAGCGGCAGGCAGACCATAACCCATGGTACCCATACCGCCTGATGTTACTATGCTGCGGCTCTTGTGGTATTTGAAGTAGCGAGCCGACATAAGCTGGTTCTGACCAACGTCGGTAACGAGTACGGACTCAGAGTTCGTTGCCTTGGCAACAGCATGTGCCACCTCACCCATGAGCAGAGGTCCATCCGTTGGCTTGGTTGCAGGGGTGATAACGTTCTCTATCTCCTTTTGGCGAAGAGGTTGGAAAGACTCTTTCCACTCTGTGTGGTCAGCCTTGTTCACCAAAGCCGTAAGGGCAGGGAGTGATACCTTGCAGTCTGCTACAACAGAAACTGTTGTCTTTACGCATTTGTCAATCTCCGATGGGTCGATGTCAAGATGTATAATCTTTGCCTGCTTAGCATAGCGCTCAAGGTTGCCTGTAACGCGGTCAGAAAAGCGCATACCTATAGCAATCAGCACGTCTGCCTCCTGCTCCTTGAGGTTTACGGAGTAAGAACCGTGCATACCCAGCATACCCATATTGAGCTTGTGATTGGAAGGCAGGGCAGAGAGTCCCATCAGTGTGCGACCTGCGGGGATGTCAGCCTTCTCAAGGAAAAGACGCAACTCCTCCTGAGCGTTGCCGAGTTCCACACCCTGTCCCACAAGTGCCATGGGTTTCTTGGCGTTGTTGATGATTTCTGCGGCAGCCTTGAGGTCTTCCTCCTTGGGTTCGGGGTATGGTACATAGCTGCGTATGAAATCTACCTTTGCAGGTTCGTAATCTATTTTCTCCGTTTGTGCGTTCTTGGTGAAATCAAGCACTACGGGACCTGGACGGCCTGAGCGTGCGATGAAGAAGGCACGGCTTACAGCCCATGCTACGTCTTTTGCAGAGCGTATCTGGTAAGCCCACTTGGTGATAGGCTGTGCCACGTCAACGAGGTCAACCTCCTGAAAAGCATCACTGCCCAGCACGCTTGTTGCTACCTGACCAGCAATTACCACGATTGGCGTAGAGTCCATCATGGCATCAGCTACACCAGTAAGGGTGTTTGTCACACCAGGACCGGATGTCACGAGTGTCACGCCAACCTTACCGCTCACGCGGGCATAACCTTCAGCTGCGTGTGCTGCTGCCTGTTCGTGGCGCACCAGTATGTGGTCGAAAGCTTTCTTTTCGCCACGGGTATAGTCGTACAGAGAATCGTAGGTAGGCATGATGGCACCACCGGGATAGCCGAAGATAGTCTTTACGCCTTCAGCCTTGAGTGCCAGCATCAATGCTTCTCCACCAGTTATTTTTTCCATTGTCTTTTGTTTTTATTATATTTCCTATAGTGTCTATAGTATCTATAGTGCCTATAGTTTTTTAATCTATTATTCTTACGCCGCCCTTGTCAGCTGAAGATACAGACTGAGCGTATGCACGCAGTGCCTTGCTGACTATGCGGTTGCGCTTCAGTGGCTGCTGTGGACGTGCAGCGAGTTCCTCGTCAGAGAGCTTCACGTTGATAGAGCGTGAAGGAATATCGATAACGATTATGTCGCCGTCCTTGATTTTGCCGATGTTACCACCGCTGGCAGCCTCTGGTGAGATGTGTCCTATTGACAGTCCAGATGTGCCGCCAGAGAAACGTCCGTCTGTGATAAGGGCACATTCCTTGCCCATATGCATAGACTTGATGTATGAGGTGGGGTAGAGCATCTCCTGCATACCAGGACCGCCCTTAGGACCTTCGTGGGTGATGACCACGCAGTCGCCCTTCTTCACTTTGCCTCCAAGAATTCCTTCGCAGGCATCCTCCTGTGAATCGAATACCACAGCAGGACCTTCGAAGTGCCACAACTCAGGAGCCACACCGGCAGTTTTAACTACGCAACCGTCCTGTGCTATGTTGCCGAAGAGGACTGCCATGCCACCATCCTTGGTGTATGCATGTTCAATGTCACGTATACAACCGTTCTCACGGTCAGTATCGAGTTCATCCCAATAGTTCTCCTGTGAACCCATTACGTTGGAGAATTTTCGCCCTGGTGCACAACCATATATGTTGCCTACCTCGGCGCTTACAGCGAGTGTGGGGTCGTTGGTCCACTTGCCGTCCTTGTACTGCAGACCAGTGATGGAGTACTTCTGTATGTCCTCCCCCAATGTTGCACCGTTGACACGCTTACATGAGAGGTCAAGCAGGTCACCCTTGGCAAGTTCACCGAGTATGCCCAGTATGCCACCGGCACGGTTTTCTTCTTGTATAGAGTACTTCTGCCAGTTTGGAGCGAGTTTACAGAGGAATGGTACTTTGCGTGAGAGTGTGTCGATGTCAGCCATTCTGAAATCAACTTCTGCCTCCTGAGCCACAGCCAACAGGTGTAGTACCGTATTAGTTGATGCTCCCATGGCGATGTCGAGTGTCATAGCGTTGAGGAATGCCTGACGAGTGGCTATGCTACGTGGCAGTACAGAGTCGTCGCCGTCCTCGTAGTATGCGAGGGCATTTTTTACGATGAGTTTTGCTGCATCCTTGAATAGCTTTATGCGGTTCTTGTGAGTTGCAAGTATAGAACCGTTTCCTGGCAGTGAGAGTCCGATAGCCTCTGTGAGAGAGTTCATGGAATTGGCAGTAAACATTCCTGAGCAAGCGCCACATCCAGGACAAGCACACTGCTCTACTTCTGCCAATTCCTCGTCTGATACTGTTGGGTCGCCACCTTTTATCATCGCTGTGATAAGATCGGCATTCTCGCCCTTATACTGTCCTGCCTCCATAGGTCCTCCGCTGACAAAGACTGCAGGTATATTGAGACGCATGGCAGCCATGAGCATACCAGGTGTTACCTTGTCGCAGTTGGATATGCATACCATGGCATCAGCCTTATGAGCATTTATCATATACTCTACGGAGTCAGCTATGACGTCGCGTGATGGGAGGGAGTAAAGCATGCCGTCGTGACCCATGGCGATACCGTCGTCCACTGCTATGGTATTAAACTCTGCAGCGTAGCATCCCAGTGCTTCGATTTCCTTTTTCACTATCTGTCCTATCTCATGTAGGTGTGTATGTCCTGGGACGAACTGTGTGAATGAGTTTACGATAGCTATGATTGGTTTGCCAAACTGTTCGCGCTTCATACCGTTGGCTACCCAGAGTGCTCTTGCTCCTGCCATACGGCGACCTTCAGTGCAGACACTGCTGCGGAGTTTATTCTTCATAATGTATTTGTTTTTATTATAATGTACGTGTGTGCGTGCGAATTGGATGCAAAGTTACTCATTTTATGGTAAACAACCAAGAAAAAGAGTGATTATTTTTACTCCTCATCTGGTTCAAGATTCTGTGGGTCGAGTATATGCAGTTGAAATGCACGTGTCACTAGGCGCAGTGCATTGACGCTCTGCTTGTGACCATTGGGAAATAGTTTCTGTATGAGATCGGCCTGTCTCTTCTCTAAACTCTTCACTCCGAATGGCATGCCTCTCAGCGTCGTTATCTGTTCCTTGGTGTAGCCCAGTGCAAGATGTCGCAGGAAACGTTCGTCATACTCGTCTATGCTGTAGCCTATGCTTGCCTCTTGCTTGAGTATTTCACTTGTCACGTTGCTGCGGAAATTGTTTACTATAGTTTCCATGATAGGCTGATTGAATACGTATTTTTTGCCTCCCATGACATTCATTACATCTATACGTGTAAGCATCTCTCCTGCCTTGAGTATTATGCCATCGGCACCAGCGTCAAGTACATCAACCCATAGTTTCTCGTTGAGTATCTCGCCTGTAAATACCAAAACCTTCACATCCTTGTGCTCTGCCTTGGTGTTTCTGCACAGTTCTACTCCTATAGTGGTGCTTCCCTGTAGTCCCAGGTCGAGAAGTACGAGATCAGGTTCTGTCGTGCGCATTAGTTTGAGGTATTCGCCTTCAGTTTGTGCTGTGCCAATTATCTCAGCTTCAGGAACTTCCGATTTTAGCAGTCCCTCGGTACCCTTCATCTCAAGAGGTACATCCTCCACTATGATGACTTTGAAACTATCCATAGTCTGTTCAAATTTACTATTGAAAAATTTAAGCTTAGACGGCTATGTAAATAACACAAAAAGAGGTTACATACGCCTTTTCAACGGATGCAACCTCTTGTTATTTATAATAACGATTCTTGATAAGGATATTATCCCTTGAAGAATGCGTCAACTTCCTCGTTACGAACCATGTGCTCGTCAAAGATGTATGCGCCAGTCTTAGGGCTCTTTACCATCTTGATAACCTTTGTATAAGCGCGACCATCCGATGAACCTTCATGGAGGGTAGCGACCGCTTTCTTAGCCATAGTTTAATCTGTTTTTTTTATTGTTTGTTATGAAAAAAACGCTGAGCCGTGATTACTTTATCTCCTTGTGGAGAGTCATCTTCTTGAGAATTGGGTTGTACTTCATCAACTCAAGACGCTCGGGAGTGTTCTTACGGTTCTTTGTTGTGATGTAACGGCTTGTACCTGGCAAACCGCTATTCTTAATCTCTGTGCACTCCAGTATTACCTGTACACGATTGCCTTTTGCTTTCTTTGCCATGGTGCTTATTCTCCTATTACTTTAATATCTTTCCAATCTACGTAGCCTTTTGCTACAGCTTGCTTAAGGGCTGCATCGAGACCAACCTTGTTGATCATACGCAGGCCAGCAGCAGAAATCTTGAGGCTGATCCAGCAGTCCTCCTCTACATAGTAGAACTTCTTAGAGAAGAGGTTCACATCGAAAGAACGCTTTGTGCGATGCTTTGAGTGAGAAACATTGTTACCGATCATTGCCTTCTTGCCGGTAATTTGACAAATTTTAGACATTGCTATCCGTTAATTTTTAAAGATCGTTAAGTGATACTTATTCCAAACAGTGTGCAAAGGTACTACTTTTTTCCGAAATGGCAAAGTAATTGCTATTCGTGCAATCTGATTTTAAACTTTTTTAATAATTCGGCGTTATAATAGCACTATTCCGCTGTCTGTAATGTCTATTAAATGTCGTTTATAGAGGTCTCCCACAGCTTGTTTGTAAGTGCGTTTGCTGACCCCAAACTGTGCCTTGATATCCTCTGCTGAACTCTTGTCGCCGAGGTGACATCTGCCACCGCGTGTCTCCAGATATCGAAGCAGTCGTGCAGAGAAGTCGGTGGTGTGTTCACGTCCCGCTTTCTGTAGTGCACAGTCCACTTTGCCATCATGCCGTATGTTGGATATATATCCCTTTACCTTGTCGCCCGTATGCAGGGATTGGAAGACCTGTGAGTCATATATCAGCCCAGCATAGGCATTGTCAATGATGACCTTAAATCCGAGGTCAGTTTTCTGCCATATAAGTAGTTCTACTTCCTGTCCTTCCACGTATTCCGTTGGAAGGGGTTGCAGGTACCTTTCTACCTTGGCAGATGCCATGATGCGATAGCTATCTTCGTCTATATGTACGTGTACTATATATGACTGTCCCTGTTGCATCCTGCGCTTCTGCTCACGGAAGGGGCAGAAGAGGTCTTTCATCAGTCCCCAGTCGAGAAATGCCCCGTATTCATTCACCCATGCTACCTCGAGGTATGCAAAGTCGCCCACCATTGCTTTGGGTTCCAGTGTCGTAGCCACCATGCGCTCCTCGTTGTCGAGATATAGAAACACCTCTATGTCATCGCCTACCTGCAGGTCTTCAGGTACATAGCGTTCAGGTAGCAGTATCTTGCCATCGTATCCGCCTCCCTCCAGGTACATGCCGAAGTCCACTTTCCACGCAGCCTTCAGCGTATTCATCTGTCCGAGTTTTAGTTGTGCCATAGTGTGGTGTCTATTCGTTGATATCGTTTTGGCTGATGATGCCGTCAGTGATGTGTATCGTCCTGTCTGTGAGTTTTGATAGCTCTTCGTCGTGGGTGACGATTACGAATGTCTGTCCGTACTTTTCTCTTAGGTCAAAGAATAGTTGGTGCAGTTCCTTCTTGTTCTGTGAGTCGAGTGAACCTGATGGTTCATCGGCAAACACCACCGAGGGATTATTTATTAGTGCCCTTGCTACGGCTATGCGCTGCTTCTCTCCTCCTGACAGTTCTGAGGGCTTGTGGTTGGCTCGGTCGCTGAGGTTCAGAAATGCGAGTAACTCCTGTGCACGCTTCTTTGCTTCGCTCTTCTTCGTGCCTGCTATGAGGGCAGGTATCAGTATGTTTTCTTCTGCAGTAAACTCAGGCAACAGCTGGTGAAACTGAAAGATAAATCCGATATTCTTGTTGCGAAAGTCAGCCAATTTGTTTGATGACATGCCACCTACGTTGACGCCATCGATGTAAACATCTCCGCTGTCGGCACTGTCAAGTGTACCCATAATCTGCAGCAGTGTAGTCTTGCCAGCACCACTTGGTCCCACGATGCTCACCACCTCACCCTTGTCGATGTGCAGGTCTATGCCTTTGAGTACCTGTAGGTTGCCGAATGATTTGTATATGTTTTTTACCTCTATCATTGTTGTGACGCGTTTGAATTGCAAAGTTACAATAAAATAACGAAACGGCAAAAACTTTCATCTTTCATCTTTCATTTTTCAACTTTCAACTTTCAACTTTCAACTTTTTTTCGTACCTTTGTCGCCGTTTATGCAATAACTTATGTATATACGCCGTTATTATTGTAAATAAAATCCTACACGATGAAACGTTTCCTTATAATTACAATTATGGCACTGACGAGTCTCACTAGTGCGTTAGCTCAGTCAATGTCTGATTCGCAAATCGTTACTTTCATACAGAAGGAGCAGAAAAAAGGCACGTCACAAGCTCAGATTGTCACCAAACTGATGCAGCGTGGTGTCTCTGTTACTCGGCTCCAAAAGTTACGCAAGCAATACCAAGGTGCAGGAAGTGCCACTATGGGTAGCCAGCGGGGTGTCGAGACTGCAAGTGAAGATAGCCGTCAGCGCAGTGCTAATGGAACCTCACAGCGAATGGGTGAGGGTGGCAGTAGCGCTATCAAGAGCACTAATGTTATGGGTATGAATGAGTCATATGGCATTCCTTCTTCCAGACTTGGCAGCAAGGGTGATAATGCCAATGCTAATGCCGACGATGAGTCACAGATGCTGTCTGTCCTCAATGATTTTATGCCTGATTCTTCTACTAATACAGATCTTCAGATAGCACAGAAGGAGAAGAATCGCAAGAAAGTCTTTGGTCGTGATATCTTCAACAACCAAAATCTTTCATTCGAACCTAATATGAACATCGCCACACCTCAGAACTATGTCTTGGGGCCTGGCGATGCCGTGTATATAGACGTTTATGGCGCTTCGCAGAAGAGTGTACAGTCCACCGTAAGTCCTGATGGTTATATTAATATCGATGGCTTCGGCCCCGTACAGGTCAGTGGGCTCACCGTAAGTCAGGCAAATGCACGTCTGCGTTCTACCCTTGGTGCCCGTTACTCATCGTCCAATATCAAGTTGACATTAGGTCAGACACGTACTATAATGGTCAATGTGATGGGTGAGGTAAAAGCTCCTGGCACCTATACACTGTCAGCCTTTGCCAGCGTGTTTCATGCCCTCTATATGGCAGGAGGCACGAGCGAGATAGGTACTTTGCGTAATATTAAGGTCTATCGCGCAGGGCGTCTTGTTTCAAATGTCGATATCTATGATTACATACTCAATGGCAAACTGACGGGCAATGTGCGCCTTGCCGACAATGATGTCATCGTAGTGGGACCTTACGACTGCCTTGTTAGTGTAACGGGTAAGGTAAAGCGTCCTATGTACTATGAGATGAAAAAGTCCGAGAGCGTGCAGACTCTCCTCAAGTATGCAGGTGGTTTCACTGGCGATGCATACACTAAGAGTGTGCGTCTGCTCCGTAAGAACGGCAAAGAGTTTGGCGTGTATAACGTGACGGAGTTTGATATGGCATCGTTCCGCGTCAGTGATGAGGATTCAGTGAGTGTTGATGCTATCCTGCCTCGCTTGTCCAATACTGTAGAACTGAAAGGTGCCGTGTTCCGTCCTGGTTTGTATCAGTTGGGTGGCGATGTCACCACGGTGAAGGGGCTTATAGAGACTGCCGACGGACTGAGCGAAGATGCCTTCTCGCAGCATGCCGTGATGCATCGTATGAAGGCTGATCGTACCCTCGAGGTTCTGTCTCTTGACATACAGGGCATACTTGACGGAACTGTGGCCGACATTCCTCTGCGCAATGAGGACGTACTCTTCATACCATCTAAGAAAGATCTTAATGACGAGCGCAAACTCAAGATATATGGCGAGGTGTATTATCCTGGCACCTACCAGTATGCTGATGGCATGACGGTGGAGGACTTCATCCTGCAGGCTGGTGGCATGAAGGATGGTGCTTCCAATAAGGTTAAGGTAAGCCGCCGTGTGCTAAATCCCTCTGCTCAGGCAGGAGGAGATCAGGCGGCGCGTCTGGAAGATTATGAGATGACGCTTGTCGATGGCTTCGTTGTCGATGGGCAGCCAGGCTTCAAGCTGCAACCTTTCGACGAGGTCTTTGTCACCAAGACGTCGGGCTACACCGAGCAGTCCAGCGTCAGTGTAGAGGGCGAGGTGCTTTCTGCTGGTTTCTACGGACTCAATGGTGATAATGTACGCGTGAGCGATGTTCTCAAGATGGCAGGAGGTATTACCCCTCGTGCTGCGACCAACGGTGCTTATATCATGCGTAAGATGAACGATGAGGAACGTCGTCGCAGAGAAAACATGCTTCTGGCAATACGTGCCAACCGTGCCAATGTCTATGCCACAGCAACTGCAACGGGTGCTGATGACAGGTATCTCTTTGCCGACTCCCTCACCCGCGAGCAGTATCTCAACGAAGATGAATACCGTGTGGCTGTCAATCTACAGAACTCGCTGAAGAACCCTGGTTGTGCCGATGATGTAATACTGCGCGACAATGACCGTCTTATAGTAGAGCCATTCAACAATACAGTTAAGATTTCAGGAGCAGTACCCTACACTAATACCGTACCTTACGTCAAGGGTAAGGGTATAAAGTACTACATGCAGCAGGGCGGTGCACGAGGTAGGACCAACCGTAAGTGGGCTTACGTGGTATATCAGAACGGAAGTGCGCAGATGATAAAGGATGGTGCCAAGATAGAACCAGGTTGTGAGATAGTGCTTCCTGAGCGTCATACCACTCCTAACACCCAGTCAGCATCCATGTGGGTTAGCATAGGTTCTACCATCGCCACGATGGCTGCAGTAGTCGTTACAGCGATAAAATAATAGTAGCAATAATTGTCAATTGTCAATTATAAGCGCTACAGCATATGCGCTGATACCCTCTTTCCTGCCTGTGAAGCCCAGTTTCTCTGTGGTCGTGGCCTTGATGCTGATGTTGTCTGTATCAGTGTTCATTACCTTGGCGAGGCATAGTTTCATCTCCTCTATGTGAGGATTCAGTTTAGGCTGTTCGGCACACACCGTGCAATCGATATTTCCGAGCTTATAGCCCTTTGTGGCTATAAGCTCTATTGTTTTTTTGAGCAGTATCTTGGAGTCTATGCCGTCAGTTTCCTCCGCAGTATCAGGAAAGTGGTAGCCTATATCACGCATGTTGGCTGCCCCAAGTAAGGCATCGCAGATGGCGTGAATCAACACATCCGCATCGCTGTGCCCCAGTAGTCCGTGCGTATGCTCTATCTTTATACCTCCAAGCCAGAGGTCACGTCCCTCAACCAACTGATGGACGTCATATCCCATTCCTATTCTTATCATATATATACCTTTACCTTATCTATTATTATAGTACAAATCTTGTGTATCAGCCATGCTATAGGCAGTGAGATGGCGAGCGTTAGCCAGAACGTAGGCCAGTAGCCCATGTGCTGACGCTCCAGAGGCTTCATTATGAACTCCACATGCACCAGATAAAGTTCCAGCGAGAATCCGCCCACCCAACTGAAGAACGCATTTACAAACTTCAGTTTGCCTTCGGCGAATAGGTCAAACACCCTCGACATTATCATTATGGTCGTAATAGCGAGAATGATGTACAGCATCCTCTCCGTGTAGAGAGGGAACCTGCCGTGCCTGAACTGCTCCAACCATACGCACGCCCACAGACTCAGTGCAAAGCCGCCCACTATCATCCACCAGGCATGTTTGCTCACTGTCTGCCTCTGTTTTACCGCCTCTGCGCACACTATGCCCAGCATGAATATAGGTATCCTGCTCCAGAATATCTCAATATGTCCCACCGCCTTGTGCACAGGCACCACGTACATCATTATGATGCACCATATCAGCGGTAGCGCCACCAACCACTGAAACACCCTGTCCTTTCTCAGCAGTTGCATGAAGAGTGGGGCAAAGAGATACATCATCATCGTAGCAGGCACATACCAGAATGTCAGCTCGTCGTACAGCCAGAAGTCCCAGTTGAACAGCACATCGCCAGCGAGGTCTATCCAGCTGTCTGCTGTAGCACTCCCTGTGCCCCCAAAGGGTAGGCGATAGGATGGGTGCGCCGTAGTGAAGCGACTCAGGTAGAAATATCCCGCTATTATGAGCCACGCAGGGTATATGCGCAAGGCACGGTTCAGGTAAAACCTCCCGTACAGTTGCTGCTTGCTCCACGAATACCACAGTCCTATGCCCGACAGGAAGAAGAATATGTCAACACCCAGATTGCCCATCCTCCTCAAGCCGAACCACGGACTACGTTGTGACAAACTCACGTGGAAGAGCATCACTATGATGATGGCGAAGCCCATCAGCTCTCCACGATACTTCGATATGTCATTCAGTTGTATATCAGGTAACTTCATGTTTGCAAAAGTAATTATTTTTTTTCAATTTCCTAATCTTTTGATATTTTAATTTCATAAATTAAAAAAAAATGCCTAATTTTGCAACCACTATGCCGTTGTTACTACGTCCTATAGCAACAAGATTTTTCCTGTTCATGTACCTGCTGGGTATAGTGAGCAGCATAGTGACGGTGCCCAATTGGAAGGGGGCACACATTTATGAGAATGCTCCATGGGAGTTGTTTGTGGATGTGTATCTTCTATCAGCCATTGTATGTTTGGTGCCTGTAAGGGTTAAAAGTTTTCCTTTGCGCACTGTTGTTAAAGCTCTGATATACTGCGTTATATACCCGCTTTACATCATCGATGCTTTCTGCTTTGTTAAGTTTGGTACCACGATCAATCCCTCCATGCTACTGCTTGTGGGCGAGACCAACGCTGGTGAGGCTTCAGAGTTTTTCCAAAGCTATCTCTCGCCTGAAATACTGCTGACGGAGGTGGGTATAATAATGCTGGTGCCGTTGGTGCATGCAATCATAGACTCACCCCTAGCCCCTTTCTTGAAGAGAGGGGGACAATATGTGGGGAGCAAAATGCAGGGGTTACGGGTTAGTCTGGGGGTTCGCTTGATTGTTGATGCCGTCATCCTCGCCCTCCTCGCTTATGCTTTTTATCCTCAGTCGTATGAGAACAAACAACTCTACTGTAAGACTATGTCGATGCAGACTATAGGCGAGGTAGAACATTCACTTGCCTACAGACCACATACGGAGATGTATCAGCCGCCGATGCGACTGGCTTTTGCCATACGAAGCAACCAGTTGATAGCAAAACAGCTTGACATACTGATACGTACTGCCGACACGAAGGCGAGGGTTGATTCATGCGATTTTAAGAGCTGCAACATAGTACTGATAATAGGTGAGAGTTTCAATAAGCGGCATGCACAGCTATATGGCTATGATAAGAAGAACATGCCGAAGCAGGTGAAGTTGGAGAAATCTCGTCTGCTTACCAAGATGGATGATGCCATTGCTCCTTGGAATCTTACGAGCTTCGTATTCAAACACTTGATGACGACCTACTGCGTGGGTGACAGTGGTGACTGGTGCGACTATCCGCTGTTCTGCCAACTGTTTCGCAAGGCAGGCTACAGGGTGACATTCCTCACCAACCAGTTCTTGCCACAGGCCAAGGAGGCGGTGTATGATTTCTCTGGTGGTTTTTTTATAAATAACGAGAAACTCTCAGCCGAGCAGTTTGATGTGCGTAACGATAAACTCCACGTTTTTGACGAAGGGTTGTTGCAAGATTGGGACAATATAAACAAAAACGAAACGGAGTCTGCGGCTCCTACGAAACGCCCTATGGGCTACGAAGGCCTTAATTCCTACCCTGTAGGAGGAGGTCAGGTGGGTGCTCTCACCATCTTCCACCTGATGGGTCAGCATGTGAACTATCGCACACGCTGTCCTAATTCCAAGAAACGATGGGGTGCCGACTGCTACCCTAATGATATGGACATGCCAGCGAAGAGGCGAAAGATGATGGCAGACTATGATAATGCCGTGTGGTATAATGACTCGGTAGTAAACCAGATTATAGATCGCTTCAAGGATAAGGACGCCATAGTGATATACATATCTGATCATGGCGAGGAAGTGTTTGGTCCTGGTGCACGGCACTTCTGTGGCAGGATGCATGATGCCGTTATCGATAAGAGACTGGCTGATGAGGAGTTTCGCATACCGATGTGGATATACTGCTCTCCCAAGTACAGGGCGCGCCATAGGGATGTATATAATGCTATAAGGGGAGCGAAAAGTAAGCGCTATATGACTGATGCCCTGTCGCACATGCTGCTGGGGCTGGCGGGCATACATACGCCGTACTACAACCCAAAGTACGACCTCCTGTCGCCGCAGTACGACGAAAATAGAAAACGCATCATAAAGAATAAGGTGGATTATGATACTCTTAAGTAAGGCACAGTGCTCCGCCCTGCGTGGCATGGCTATAGTGGGCATCTTCATGCACAACTACCTCCATTGGCTGGGACCTATGGTGAAGGAGAATGAATATACCTTCACCCAGGGCAACGCTGACCGTATGTTGGCAGAATTCATGAACTTTCAACCTTCAACCCTCATCCTTCAACTGTTCTCCTTCTTTGGCCATTACGGGGTGCCCATATTCTTGTTCCTTTCAGGATATGGACTAGTGAAGAAGTATGAGACCCCCAGCGAGCCGACTCTTGAGGGTATGGCGTGCCGACAAGGGAGAAGACGGTTTCTCTGGAAGCACTTCATGAAACTGTTTCCCATGATGCTCCTGGGTTTTGTAGTATTTGCTATGGTTGACTGGATGACGCCAGGCAGGCACCACTGGGCATGGACGGACATCATAGCCCAACTCACCATGACCATCAACCTTCTGCCTGATCCTGACCATATCATCTGGCCTGGACCATACTGGTTCTTTGGACTGATGATGCAGCTATACCTTATTTATATACTCCTGCTTCATCGTCGTCATTGGAGATGGACAGTTGGATTGATGGTGGTGTGTACCATGCTACAGGCGATGTGTTTCGGCGATCCCGAAGGAGATGTCCTCAACCGCCTGCGCTACAACTGCATAGGAGGCATGTTGCCATTCGGTATGGGACTGCTCCTGGCACGATGTGAGGGCAAGATGAAGCCCTGCACCAATGCTGTGCATCTTGTTGTGCTACTTCTATCCATACTCCTTATTTTCTTCCTCTCGCTTAGTTTCTGGGGTTGGCTGTTCGTGCCAGTATTCATTATCGCATCACACGTGGCATTTGTGCGCATACTGCCTGAATTGGCGATTCGTCCTCTTGTATGGTTAGGCGCATTGTCTGCTGCTATATTTGTGGCTCACCCCGTGACACGAAAGATTTTTATTCCAATATCACGCCATGGCGACATCCTCGACGGTCTGGTGATGTATATTGTTGCCACGATACTACTCTCTATGATATACCGTCTCGTAATAAAGAAACTGCAGGAAAAATAACTGTTTACTGTGAATTATGAACTGTGAACTGATAAAACTTACCCGTCCGCATCATTGGGTGAAGAATCTCTTTGTACTCCTTCCCATATTCTTCGGACAGAAACTCTTTGATATGCATCTGCTGTGTAATGCGGTAGTGGCATTTCTCTCATTCTGCTTTGTGGCATCGAGCATATACTGCTTCAACGATATCATCGATGTGGAGGATGATCGCCGCCATCCTATAAAATGCCAGCGTCCCGTGGCAAGCGGAAAGATAAGCGTGGGCGTGGCTTATGTCATAATGTTTCTGCTTATGGCGATGAGTGTAGGAATACTATTTCTCATCCCCGATACGGTGATGCGAAATGCTACAATCGTGGTGATATGCGCATACTGGCTGATGGAACTGGCGTACTGCATAGTGCTGAAGCGCTTTGCCATAGTCGATGTATGCATACTCTCCGTAGGCTTTGTTCTGCGCATACTGGCAGGTGGCATGGCGACGGGAATAGTGATAAGTCACTGGCTGGTAATGATGACTTTCCTCCTGACGCTGTTTCTCGGTATTGCCAAACGCCGTGATGATGTGCTGCGCATGATGGATACAAGCATAGCACCTCGTCACAATACCAAGCGCTACAATATAACATTCGTCAATGAGGCCCTCACCATTACGGGAGGCATCATGCTGGTGTGTTACATCATGTACACGGTATCGCCTGAGGTAATGGCTCAGTTTGATTCGCACTATCTGTACCTCACCAGTGCCTTTGTCATACTTGGCCTGCTACGTTACTTGCAACTTGCCCTTGTCGATGAGAAGACGGGTGACCCCACCAAGGTGTTGCTTCATGACCGATTCACACAGTGTGTGGTGTTGGGGTGGGGGATATCGTTCCTCATTATTATTTACCTTTAGTTCAAATGCTTCGCTAGTTCTGATAGCTAAAAAAGTTCCGACATTCGTTAGAGTGCCGGAACTTTTTTTTACTCTTATGTGTGCAGTAAGATGTTCTTTGTCTTCTTACTTCTTTGTAGCAGTTTTCTTTGCTGCAGCCTTCTTGGCAGGGGCTTTCTTTTCCTCCTTTGCAGGAGCGACATCCTCGTACTTAGCCAGTTTTGCCTGCAGACGCTCTATCTCCTTATCCTTGGTCTCTATCTCCTTACCCTGATTGGTAATGGTGGTGAGCATGTTCTCGAGTTCCTCATTGTCGATGCCGCCATAGAGCGTGCGCACACGTGAAATGAAGTCGCCGAGGATATTCATGTAGTTGGTGAAGGCGTCAAAAGGTCCGTCGTATATGCCACGGTCGATATTCCAGTTGCTTGGTTTGGTGGTCATGAAGCGGAAGTTGTTTGATGCCTGCAGATAGTCCCAGTCCTGTAGCAGGCGTGGGTCCTTGGCGATGAGCAGACGGTCGGCTACGGAGTAGAGCTTGTTGAATGCCTCGCGTTGCATCTGGTTGCCCAGCCATACAGAGCAGTCGCGCTCCTCGTCCACCCAAGAGAGTGACTCGGGTACGTCGATGGCGCCCACACTGTTGTACTTGTCCATCACCTGTGATGGGGTGAGAAATTCGAGTCCTCTCTCCTTGGCGCATGCAGGGAGTGCCTTGAGGAAGTCAAGGATATGGCTTGACAGTGGCTGTGCTATGCCCAATGCTGAGAGTTCCATGAAGATATTCACCACCTGCTCAGCCTCAGGACATGATGCTATATTATTGATATAGGTGTCAGCAAAGAGTGGGTAGCCCTCCCATGCTGTATTGCTGAAGCGCAGTGATATGTCGTCAGACAGACTGACGTCACGCAATAGGAGTTTGAGGTTGGGTGCCATGTTGCAGTTATAGACGAAGTGTGGTGACTTCCATCCCAGCACGTGCTTAGCACCCTCGGTGAGCATACCCTTATAGCCGAGTGCTGCTACCTGTGCACCTATCTCATCGGTATATATGAGTGATGAGTTGCGCATCACGGTAGGACGCTTGCCGAAGTACTCCTGTATCTTGTCAGACATTTTCTCGATGTCGCGTTTGAAACTCTCTTCGTTAGCGAGTCCGGCAAGACCGTGTGAGTAGGGCTCGGTGAGAAATTCTACGCAACCTGTCTCGTTGAGCTCCTGCAGTTTCTCCAGCACCTGTGGTGCGTGCATCTCCAGCTGTTCCATGCCGACGCCCGACAATGAGAATGCTACGCGGAAATAGTCGCCGTTCTGCTGTATCATCTCCTGTAGTGCATTAAGCGCAGGCATATACGAGTGCTCTGCTATGTATGATATAGAACGCTCGTTCTCATAGTCGTCGTAATAGTAGTGGTCAGTACCGATGTCAAAGAAACGGTAACGCTTGAGATGTATTATCTGGTGAATCTCAAAATATAAGCAAATCGTTTTCATGTCCTTTATATAATTGAAGATTGAATATTAAATATTGAAAATTAATTAGGAATATAGTTACGCTGATACTCCTCGTGGTCGAACCATCCCTTGGAGAGCAGTTGGTCGTAGCACTGTCGTATGCGCAGTCCTACCTTTTCCCATGTTATTCTGCCCACCTCCTTGATGCCTTCCTCCGCGAGGTAGTCATGGAATCCTTGGTTCATACATACCGAGTATATGGCATCTGCCATTGCGTGTATGTCCCAGTAATCTACCTTGAGCACGTTGGTGAGTATCTCGCCGCATCCTGACTGTTTGGAGATGATTGACGGACATCCGCACTGCATCGCCTCAAGCGGTGCTATGCCGAATGGCTCGGATACCGACGGCATGACAAATACGTCAGAGTTTTTATAGCATTCATATACCTGCTTACCTCGCTGGAATCCTGGGAAGTGACACTTGTCAGCTATGCCGTACTGTGCAGCGAGTTCTATCATCGCTGCCATCATGTCGCCCGAACCAGCAAAGCAGAAACGTATGTTCTGGGTACGCTGCAGTACGAGTTTTGCTGCTTCGATGAAGTACTCTGGGCCCTTCTGCATGGTGATACGTCCGAGGTATGTCACCACTTTCTCATTAGGTATCTTGTGGGGTACTATGTCGAGATATTCCTGTGACAGAGGATATACGGCATTGTGCATTGCCACGCACTTGCGTGGGTCCTGATGATACTGGTTGATGACTGTTTGGCGTGTCAGTTCTGATACACACATGATGCAGTCGGCATGGTCCATACCATTTTTCTCGATAGAATAGACGGTAGGGTTCACCTTGCCGCGTGAACGGTCAAAGTCTGTGGCATGTACGTGTATGCACAGAGGTTTGCCTGACACCATCTTAGCATGTACGCCAGCAGGGTAGGTGAGCCAGTCGTGAGCATGTATGAGGTCAAACTGCTCTGAGCGTGCCAGCACTCCAGCTATGATAGAGAAGTTGTTGATCTCGTCATGCAGATTGCCTGGGTATCCGCCTGCAAAGCCCATGCATCCCATGTCGTCAAGCCCCTGCATATAGTTGAAGTCGGCATAGATATGGTCACGGAAGCGGTAGTAGTCCTCTGCCGTATGGCCTACGAAGCGGTCCTTGATATTGTCATACTGCACATCGCGCCATGCTATGGGCACCTGACTCATGTTAATTATTTTGAGGAATTTCTCCTCTTCGCCTGTTGGCTTGGGCATACAGAAGGTTGTCTCCACATCGCCCTGTGCCGACAGACCCTTGGTGATGCCGTATGATGCTACGGCAAGTCCGCCATATATCTTAGGAGGGAACTCCCATCCGAACATTAGTACTTTCATAGTGAGAGTTATAGGTGTTAATAGTTATACTTGTCGATAAGTTTCATGGTGCGCAGTATCTCCGCCACGTTCATGGAGAATGCCATCGCTCCTCTGCCAGAGAATGGCGGGTTGCCGTCGAAGAGCTCTGATATGGTGCCTGTAGCATGATACATCATCTCGTCTTCGAAGCCCACCATCTGTCGTTGTACGAAGCTCAGTCGTGTGCGTTTGTACACTTTCAGACATGCCTCCATGTAGAATCCTCCGAGCCACGGCCATGCCGTACCAGAGTGGTATGCGAAGTCGCGTTGTGCCTGTGCTCCCACATAGTTGGGGTTGTATCCTCCGCTCTTTGGCGACAGCGTGCGCAGTCCCTTCGGTGTGAGGAGCTCGCGTGTGCAGAAGTCGAGCACCGTCTTCTGCTGTGTCGTCTCCAGTGGTGAGTAGTCCAGTGCTACAGCAAATATTTGGTTGGGGCGCACATTCCAGTCCTCTATGCCCTCCTCGCAGTAGTCGAAGAGGTATCCGGCAGGTGTGATAAACATCTCCTGGAATGACTTCTTGGCGAGCTCGGCACTTGCCTCGAGGTGCTCGGCATATGCCTTGTCCTTCTGCTGTGTGGCAATCTCCGCGCCAAACTTCAGTGCGTTGTACCACAGGGCATTAAACTCTACGACATATCCTGTGCGTGGCACTACGGGTTTGCCGCCTGCTACGCTGTTCATCCACGTCATGGGTTTCTCTCTTCCCTCGATGTGGAGCAGTCCGTTGCTCATCAGTTGTAGGTTGATGTGCTTGTTCGCCTCTATATACTTTATTATACTTATGACGAGTTTGCCATACTCCTTGCTGCCCTTCTCTATGCCCCATTTCTTGGCGTACTGCTGTATGCACCATATAGCCCACAGCATCACGTCAGGCTGCTCTATCTCATAGATGGATACGGTGAGGGGCTTGCCTGTCATAAATTCGTTGAGGGCCTTTGCGGCAGTCTTCATGCACGAAGCGAAGTACTCGTCGTCATCAGTGGCGAGGGTCAGTCCTGGGAGTGATATGAAGGTATCGCGTGCACGCACCTTAAACCATGGTATGCCTGCGAGGATGTATCGCTCCTCTCCCTGACGGTAGTGCAGCTGCAGTGCAGCATTGACCAGTGAGTGGTAGAAGTTGTCACGCGGTATGCGGTCAGCCACCTCGTCGTTAAATAGCTTCTTCAGCGACGACGGACGTGTCCTTGTCAGCGAAGCGGCAAAGATTACCTCCTCACCCTTTTTCATGCTGATATCAAAGTATCCTGGCACGTAGAGGTCCTCCACGCAGTCATATCCGCGCTCTGCCTCCTTGTAGTATTCCAGACCCTTGTACCAGTTGGGGGTAAATACAAACTCGTTCTTGCGTGACGTCTGCATGTACAGTTCTGGATATTCCTTGTACATGGTCGTCTTGATACCGTTCTCCACCTCCTTGTAGTCTCTCATAGCCTGGAAGTTCTCGTGGGTCAGTTCGTCGGCACGTCTGAAGGCGAGGTATGGCCTCAGCCTCAGGGTGACGGGTGAGTGAGCATCGTCGATGGTGTAGCGTATCATCACCATCTCGCTGTAGGTCTGGAATATGATTTCCTTTCTCAGGATTACTCCGCCTACGCGGTAGATGGTCGTCGGCACCTTGTCAAACTCAAACGACCTGATGTATTTGTGTCCATTAGGACTTACTGCTCCACCCCTGTAGAAGTGCAGGCCGAGGTTAAACTCAGCCCCGTGCTGTATCACCGATGCGTCGAGTGATGACAGCAGCACATGGTTTTCGTTGTCGATGGATGGAATGGGAACGACTAACAGGCCATGGTATTTGCGTGTGTTGCAATCCACCACGGTACTGCTGGAATAAGCTCCAGAACGGCTTGTTTGAAGTACCTCCTTCTTTATTGACTCTTGGAGGTTTGTCATGAGTGCCTTTTCAAATTTTAAATAACTCATAGTTTTTCAATATCTAAGGCTTGAATTGTTATATTTTTAGGTTTATGTAGCAAAAGTACGTAAAATATTTAAAACAAACAAATTTTTTGGTAGTTTTTTATTATAAAAGGTGTTTTTTCAAAAAAAAAGAAGTACCTTTGTGCCCATAAATTTTGAGCTCATGAGATTTTTCAAGACTATTATATTGCTACTCTGCACACTGTACTCTCTGTCATCATCGGCTGTGTTGAAGGAGGACAGTCTTGCCAATACATTGCGGGTGCTGCGCAGTGAGTTGATTGCGTATCACGATGACTACTCACAGAAGCAGAAGGTTATGCGTGCAGCAGGTCAGAAGGTGTTCAATACGCTGATGGAGACTATGCTCAGTTCCAATCAGAATGCCCTGATGCTCTACTCGCAGAAGGATGGCTACGTCTTTGACCTCTCATACGCCTGCCATGAGGCGATAGAGCAGTATCACGACTTTGAGCGCAAACTCATTCCCTTTATGGAGTATGTCGATCAGAGTGACAATGAGCTGGCACGTTTCGACAGCCTCATCAACTGTCTGAAGACCATGCCCGTCATGGTGCTCGATGCCCAGGCCAAGACTGACCGCAATGTCTGCCTTGCGCTCGCCGTCAACACTCGGCGCATGGTGCAGGAGGACCATGAGCAGCTCAAGGAGTACATCTCTTATTATAAGATGACGGAGGGCCGCTTGAAAAATCTCAATGACTATGCCAACAGGAAGTACAGCGAGATACAGAATAGCATATTCGTCAATGGAGGCGACAACTACCTCAATATCCTCTCACGATTTGGATATTTCATTTCCCAGACCAAGGAGAGCGTCTATGAGAAATACTCGTCATATCGTGGCGTACGCTCTCAGTGGGACAAGCGCTGGATTATCGGACTCTTTATCGTCATACTTTTCTATGGCTTTATCGCCGTCGTCCTCAACCAACTCATAGTACGATGGCTCGTCACGAAGTTGTTCAAGAAGGGGTATGGCTCAGCCCGAGTGGCAGGGTGGTTTATGGAGAAGCGTACCATGATTATCATGGCATCGACGGTGGTCACCTTCGCCGTGATACTGGGAGTGGTGAGGGCACTTGCCGACCAAAACTTCATACAGATGGCGGCAGGCTTGCTGGTGCAGTACTCATGGCTGTTGGGAGTGGTGATAATATCACTCCTGCTTAGGGCAAAGTCCGATACCGCCGTACGTACCTTCCTGGTATATCTGCCGTTGCTTGTCAACGGATTTATCGTGATAAGCTTCCGTATCATCCTGATACCTAATGCGCTTGTCAATATCATTTTCCCTCCCATACTGCTCGTATGCTGTCTGTGGCAGTGGTACGTGCTGCGAAGGTACAGGCGTATCATCGATGCGAGCGACAGAGGCTACGCATACTTCTCACAGCTTATCTTCATCTCTTCGCTGGTATGCTCGCTGATAGGCTACACACTTCTTTCCGTACAGATACTGATATGGTGGATCATGCAGCTCACCTGCATACTCACCATCACCTGCATACGCGACTGGTACAGAGGCTATTCCAATATCAACGGCTTGCAAGACAAACCCATCACCGAGAAGTGGTATCACAATGCCATCTACTGGGTGGTGCTCCCACTGTGTGCCGTCTTCTCTGTTGTCATAAGCCTGTACTGGGCTGCTGACGTATTCAACCTCAGCGACCTCACCATGACGCTCTTCACACGCAGGTTTGTCGATACAGAAAATTTCTCTGCCAGCATCTTCAGCATTGCCCAGGTGGTATCACTGTGGTTTATATTCAACTATATCAATCATACCGCCAAGGCATTTGCCAAGTACGCCCTTGATCAGCGTGACCCTTCCAATGCCGCGCAGCGTTTCATGATGGTCAAGAATGTGATGCAGATATTTATCTGGGGTCTCTGGTTCCTCATCGCTTTGGCGATGTTCCATGTGTCCAATACATGGTTGGTAGTAATCTCTGGTGGTCTGTCCACAGGTATCGGCTTTGCGTCCAAGGATATACTGGAGAATATCTACTACGGCGTATCACTCATGGCAGGCCGTATTAAGATTGGCGACCTCATAGTGTGTGATGGCATACGTGGTACTGTTGACAGTATATCCTATACCTCCACGATGATCAATACCGTCGATGGCTCAGTCATAGCATTCCAAAACTCGCAGCTCTTCACCAAGAACTACAAGAATATGACGCGCAACCACGGCTATGAGCAACATATCCTCGACGTTGGCGTGGCTTATGGCACTGATGTGAAGAAGGCGCGTGAGGTCATCAAGGAGGCTGTACTCAAGCTCAGCTGCATCAATAAGCGGAAGGGCGTCAATGTGGTGCTCAAGGAACTGGGCGACTCATCTCTCGTACTCAAGGTCATAGTGTGGGTCAATGTGTTCACACAGTATGGCGATGACGGCGTTATCCTCGAGGCAATATACGATACCCTCAACGAGCATGGCATCGAAATACCATTCCCACAGACCGACGTGCATATTAAGAGTTAATACGGGTTAGCGTTAAGGTTAAGGTTAAGGTTGAAGGTTCTCATCAATATAGTGTTTCTATGGCTCGCCGTTGTCTCAGCCGAGGCACAGTCTGCTGACTCGCTCATCGTCGCCGACATGCGCAGCGCGGGCGTCACCTTCTCGCATAACGGCAGCATGGTGCTCCTCACGCCAGGACAGGAGAAGTACGATGAGATGTTTGCCGTCATACGTCAGGCACGAAGCAGCATACACCTCGAGTATTTCAACTTTCGCAATGACTCCATAGCAGGCGCGCTCTTCGACCTCTTGGCTCAGAAGGCAAGCGAGGGAGTCGAGGTACGCGCACTGTACGATGCCTTTGGCAATATGTCCAACAACCGCCCCCTCAAGGAGCGTCACGTCAAGTCGATACGCAGCAAGGGCATCGAACTGTATGAGTTTGACCCCATCGGCTTCCCATGGATAAACCATGTATTCAGTCGTGACCATCGTAAGATTGTGGTCATCGACGGCAAGGTGGCATTCACTGGTGGTATGAACGTTGCCGACTACTACATACATGGCACCGAGGTAGTGGGGGAGTGGCACGATATGCACTGTCGCATAGAGGGCGACGAGGTCAATACCCTGCAGCGCATCTTCCTCCGTGTGTGGAATAAGACCACAGGGCAGAACATTCATGGCGCCAAGTACTACCGTGGCACACGGTCGCCCATCTGTGGCACCACAGCATCGGCACACGATGCATATATCGACGGGGTGAAAATCGATACCACCGCCACAGCATACCATAAGATGCTGGGCATAGCCAATCGCGAACCACACGTCACCAACAAGGTGATGCGACAGTTCTACATCGCCTGCTTCGACCGTGCACAGGACAGCATACGCCTCATCAACCCCTATATGTCCATGACCCACTCACTCAAGAAGGCCATCAAGCGATGCCTCCGGCGTGGCGTCAAGGTACAGGTCATCATGTCCGAGGTCAGCGACATTCCCATGGAGCCCGATGCCTCGTTCTACAACCTGCATTGGATGATGAAGCGAGGCGCCGAGGTGTATATCTACCAGGGAGGATTTCACCATACCAAGATAATAATGGTCGATGGCAAGGTGTCAACCGTTGGCAGCTGCAATCTCGATGCACGCTCGCTCAACTACGACTACGAGGCAAATGTCATCATCGTCGATAAGAATACCACCGCAGAACTCAACCGTCACTTCGACCACCAACTGCAGCGATGCTTCCTCCTCACACCCGAGAAGTGGGACGCATGGCGCACAAGGGGACAGAAGACCTACGGATGGTTCTCTAAAATGTTAAGCCCATGGCTGTAATAGACACTCTCGACACATATTGGCAGGAGATAAGCCATATTCCTGCACTCAGCGAGGCAGAAGAACAGGCACTCGCCGTACGCATAGCACAGGGTGACGACAAGGCCGTCGAACGTCTCGTCACTGCCAATCTGCGCTATGTGGTGGCTCTGGCACGCCAGTTTGCCGAAAAGGGCGAGGTGAGCATGAGCGACCTCATCAGCGAGGGCAATATGGCGATGCTCATGGCAGCACGCAAGTGGGACCCCGCCAAGCAACCCCGTTTCGTCAGCTATGCCTCATACAGCGTGCGCAAGGCCATGATGGCGGCACTGCCACAGCAGGGACCCATGATCACACTTCCCAAGGCAGCGACAGCCACACCGCAGGACCTGCGACGCATGTCAACCGACGCCCCTGTTCACCCTGGACAGAAAAATACTCTCGGCGATATGCTTCGTGCAGGCAAACCCATGACAGATGACGGTGCCGAACTTGCCGACACCAGCTATGCCCTCTCACAGGCTATCAGTCACCTCAACGAACGTGAGCGCGACATCATGACGCACTACTACGGCATAGGCACCGACGACCAGATGACAATGGCTGAGATAGCACAGCACATGGACCTCAAACGCGAACGCGTCAGACAGATACGCAAGACCGCCGAACGCAAACTTCGTCGCATAATGAAAAATAAAGAAATATAGAGTATAAAGTATAACAATGAGACATAAAAGATTATTCATAGCAGCGCTGATTATAATTTTGAATTTTCAATTCTCAATTATCAATACGATAAGCGCACAAGCAGACAATACCAACAAGGTACTGCGCACCATACCCCAGGCATACGCCTTCTCAGTAGGCATGTCGCCCACCGACTCTACGGTGTATATGTCTGACGTACTCATACTGCAACGCGCACAGGTCGTCAAGTCCAACGGCTTTCTCGTAGGACGTCAGGACTATTCATCGCAGTTTCGCAACTTCCTCGCTCAGCTCGACCTGCCCAACCGTACCTGTGCCACCGTCTTCAGCGAGAAGTACAAGAAAATCTCCAAGGAGTACGACAAGATGAAGGCCGACCTCATCAAGCGCGGCTTCAAGATAAGTGTCATCGACCAGACCGAGTTCCGATATATCGTAATAAACAATTGACCTTCTCCATCGCTGGACATAAAATAGAGATTACCTACGACGCACAGTTCCTGCAGCGTCTCTTGCCCTCCTTTGCACCCTTTCAGGTGGCCGACGATGGCAGCACGCCCCTCATGCACCTCACCGTTGACAGCACCCTGCAGCGAGTGCCAGAGCAGCAGTGCCACCTCATACGCGATATTGACACTGGCAATGGCATGACACGCGTTGATCTGCTCCCCGATGGCGGCTATCAGTTTCTCGTGCGCGACATCCACGACACCGAGTGCGCACTGCTCATCACCTCACCCGATTTCAGCGACTGCCACGTAGCACTGCAGGGGTCATTCGCCACACAGCGCTTCGCACTCAACAATGCCCTCATGCTCTCCTACGCCTTCAGCGCCGCCACCCACGACACACTCCTCATCCACGCCTCAGTAGTGCGCCACAAGGGTAGGGCATACGCCTTCACCGCCAAGAGCGGCACAGGCAAGAGCACCCATGTAGCCAACTGGATGCGCCACATCCCCGACTGCGACATCATCAACGATGACAACCCCATCATACGCCTCATCGACGGCAAGCCCGTACTCTATGGTTCGCCATGGAGCGGCAAGACCCCCTGCTATCGCAATGTCAGCGCACCCCTCGGAGCCATCATGCTCATCAAGCGCGACACCACCAACCACGTAGCCCCCATGTCGCCCATCATAGCATTCTCCACCGTACTCACCTCATGCTCTGCCATGAAGTGGGATGAGCGGCTCTACCAACCTGTGTGCCGTACCTGTTCACGTATAGTCGAAACCACCCGAGTAGCAGCCATCCACTGTCTTCCCGACAGCGAGGCAGCAATAGTTTGTAGAGATGCAATTGCCTAACTCCATACTCATTCCCGAGGTAGCACGCCTTGTCAGCGAGGGCAATAGCGTCACCCTGCCACTCAGAGGCCATAGCATGCGGCCATACCTCGAGGACGCACGCGACAAGGGACTGCTCGTCAAGGTCACCCGTCCCCTGCGTCGTGGTGACGTCATACTCGCCCAGACCGCGCCACAACAGTATGCCCTCCATCGCATCGTCAGCATCGACGGCGACGACATCACCATGTACGGCGACGGCAACTTCTCGCCAGAGCATATCAAGCGTAGCGACGTGCTCGCTATAGCCCAGGGCTTCTATCGCAAAGGCAGCACCCACCTCGACAGCGTCGATACCATATCATATAAAATGTACTGGCGCACATGGCTCCTCCTGCGCCCCCTGCGCCGCTACCTCCTCCTCCTCTGGAGGTTATACCATTATCCAAAAGAGACAATAAAAACAATAATAAGAAAGATATGGAAGTAAAACCAGGTTTCAAGCTCAATACGGTATGCGGACAGACATTCCTCGTACCTATGGGAGAAAAAAACATTGACTTCTCCAAACTCATAGTGCTCAACGAGTCATCCCTCCTCCTGTGGAACAAGATGCAGCAGGGCGAGTTTACCACCGACGACCTCGTCACCACAATCCTCGACGAGTATGACGTCGATGAGGCCACAGCACGCAAGGATGTCGAGGCACTCATCGCACAGTTCCAGAAAGAAGGAGTGATATAAAAATAGAAAAAAATATGTACAGAACAAATACCTGCGGAGAACTCCGCATCGACAATGTAGGTCAGACCGTGACACTCGCCGGTTGGGTACAAGGCGTACACAATCTCGGCGCACTCACATTCGTTGACCTCCGTGACCGTTACGGCATCACGCAGCTTGCCTTCAACGAGGATGCCCCCGAGGCACTCAAGGAACAGGCAGGCCACCTCGGCCGTGAGTACGTAGTGCAGGCTACAGGCACCGTGGCAGAGCGCTACTCCAAAAATGCCAAGCTCCCCACTGGCGATATCGAGATTATCGTCACCGAGCTCCGTGTTATCAGTGAGTCGCTCACCCCTCCCTTCACCATCGAGGACAATACCGACGGTGGCGATGAGCTGCGTATGAAGTACCGTTACCTCGACCTGCGCCGCCCCATGGTGCGCAAAAATCTCGAGCTGCGTCACAAGATGACCATCCTCATACGCAATTTCCTCGACTCCCGACAGTTTATCGAGGTCGAGACACCTATCCTGATTGGTTCTACCCCAGAGGGCGCACGTGACTTCGTCGTGCCCTCACGTATGAACCCCGGACAGTTCTATGCCCTGCCACAGTCACCCCAGACCCTCAAGCAGTTGCTCATGGTGTCAGGCTTCGACCGCTATTTCCAGATAGCCAAGTGCTTCCGCGATGAGGACCTGCGTGCCGACCGCCAGCCCGAGTTCACCCAGATAGACTGCGAGATGTCGTTCGTCGATCAGGACGACGTCATCAGCATCTTCGAAGATATGGCACGTCACCTCTTCAGGGAGGTACGAGGCGTCGAACTTCCCGCCAAGCTGCGTCAGATGACGTGGCACGAGGCGATGTCCAAGTACGGTTCCGACAAACCCGACCTGCGCTTCGGCATGGAGTTTGTAGAACTCATGGACGTCCTCAAGCTCGGCACCTTCCAGGTATTTGACAGCGCAGAGTATATCGGCGGCATCTGTGCCGAGGGCTGTGCCAGCTACACCCGCAAGCAGCTCGACCAGCTCACCGACTTCGTCAAGTCGCAGCAGGTAGGCGCCAAGGGCTTGGTATATATCAAACTCAATGACGACGGCACCATCAAGTCGTCCGTCGATAAGTTCTACACCCCCGAGCAGCTGCAGGCAGTTGCCGACAAGATGCAGGCAAAGAAGGGCGACCTCATCCTCATCCTCTCAGGCGACAATGCCAACAAGACCCGCATACAGCTCTGCTCCCTCCGTCTCGAGATGGGCAAGCGTCTCGGCTTGATGGACAAGGACAAGTTTGAGTGTCTCTGGATCATCGACTTCCCACTCTTCGAGTGGAGCGACGAGGAGCAGCGCCTCATGTCCACCCACCATCCCTTCACCATGCCCAACCCCGACGACATACCCCTCCTCGACACCGACCCCGCCAAGGTACGTGCCAAGGCGTATGACTTCGTGTGCAACGGTATAGAGGTAGGTGGAGGCTCCCTGCGTATCCACGACGGCAAGCTGCAGGCAAAGATGTTCGAGGTCCTTGGTTTCACCCCTGAGCGTGCCATGGCACAGTTCGGCTTCCTCATCAATGCCTTCAAGTACGGAGCCCCCCCCCATGCAGGCCTCGCCTTCGGTCTCGACCGCTTCGTCAGCATTATGGCAGGTCTCGACTCCATCCGCGACTGCATCGCCTTCCCAAAGAACAATAGCGGCCGCGACGTCATGCTCGATGCCCCTTCAGCCATCGACCAGAAGCAGCTCGACGAACTGCAGATAGCACTCGCTGCCCCCAAGCAGTAATAGCATACATAATTATATATAAAAACATCAAGAGTGGCTTGGAGGAAATCCCCTAAGCCACTCTTTTTTTTGTGTCGCCTCCCTGTCGAAAAGAAAATGACATTTTGATAAGTGTTGCAAGGTTTTTCTTTACAAAGTGTCAAATAAAAAAGTGCATGAAAAATATGCAAAATAGATGTCTGAGGAGCGACAGAAAAGGGTATGTGATGGAAAAGCATATGGTTTAGGAGCTTAAAGCATATAGTTTAGGAGCTTAAAGCTATGGGTTTATAAGCCAAAAGCATAGCTTTTCCACCGCATTATTTCGCCCTTTTTTAGCCAAAAATCTGCAATTTTCGAGGCTAAGATGTCCACTCAAAATTTCAACGCGCTAAGTGTCAGAGAGTTGTAAAAATTCATGAGGTTTCAAAATTTGGAAGCCACGTGGCAGTTGGTGAAAAATATCGCAAGGAAACAGCATTTGCAAAAATCAAAGTGTAAGCCGCCCCTATAATTTTCTGTACAAAATTTTTTTTCTCCACTTTTTTTGTTGTTTCGAAAGTTTTTCTTAATTTTGCAACCATAAAAATAATGGATTATGACAGCACTACAATTAAATGCAGAGCTTCTTCGAGAACTTAGCATCATCGTTGATGATGAAACACTACTTGCAAAAGCTCTTAAATACATAAAGAAACTGACAGCGAAGAAAGATGATCCTACCCTTATGAGTAAGAAAGAATTCTTACGCAATTTGGATGAGGCAGAGAGAGACATAGCTGATGGCAAAGGAATCGAAATGCTTCCAAATGAGACATTGGATGATTTATTGAAGAGGGTAGGCTGATGTACAAAATTATCTTGTCTCCGAGAGCATTATCTGATGCTGCTAAACTGAAACGTTCAGAGCCAAAGGTTTACAAGAAACTCAATACGTTTATTGAGGAACTCAAAAAGCATCCCAAAGAGGGAATAGGTCATCCAGAACCATTGAAAGGAGCCCCTGAGGGTAGATGGAGTCGCCAATTATCCAAGAAGCATAGACTGGTGTATCGCATATATGATGAGGAGGTATATATAGATGTACTCTCAGCTTATGGTCATTATGACGATAAATAATCAACGACATACCTGAAACAGGTATCTGGTTCTAAATATCATTTTGGCAGGTTTGCCAAAATGTTTTTTTTTTCCTGTTTAGCAGGTTTGCTAAACTGACCTCTATAAAGTTGTTATAAGTTGTTCGAGTTGTCTTTATAATCTATTCTCTTTTGTCTTTATTCTATCCTTTGTCTTCGTCTTCGTTTTCGTAGGCGTCAGCCTCCTTCCGTGTCCATCTGAGTTATTCGTGTTTTTTTTCTTAGTGGGTAGCAAAACGCGACACCCCTTGCAAGGGGAGTAACGAAACGTGACACCCTTTTAGGTGTGTCACTATTAATGACACCCCTAAAACTGAAAAGGTTGCGAAAGTTGCGAAAGTTGCGAAAGTTGCGCAACATTTTTTCTCCACTTTTTTTGTTGTTTCGAAAGTTTTTCTTACTTTTGCATTCAGTATTGGCTAATCGTGGTGACACTACGCTGCTACGGCAGAGATTATGAGCCTCAGTGGAGGTGCCGATACGAAATTTTATGAGTTAACAATTTAGCGTTTGTGCTATATTCGGAATGTCCTAGAACCTTGCAACTTCAATAGACATTGTATATCGAATAAGTACCAGCGTCTGCGCATAGCGTGGGCTGGGCTTATCTATACAATGGGTTTTGCAAGGACCTTAGGACATTGATAAGAGCGGTTTCACGCTTTTATTATGTCCTGAGGTTCTTTGTTATGTAACCCATTATTCTCCGAAAAGATAGTCCTTCGCTCCTAAAATCTATTATGCTATGGCAGAGAATCATTCTACCAACTCCCTTTTCTTCACTAACAGAGAGGGGAACACTTTGATGAAACAATTCGAGGGCTTTCTTAGTAAAAATCCTCAGATAAAGAACCTTGACGCTGTTGTCGGTTTCCTTCGTGCATCAGGCTATTTCGCTTTGCGTCCTTTCCTTGACAACATCAATAAGGTACGTGTGTTGATAGGCATTGATGTTGACAAATATATTGCCCGTGCTGCTCAGCACAGGGAGCTATTCATTGGTGCAGAGGAAGAAGTAAAGGAGGATGCTCTCAGACAGATAAAGGAGGATATTGAAAACTCCAGATACACCAAGCAAGTAGAGGAGGGTATTCTCCAGATGTTGCAGGATATGAAGGATGGCAAACTTGAAATGAGGGCACATCCTTCACGAAAGATTCACGCAAAGATATACATCCTTTATCCTGATAACTATGACCAGGATATGTTAGGGGCTGCTATTACGGGCAGTAGTAACTTGAGTGGTTACGGACTGGGAATATCTGAAGAGAAGCAATACGAATTCAATGTAAAACTGACCCAATACCCAGAGGTGAAGTTTGCTAAAGACGAGTTTGAATTGCTTTGGCAGGAATCTGAAGGTGTACCTATAGAAGCAGTCGATATAGATGTGACCATTGGCGGAACTTATCTTGGCAAAGATGTGTCACCTTACGAACTCTACATTAAGATGCTTATGGAGTATTTCTCCGATAGAGTGTTGGAAGTTGACCAAGATGACCCATTCGATATGCCTGAAGGCTATGATAAATTTGAGTATCAGACAGATGCAGTTATTGAGGGCTATCAGAAACTCATTCGCTATGATGGTTTCTTCCTTGCCGATGTGGTCGGTCTTGGCAAGACAGTTATTGCCACCATGATAGCCAAGAAATTCCTCATTGAGAATGGCAGAGACAATACCAAGATTCTTGTTGTCTATCCACCTGCTGTAGAGCAAAACTGGAAAACAACATTTAAGGATTTCGGAATAGACAAATACACCCGTTTTATCTCAAATGGCAGTCTGAGCAAGGTGCTTGATGACGAGAACTATGACTATTGGAATGCAGACGAGTATGACCTTGTATTGGTTGATGAAGCACATAAATTCCGTAACCATACCACAGGAGCCTTCCAGCAGTTGCAGGAGATATGTAAGATGCCAAGAATGGAAGCAGGCAAGATACCAGGCTATAAGAAGAAGGTGATGCTTATTTCTGCAACACCAATGAACAACTCGCCTATAGACCTTTACTATCAGATACTGATGTTCCAAGACCCTCGCCAATGTACTATTGACGGTGTGCCTAACCTCACATCATTTTTCTCACCACTTAATGTGGAGTTCAGGAAATTGAGGAAAGACCCTCAGTTTGATGTCAGAAAGTTCAAGAGGTTAGCAGAGAAAGTACGAGACAGAGTAATAAAGCCTTTGACTGTCAGACGTACCAGAACTGATATTGAGAGCATTGCACGATATAGAAAAGATGTGGGAGGTTTCCCCAAGGTAGCTGAACCGATAAAGAAGGAATACAGGTTGAACAATCGCCTTGCCGACCTCTTTGAGGAAGCAATGGAGATTCTTGACAAGAAACTTGCCTATGCCCGCTATCAAGCCATTGCCTACCTGAAGCCAGAGGCTGCACTTGACTTATATGACAATGCAGAGCTTATAAGCCGAAGTTTGGCTGGCATTCGCAAGAACGGACTGGTTAAGCGCCTTGAGAGCAGTTTCTATGCTTTCAGGAAATCATTGGAGAACTTCAGAGATGCCAATCAGAACATGATAGACATGTGGGAGAAAGACAAGATATTCATTGCTCCTGATATGGATATCAACCTCCTCTATGACAAAGGCTATACAGACGATGAGATAGAAGAAAAACTTAATGAGAAAGCAGAGAAGAACCCCAAGAATGCTGTATTTAAGACTAAAGATTTCAAACCAGAATACATAGACCTCTTGCGTCAAGACCAAGAACTGCTTGACCACATGTGGCTCGAATGGGAATATATCAGCGACAGCGATGATTCCAAGTTTGCGAAGTTTGAAGCCCTGCTTGATAAGGAACTGTTCAGCAAAGAAAAGAACAAAGGCGGTAAGATAGTAGTGTTCTCAGAGTCTGTTGACACCATAGAATACCTTGCTCGTCGCATAGGCAGGGATGATGTTCTTGTCATCTCATCTGACAATAGAGACAGGCAGTTCAAGACCATACGGGATAACTTTGATGCCAACTGGAAGAAGCAGAAGGATGACTATAATATCATTCTTACCAGCGATGTGCTTGCTGAGGGTGTCAACCTGCATCGTTCCAATATAATAGTCAACTATGACACTCCTTGGAACTCCACCAAACTCATGCAGCGAATAGGCCGTGTCAATCGTATAGGCTCAAAGTCTGACACAATATATAACTATGTGTTCTATCCCTCAAGACAGGGTAATGAGCAGATAAACCTCAAGCAGATTTCATTGAGTAAGATACAGACCTTCCACACCACTTTCGGCGAGGACAACCAAATCTATTCTACAGACGAAATCATAGACCGTGACCTTGACAAACTGTTCAAGGAAGGCATAAAGAACGAGCAGGAAGACCGTAACCTTGAACTGCCATTCTATGAAGAACTGCGAACCCTCTATCAGCAGAATCGCAAGGAGTATAAGCGGATAGAAAAGCTGTCGCTCAGAAGCAGGACAGGCAGAGAGGCTCGCAAGGCAGGAGATGTTACCCTTACTAATGACACACTCGTATTCCTCAAGACGAACTTCCGAAAGATATTCTATCTGGTAGATGACAATCAGGCCAGCGAGTTGTCAGTACTTGATGCACTAAATTATTTCAAGGCACTGCCAGAAGAACAACCTGTAGAGAGAATAGAACAGCATCATAATCATGTAGAGAAGGCACTGAAGGAGTATCAGACAACCAAGACGCGAGAGATACAAGAAGAGATGCAGAACCAGAGCCAGCGTAGCAACCTTGGTGCTCAGGTGACTACTGCAGTCAGTCTTATCAATAGCATGTTACAAAGAGTAGATGATGATGAAATACGTCTGAAACTTGTGCAACTGAGGGCATTGACAGAGCGAGGCACCATCACCTACATAGGCAAGCGTCTGCAACGCATACAGAAAGACCTGCAGAGACAAGGAGGAAGTAAGGCAAAACTTACTTTCGACGCGGCTCTGAAGCAAGTGCTCGAAATGGCTAATCGCTACAATGCCTACTACAGAGACACCCAGCATGCAGATGAAGAGACTGATGCAGTAATCATACTCTCTGAGAGTTTCAAATAATAACCTAAGACAAATAACTAAAAACAAATAAACCTATGGACTACAAAGACGTCATTGAATCAAGGTACAATCGTAAGAACTGGCTTCTGCTCCTGCGTGATATTTTTGGCAATAAGGCAAAGTTTTGGAGCACTCCTTACGTGGTAGAAACTAATAGCCAGATGGCAAAGCAGGCACTCTGGTTAGGAACTATCAGCCTGAGTGATGAGCAGACTATTGCCATCTATGAGGTAGAGCTGACAGACAAAGTGGATATTGAGCGTAACAGGAGAGGTATAAGAGATATGCTTCTCACTCAGTGGCGCAATAATGGCAATGCAGGAGCCTTTATGTTCTGCTACAGAGAGAATGAGAGTGTGCTCAGATTCTCATACGTCAGCGAATCATGGAAGTTTGACGATGACGGCACATATCAGAAGGAATCAACAGACACCAAACGCTTCACATATCTGTTAGGCGAAGGTCACAGAAGTCGCACAGCGATACAGCAGTTTGAGACATTGAAAGGCAGTGCACAGACCCTGAAAGACCTCACCAAAGCATTCTCTGTTGATGCTGTCAGCGATATGTTCTTCAAGGACTACAAAGAGCAGTATGCCAACATCATTTTCTACATTACTGGTAAGCGAATGGTGAAGAAAGGCAACAAATGGGAAGAAGTGAAGGAAGGCAATGCATGCAGAAAGATACTTGATGAGTTCTCCAAGTTTGCTGACCCAGAAAAAGCTGTTCGTGACTATGTAAAGAAGCTGATGGGCAGACTGGTGTTCCTTCAGTTCCTTCAAAAGAAAGGCTGGCTTGGTGTGCCTCTAAATGAAGACTGGGGTAATGGTGACCATGAGTTTATACAAAACCTCTTTGCCAACACAAAGGACAAGGACAATTTTGTGGATGGTGTGCTTGAAGCCATATTCAATGACCTCAACACTGAGCGAGAGGGAGATAAGTCAAAGAAATATAAGTTTAAGATTCCTTACCTGAATGGTGGTCTCTTTGAACGTGATGCTACAGATGAAACGAATTTTCCTCTGCCTGCAAAGTATATGGAAAGTATGCTTGATTTCTTCTCTCAATACAACTTCACCATTGATGAGAATGACCCTAACGATGCAGAGGTAGGTGTTGACCCTGAGATGCTTGGTCGAATCTTTGAGAACCTGCTTGAAGACAATAAGGATAAAGGTGCTTTCTATACTCCTAAGGAGATAGTGCAGTATATGTGTAGGGAAAGCCTTATAGCATATCTGCAAACAGACCAGAATGAAGAATATAAGGAGAGCATTCGTCAGTTTGTTACAACACATAATGCTGAAATTCTTGGTGGAATAAAAGATGATATTGATAAGAAACTTCAGGATGTTAAGATATGTGACCCTGCCATTGGCTCAGGAGCATTCCCTATGGGCTTGTTAAAGGAACTCTACCTTTGTCGCTCTGCTATTGAGAGTATTCATGAAGACAAAGCATCAGAGATAAAGAAACACATCATACAGCATAACATATATGGTGTAGATATAGAGAAGGGTGCTGTTGATATAGCTCGTCTTCGTTTCTGGCTCTCATTGATAGTAGATGAGAAGACACCTCATGCTTTGCCTAACCTTGACTTTAAGATTATGCAAGGAAACTCTCTTTTAGAGCAATATAAGGGTATTGACCTCTCTACTGTGACAGAGAAGAAGAGAGAAGGAGAAGTTGACATGTTTGAAGATATGGTAGATGCATATCGTCTCGATTTGCGCAACCTCCTTGCTCAATATTACGATTGCACAGACCATAAAGAAAAGAAGGCTCTAAGAAAGAAGATAACTGATAATGTAAAGCAACAGTTATCAGAGCAGGGCATAACTATAAACTTTGGTGACCTTGACCTTGCAGGCAATGATAAGTTCTTCCTATGGCATACATGGTTCTATGATGTATTCTCACAAGGAGGATTTGATATAGTTGTTGGTAATCCGCCGTATGGCGCTGATATTGATGCCCTTACAGGCGTTTACGGAAAGCTATATCCTTCTACATCTCATGGATTTAAGGATATTTACAAGTATTTCTTTGACTTCTCACTAAGAATAATATCTCCAAGCGGAATCCTTTCATTTATAACACCAAATACATATTTAAGACAACCACGATATGTAGATCTCAGAAGAGTCCTTTTGTCTAAGAAAATAATGTTAATTGTGGATTTGGGAGAGGGTATTTTTAAAGAGGCAGTTGTACCTGTTGTAATAACAATAGTTAATCGGCAAGAACAACTCTCCAATGTGAAATTTGCAGACCTTGTTAAAACTATTAATTCGGATAACGCTTACCTCTTATTGACTCCATTTGATTATAAACTGATAAGACAAGAGATTTGGTTAAAAAACACGAACAATGTTTTTATTGAAAAAGAACTTGTTATAGGAGGTGAAATGACCCCTCTTGATGAAATATTAAATATGAAAGATGCGGGATTTAAATATCAAAGGCATAATGTTGGTCTTGCAAATAAAGGGAAAAATGATTTGACTCAGAGAATATTTTATAAAGGAAGTTCCAAAAAGGAAGATCCAAGAGATACGCCGATACTGATTGGAAAGGATATTAATGCATACTATTATAATGATTACCCAGATAAAGTATTGAGACATGATTTTGAAGATAAGCTCAAAGAGAACGAATCCACCTATTACAATAAAGAAATTGTAGGCGAGCCAATTAAATTGATTTGGAGACAAACAGCTCCATATTTCATTGGCACAATCTTGAATCAACCTCTATTCTTTGGTAATACTATTCAGGCAGGAATAATAAAAGAAAAATTCAAAAAGTCTGTTTCCTACGAGTATTTATGTGGATTATTAAACTCCAAGTACCTTCGTTATCTTTATGAGCAAATTGTTAAGGAAGGAGGAAGGGTGTTCCCACAAGTGAAACTTGAGAAACTTAAGCCGTTACCAATTATCTTGAACAAAAAAGAACTTCAACAAATGGTAGAAATAACTGTTAGGGAAATTATCTCGATAAAGAGAGATAACCAAAATAACGATACCTCTGCCTTAGAATCAGAAATCGACCGTCTCGTCTATCAGCTCTATGGTCTAACAGAAGACGAAATTGCTGTAATAGAAAATCAGTAACCTTTTTCAAGTTCACTTTGGAGATTACGAAGATTTTCTCTACCTTTGCAGAAAATAAACTAACTTAACAAGAAAGCAATAGAACATATAGAAAAAATAATCTCGTTATTAAGAAATGTAGTGTTTCCGATTAAAGAAAAATATGAGAGCTTAATACAACACAACAACACTTGAAAACGAAATAGACAAAATAGTATATCATCTATACAATTTAACTTATGACGAAGTAAGGATAATAGACCCAGAAACACCAATAACAAGAGAAGAATACGAAAGCAAATAACGCAAGATATATTATGATAGAAATAACGACAAATGATGCAGAGATTCTTGCATTAGCAGCAAACTCCATTGATTTACCAGAGATTGCAAAGGAGATGATTGCTGTTAGAAGTGGAGTCATAGTTGAAGAAGGTGTGATTCCGCGCAAAAAACAGTTTGAAGCTTTCATAAACGATGAACGTTATAGTAGACTACAAGAGAAAGACCAAAGGTGGCAGAGAGATTTTAGAATAGAATGTCGTGAATTATGCAGGACGCATATTAAGTTCAACATAATATCAGATTTTGCACTAATAGACGATGTATTAAAAACAATCAGCTTCGTTATTACAGATTTTTCAAATTTGAGTGAGAAAGCCATAAAACAGACCTATGCAACTTGGGCGTTTTTGATTAAGACTGCCGCTAATATATTATGGAAAAAATATACGATTGACTGTTTCGTTTTACAATACGATTCAGATTTCTATGCTTATGAAGATAGGCAATGGATGTATGAACCCGAACGGTCTTCGTGTGTCCAGATAAAGAAAGTTAGTACTACATTTCCGATTGGCAATTCATTAGATGCGCTGGATAAATATATAGCTTCTTCTAATAGATACGCTGCAAAACCAATTCCCTATGAGGACCTATCTTTAGAAGCAAAGCATTTGGTTGATGATTTGAAAAACATTGACCTACATGTTAGGTTGTCAAAAGATGCTCTTAGCAGGATGGAACGGATTTATGAGTATGATAAAAGAAGGATTAGGAGTTATTTAAAGGAGGATGAAGAGCTCTCTCTATTAAAAAATAAGGTTGACAGATTCTATTCAGACTTCATACAATTGTACGCAACGATTATAAACTCTGATTAACTCATTATAGTCATGACCAAACTTGAAACCTTATACGCCAGCATCAAAGGGTTGGAGAAAGTGGGACTGACCCTTACTGACGAGATGCTGAAGAAAGCTGATGAATTGGAAGAACAACTCATCAAGACCGAAGTGCTTCCCACGCTGAGTAAAGACATCGAACCACGTTTGTCACAGATACAGCGCGAGCTTGTACTTGTAGTGGAATATCATCCTGGTGAACCAATAAGCGTAGCCCTCTCACGTAAGACAAAGATTAGCGAAATAGTAGATGCTAAGACTCTGACTCCTAAGAATAGTGTGCCAGTAAAGGGTAGCAAAAAGGCTGAGCCTATAGAGCCACATGTGCCTACAAAGCATATAGAGAATGCCACAAAGGGCATGAAGGTGACATTCCCTGACGGCACTGTCATTTGGCAAAGAACAGCAGTGGAAACACTCATAGAAACACTAAGGAAGATTGGCTTTGAGCGCATTCCTAAGGTGGGCATAACTCATGGTGGAGGCTACAACCTTGTGAGTAAGGACAAACGTCCAACAAAGCCTGGCTGCATCTGGCAGCATGAGACTGATGGATGGTACATCTATGTCAACATAAGCAATGCCACAAAGATGGAAGACCTAAAGACCATATCCAAACATCTTAACTTAGGTCTTAAAATAGAAGAGGGTAAACCATAATAACACTGGAACAAGTGAGTGTTCCACTCAAGTTTTAACTCCACAAATGCATACCCATGAATGAACCTGAAGGAACGAAACGTTCCTTCAGTTAAAATCTATATTCCCCCTTAAAATTTGGAGGAAAGGAAAATAGTTTGTAAATTTGCAAGCAGAAATATAAATAATTGTACAATGGCAGAGAAAGAATATCCGAAATATGAAGAGGAGTCAGGCATGGCGAAAGAACCTGTTGCTGCTGTTGCTTATCAAAGGGAAATGATAAGTGATATAGAAGATAATATCCCTATTGCAGGTCCTGATTCATGGGAAAAAGCAATGGCAGATATCGAGCAGTCTGAACGAGATTTTGCTGAAGGAAAATACTCCTCATGGAATGAGGTAAGAAACATGATGGCTGATAGAATCAATAATTATGCAAATTAAGTTTTCCTTTACAAAGTTTATTGAGTAGGATATGATTATTCAGATAAACTCAAAAATTAGCGCCCTGCTCCATAATGGAGTGGGGCATTTTATTTTTTATACTATGGGCAAAAAGACCCCTTTCCTGAAATCTTATTCTAATATAAATGTTAAATTAGTGAAGAAAAGTGAGAAAATATTCCCGAATTTGGGAATATTTGTTTACCTTTGCACCAAGATAATTAATTTCGTATGCAAATAGTCTTTGAAGATACAGACTTAGAGGAACTCATAACGACGGGGCGTAATAACAGATATAAGAAATATGCCCGTAATGGAAAGTTTATGAAGGCTCTTGCTACGGTGTACAACTACATGCGTTTGGCAGAACGCGCAAGCGACCTCCGAGCTGTGTCATTCCTTCATTATGAACAACTCGCAGGAACGAATGGACTTAGTTCCGTAAGAGTTGTAAACGGAATGGTGGAACGTATCCTCTTCCGCGAATTTGAAGGTGGTATAAGAATTACAGTTTTAAGTTTAGACGATACTCATTATGGCAACAAGAAATGATAACCCTGCACCATTTATAGCGGTGCACCCAGGAATGATGATAAGACCTGAACTGGAAGAGCGTGGAATAAGTCAGAAGGATTTCGCCAAGATGGTTGGTACTCAGCCTTCGCATCTGAGTGAGGTGTTTAACGGAAAACGTACGCTGACTACGGAACTGGCTCTGAAGATAGAGGAAACCATAGGTATTCCTGCTAAGATATTACTGGCTGCTCAGACACAGTATGAGATAGATGCTGCTACTGCAAACAGGAAGACTGATGCTAAGCATGAGACGGTGGCAGTGACCATCCCTGTTCACGACCGCAACCTTTTACAGGAACTGGTAAGAAAATTTGGTTGGGCTTGTGTCTTTTAATAAGCTAGCGTATAGAATTAAGTAATACAACCAACCCAGCGCCCTGCTCAAAATAGAGTAGGGCATTTTTTATTTACCTACAGTTATGCTGGTTTTGCATAACTGACCTCTATAGGTTGTTATAAGTTGTCCTTGTTGTCTTTATCCTTATATTCCCCCTGAAAATTTGGAGGAAAGGAAAAAAGTTCGTAAATTTGTGGAGCGGAAAGGGCATAAAAAAAGGAAAGCCTGATGGACTTTCCTCATTTGTAATTTTCTATCAAAAAAGTTGCTAATCATAGATACTTTCGCCATGGTGAAAAACAAGACAGGCACCCTTCCTGATATGGAGGGGTGCCTGCATAGTCGTTATAGTGCGTTTGCAGTGGCGGACTACCTGGTGTAGAGTGCCACGATGGTCTCGTAGAGCTCCTGCTTGCCTGAGGTGACTCTTGGCTCCTCCACCTTCTTGCCGTACTCATAGACCTGCTCGAAGGTGAGCTTGCCGTCCTCGAAGTCCTTGCCTATGCCGCTGTCGAAAGAGGCGTAGCGCTCCTTGAGCATCTGAGGGATAGGAGACTCCTCCATGATGCTGACAGCATTGAGAAGGGCGCGTGCGCAGGCATCCATGCCTGAGATGTGGGCGATGATGATGTCGTCGAGGTCGGTGGAGTTGCGACGGGTCTTGGCATCGAAATTGGTACCGCCAGGGGCTATGCCGCCGTTGCGTACTATCTGCATCCATGCCTGGGTGAGCTCGTAGTTGTCGATGGGGAACTGGTCGGTATCCCAGCCGTTCTGTGCATCGCCACGGTTGGCGTCGATGGAACCGAGCATGCCGGCATCGACGGCGCAGGCGAGTTCGTGCTCGAAGGTGTGGCCTGCCAGGGTGGCGTGGTTGACCTCTATGTTGACCTTGAAGTCCTTGTCCAAGCCGTTGGCCTTGAGGAAGCCGATGACGGTCTCGGTATCGACATCATACTGGTGCTTAGATGGCTCCATAGGCTTTGGCTCGATGAGGAAGTTGCCCTTGAAGCCTTTTGAGCGTGCATAGTCGCGTGCCATGGTGAGCATGGTAGCCATGTGCTGCTTCTCACGACGCTGGTCGGTATTGAGAAGTGACATGTAACCCTCTCTGCCACCCCAGAAGACGTAGTTCTCGGCTCCGAGCTTGATGCCTGCATCGATGGCGTTCTTGATCTGCACGATGGCGCGTGCTACGACGTCGAAGTCGGGATTGGTGCTGGCACCGTTCATGTAACGGGCGTTGCCGAAGACATTGGCGGTGGACCACAGGAGTTTGATACCCGTCTCTTTCTGCTTCTCGAGGAGGTAGTCGGTGACTGCCTTGAGGTTAGCCTCGTACTCTGCGATGCTGCTGCCCTCGCTTACGAGGTCAACATCGTGGAAGCAGTAGTACTCGATACCGAGCTTCTGCATGATCTCAAAGCCTGCATCGACCTTGTTCTTGGCTATCTCTACGGCATCGGCACCCTGGTTCCAGGGGAACTTCTTCGTGCCGCCGCCAAACTGGTCGGCGCCTTCTGCGCACAGGGTGTGCCACCATGCCATGGCGAAGCGCATCCAGTCTTTCATCTTCTTACCTGCCACTACGCGCTCTGCATCGTAGTAGTGGAACGCCATAGGGTTCTTGGACTCTGTTCCCTCAAAGGGAATCTTGCTGATTTGTGGGAAATACTCTTTCATTGTTTAAGTTGAATATTATATTAAAAATTTAGGAGTTAAAGAAGTTAGAGAAGTTAGAGAAGTTAAAGACAATAGTGAGTGCCTCAACGCAAATCTATCATCTATAATCTACTCTTCCACCTTTCGTATGCAGTGAGATACGGCTCGCGGTCGCTGACGGGTTGCTCTACAGCCTTGAGCTGAAGGGTGGCGAATGCCTCGTCACTATCCTTATAGATGCCAGCACCTATGCCAGCTCCCTTGGCTGCTCCGATGGAACCGTCGGTATCGTAGAGCTCGATGGTGGCGCCAGTGACGGCTGAGAGCGTTCTGCGGAAGAGGGGAGAGAGGAAGAGGTTGGCATGGCCTGCCTTGATGGTCTTGATATTCATGCCCATCTGCTTCATGACCTCCATGCCGTAGGCGAAGGAGAAGGCGATGCCCTCCTGCGCCGCACGTATGATATGCGCCTTGGTGTGGATATTGAAGTTGATGCCGTGGATGCTGGCACCTGGGTTTTGGTTTTCGAGTACGCGCTCTGCTCCGTTGCCGAAGGGTATGATGGAGAGCCCATCTGCTCCTACGGGCACACTGTCGGCAAGGTCGTTCATCTCGCTGTAGCTGATGCCCTCGGGGGCTACGGTGCGCTTAATCCATGCATTGAGTATGCCTGTGCCGTTGATGCACAGCAGTACGCCGAGACGTGGGGCGGCGGCGGTGTGGTTGACGTGGGCGAAGGTGTTGATACGACTCTTGGGGTCGTAGTTTACCTCGCCGAGCACGCCATAGACTACTCCTGAGGTGCCTCCTGTAGCGGCTATCTCGCCTGGCTGCAGTACATTGAGCGAGAGGGCATTGTTGGGCTGATCGCCTGCGCGGTAACTGATGGCGGTGCCCTCCTGCAGTCCTGTCTCTGCGGCTGCCTCACGTGATACGTGTGCCTGAACGGAGAAGGTGGGTACGATGGGGGCGAGGATGTCGCGGGGGAAACCATAGTAGTCGAGAAGGAACTGGGCTGGGCTGTCGGCATGGAAGTCCCACATGATGCCCTCGGAGAGTCCGCTCGCCGTGGTGGTGACGGTGCCTGAGAGCTTCATGGCGATGTAGTCGCCTGGGAGCATTACCTTATATATTTTAGAGAAGAGCCCGGGCTCGTGCTCCTTCACCCATGCGAGTTTGGAGGCTGTGAAATTGCCTGGCGAGTTGAGCAGGTGGGTGAGGCACTTCTCGCTGCCTATTTCGCTGAAGGCTCTCTCGCCGTAGGGTACGGCACGTGAGTCGCACCAGATGATGGCGTCGCGAAGCACATTAAGGTCTTTGTCCACGCATACGAGACCGTGCATCTGATAGGATATGCCGATGGCCTTGATGTCGGCGCCTGTGGCTGAGACGTCGTGCATGACTTTCTGCATGGCTAACTTGGCATTGGTCCACCACATATCGGGCGACTGCTCTGCCCAACCTGCATGGAGGGCCTTGATGGGGGCCTCTGACTCGGGATAGAAGGTGGTAGCGGCGAGTGCGCCGGTATGGATGTCAACGAGTGATGCCTTGACGCTCGATGAGCCGACATCTAAGCCTAATAGGTATTGCATTTTGTTTAGGAGAGTTTTTTAGGAGTTATAGGAGTTAAAGACAATAGTGAGTGCCTCAACTGTCAACTGTCAACAAAGTTAGTGTTTTTTTTTGATTCAAGGGGGTGTTTTTGATAGAAAAGTGGGGTTTGAAACAATTTTTCACCTATAAAGGGATGATTTTTCCACCTCTGAGGCTACCTGTGGGGGTACGTAGGGGGTGATATCGTCGCCATGTTTTATCATCTGACGCAGCTGGGTGGACGAGATATTGACCATGGGCACGTCGATGATGTGGATGTTGGGGTAGTGGGCAGTCCACTCGGGAATGCTGCTGTCATGACGTGGATAGACGGCTATCTCGTAGTTGTGGAGAATGTCGTCATGGTGTGCCCACTTATGGAATTTGGCGAGGTTGTCGCCCCCGATGATGAGGACGAAGTCGTGCTGAGGATAGTCTGCCTTGAGATGCTGCAGGGTGTTCCAGGTATAGGAGGGGCGCTGCAGATGGAACTCATAGTCGGAGGCTATGAGGTGAGGATGGTCGGCAAGGGTTGCCTGCACCAACTGATAGCGTAGGTTCTCGTCGAGGAGGTCGGTGGAGGTGCGCTTGAGGGGATTTAGAGGTGATACGAGATACCATACCTCATCTAACGACATAGCACTCAGCATGGTGGTGCCGAGTGCTATGTGTGCGTTATGTATGGGGTTGAATGACCCTCCGAATATACCGATGCGCATTGTTCCCCCTACAAATGAAGATGTTTACAGGTTTGGATTTACCTCATGCCAGTTTTCTACTGCTGGGATGACACCCATCTCCACGAGTTCGTCACGCATGGCGGTGAGGTGTATATAGCTGGAGTGGAGACGTGCCATCTCGTCCTTGGTGCCCTCAGGAATTTTGTATGTGACGCCCTCGGTAGTGAAGGTGGTGTCCATGCCCATCACGATGTGGTTGAAGCGTTTGTCGTTGCAATATACGCCTGCAGGCCATGGGAAAGGCTTGCCACCCATTACTGCCTCAATCATCTGGACAGAGAGGATAGAGGGGCTCTGGAATGATGAACGGCCACGCAGTTTGATGATGCGTGAGCCACCCTTGGTGACATCCTGCTGCATCTGCTCCCACTCCTCCTCAGTGAACTCTGGGGTGCCCACGATGTCCATGAGTTTGCGGCCTGCTATGATGGCATTGCTGCCGAATACTGCCATCTGCTCGCCATGACCGCCGTATGTGGCGCAGTTGGATATCTCTGTCTGCATGACGCCAAACTTATGAGCCAGGGCGGTGCGCAGACGTGTGGTGTCGAGACCTGCGAGGGTAGAAACCTGTGATGGCTTCAGTCCTGACCATATAAGGGTGACGAGGCCTGTCATGTCGGCGGGGTTGAAGATGATGACAACGTGCTTGACATCGGGGCAGTACTGCTTGATGTTGCGGCCCAGGTCGGCTGCTATCTCGCAGTTGCCACGCAGAAGGTCCTCACGTGTCATGCCGTCCTTACGTGGCGCACCACCTGACGAGATGATGTACTTGGCATCCTTGAATGCCTCGGCAACATCGGTTGTAGCAGTGATATTGGCATCATCGAAACCGCTCTGGCGCATCTCCTCTGCTACGCCCTCTGGTGAGAAGACGTCATAGAGACACAGATTGTTGGTGAGTCCAAGCATCAGGGCTGTCTGAGCCATATTGGAACCTATCATGCCTGCTGCTCCGACAATAACGAGTTTTTCGTCTGTAAGGTACTTCATAGTTTATTTTCTCCTTTTTGTTATTATGATATTTTTTTCTATTGGAATAGCAAAGGTACAAATAATAATTGATAATTGATAAATGATAATTGATAATTTTATTGCTGTTTATGTTTTTTTGACTTTTGTCTATTTCAACTGTCAATTGTCAATTATCAATTTGTAACGTGCTGTTTCGATGATGTCGTCGATGCCCTGCTGCATGGATGTCTCGCTCATATCGACACTGACATCGGGAGCGATGCCAAACTCGGTGCACTGCTTGTTGACATCGTACATAGGGCAGGCTGACATCCTCACAGCCCATCCGTTGGGCAGTTCGTCGGAGTAGGGCATGCCTGAGCCTCCTCCTGTGGTGTCGCCGATGATGAGTATAGTGGAGGGGGTACGGGATAAGGTGTTGAGGGCTATCGCCTTCATATACTTGACAAACTCGTTGGCAGCGCTATAGACGCTACGGTTGGTGAGTACGCAGACGGGTTTTGCGGTCCAGCGTATGCCTGACGAGGGCTGGAGACGGGTGGGCTCCCAGTCGCCGAGGTCGCTGTGCCCGCTACCTACCTTGTGGCGCATATACCCTACGAGGCACTCCTGGCTGATGAAGCGTGATGCTACCTTCTGTGCTTCAGTGAGTTTGCCGCCACCATTGTCTCGTACGTCAATGATGAGTCCGTTGCAGGGTGCGAGGTAGGTGAGGATCTCGTCGAGATTGCCTGTGCCGATGGCATCGTCGAAACTGCCGATATACATATAGCCGATATTGTCGTCGAGTATCTTGTAGCTGATGCCTGAGGAAATCTTGTACTCACTGCTGGTGCCCAGGTACTTGCGCTGGACGGAGTGCGAGAAGTTGTCAGGGTAGTCCTCTTTCCACGACCAACTGCGTGAATAGTCGAAGGAGGCGGAGAGGTTGACATGGCCATCCTGGAGGGTGCCCAGCATGTTGGCGAGCAACTCGAAGAGCTGGCTGTGTGACATGTTGCCTGTGGCCTGCTTGGAATATTCTGTATGGATAGCATCCCAATCGACACCCTTCTCCTCAAAGAAACAATAGTGCTCATCCATGATGTGCCATAGTGCCTCGAAGTTGCCTTGGACGGAGTCGTCATACTCCTCCACATCGACACAACTGGCGAAAAGCAGCATCGATAACAATAGGGGAAAGAGTGAGGATACTTTATTCATGTAATAATTTTATTTACGCAGGGTAACTCCTAGAACTACAGCATTATACCATTGGTGTTGTTTGAGATTGTTTGGCTCTGCCTGATGTATGTCACCGAGGTAACCTATACGCAGAGCAGTACATGGTGTTATGCTGACGTCGAATGACAGTTGCTGTCGTAGTTGGAAGGTAGCGATGGAGGTGAACACAATGTTGTGGTCATATATTCCCTCACTGAACATCTCATAGTAGGACTGCCCGTAGTTGGGTGAGAAGGCAAGTCCTACAAAGGGAATGCGTGCCTGGTAGGTTACAGCTACGGCTTTGTTCCACAAGGTGAAGGCGTAACGTGCCATGAGGCTGGCTCCGATGTTGGCAGAGGCATAGCCCTGGGCAGGATTGTTGGATGAATTGCGAGTGTTGTAGCAAAAGCCTATGTCGGCATTGGTGAACAGTCCTGCATAGAGATGGAGAGGAGAGACTTCGTGATGTGTGACATCAAACCGCCGCATAACAGTATAGGCGAAGTCGTAGTGCCCGCTGAGCGCGTTGGCATTGTCGGCACGGTTGTGGGTATTGGCGAATGCTCCTTCGTGGGTGAGGGAGTAGGTGAGGGGGTGCTTCCTGCTGTCGCGCAAGACGTCGGAGATGAAGCGCCACTCTGTGCCATAGTACTTCTCGTGGGAGAGGTATGTGTCAAGTTGGTTGAGATGTCCTATGGAGAGTTGTGTGGAAACAAATTTATCCTGTGCATAACATATCTGTATTATGCACAGGATAAATAATGTAGCGAACGACCTCATGAGCGGAAAGGGTGGGGAGTGGTTAGTCAAATAGGTTGAGCTGGCCTGTCAGCTCATCGAGTACATCCTGCTGGGACTTTCCTGCATCAGGGTCGAGGTTTTCCTCTTCTTCAGAAGAAGAACCATCGTTCTCGTCCGTATTCTCGCTTACTTCGGGGAATCGTAGGGGGTCCAGCTCGGCGACGGAGTCAATGGCGAATGTGGATATGCGCTTGCCTTTTGCCTTGAAGCCCTTGACAGCAACAAACTCCTCACAGTCTATCTCAAGCGGTTCGCGGAAAGAGTCGGCACCGCCGAATGTTACCTGAATGCGAGGGAATGCTACATCGCTAAGTATAAGCAATTGGCTATCAGGATTTTCTCCCACGAAGTTACGGTGATTCTTTATGGCATCCATCTCAAATCGCTTGATGTAGGCATGGCGATTGTTGTCTGCATCGATGACTACTGCCGTCCATGGTTTCTGGGCATCCCACTTCTCAATCCTGAGGATGTTGTTCTCAAAATGGTTGGCGGTATCAGCGGTGGTGATATAGAAGTCGCCATTGCTGAGTACCACAAGGAGTTGGTCGCCCTCTCCGAACTTGCCGAGTGACACGCCGTGCTGGTCGTAGTTGAGACGGTTGACATCGGCATCCCACCATATCTCCCTGCCTCCGAGGGTGGAGCGTCCGTGTGACTTTAGGCCTATCTTGTGTACAGGACTCTTGGACAGTATGTTGCCCTTAGAGGAGCGTCCCTTGATATCGAGTACGGAGAAGTCGTAGTCGAAGAATATACGCTTAATCTTGGGGCCTGGTTCCAGGGTGACCTTTATCACCTCAGCCTCGCCGTTGGGGTTGGCTGTGAAATATATAACTCTTGAACCAGGCGTGCCCTGGGTGATGTCGTACTCACGGTCGCGTGTGCTGGCATCAACGAAGAAGCGCTTGACGTAGTATCGTCCCTGACGGCCGTCACGATATACACAGTTGTATATGGTGCGCTTGTCGCCTTTTTTCCATACCTGGAGGTGCAAGACATTTTTTCCTACGTCGATCTTTTCAGCTACTCGTGTGATTTTGTACTTACCATCGCGATAGAAAATGATGATGTCATCGATATCGGAACAGTTGCATACATACTCTGCTTTCTTGAGTCCTATGCCGATGAAACCCTCATGGCGGTCGATGTAGAGTTTTTTGTTGGCTTCAGCAACCTTTGTCGCCTCGATGGTGTCAAAGTTGCGTATCTCAGTGAGACGGGGATGCTCTGCACCATATTTTTCCTTAAGGTGCTCAAACCATTCGCATGTCACATCGACTATGCGGCCGAGGTCACGCTCTATCTCTGCTATCTCGCCCTCTATCCTCTTTATGAGGTCTTCTGCCTGATCCTTGGAGAATTTCAGTATTCGCTTCATCTTTATCTCCATGAGGCGCAGTATATCGTCCTTGGTGACCTCTCTCACGAGATGTGGGTAGTATGGGGTGAGACGATCGTCGATATGCTCGCAGGCAGCATCCATAGAGGTTGCATTCTCGTACTTCTTGTCCTTATAGATGCGCTCCTCAATAAATATCTTTTCAAGGGAGCAAAAGAAAAGCTGTTCGAGCAACTCCTGGCGGCGTATCTCAAGTTCCTGCTTAAGGAGCGACATGGTTTGCTGAGCGCTACTCTTCAAAACGTCACTGACGGTGAGGAACTGCGGTTTCTTATCCTTGATGACACAGCAGTTGGGCGAAATGCTTATCTCGCAGTCGGTAAAGGCGTACAGAGCATCGATGGTCTTGTCGGACGAAACGCCAGGCATGAGATGTATAAGTATCTCAACGTTGGCAGCTGTGAGGTCTTCGATTTTGCGAACCTTTATCTTGTTTTTGTCAACGGCCTTGGTGATAGATTCGATAAGTGTCTCCGAAGTCTTTGAGAACGGTATGTCGCGTATTACCAGCGTTTTCTGGTCAATCTTTTCAATCTTTGCACGAACCTTGATAGAACCTCCTCGTTTGCCATCGTTGTACTTGCTTACATCCACCGATCCACCAGTGTGGAAGTCAGGGTAGAGGTGAAACTCCTCACCGCGCAGGTATGCTACGGCGGCATCACATATCTCACAGAAATTGTGGGGCATGATTTTGCAGTTCAGTCCGACAGCGATACCCTCTGCTCCCTGTGCCAGCAGCAGCGGATATTTTGCAGGCAGCATCACGGGTTCTTTGTTGCGACCATCGTAAGACATCTGCCATTCGGTAGTCTTGGGATTGAACACCGTCTCGAGGGCAAACTTGCTGAGTCGTGCCTCGATGTATCGTGGTGCTGCAGCAGAGGAACCTGTCAGAATGTTGCCCCAGTTGCCCTGTGTGTCAACAAGTAAATCCTTCTGGCCGAGCTGCACCAATGCATCGCCGATGGAAGCATCTCCATGTGGGTGAAACTGCATGGTGTGGCCTACGATGTTGGCAACCTTATTGAAGCGTCCGTCATCCATACGCTTCATAGAGTGCAGGATGCGACGCTGTACGGGTTTCAGGCCATCCTCTATGTGAGGTACGGCACGATCAAGTATGACTGATGAGGCATAGTCGAGAAACCAGTTTTGATACATGCCGGAGAGGTGGTGCACTGCCGATGCGTCAAAACGATTAACGGGACGGTAATCAGTAGTTTCCGCCTCGTTAACCTCAGTATAGTTCGTGTTTGTTTCTTCGTCCATGAAATGTGTTATTAGGTGCTTTTGCTATATTTGCTCTGCGTGATGAGGGCTGTTATTTCTGCTTTGTCTTGAAACTCTTCAAATATATATCGAATATCAAGGTGCTGTATGCTTGTACGCTGCCACTTGACGATGAGCCATAACCTATGTTGTAGGGTATGTACACTCTCCATCGGTCACCAGGGTGCATGTACTGCAATGCTGTAGAAAAGCCCTCTACGACACCATTTGGTGTAAGTGATGAAAAGAGTGCCTCACTGAGTATCAGAGAGGAGCCGTACCACTTGGTGTCAAACTGATATCCCACTTCGATGTTGTCAGGTGACGCTATAGTGGTATATGACTTTGATGGTATCATATTGCCACGATAGGTGATAGTACAGGTGTCGCCCACGATAGGACAAAGCAGTCCGTTGGTGGTATTCTTTGTTCCGTCAATCACCTCTTTGTGAGCTTCTTTGTCTTGCTCCAACACATTGACAATGATGTAGTTGGTGTGTTTGTCAGCATTATTCTTGGAGTATGACAGTATCTGATACCAGTCTTCTCTGCCAGCAGCGATGTACTCGCTTGCCTCTTGAAACTTTTGTTCAAAATAAGCGTCGTTGCGAGCTTGCCAGTTATAGTACTCAGCCGAAGTGTCTTCGTCATCATTAGAGCATGAGACGAAGACCATACTTGCCAGAAGCAATGCTGTTATAACGTTGAGTTTCATGAGTTATTGCAATTTCTTAAGCAAAGAGGTGATGGTAACCTGATCCTCTATTATTCCGCGAAGGTCGGCTATGGCAACACGTTTCTGCTCCATAGAGTCGCGATAACGCAGTGTCACGGTATTGTCTTCCAGTGTCTGATGGTCAACGGTGACACAGAAAGGCGTGCCGATAGCATCCTGACGGCGATAGCGCTTGCCGATTTGGTCTTTCTCCTCATACTTGCAGTTGAAGTGGAACTTCAGGTCATTCATTATCTCCATAGCCTTTTCAGGTAGTCCGTCCTTCTTGGTGAGAGGGAAGATGGCAAGTTTTACTGGTGCGATGGCAGCTGGCAGGTGCAGCACGGTACGTGTCTCGCCATTGTCAAGTTTCTCTTCCTCGTAAGAGTGACACATGATAGAGAGGAACATGCGGTCAACACCTATTGAAGTCTCTATGACATATGGAGTGTAAGACTCGTTGATTTCTGGGTCGAAATACTTTATCTGCTTGCCTGAGAACTTCTCGTGCTGTGACAGGTCGAAGTTGGTACGTGAGTGGATACCCTCTACCTCCTTGAAGCCAAATGGCATGTGGAACTCGATGTCAGTTGCGGCATTGGCATAGTGAGCGAGTTTGTCATGGTCATGGAAACGATAGTTCTCAGCACCGAATCCGAGATTCTGATGCCACTTCATACGTGTCTCCTTCCACTTGGCAAACCAATCAAGTTCTGTGCCTGGCTTGATAAAGAACTGCATCTCCATCTGTTCGAACTCACGCATGCGGAAGATAAACTGTCGTGCTACTATCTCATTGCGGAATGCCTTACCAATCTGTGCTATGCCGAAAGGTATCTTCATACGTCCAGTCTTCTGTACGTTGAGGTAGTTTACGAAAATACCCTGTGCTGTCTCTGGTCGCAGGTATATCTTCATGGAGCTGTCAGCCGATGCACCCATCTCTGTTGAGAACATGAGGTTGAACTGGCGTACGTCAGTCCAGTTGCGAGTGCCAGAGATAGGGCATACAATCTCCTCATCAAGGATTATCTGCTTGAGTGCCTCAAGATCCATTTTGTTCATGGCGTCAGCATAGCGTGCATGCAGTTCGTCAAACTTCTTCTGATTCTCTATGACGCGTGGATTGGTCTCTCTGAACTGCTGTTCGTTGAAGCTGTCGCCAAATTTCTTCTGAGCCTTTGCGATTTCCTTTGCTATTTTATCCTCGTACTTTGCCATCTGCTCTTCTATGAGCACGTCAGCACGATAGCGCTTTTTGGAATCGCGGTTGTCTATGAGTGGGTCATTGAAAGCATCAACGTGACCAGAAGCCTTCCATATCGTAGGGTGCATGAAGATAGATGAGTCGATGCCCACGATGTTATCGTGCAGGAGTACCATAGACTGCCACCAATACTGCTTGATGTTATTTTTCATCTCCACGCCGTTCTGTCCGTAGTCATATACGGCTCCCAGGCCATCATATATATCGCTTGATGGAAATACGAAGCCATACTCCTTGCAGTGGCTTACTATCTTCTTAAATACGTCTTCTTGCTGTGCCATTATAGTTTAAATGTTTTCTGTTAATATACGATTGAGATGCAAAGATACAAAAAAAGTACGAAAAAGCGGTTGTTTTTCGTACTTTTTAACTTTGTTAATTCGCGTTTTCTGATATATATTTCAGACGTATCAGTCTGACATCCTCATCGGAATAGTCTCCTCCAAATTCTTTGAAGGCTTCTTTTAGGCTGTCGGTATCAGCTTCTTTGAAGTACTCATAGATGTCGTCAATCTGTTCTTCATCCATGGTGTCTTCGATGTAGTAGTCGAGGTTCAGCCTTGTGCCGCTATACACTATTGCCTCCATCTCATCGAGCAGTTCGGTAAATTTTATTCCGAGCGACTTGGCTATGTCGTCGAGCGGCATTTTACGGTCCACGCACTGTACTATTTTGAGTTTCTGCATGGAGTTTTTAGCCACGCTGCGTACACGCATGTCCTCAGGTCGTTCTATCTCGTTCTCTTCACAGTATTTCTGTATGAGGTCACAGAAAGGCTGTCCGTAGCGTTTTGCCTTGCCCTGTCCGACTCCCTGTATGTTTTGCAGTTCCTGCAAGGTAACGGGATATACCGTTGCCATCTGCTCCAGCGAACTCTCCATGAAGACTATGTATGGCTGTACGTTATATTTTGCAGCCTGTGACTTGCGCAAGTCTTTCAGCATAGCGTACAGTGTGGGGTCGAGTGCGCTGGCTCCATTGCCCATGCTCTCGCTTGTGTCGTCATTATAATTGTTGTCTTCGGTGATAAAGAAGTCTGATGGATTCTTTAGCCACTCATGTCCCTCAGGTGTCACTTTCAGATTGCCAAAACTCTCGATGTCTTTCTTTATGTATCCATCTATGATTGCCCTCCTGATGAGAGGTGTCCATATCTTGTCGTTGTATGCCTTGCCGCAGGCAAACTCCTTGAGTATGTGGTGCTTATGTGATTCTATATCGTCTGTTTTTCTTCCTTTGATAAAGTCTATGATGTACGATGTCTTATAACTCTCGTTGAGGGCAAGGATAGAGTGCAGTGCCAGTTCCAGTTCTTTCTTTGCTGGTATCTTTGTTTTAGGGTGCAGGCAGTTGTCACAGTTTCCGCAGTTGTCCTTGGGATATGCCTCTCCGAAGTATTTGAGCAGCATCTTGCGTCGGCATATTGATGACTCGGCATATGCAGCCGTCTCCTGCAGCAGGTGTCGTCCGATCTCCTGTTCGGTGACCTGCTTGGAGTCCATGAATTTTTCAAGTTTCTGAAGGTCCTTATGCGAATAGAAAGCAATACACTTTCCCTCTCCTCCGTCACGTCCGGCACGTCCTGTCTCCTGATAGTATCCTTCAAGCGACTTTGGTATGTCATAGTGTATCACGAAGCGTACGTCAGGTTTGTCTATTCCCATGCCGAATGCTATCGTTGCCACGATGACGTCTATGCGCTCCATGAGGAAGTCATCCTGCGTAGCATTTCTTACGGCATTGTCCAGTCCGGCGTGATATGCCTCAGCCTTTATATCATTGGTTTTTAGTACCTCAGCAAGTTCTTCCACCTTTTTGCGCGATAGGCAATAAACTATACCGCTCTTGCCTGAGTTTTGCTTTATGAACTTAATGATCTGCTTGTCTATGGAGTTGTCTTTCTGTCGTACCTCATAGTACAGACTCGGTCTGTTGAACGAACTCATAAAGTCTTTGGCATCCGATATGCCCAAGCTCTTTTTAATATCTGAGCGCACCTTTTCCGTTGCTGTTGCTGTCAGTGCTATTATGGGTGCTCTGCCGATGTTGTCGATGATAGGTCGTATCCTGCGGTATTCAGGTCTGAAGTCATGTCCCCATTCCGATATACAGTGTGCTTCGTCAACAGCATAGAATGAAACCTTTACTCCCTTTAGGAAATTGATATACTCGTCCTTGGTGAGTGATTCTGGTGCCATATAGAGCAGTTTCGTGATGCCGTTTGTAACATCGCTCTTCACCTGGTCTATGGCAGCTTTGTTCATTGACGAGTTGAGGCAATGTGCCACACCATCCTGTTCGCTGATGCCGTTGATGACGTCCACTTGGTTTTTCATCAAGGCGATGAGTGGTGATATGACAATCGCCGTACCCTCCATGATGAGTGATGGCAGTTGGTAACATAATGACTTACCTCCGCCTGTCGGCATCAGTACGAAACCGTCGTTGCCGTCAAGCAGATTTTTTATCACTTCTTCCTGTTTGCCTTTAAACTTGTCAAAGCCGAAGTGACGTTTCAGTTCATCATTTAGGTTAGCGTTCATGTATTACAAAGGTATAACGGATTTTTTTTAGGGTGGGTGGTCCGTTTTTCTTTTTAGTTTGCCAGGCTTATGCCTCCGTTCTTTTCAAGTTGCTCTTCAGCATATTGTTTGGTAAGTTCGAATTTTGATATCTTCTGCGATGGAGCAGTAAACATGATGTCAGTCATGATGGTCTCCACGATGGAACGCAGTCCACGTGCTCCAAGTTTGTACTCTACAGCTTTGTCCACGATATAGTCCAGCGCCTCGGTAGTGAATGTGAGTTCTATGTTGTCCATCTTGAAGAGTTTGATGTACTGTCTCACAATGCTGTTCTTAGGTTCTACGAGTATGCGTCTCAGTGCATCGTGGTCAAGAGGGTTGAGGTGTGTGAGCACTGGCAGGCGTCCTATTATTTCAGGTATCAGTCCGAATGCCTTAAGGTCCTGTGGTGCTATGTACTGCATCATGTCCTTCTTGTCTATCTTGCGGGTATTTTGCACGCTGTTGTAACCTATGGTGTGGGTGTTCAGTCGCTGTGCTATCTTGCGTTCTATGCCATCAAAGGCGCCACCGCATATAAAGAGTATATTCCTTGTATCCACATGTATATACTCCTGGTCGGGATGCTTTCGTCCTCCCTTTGGTGGTACGTTGACTATGGTGCCCTCGAGGAGTTTCAGCATACCCTGCTGTACGCCCTCTCCGCTCACGTCGCGTGTGATGCTTGGGTTGTCGCTCTTTCGTGCTATCTTGTCTATCTCATCGATAAATACGATGCCTCTCTGTGTGGCCTCCAGGTCATAGTCAGCCACCTGCAACAGTCGTGTGAGTATGCTCTCCACATCTTCGCCTACGTAGCCTGCCTCTGTAAACACCGTAGCATCTACTATGGTAAAAGGTACGTTGAGCAGTTTTGCTATCGTTCTGGCGAGGAGTGTCTTACCAGTACCTGTTGACCCCACCATTATGATGTTGCTCTTCTCTATCTCTATGCCGTCATCGGTATCGGGCTGTGACAGTCGTTTGTAGTGGTTATATACGGCAACTGACAGGTATCTCTTTGCATCTTCCTGTCCTATGACGTATTGGTCAAGATACTCTTTTATCTCCTGTGGCTTTGGTATATCCTTAGTGCCGTTGAATTTACTCTGTGAAGCTTCCTTGCTTGCCGCTTTCTCGTCATTGGCTGCATTGTTCTCGGCTATGCTCTGTGTTATCTCGTACGCCTGTGCCACGCACTGGTCGCAGATGAAGCCGTTCATACCCGTTATGAGTATGGCTACTTCATTTTCTGAGCGTCCGCAAAAGCTACAGTGGTTAGTTTTCTTTGCCATTAATGATTATCTTGCGATACGATTTGTATTTTATGCTTTGTTTTTCTTTGTCAGCACCTGGTCTATCATGCCATACTCCTTTGCCTCGTCGGCAGTCATCCAGTAGTTGCGGTCAGAGTCTGCCCACACCTTTTCATATGGTGTATGTGAGTGGTTGCTGATGATGGTATAGAGTTCCTTCTTGAACTTCTGTATCTCTTTTGCCTCTATCTCGATGTCGCTTGCCTGTCCCTGTACGCCTCCCAGTGGCTGGTGTATCATCACGCGGGAGTGGGGTAGGGCCTGTCGCTTGCCTTCCTGTCCTGCTACAAGTAGCACGGCACCCATGGAAGCTGCCATGCCTGTGCATATCGTTGACACGTCGCTGGTGACAAACTGCATGGTGTCATATATACCAAGTCCTGCTGTCACGCTGCCGCCAGGGCTGTTGATGTATATGGAGATGTCCTTTTCAGGGTCAGTGGAGTCGAGGTAAAGCAACTGTGCCTGTATGGTATTTGATGTGTAGTCGTTAATCTCCGTGCCGAGGAAAATGATGCGCTCCATCATAAGGCGTGAGAATACGTCCATCTGTGTAACGTTGAGTTGACGCTCCTCAAGTATGTATGGGTTGAGATATTGGTTCTGTGCTTTCATTATGTCATCGAGAACCATGCCGCTCATGCCTATCTTGCTGGTGGCAAATTTTCTGAAATCGCTTGTAATATTCATAATTGAAATAAGTGAATGAATAGTCTGTTAACTTTGTATTGCGTACACAAAGTTAATAAAAAAAATGATAATAACAAATTTTTTAAGAATAATTTACTATCTGAGATACCAGATATTAGCATTAAGCACCATTGGGACTACGATTTCCTCACGTGTGCTATCGTTGAAGCACAAGGCGAGAAATGCCTGTGCTGTCACGATGCTCGAATCTTTGGCCATTTTCAGTGTGTCGCACTTTGCCCTCAGTGCTTCCACGTGGTTTATCCCTTTGTGCTCTTTCTGTATGTTTTCCAGGTATTGTTGTATGTTGAGGCTCAACTGTTCCTTATAGTCCTGTGGCAGTGAGTCGTTTTGCCATGTCCCTTCCACTATTGCGTCATAGTTGCCCTGTATGAGTTGGTCGTAGTACGCCTTTGCAGCCTGTAGGGCATATTTCTCCTGATTCACCTCTTTTGAGCAGGCGATAGTGACGAGGCACATTATTACTATTATGGGCAGTTGTTTCAAGGCTTCTATGGTGTTTATGATGTGGTGTGTGTATGACTTACTTCTGTCTAATAAAAATGTTTATCGGTGAACCCGTCAGTGTCCAGTGGCTGCGTATCTGGTTTTCGAGGAAACGTCGATACGGCTCCTTGACATACTGTGGCAGGTTGGCATAAAATACGAATGTCGGAATCTGTGTGTCGGGTACCTGTGTGCAGTATTTTATCTTGATGTATTTGCCTTTTATGCTCTGTGGTGGTGTAGCCTCTATGATAGGTAGCATCACCTCGTTGAGTTTGCTGGTGCCTATTTTCACCTTACGGTTTACATACACCTGTTTTGCTGTTTCGAGCACCTTGAAGATGCGCTGTTTCGTCGTAGCAGAAGCGAAGATGATGGGGAAGTCTGTAAATGGTGCCATCCTCTCGCGTATGGTATTCTCAAAATGTTTTACTGCGACTTGTGACTTGTCCTCCACCAGGTCCCACTTATTTACCACTACCACGAGTGACTTGTTGTTACGCTGTATGAGCTGGAAGATGTTCATATCCTGCGCCTCTATGCCCCTTGTGGCATCTATCATGAGTATGCACACGTCGGAGTTTTCTATGGCACGTATAGAGCGCATGACGCTGTAAAACTCGAGGTCTTCGCTCACTTTGTTTTTACGTCGTATTCCTGCTGTGTCCACGAGGTAGAAGTCAAATCCGAACTTGTTGTAACGCGTATATATCGAGTCGCGTGTCGTGCCGGCTATGTCAGTTACGATGTTGCGCTCCTCGCCTATAAAGGCGTTGATGATGCTCGACTTGCCAGCATTAGGTCGTCCCACTACTGCAAATCGTGGCAGTGACTCCTCTATGTTGCTATCCTCTTCTGATGGTAGCTTTTCGAGTATCATGTCGAGCAGGTCGCCAGTGCCAAAACCGCTTGCGGCACTCACGCAGTAGGGCTCGCCCAGTCCCAGACGGTAAAAGTCTGCTGCATAGTACTGCTGGTCATTGTTGTCGGTTTTGTTGCACACGAGTATGACGGGCAGCTTTGTCTTGCGCAGTATTAGTGCCACATCGCTGTCGAGGTCTGTCACTCCTGTCTGTACGTCCACGAGAAACATTATGAGGTCTGCCTCTTCGGTAGCGATCTTGACCTGTTCCCTTATGGCATCCTCAAATATGTCATCACTGTTGACCACCCAGCCTCCTGTATCTACAATGGAAAATTCCTTGCCGTTCCATTCTACCTTGCCGTATTGGCGGTCACGCGTGGTGCCAGCCACGTCACTTACTATTGCGTGGCGTGTCTTTGTCAGTCTGTTGAACAATGTAGATTTTCCTACATTAGGTCTTCCTACTATAGCTACTAAATTTCCCATGTTATTGTGGATTATATCCGAAGGAGTTAAGTTCTTTTTCGTTGGAGCGCCAGTCTTTATCTACTTTGACGAAGGTCTCGAGATATATCTTCTTGTCAAAGAATTTCTCCAGTGCCTTGCGTGCCTCGGTGCTCATTTTCTTTATGGCGATGCCCTGATGGCCTATTATGATGCCTTTCTGTGAGTCTCGTTCTACGAATATCGTTGCGGAGATGTGTATGGATTTGTCATTCTCCTTGAACTCGTCACATCTCACCTCTACGCTATATGGTATTTCCTTGTCGTAGTAGAGCAGTATCTTTTCGCGTATTATCTCTGTCACGAAGAATCGAGCAGGTTTGTCCGTCAGTTGTTCTTTGTCGAAGTACGCTGGTGATTCGGGTATGAGCTCCTTTATCCTCTTGAGCAGCATATCTACTCCGAATTTGTTTTTTGCTGACAGTGGCAGTATCTCGGCATTGGGTAGCAGAGTGTGCCATTTCTCCACTATGTCCGACAATTGCTGTGTAGATGAAGCCTTGCCCTTTTCCTGTTCCAACATGTCTATCTTGTTGATGAGCAGTATCACGGGTGTTGACATCTTGGCTACTTTCTCGAGAAATTCTTTGTTCTTCTCGGGATTTTCCACCACGTCGGTGACGTAGAGCAGCACGTCGGCATCGGTCAGTGCCGACTCTGAGAATGCGAGCATCGACTCCTGCAGTTTGTAGTTGGGCTTCAGCACTCCAGGCGTATCGGAGAATACTATCTGCATATCCTCCGTGTTGACTATTCCCATGATGCGGTGTCGTGTGGTCTGCGCCTTGAATGTCGCAATAGAAATACGCTCACCAACCAATTGGTTCATGAGCGTACTTTTACCCACGTTGGGATTGCCAACGATATTTACAAATCCTGCTTTATGTTCCGTATTCATCAGAATTATTTTACCTTGTCGCCGTCATATCCCCACTTGTAGAAACTTGCTCCATGTACAAATCCGGCTCCGAATGCTGTGAGCAGTACGTTGTCGCCTTTCTTGAGTTTCTTTTCAAAGTCCCACATGGCGAGGGCTATGCTGGCAGCACTGGTATTGCCGTAGTGCTCTATGTTGACCATCACCTTTTCCATCGGCACGTCGAGTCGGCTTGTCACTGCCTCGATGATGCGCATATTGGCTTCGTGAGGTATCACCCAGTTGACATCCTCGGGCTGCAGGTTGTTACGTCGCATTATCTCCTTTATGTCGTCCGACATTGAGGTCACGGCGTACTTATATACCGTTCTGCCTTCCTGATAGATGTAGTGCATGCGGTGATCTACCGTATAGTGTGATGCTGGACATACAGAGCCTCCTGCCTTCATGTGCAGGAATGGTAGTCCCTTGCCGTCTGTCCTGAGGAAAGAGTCTTGGAATCCTACACCCTCTTCCTCTGTTGCCTCAAGCATTGCAGCGGCGGCACCGTCACCAAAGAGCACGCAGGTCTGTCTGTCCTGGTAGTCCACCATTGATGACATTTTCTCGGCTGCTATAGCTATGATTCTCTTGTATCTGCCGCTCTGTATCATTGCCGATGCGAGGTCGAGCATATAGAGGAAACCGCAGCAGGCGCATGACACGTCAAAACCGTGTGCATTCTGCATGCCCAGTTTGCCTATCACTATTGAGGCGTTAGAGGGGAATCGGTAGTCAGGAGTCGTCGTGGCGCATATCACGCAATCCACCGTCTGTGGATCCACTCCAGTCTTGGCTATCAGCTGTCGGCATGCCTTGCGTGCCATATATGCTGAGCCGAGTCCTTCCTCGTTGAGTATGCGTCGCTCCTTGATTCCAACTCGTGTCAGTATCCACTCGTCATTGGTGTCCACCATGCGTGAGAGTTCCTCGTTGGTGAGTATATACTCTGGCACGTATCCGCCTATGCCGGTGATTACAGCGTTTACTTTACCCATTATTTATATATAATGTATTTAAGTAGCGTGTATAAGTACGTTTTAAGCTTCGTCCTGAGCGATAGCCTGCTTGCCGCGGTACTGTCCGCATGTAGGACATACTGTGTGATATACATAGTATGCACCGCAGTTAGGACATACAGCAAGTGTTGGAGCTACTGCCTTGTCATGTGTACGACGCTTGAGGGTACGTGTCTTTGACTGTCTTCTTTTAGGATGTGCCATTTTCTTTTAAATGATTTTTTTTGTTCAGTTTTTTAAGTTCAGTTTGCCGAGCGCTGCCCAACGTGGGTCAGGCGTAGTGTCTTCTGCAATCTCATCACCACTTCGGGTGGCTGACAACTCTTCGAGCTTTTGTGTCATCGCATCATTGCATTTTCCAGGTGCATGAACGTGCTTAATGGGTATTGCCAACGCTATAGCCTCATAGATGAGCCATGCAGTATCGAGCACTCCAGAGTTCTCGTTTACTATGATGACATCATCGGTAATGCTGGGTGTCTCTCCGAAACGCACCATGTAGCAGCACTCGCCGCTTACTGGCTGTTGCATGTCGTCGAGGCATCGGTCGCATTGTACCGTTACGCTGCCTGTGATACTGATGGTAAGTGTAAACTCTCCGTCAGATACCTTGCGTATAAGCATCTGGGCGCTTACGTTGCCATGCTGTATCTCGGCATCTTCCAGACCTGCGAAGAAACTATTGTCGAGCGTGTAGGAAACTTCACCTGAACTCTCCGCCACTCTCTTGATGTCTATGTCGTAAGTCTTGGTTTTCGGCATTTTGGGTGCAAAGGTACTATATTTTTCTGAAATGGCAAAATATTTTTGTTATTTTAATCTAATTCATTTATTGTTTCATTATTTTTTCGTACCTTTGCACAAAATTTTTTTTATACACATGAAGGAAAACGTAAACAAACTGGTCTCTGCCGCTATCAAAGGCATCCAGGAGAAGAAGGGACGCAGTGTCAATATAATAGACCTCGAAGGCATGGAGGGTGTAGTGACCCAGGCTTTCGTCATCTGTGAGGGTGGTTCGCCATCCCAGGTGTCGGCTATCATGGACTCTGTCGAGGAGACCATGCGCAAGGACCTGGGCGAGAAGCCCATACGCGTAGCGGGCACAGAGAACTGTATCTGGGTCGCTATGGACTATGTTGACCTTATGGTTCACATCTTCCTCCCTGAGGCACGTGACTTCTACAACCTCGAAGAACTGTGGCAGGATGCACCTAGCACAGAAGTACCTGATTTAGATTGATAAAACAGTTATGCCAAGCACAACTCCTAACATACCCTCTCCAAGAGGAGGCAACCGCACTCCCAAGATGCCCAAGTTCAATATGAGCTGGGTATATATCATCATTCTGGCAACCCTCGCAGCAATATATTTCTTGGGTGATGGTCAGAAGATAGGTCAAGCGCCGGCACGTACCGCATCGTACAGCAGTTTCAAGACCTACGTGGAGCGTGGCTACGCCTCACGCATAGTGGTCAACAAGAGCGAGTCCAAGCTCCGTATGTATGTCAAGTCGGAGCACGTACGCGACGTCTTCCATATGTCGCTCAAGCAGACAGGCCCCGATCCCTACCTTGACGTGCTCTATGGCAGTACCGACCAGGTAGAGCAGTTTGTCAATGCCGAGCGTGCCGACGGCAAGTTCAAGGGCGAATTGGCATACGAAGTCAATACCCGCAGTGGTCTGGTTGACTTTCTCATTTCGCTGGCACCAGTAGCGTTTTTCATCTTCCTGTGGTTCCTGCTTATGAACCGCATGGGAGGAGGTAGCTCTGGAGGCATGGGCATATTCAGCGTAGGCAGGAGCAAGGCTCAGATGTTTGAAAAAGGCAATACTCCTGGCATCACCTTCAAGGACGTAGCAGGACAGGAGGGCGCAAAGCAGGAGGTACAGGAAATAGTCGATTTCCTCAAGAATCCCAAGCGCTATACCGACCTCGGAGGCAAGATACCCAAGGGTGCCCTTTTGGTAGGTCCTCCAGGCACAGGTAAGACCCTGCTCGCAAAGGCTGTGGCAGGCGAGGCGGAAGTACCCTTTTACTCCATGTCAGGCTCAGACTTCGTGGAGATGTTTGTAGGCGTGGGAGCATCACGAGTGCGTGACACCTTTGCCAAGGCGAAAGAGAAATCTCCCTCCATTATATTTATCGACGAGATTGATGCTATAGGACGCGCACGCAGCAAGAACCCAGGCATGGGAGGTAATGATGAGCGCGAGAATACCCTCAACGCCCTGCTCACGGAGATGGACGGCTTTGGTACCAATTCTGGTGTCATCATCCTTGCTGCCACCAACCGTGTCGATATGCTCGACAAGGCACTGCTTCGTGCCGGACGCTTCGACCGTCAGATACATGTCGATCTTCCTGATCTGCCTGAGCGTAAGGCTATATTTGGTGTGCACCTGCGCCCCCTCAAGGTCGATCCCAATCTCGATGTGGACCTCCTGTCACGTCAGACACCAGGCTTCTCAGGTGCTGACATCGCCAATGTATGTAACGAGGCTGCGCTCATAGCAGCACGTCATGGTAGCAAGATGGTGGGCAAGCAGGACTTCCTCGATGCCGTGGACCGTATCATCGGCGGACTGGAGAAAAAGACCAAGATAATGACCGATGAAGAGAAGCGTGCCATAGCACTCCATGAGGCAGGTCATGCCACAGTATCGTGGTTCTGTCAGCATGCCAACCCCCTCGTCAAGGTCAGCATAGTGCCACGAGGCAGGGCTCTCGGCGCAGCATGGTATATGCCAGAAGAACGCCAGCTCACCACCAAGGAGCAGCTTCTCGACGAGATGTGTTCGCTAATGGGAGGCAGGGCAGCAGAGGAACTCTTCACAGGCCACATCTCTACGGGCGCCATGAATGACCTCGAGCGTGCCACCAAGATGTCGCAGAGCATGATAGCCTACTATGGCATGAGCGACAAGTTGCCCAACGTATGCTACTATGACAACAATGAGTATGCCTTTACCAAACCATATTCCGCAGAGACGGCGCGCATCATTGATGACGAGGTGCTCAAGATGGTCAATGAGCAGTACGACCGTGCCAAGGAGATACTCCTCGAGCATAAGGAGGGACACAATGCTCTTGCTTTGTTGCTTCTCCAGCGTGAGGTCATCTTTGCCGACGATGTCGAGAAGATTTTCGGCAAGCGCCCCTGGGCAAGTCGTGCCGAGGAGATAATTAACGATAATGAGAATGAGTCTTAAGTAGATAAGTAGATAAGGTATAAGGTTTACGGTTTACAGTTTACAGTTGAGGCACTCACTATTGTCTTTAACTCCTTTAACTCCTTTAACTCCTGATAGCTTTTAAAAAGAAATGAATAACTTTGTAGTACGTACGATAACAGGTGTGCTCTTCGTTGCCGCCGTAGTGATATGCTTTCTGCGTCCCCTGGCTATGACCTTCTTTTTTGCCTTAGTCACAGGCATGGCGATATGGGAGTTTACCGGCCTTGTCAATGCCTCTGGGCGTGTCACTGTCAATCGTTTCATCTGTACCGCAGCAGGAGTATTTTTCTTTATCGCCGTAGCAGGTTTCTGCAGCGACCTCACCCCTTCGTCAGTGTTCATACCCTACCTGCTTACCGTGGTGTATCTCTTCTGTGCCGGACTCTTTACCCGTAGTGCCGACCCTGTCAGCGACTGGGCATACTCCATGATGTCACAGATGTATATTGCCCTTCCCCTGAGCTGTCTCAGCGTCCTTGCTTTCCGTTATACCCTCGATGGTGTGCAGTACAACTTCCTGTTGCCCCTGAGCATCTTCGTCTTCCTGTGGATGAACGATACAGGAGCCTACTGCACAGGCTCACTCCTCGGCAGGCACAAACTCTTTCCCCGTGTCAGCCCCGGCAAGTCATGGGAGGGCAGCATAGGAGGCGCAGTCATCGTGGTTCTTGTGTCGCTCCTCATATCGTGGGTCGATATGAGCCATCTTCTTGCAGTCTTTGGAGCTAAGGAGACGGGTTTGTCACTCCTCGAGTGGGTAGGACTCGGCTTGGTGGTTGTCGTCTTCGGTACTCTCGGTGACCTTGTAGAGTCGCTCTTCAAGCGTACCCTTGGCATTAAGGACAGCGGCAACATCCTCCCAGGTCACGGTGGCATCCTCGACCGCTTCGACTCTTCCCTCATGGCGTTCCCCGCCTCAGTAGTCTATATCTACACCCTCACCGCAGTGTGATATCTATAATCTATAATAATCTGTCTGTAAGCAAAACCTTGATTTTGATGACAAAGTGTCATTTGGAAAAGTCAGTGGTAAAATTGCAAAATAGAGTTTGTTGTGACAAACTTTTGCCTTAAAATAGGTCGAAAAATGATGCCTCGGATGGAAAAGCATATGGTTTTGTCACCTTAAAGCATAGGGTTTAGGGCATAAAAGCATAGCTTTTCCAAAGCAAAAGATATGCTTTTTTGTGGGATTTTTTTACCACTTTGAGGCATAAAAGTTTCTCTTTAAAATCTTGTTTGTTGATAATCAGTGGGTTGCAAAATTCATGAGAATCGCGAATTTGTAACCGACTTGTCATTCGTTTGCGAAAATCGCAAGGAAATGCGTTGTGAAAAATCAAATAGGAAGCAAAATGCCCGTTTCTTTGACAATATGCTATCTCGTTGCTTCTGTAAAATTCTTGTTCTGACATTCAATTTTTTTTGTTTTATTTTGTGAAAAGAAAAATAATGATTAAATTTGCAGTCGGGAATAAAAGATAAGAAAATGACAACGATGCAGTCAGCTACATTAAATGCAGAAATGCTCCGTAATATGAGCATTATAGCCGAAGACGAGACCCTCCTTAGGAGAGTTTCGAGATACCTACGTAGAGTTGTAGCAGAAAAGCTTAGCGATTCTGCAGAGGTATCTAAGGACGAGTTCTTCGCAAGTCTTGAACGTGGCGAAGAAGAGTATAGGCTGGGCAAAACGCACAGGATAGAGTCTGTGAAAGAATTGAAGAATTTCCTCAATGCTCTTTAAGCAGCGTCACTATGTACAAACTTGAATATACGGATGAAGCCATGTTGCACATGCAACAATTAAAGCGTCAAGAGCCTAAAGCTTTTCAAAAGGTCGAAGGCTTGCTGATAGAGCTTATGGAACATCCGACCACAGGTACAGGTCATCCTGAGCCACTAAAGGGACAGCCTGAAGGTAGATGGAGTCGTCGTATAACAAAAAAGCACCGTCTTGTCTATCGCATTGTAGAATCAACTGTTGTTGTGCTTATCCTTAGGGCTTACGGTCACTATAATGACAATAAATAATACAGTTCTAAAATATATCAGCCTATGAGATAATATAGACTTAAAGACATATAGAAACAGAAGCGTCCGCTTGAATCTTGTTCATCGAAATTTCGCCAAAATTAAGAGAACACGCAAGAGTAAAAGCACGGATGCTCACGTCAGTCAGTGGCGTGGGCTTTTACTCGGATATAGCGTGTAAGGTGTTTGGCGATACCTCGATGAACGTAGACGAAGTTAAATAGTCCACGTTTTCTTTTTATGTATTCTCCCCAACTGACCTTTAGATAAAACTTAAATCGCATAATCATATGAAAATCCCTTAAAAATCATGGTTTTCCGCTATTGCACAGTTAAAATAAACCTCGTAACTTTGTACCCGAGGAAAAATAGAACAAATATATAACTAAAAATCAGAACTATTATGAAAAGAACAATCACATCACTTGCCTTTTTACTAATAGCTATTTGTTTGTCTGCGCAAACAGGTGAAATTACAGGTATCAAGATATTAGGTATTGACGAATACCCGTCTGGAATAAAGTTCAGAGCCAATGTAAACATTCATCACTCAAGTTTAGAGAAAGACCAGGCTTATCTAATAATATATGCAGATACAGCACCTTTAACCTCATTGGAAGAAAATGTAACTTACAACAAATATGGCATATTGACAGGGAAATATTGTAATGGTCATATTATTTTACCTTCTTCAACGCAAACTCAGGCTAAAACATATACAGTTCTTATACCTATCAAATACAAGCGTCTTAAAGATATTTTAAGTGATAATTTCTATATTCGGGCTGTGTTGCTAGACAATAAGAACGGAAAAGTAATGCACCTGTCACAGTCCATACAAGTGAATGCAACCACGCTGACGGTCACAGCAAGACAGGACCCACTACGAAAAAGGCCTACAGAACAGGAAAGGCTCAATCAAGAGCGAAAAGCACAACAAGAACGTGAGTCTAATGCAAGAACTGTAGGCACATTTACAAAAATATTAGGGGATGCTCTGATAGGTGGTTCATGTGCTTACTGTGGCGGTGAAGGTTGTTCTATGTGTGGATGGAGCGGCGTATCAAACTCTTTCAGTAGTGGCTATGACATGGTGCAACGAAATACATCGAAAAACTCTAATGCTGTAAAGTTGAAAAATGGGAAACACACTGAGGTGTATGAAAATGGCAAATATGTTGGTAACTTCAGAAAAGGATTGCGAGACGGAAAAGGAACTTATACCTTTACAAACGGAGACAAATATACAGGGGATTGGTTCAATGGTGAAAGACATGGATATGGAGAGAGCTGTACAATTGATGGATTTAAATATAAAGGGGAGTTCTTTCATGACAAAATGGACGGCAAAGGTACCTTGACATTCCCTGACGGAGATAAATATATTGGTCATTTCAAGGAAGATGCTCAGGATGGTGTTGGAACTATATATTTGAAAGCAGACAAAAAGTTCATCAAGGGTGTTTGGGAAACAGGCGACCTCGTGAAAATCATAAAAGAGGGTCCGTATGATCCAACAAACAGGACGTCACAAGCGATTAAGAGAACGTCGTCCAAATCATCATCTGCAAAAAGACAAGTACGTAAATAATCTGTTAAATAAGAGACATAAAATTACTAACCCTAAAAACTAAGTAGCGTTATGAATAATTCTGTAAAAATTCTTCTTGTTACATTGATGACATTATCAATGCCGTTTCATGCAAATGCGCAGTTCCTGAAAAATTTACTAAAGACTGTAGGCGAAGTTGTTTCGAACAGCTCAAGTTCCGAGTCAGGCTCTTCGTCCTATAGTAGATACAGTTCTCCAGTCAGCAGCAGTGGCAGAACAAAAATTCCTGCTATTGTATTCTCAAACCCTTCGGCAACAAAATCTTATGCGCGGAGTGAAGGTTCCATTGGTACCGAAGCACCAGACCAAAGGGTTCCAGTTAAGATAGGATACGACGAAAGGGTATTCTCCAAAGACTACGCAGGAAACTCCTTTGATTTCGTAATTACCAATAAACTTTCTAATACTGTAACCATATATGCTATCAGAGGAACCAAAGACAACATTGAGTTCCCAACAACTGTTGAATGGAAAGGTAAGAAGTATCTTGTGGTAACTATAGGACCGAATGCTATCGGCAGTAGCGTAACAGGATTGGTGTTTCCTAAAGGACTCAAACGGATAGGATACCAGGCCTTTAATGGCTGCTATCGTATGCCAAGCACCGTAAGAATACCTTCCTCTGTCACTACAATTGATGCTCACGCCTTTTCAGAGTGCCAGAAACTAAAGTCTGTATATATACCTGCAAGCGTAACTTCCATAGGCTATGCTCCTTTTTACAAATGTAACGAATTAGAGGAGATTATCGTTGCGGAGGACAATCCTAATTACAAATCAGTTGATGGTGTGCTTTACAACAAAGAAATGACAGAAGTCATACAATATCCAGGAGGAAAGCTGACAAAGAGCTACACAGCTCCAAGTTCAGTTGTATCAATCAATCGCGAAGCCTTTGCAGGTAATTACAACCTAAATATGGTAGTTCTTCCATATGGTGTGCGCTTCTTGTCGGTTTCAGCCTTCAACAACGCAAGAATAAATGATGTAGTTTTGCCTCCTTCAATAGAAGAAATAGGAAACGCCGCACTTGGATTAGAAACAATCCATACAGGTGGTGAACAATTTAAGGCGCACATAATCATCACAGCAAACAAACCTCCAAAGGCACATGCCGATGCCCTAAACCATTATAGGACAAGTTTCAAGGCAGATGCAGAAATATACGTACAGAAAGGTACTCGCAGCAACTATCTTTCAGTCAGTCCATGGTCTGGCGCTGAAAACATTATTGAAACGGAGTTTGTCAAGAAATAAAGTGGCAGTGTAAACACGCAAAGAAGAAAATAAATATATAACTAAATCCATACTATTATGAAAAAGATTTTATTTTTGATGTTCGTGTTGGCGATACAATCGTTAACGATGCAAGCACAGACAATTAATCGTTATATCCCTGATGGATGGGAATGGAAAAATGTAAGCCTGGATCAAAAAAAAGTAATTAGTTCCACCTCTACAGCTGAAATTGCTGTCGTCCCTCCATATTACTATGCAAATTATTCTGGACAGACATTACTTGGTTCAGCTGTAGTTACAGAGTTAGAGGGATATCACCCTCCCTACGATAGCGGATGGATGGTGAAGAGTATGGATTTGCCATTTGAAGAAGAAAATGGTGATGCACAATCCCCAAATGGTGTTCCAACCAATATTATTCCTAATCTGAATGGACTAACGTATGCAGCTTTCTATAATTGCACAAACATGAAAAAGATAGTGTTGCCACCTACCATCAAAAAAATAGGTGCTCTTGCTTTTGAAAACTGTGCACTAACAGAGTTGGTTTGTATGGCAGTTACGCCACCTACCTTGGTAGAAACTTCTTTCGACAAGGTGAGTATAGGTAAGATAATAGTTCCTAAAGGCACGTTGCAAACTTATAAAGCCACAGCAGGTTGGAACAACTTTACCATAGAAGAAGGTGCTGAAACGTATAGTAATCATCAGATGGTAGAATGCAATGGAGCATGGTATGAGGTTGTGAACGGAGAAGCATCATTGGTAAACTCCGATGGTTTAACAGATCCAATCATGCCAGAAACCGTAACGTGTCTGATAAAAGGAGAATGGAAGACTGTACCCGTTACTGGCATTCGTGAATGGTCTGTCGGTCGCAACATTACTCTTAATGACAACATTACGGACATACCACTAAATTACGGAGATAACGGAAAAGGAATCGCATTCTATGTTAAAGATACTCATCCAACATTAAGACAATTAACGAAACAAGTAATAACCAATAAAAAAGGTAACATTGCGTATTATGTCTTCGGGACTGCAACAGTGCCACATGGTGTTACATCAATAGCCAACAATGCCCTGAATTACTGTACCGAGGTATATTTGCCTACTACTCTTGTCTCTTTAGGGGTTCAGTCAACTTCCGCTAAAAAATATTTTACATCAGCTCAGCCACCTTCATCATCTTCAAGCTATGGTGGATACGTACCAGAAGAATATCTTGCGACCTATAACACATCTGGGTATGGCTCTTTTTACAAAAGCGATATCCCTGCTGGGTATGAATGTTTACGTGAAAATAATTATACGGCATATTGGAATCCCAAAAAGAAAACATGTATCTTAAAGAATTATATCGTAAGCGCCGATGATATTGATGCAAATGGCATTATTACTCTTCCTTCCCAATGGTATTTCAGTGAATCCATAAAAGGAAGCATAGAGGAATATGATTGTTACATTTCAAAAGCAGATAACGTAGCAAACATCAATAAAGTTCGTGTGCCAGAAGGAATAAAAACGATAAAAAAAATAATACCATACTATGGTAGTATCCAGGAAATCCATCTTCCATCTACCTTGGAAAACTGCAAAGGATTTTCAGAACTTTCAGGACTTGAAATAATTGACATTGATTCAAAAAACAAAATACTTGACAGTCGTGATAATTGTAATGCAGTGATAAAAACTGCTACAAACACATTGCTAACAGCTTGCTCTGCTACTGTCATACCGACTTCGGTAGAACACATTGGTGATAGCGCATTTTATCGTGTTCAATATACACAGGACGTACTATTTATACCTGCAAAGATCAAAACTATAGGCAAACATGCTTTTGAACAAATCTCAAAAACAGGTTGGGCATCATTGCAAATTGACTTCTCACCATCATCCCAACTGACGTGTATAGAGGATAGTGCATTTTGGAATAGTAGTATAACAAAAATGACACTTCCAGAAAGTGTAGAAAGTATAAAAAACGGCACTTTTGCAGACTGCCACTCATTGAAGGATGTATCCTTTGGAAGCAACGTTAAGGAAATAGGCGAATGGGCTTTCAGAGAATGTGCAATTTCTTCTATTGTCTTCCCTGATGCGTTGCAAACCATCGGTGATTATGCTTTCACAAGTATACCGACGTTAGAGTCTGTTACTTTTGGAAAATCACTGAAGAAAATAGGTGCACTTGCTTTCTCTTCTTCTAACATAACCCAATTAAAGTTGCCTGATACAATAGAAGAAATCGGCTATGCAGCATTTTCTGAAAACAGTTCGCTTGAGAGTATTGATTTTGGCAACTCAAATCCAACTATAGGTGGGAGAGCCTTCAGAGACTGTGTAAATCTAATATCTCTAAATATAAATAATGAGAGTATTGGTGATAATGCTTTTGAAAACTGTACCAACCTCACTACAGTAACTATAAATAATGGAAGTATTGGTTATGGTGCTTTTAGAGATTGTACCAACCTCACTACAGTAACCATAAATAGTGGTAGTATTGGTGAAGGTGCTTTTAGAGATTGTACCAAACTCAATTCTGTAACATTGGGAGATGGAATAACAACAATAGGTGAATACGCGTTCTCTGGATGTGCAGGATTAGCATCTATAAAAATTCCAGCAAGTGTTACAGAATTAGATAAGGGAGCCTTTGAAGGTTGTTCAGGGCTTAACACTGTAACTATTGATTCTGAAGTAGCTTGCTATGCTGATTATTATGGAACGCAAGTTACTAAATATATAATCGGTGATAATATTAAATCCATAGGCGCTTCTGCCTTCAAAAATTGTCGTGCCAA
>CAMHQF010000005.1:0-86387 GCA_946187445.1 uncultured Prevotellaceae bacterium
ATGTCCAAATATGCTGACATCTCTTATGTTTTTAATTTAAGGTTTTATCGCTTTTCTACACGCAAATTTTCCTCAAGGGAGATGTAATCCTTTGAGGTATAAGGGGTTAGTGTTAACGACGGCCGTAGCTTGTGAAAAATTACGCCGTATTATTTGCAAATTTACGCAAAAAAGGGGAAATGACAAAATAAATTTATTTATTTTTCAAATGCGAGCAAGCCCGGAGTCATCCATAAGTCACGCCTGTAAGTCTGGACAGTTGTCTTTGTCCCCGTTCCGAGTTCGAAGGCAGCTTATGATTATCTCAACGTAGAAAGTATCCTTTTTGTTGAAAATTGTTTAATCTCTTTTGAAGATATCTCTGGTATATACTTTCTCTACGACATCGTCAAGGCAGCTGTCATAGCGGTCGGCGATGAAGTCCTTACGGGTGCGGTTGCTCTCTACTATTGCCTCAATTAGGTTTTCGGGGACGTCGGCATAGTTGGCAAGGAGCTGTTTGGTGTCCTTTGGTAAACAGTAGCCTCCATAGCCGAAGCTGTTATACGTTGCTATGCTTTCCGAAACTGAGTCGTTGTGCTTGGCTCATCACCATCTCGGCAAGGTCGGCGTTGGACTCCTGTACTCCGTTGATGGAGTCGAAGAAGCGGCGCAGTCCGCTGATGCCTCCACCGTTTTTGACTATGTGCACTATGCAGAGATTCTGTATGCCGATGGTCTCGGAGAGAATGTCGATGTCGAGGGGTCCGAGCCATGAGAGGGCGAGCTGGTAGGCATCGTCGTAGTTTGCCTGCTTCATCTGTTCCACGTCGGCGAGGGTCTTCATGCCTAAGTGTCGGAGTATGGGGAGGTAACTCATGGCCGAGGCGGCATATATCTCGGCATTGTTGATGGAGGCGATGTAGCGGTTGAGTTTATCGAAGGGATGCTGGCGCAGATAGGCTGAGAAGGTGTCGCCGTCGAGTGGTATATCCTCAAGGCGCCCTTGTTCGAGGAGTGCGCCTACCTGGCGACGGTGGGCGGTGATGTCAGCACGTATGCGGCTGAACTCGTTGTCGGCGAGTTCGAGCATGCCTGCCAGTCGGCTTAGTGCGCGGTGGTACTCCACTGGTGTCTCGATGTCGAGTTTGTAGCCCAGTCCGTGCTGTATGTCTGACCATATATGCTGCAGGGCTGTGCGCATCTGTAGCTCGAAGGCTATCTCGTTGAGTTCTGGATGTGAGGGGTCGCTGTATGTTGACTTGGGTATGCGGCAGATGTAGTGCAGGGAGTTGTAGCCGAAACTGTCAAACTGGTGCATCTTGCGCTTATCGACGGAGTTTGCCCAGTCGATGTCGAAATACTTTTCTACCATCGATGCTATGCGGTCCACATCCTCGTTGTAGTACGTAATGATGCGCACTCCGAGGATGTCGGTGATATCGGAGAGCGACTGGTACTTGTGTCCCTTGCGCTGCAGTTTGCCTATGAGCGACGGCTCTGCCTTGATGCGCGACTCCATCTGATTGACATCAATGTCGATCTTACTGACGATGTTGTCCAACTGTTGCATGACGGCATGGCGCAGCATGACGTATTCTGGCATACGCGAGTGGTACTCCTCGAGGAGCATCTGGTTGTGGAGGTCGAGTTCGTAATTCATAATTGACAGTTGACAATTGACAGTTGATAGTTAGCTCAGCTACCCCTTTTATTTTACCTCGAAGAGGTTAAGGAAGCCAGTCATGGTGAATACAGAGCGGATCTGTGCGTCCATACCTGTGATATACACGTGGCTGCCCTTGGGCTTGGCTGTCTTCAGCACGTTGAGGAATAGACGTAGCCCTGATGATGAGATATACTCCAGGTGTGTACAGTCGAGTATGATATCTTTTCCTTCACTGTCAATGAGTGGCTGCAGGTCACGCTCTGTCTGCGGTGTGGCAGCGGTATCGAGTCTGCCTTCGAAAAGGGCAACGAGGTTGCCGTCTTGTTCTTTAATGGTAGTGGTCATATTTTTAGAGAAGTTAGAGAAGTTAAAGAAGTTAGAGTTTTTTGCGGAGGGTAAGGACGTTCTTATCACCGAGGCGTTCGTAGTTCATGGAGTCCATGATCTGTCGGACGAGGTGTATGCCGAGTCCTCCGATGGGTCGTTCCTCTGCTGAGAGAGTGGTATCCACCTCCTTGCGTGCGGTGGGGTCGAAGGGCTTGCCGCTGTCGGTGATGGTGAAGCGCAGTCGCACGTCGTCTGCCTGTGCCTCTATGTCGATGTCGCCGAGCGTACCTACGGGGTAGGCGTACTTCATCACGTTGACGACGGCCTCCTCCATGGCGAGGTTGATCTGAGTGGCGGTATAGTCGTCGATGTCGAGGGCTATGCACACCTTGTCGATGAAGTCGGAGAGCTGTGGCACTGCCTGAACGTCATTGGGCAGGGTGATGGTGCGCAACAGTCGCATGTCGCGGTGGTGTTTGGTGTAACTGATGACGAGCATGGTGAGGTCATCATGTTGTGGGGCGCCATCGACAAACTGCTCTACGCTGGTAGTCATGACCTCTACGAGTTTACGAGGGGAGAAATTCTCTAAATCCCCCTTATCATGGGACGTGCTGATGATATTGAGCATGCGCACCTCACCAAACTGCTCATGGTGCTCCGCCTCTGCCTCGGTGAGTCCGTCAGTGTAAAGGAATATGGTGGCAGGAGGATCTATCTGCACCTCTTGCAGAGTATAGTGCCAGTCTCTCATCACCCCGAGGGGTATGTTTGGATCAACGTCAAGGTTAAGGTTAGCATTCCCATTAATAATTGGCGGACAGTGTCCTGCATTGCTATAGCGCAGACGACCTGTAGGTAGGTCGAGAACTCCCGCAAAGAAGGTGACAAACATACCACTCTCATTCATCTCGGTCATGGAGTCGTTCATGGTGGTGAGTATGCGGTCGGGCATCGCCTCATGAGCCGACACGGTACGGAAGAGACTTCGCGTGACTGCCATGACGAGTGATGCCGGCACGCCCTTGCCACTGACATCGCCTATGCAGAAGAAGAGTTTCTCGTCGCGGATGTAAAAGTCATAGAGGTCGCCACCCACCTCTCTGGCAGGCACGAGTGAGCCATACACATCGACATCGTCGCGCTCAGGAAATGGTGGGAAGGTTTTAGGCAGCATGCCCATCTGTATGGCACTGGCTATGCGCAGGTCATTGCGCATGCGCTCCTTCTCCGCACTTACCTGTGCGAGGCGTTTGCCTCCCTTTGCCGTGCGATAAACGATGAATCCCATCAGCGCGAGACCGAGAAGCATGAGTATGGTAAGATTGAAGAGCACCCTACGCAAGCCACTGTATATCTCACTGTCGGGACATATCACAGCCATGGACCATCCCGAGTCATCGGTACCGCTAGAGCTGATATACGAAGAGTCATTGGAGAGGTCGATGGGGGCGTAGAATACGTAGTATAGCTCGCCGTCATTGTCACGCACCTCTGCCTGTCCGCTCTTGCCCGCCATCATCTGGTTGTTGACGAAGTGGGCTGTGGTATCTTCGAAATCCTTAGTGATATGCTGCACCGTAGAACGCATGACGAGGTTCTCCACAGGGTATGCCATGAGTTTGCCCGTACGCGATATTATAAGGTTCTTGGACGAGGGGTATATGCGGTCGGCATTGATGACCCTGGAGAGCCAGTCAAGCGACACATCAGCGGTGAGCACTGCCACCGCCTTTCCCTTCTTGTCGCGTATGGGGAGGGAGTAGGTGCTCATCATCATCTCGCCGCCGCCCTTGTCGTAGTACGGTTCGCTCCAGTGTCCCATGCCCGTCTGCATAGGCACGGTGTACCACTCCATGTGGTGGTAATCGTACCACGGTGTGCCGAGTTGTTTGCAGTATATGTGTTCACCCTCTCTATAAGAATAAGGTGAGAACTGCTTACCACGGTCTTTGTAGTAATAAGGTTCAAAAGCCACAGCGCTGCCCACAATGATGTCATTGTCATCGAGGAGGCGTAGGGTGACAGGGAGCATGGAGTCGGGACGGGCGAGGTCGCGCTCCACCGCCCATGCCATCTCGCGCACTGCCACCTCCACCTCGTTCATCACGTTCTGTATCTTGAGACTCTTAATGTGCAGTTCGCCCTGTGCACGGTGCTCCACCGCCTCCTGTATGCCCTTTTGGGCATAAAGATATTGGACGATGCTGGTGATCTCCACCAGCATCGCCGCAATAATTATCAGTATGATACTCGCCTTGTGGCGCATATTACTTTATACCTTATACTTTATACTCTATACTGCAAACTTACTTTGCCAGTTTGCCATCAGAACCAAGCACATCAACAATCTTGTGGATGTACATCTTCTTCATATTCTCACGTGCAGGACCGAGGTACTGTCGTGGGTCGAAGTGCTCTGGGTGCTCTGCTAAGTACTGGCGTATGGCAGCTGTCATGGCAAGACGTGAGTCAGAGTCGATATTTATCTTGCACACTGCTGACTTAGAAGCCTCACGAAGCTGCTCCTCTGGTATGCCGACTGCATCAGGCAGGTTGCCGCCAAACTTGTTGATGGTATCAACCTCTTCCTGTGGTACTGATGACGAACCGTGGAGCACGATAGGGAAGCCAGGGAGCTTCTTCTCTATCTCGTGGAGCACGTCGAATGCCAATGGAGGAGGAACCAGACGACCAGTCTTTGGGTCGCGGGTGCACTGTGCAGGAGTGAACTTGTAAGCACCGTGTGATGTACCTATAGAGATAGCCAGTGAGTCACAACCAGTGCGTGTAGCGAAGTCGATAACCTCCTCAGGCTGTGTGTAGTGAGACTCCTCAGCTACTACGTCGTCCTCTACGCCAGCGAGGACGCCAAGCTCAGCCTCAACGGTGACATCAAACTGGTGAGCATACTCTACCACCTTCTTTGTCAGTGCGATATTCTCCTCATAAGGCAGTGAAGAACCATCGATCATTACTGAAGAGAAGCCAGTGTCGATACATGACTTACATGTCTCGAAGCTGTCACCGTGGTCCAGGTGCAGCACTATCTCAGGATTTTCACAACCCAGTTCCTTAGCATAAGCCACGGCACCCTCTGCCATATAGCGCAGTATGGTAGGATTGGCATACTTGCGTGCGCCCTTGCTCACCTGCATGATGACAGGCGACTTCGTTTCCACTGCAGCCTGCACGATAGCCTGCATCTGTTCCATAGTGTTGAAGTTGAAAGCTGGGATGGCATAGCCACCGTCAACGGCGCGCTTAAACATCTCACGGGTGTTTACGAGCCCAAGGTCTTTGTAGTTTACCATAGTGTTTTTTGTTTATTTAATTTATGTAAGTATTTGATTTAGTGGGTACTTGCATGTTATTCGCATAATTGTAACTCATGCAAAGTTAAGTAAAACTTTTTACAATGCAAAATTTTTAGGGGAGAATTTTTGTCTAATCAATGATTTTTCGTAAATTTGCACAAAATAAATCTATACGAATTAGCAAGAACCAAGTAAAAACAAACAATGTATAATCAAAATAACCAACAACGAAACATGAAACCTAACACAAAGAACTGGGCATGTATGCTCGGAGCCGCAGTCGTATTGACTGCATGCGGAATTGATGTTCCAAAGGAAGTCAACACCTCGTATGAAACAGTGACAATTGAGAAAAAAGACATCACGGTGCCCGTGAAGTTCAGCGCGAAGCTGAAGGGTCAGACCGACGTGACCATCACACCGCAGGTGAGCGGACAGCTGATGAAAATCTGCGTTACCGAGGGTCAGCAGGTTCAGAAGGGGCAGGTGCTCTTCGTCATCGACTCACGAGATGCCCGACTGGAGTTAGAGGCTGCGCAGGCAAACCTGCAGGCAGCACTGGCTCAGGAAAACTCTGCCAAGTTGGAGTATGAGTCTAACAAAAATTTGTTTGATAAGAATATCGTCAGTCGCTACATGCTCGACAATTCAGCAAATTCATATAAGCAGGCGCAGGCATCAGTGGCTCAGCAACGTGCTCAGGTGAGTCGTGCCAGAGTGAATCTCGGCTATTGCACCATCACTGCTCCTGTAAAGGGTGTCATAGGCGAGATACCTGTGCGTGCCGGCGACCAGGTTTCGCCAATGACGCAATTGACCATTGTCAGCGGCAACACCAATATGGACGCTGAATTTTCCGTTTCTGAAGCAGTACTTGAAAATGCCGTAGCAGAAGGTGTCAAAGTTAATGTAGAGGAAGCCCTGAAACGCTTACCCGATGTGACATTCGTAATGAAGAACGGCACGGAGTACAAGCACAAGGGACATCTCACCAGTGCTACGGGCGTGGTGGACTCCTCTACTGGTACCATATCACTCAAAGCTACGTTCCCTAACCCAGAGGGACAGCTCTTCTCTGGCATACAGGGTACGGTGGTCATGAACTTCAGCGAAAAGGGTGTGATGGTTATCCCACAGGTAGCCGTTGTGAAACTCCTGGACAAGCAACAAGTATATAAGGTGAAAGCCGACAGCACTGCTACAGCCGTGGAGGTGACAACACAAGACATAGGCAACGGTAAGGACTTCATCGTCACCAACGGACTGAAGGTGGGCGACAAGATCGTTACCGTAGGAGCCAATAACGTAACGGAAGGACAGAAAGTGCTGTTCGCGAAAGAAGAATAATAATTTTTCGTAATATCGTAATGTCGTAATAACGAAGTATCGTAATATCGAAAAAAAAATGAAGAACAATATCTTTATAAACAGGTACGTGATGGCGTGTGCCATCAGTATCGTCATTGCGATGGTGGGTTACATCTCGATGAACACTCTGTCCGTGGAGCAATATCCTGACATCGCGCCACCTACGGTGAGTGTCTCCACCTCATACACAGGTGCCGATCCACAAACAGTCATGGAGTCTGTTATCCAGCCACTGGAAGAGAGTATCAACGGCGTGGAAGACATGATATACATGACGTCAAAGGCTACATCATCTGGCAACGTAGAAATATCAGTCTATTTCAAGCAGGGCACCGACCCTAACATGGCGACGGTGAACGTGCAGAACCGCGTTTCGAAGGCTACATCATCGCTACCATCAGATGTAACGAAGGTAGGTGTTGAGGTGTCAAAGCGACAGAACAGTATCCTGCGCGTGCTCGCTGTGAGGAGTGCCGACGGCAAATATGACAACGACTTTATCTCTAACTACGTTGACATAAACATCAAACCCCGCATGCAGCGTATCACTGGTGTGGGTGAGGTGCTGTCATTGGGCAACAAATTCTCACTACGCGTATGGATGAAACCCGACGTGATGGCACAGTACGGTCTGGAACCTAACGATGTCATTAATGCCATCAGTGCCCAGAGTTTCGTGTCTGCCACGGGTTCATTGGGTGAGAATTCAGAGAACAAATACCAGTACTCTATGGAGTACAAAGGTACGCTAAAGAATGTCGAGGAGTTTAACGACATCGTGCTTCGCACCTCTGACGGCGGTCACCTGCTCAAACTCGGCGACGTGGCAACTGTAGAGATTGGAGCAGAGAGCTACAGTTTCATATCTGACATCAACGAAAAGCCTGGTGCCATGATGATGATATTCCAGGCTCCAGGTGCCAATGCCACGGAGGTGAACGCTGCCATCACCAAGGTATGTGAGGATATGCAGAAGACGATGCCTGCCGGACTGGAGTTTGTGACACTGATGACCTCGGACGATTTCCTCTTCGCTGCTATCCACAACGTAGTGGAGACTCTCGTCATCGCTATCATCCTGGTTATATTGGTGGTATTCTTCTTCCTGCAGAACTTCAAGGCCACGATTATCCCGTCCATATCAATTATAGTATCGTTGTTGGGAACATTTGCTATAGTTATGATGGCGGGATTCTCCCTGAACATCCTTACACTCTTCGCTCTGGTGCTCGCCATCGGTACGGTGGTGGATGATGCCATCGTAGTGGTCGAGGCTGTTATGGCAAAGATGGAGAATGGCATCAGCGATGCGCGTGAAGCAACACGCCAGGCTATGAGCGAGGTGTCGGTAGCTGTAGTATCCTGTACGCTGGTGTTCATGGCGGTGTTTATCCCTGTCACCTTCATGTCAGGCACGTCAGGCACATTTTTCACACAGTTTGGTGTGACCATCGCTTCCTCTGTAGGACTGTCGTGCGTATCAGCCTTGACGCTCTGTCCCGCCCTCTGTGCCATCATGCTGAAGGTTACTGAGAAAGAAGAAGAGAAGAAAACCATAACATACTACGCCAAGAAGGCATACGATGTAAGCTACAATGCTATCGCCGCAAAATATTCCAAGGCGGTGAAGAAGTTTATCAAGCGCCCCATTATGGCATGGGGTATATTGGTGGCAGCTGCCGTATTACTTATATTCTTTATGAAGAGTCTGCCTTCAGGACTTGTGCCACAGGAGGACCAGGGCTGCTTCATGGTAGAGGTACGCGCACCAGAGGGCTACACCCTGCAGCAGACGTCTGACCTGACGAAGCAGGTGGAACAGAAACTCAAGAATATCCCTGAGATGGAGAGCTACGCCGTAGCATGCGGCTATGGTCTGATATCGGGTTACGGTTCCAACATGGCTACTATTGTAGTACGTCTGAAGAACTGGGATGATCGTCCTGGCATGAATCACTTGATCGACCTCGTCATCTACCGTTTCTATCTGGACTGCAAGAGCATCAAGAATGCGCAGGTACTGCCATTCCAGATGCCACAGGTACCTGGCTACGGCACGAGTAACGACGTCAGTCTTGTGGTGCAGGATCCTTCGGGTGGCAACCTTTCCGAGTTTGCTAAAAAGACCGACCACTTCCTTGCCAAACTCTCTGAGCACGAGGAGATCAGTTCGGCTATGTCAACCTATTCAGAGCGCTATCCTAAGTTCCAGGTGGAGGTGGATGCCACACAGTGCGACCGCTCAGGCGTTTCGCCCGCTGAGGTACTCAACACTCTCGGCACATACTGCGGTGGCGCGTATGTAGGCAACTTCAACCAGTTTGGTAAGGTGTATCGCCTGATGGTTGCCGCTGCTCCTGAGTATCGCCTCGATCCAACGTCACTCAACAACGTCTTTGTAAAGGTGCAGGGAGGCAAGATGTCACCCATCTCACAATTCGTAACACTGAAGGAGATCGTTGGTCCGTCAAGCATTGAACACTTTAACCTGTTCCAGAGTATCACATGTATCGTCACCCCTGCCAGCGGTTACAGCGAGGGCGAGGCGCACAAGGTCATAGAAGAAGTGTTCCGTAAGGAGATGCCTCAAACGGCAACGTACGAATACAGTGGCATGTCACGTGAGGTGGAGGAGACAGCTAATTCCAACACCACCACCATCATTTACTGCATATGTGCTATCCTGATATACCTTATCCTGGCTTCATTGTACAACTCATGGTTCACGCCATGGGCAGTGTTGCTCAGCGTGCCTTTCGGACTGATGGGTGCCTTTGTGTTTGCTTTCTTCGGCAATATGCTACAGCTACCAGGTATGGACAACAACATCTACCTACAGACGGGTGTCATCATGCTTATCGGTTTACTTGCCAAGACGGCTATTCTTATTACCGAGTTTGCCAGCGAGCGTCGTGCCCAGGGCATGAGCATCGTCGATGCCGCCTTCGAGGCATGTAAGGAACGTCTGCGTCCTATCCTGATGACTGTTGCCACGATGATTATCGGTATGATACCGCTCGTCATCGAGGGTGGTGCAGGTGCTAACGGCAACCGTGCCCTCGCCCTTGGCGTCATCGGTGGTATGAGTGTGGGCACCGTTGCACTGCTCTTCGTAGTGCCTGCTTTCTTCATCGTGTTCCAGAACTTGCATGAGAAGTTTCAGGGCGCTACTCAACATGTAGAGAATAAGGATTAATGTTTTATTACTCAGAATACACGGATTATTCAGAATATGGAAAAAATAAAAAATATCATCCTCATCGCAATCGTGAGCATACTGCTCACTGGTTGCGGTGTATATAAGAAGTACGAGCGCAAGACCGAGACGCCTGCCAGCGTATTCGGTACCGATGCTAACGGACAGGCCCTTGGAGCTTCTTCAGCAACGGATACTGTGTCAATAGCACAGATGTCATGGCGTGAGTTCTTCACTGACCCACAGTTGCAGCAACTCATCGAACAGGTGCTCGCCAGCAATACCGATCTCAACTCTGCCCGTATAGCCGTAGAGAAGAGCGAGGCATCGCTGAAGGCTGCGAAACTGGCGTACCTGCCATCGCTCTATTTCTCACCACAGGGAACGTTAAGCAGTTTCGACGGTGCAACGCCAATCAAGACATACAACCTACCGTTGCAGTTGTCATGGGATGTCGAGGTGTTTGGCTCTATCACCAACAAAAAGCGTGCTGCCAAGGCAGTGCTCCTGCAGTCGCAGTTGAGTGAGGAAGCAGTACGCGCCAACCTCATCTCTACCACTGCCCAGCAATATTTCATGTTGCAGATGCTCGACCATCAACTTGAGATACTTACCCAAACTGACAGTTTGTGGAATGCATCGTTGGAGACGGAGAAGGCACTGTGGGAGAATGGTCAGGCATACTCCACCGCCGTCAACCAGATGGAGGCATCCTATCTTGACGTGAAGACACAGATAGTGGATGTTCGTCGCAGTATCCTCTCTGTCGAGAATGCCATCTGCAGTCTGCTGGCAATAGCACCACAGCATATCAACCGCACGAAGTGGGGCAGTTCCCTGCTGCATCATCCCGAAGCACAGGGCATGTTTGAAGTCAAATACCTGAAGCTCGGCGTACCTGCCACGATGCTGGCACTGCGCCCCGACATACGAATGGCAGATGCCGCAATGGAGGAAGCCTTCTACAACACTCAGGCGGCACGCTCAGCCTTCTTCCCCTCTATCACACTGTCGGGAGAGGCAGGATGGACCAACAATTCTGGTGCTATGATAGTCAATCCAGGCAAACTGCTGTGGAATGCTATGGCACAACTCACCCAGCCTATCTTCGCACGTGGCAAACTCATTGCCAATAAGAAGATTGCCCAACTCACTGAGGAAGATCTGCAAAAAAAGTATGTGCAGAAGGTCATCGATGCCGGCAACGAGGTCAATGAGGCTATGGCAGACTGTGCCGCAGCACGTGAGAAGTACCAGTACTACCGCCGTCAGGTGGAGGTGTTGCATGAGGCATACAAAGGCACTCACGAACTCATGGACAATGGCAAGGCAAGCTATCTTGAGGTGTTGAAGGCTCAGGAGTCGCTCCTTAGTTCACAACTCAACGAGGCAACGAACCTCTACGATGCAGCCCAGGCTGTCATCGCCCTATATATCGCCCTCGGTGGTGGCGCGAAGTAAAAACAAGTATAGTCATTATCAAGTATGAACAGAACAAGATTGTGGATACTCCTATGCATAGCCCTCTGCCAAGTGGCAAGCGGCTATGCGCATGACAAGAAGATAAAGCCATACCTTGAGCTAAACCAGTTGCCAAGGCTCATTGACATCATGCCGGCACCGCCAGCTTTCGACAGCCCAGAGTTTGCCAATGACGTGGTGCGCTACGGTTGGGGCAAGCAACAAAGAGAGGACTCCGCCCGCGTGGCTACGGCGATAGCCGATGCGGAGTGGTATGACCATGTGAAACTATATGGGCAGTGGAAGGAAGCCTTCGGGCTGGAGATAAGCAAGACGAACACTCCCGAGATATGGAAACTGATGGAGACGAGTCTCGCCACCACCGACCCCATGCGTAAGGAGACGAAGGCATACTACCATCGTCAGCGTCCCTTTGAGCGATTCAATGACTCTATGCCGTCGCACGAAGAGGACGATCTGCGTGGTGAGGGCAGTTATCCCTCAGGACATAGTCTGCGTGGATGGACCATATCACTCCTCTTGGCACAGATAGCGCCACAGCGTGCGGAGGAGATATACAAACGCGGATGGGACTATTGTAACAGCCGTGTGATAGTAGGAGCCCACTGGCAGAGCGACGTCAATGCCAGCCGTACTGCTGCCAGCATAGGTTTCTGTGCACTGCAGAGTAGTAAGGAGTTCGTACAACAGATGAAGAAGGCGCAGGAGGAATACGCCAAGAATACTGTTGCGAACGGAAATGCCTGCAGTGGCTCAGTCAATCCACTGGACAGAAACAGATTTGTTGTGTTGACAGAGGCTGTACCCGATGCCATATTAGAGATACGCTACTATAGCACATACAACTTCACCGGCAATCGCATTGACGGTTATGAGCAACCAACGGCAATGCTGACCAAGGAGGCGGCGAAGGCACTGAAAGCAGTCAGTGACGATGTGCGTGCGCAGGGTTATCGTCTAAAGATATACGATGCCTATCGTCCGCAGAAGGCTGTTGATAACTTCGTCAGGTGGGCTGCTGACATCCCCGACACACTGATGAAGCCCTACTTCTATCCCGACCTTGACAAAAGTGTATTGTTCGATCAGGGCTATATCGCCAGCAAGAGTGGACACACACGCGGCTCAACGGTAGATCTCACGCTCTTTGACATGGCAACGGAGAAGGAACTCGACATGGGTGGCACCTTCGACTGGTTTGGACCTGAGAGTCATCCTGACTTCTGTGGCAATCCTGAGACAGGCGAATATACCGGTGACAACAGTAAGAGTCCCTCAACACCAAAGCGTTCTATCACAGAACGGCAGTTTAAAAACCGCATGATACTGCGCAAGGCGATGCTTGCCCACGGCTTCAAACCCGTTGACACGGAGTGGTGGCACTTCACTTTGAAGGACGAGCCTTATTCTGAAACTTACTTCAACTTCCCTGTAAAACAGATTAAATAACTGAGATAAAAGAAATGAAGTCGTGGATGCTCATAAGCTTAATGGCAATCCTGTCAGTGATTGATGTTGCGGCACAGTATATCCCCAAGGCTCCAGACTATTCAGATGCGACAATGTGGGTCACCAGTGATGGTGATGCGCTGGGCACGGGAGCGGATGTATTTTACGTGGTATCGACATGGGAGGAGGATTGGCGGACGGCAGACGGCACTGTATGTCACTATGCCGATGTGTGGAATCCTGTGCATCGTGAGCACATGGCAAGGGAGATAAACCGTGCTGCCGCTTACATGTCAAAGGGCAACCGCTTCTATGCGCCCTACTATCGCCATACCACGATTGACGCATGGGTGACACAAAACGAGGACACGCTCGACAACCGCTTGCGTCTTGCCATGGCTGACGTGTGTGAGGCTTTCGACCTGTTTCAGCAGCAGCGTGACAAGATCCGTCCACTCATCATCGCAGGATTCAGTCAGGGAGGCAGAGCTGTTGTAGAATTACTGAAACATATCGGCGATGATACCTATCAGCAGTTGGCTGCTGCCTATGTCATGGGCTACAAGGTGACACCAACAGATACAGCTACATGTCACCACATACGTCCTGCCCAAGGCGAGAGCGACACTGGCGTTACCATTTGTTATAACACGGTGAAGGATGTGAAGTATATAAAACCCGTAATTTCTGGCTCATGCTTTGCCATCAATCCAGTAAACTGGCGCACTGATGCCACCCCTGCAGTGCTACATGACAGCATCACCGTAACGCTGTCGCCAGAGCATCATGTGCTTGTGGTCAGTGGTTACAGCGGTGCGGAATATCCTCCCTATAAAGACTTTATCAATGTAGGCGACATACATAGTTGCGAGCCGTGGCTATACAGCGACTGCATAGAACATAATATGGCTGTTAGGACAGGGGCATGGCGGACAGCCTACCACCCGACCGTAGGGATGTCATCATATGAGACGCACGGACTGGAGAAATCCATGCCTGTATTCTACCAGCTGTTGAAGGACTCACTGAGAACAGTGCAGCAGCAGTCGGAGGCACTGGGGGTGACACGCGCACGGGTACTTGCCACCATGCAGATGGCACCACCAGCACCTAAGGACTACAACTATGAGGTCATAGCAGAGGAACAGCGTGATGGTTATGTAGCGCAGAAGATAGCCTATAATATAAATAGGTGGGAGAAGGTGCTGGCATATCTGCTGATACCTGCCTCCATCTCGCAAGGCAGAGAGGGGATTTTGCTACTCCATGACCACGGGGCGCATTTCACCATCGGTAAGGAGAAGATGGTGAGGCCCTTTGGTGTAGATTCACTTGTGATAGCTGACGCTGACGAGTGGGTGAGGAAATGCTACGATGGGGTATATGTGGGCGACGAACTTGCCAAGCGTGGATATGTGGTACTGTGCACCGACGCCTTGTTCTGGGGCGATAGGACACCATTATTAAATGAGAAAGACAAGGAGGGGAATACCACTAAGGGAATAAACCGCTCCCTCTACGAGCGCCAACAGGCACTGGCATCAAACATGATGCAGATGGGTACCTCATGGGCTGCATGGATAACGTGGGACGACATCCGTTCTGCGGAGTTTCTTGCTCACCTACCCATGGTAAATCCCAAGAAGGTGGGGTGCTTAGGTTTCTCCATGGGAGCCTACCGTTCGTGGATGCTTGCAGCGCTGAGCGATGACATCAAGGCATCAGCCTCCATCTGTTGGATGAACGACACGGAGCACCTCATGACACTTGACAACAACCAGAACAAAGGCGGTTCGGCATACTCCATGCTCATCCCTGGCATACGCAACATAGCGGACTACCCACAGGTGGCAGCACTGGCTGCTCCCAAAGCATCGCTATTCTTCAACGGCAAGAAGGATAAACTCTTTCCCGTCAGTGGTGTGGAGACGGCATACGGAGTTATGCACAAGGCATGGAAAGCACATAAAGCTGAAAGGAAACTCGTCACCAAACTGTGGGATGAGAAACATTTCTTCAACAAAGCGATGCAGCAGGAGGTCTTTGAGTTCTTTGACAAAGAACTCAAATAACTGTTAACTATGAACTGTGAACTGACAAAGGGACGCTTCGCACCATCTCCGACAGGTAGGATGCACTTGGGCAACGTGATGAGTGCCCTGCTCTCATGGCTCTCTATAAAGAGTCAAGGGGGTGAGTGGCTGTTGCGCATAGAGGATATAGACCCCCAACGCAGTAAACAACACTTTGCCGACCAGATAATGGAGGACTTGGAATGGCTGGGGCTGACATGGGACGAGGGACCTTATTACCAAAGCAAACGAGAAGATATCTACGAGCAATACCTTAATATACTGAACGAAAAAGGACTGCTCTACACTTCATACAAGACAAGGGCAGAGCGACTGGCAGTGAGTGCACCGCAGGAGGGAGACTCACCCCCAGCCCCTCTCTTGAAGAGAGGGGAGAGAAATGTGCTTGGTGCACTCACTTTGCGCGTTTCAGACTGCATGATAGAATATGTGGACAGGCACTATGGCACGCAGACCGTCGATATAAAGAACGATATCGGTGACTTCATAGTGAGACGTAGAGATGGCGCATGGGCATACCAACTCGCTGTGGTCGTTGATGATGCGCTGATGGGCGTGACAGAAGTGGTGAGGGGCAGAGACCTGCTACAGAGTGCTGGTCAGCAGATATACCTTGGAGGTCTGCTAGGCTTCCCACGCATGCAGTATGCCCATCTGCCACTACTCTGCAATGAGGCTGGTCAGCGGCTCTCCAAGCGTGACAAGAGTATGGACCTCGGCCAACTGCAAGAGCACCACTCTGCAGAGGACATTATAGGGCATCTCGCATTCCTCGCCCATATCACGGACAAGGACGAACCTTGTTTACCCTCTGACCTCATCCCACTCTTTGACTGGCAGAAAGTACCATTAAAAGACATCCCCATATCTTAGTAACCTGATATGGGGATATTCTTTAAAATACTCAAAAATGAGGTTTTTCTACTACTACTTTTGGGGGATATAATGAATTGTGAACGCACACAGAGGGTTTGAGCGTAAAAAAGTTGAGGAAAAATTTGGAGGAAAGGAAAAGATTACTTAAATTCGCAACATCAATCATAAAAATTACGAGCCTATGACATAAGATAGACTTAAAGACATATAGAACAGAAGCGTCCGCTTAGAATCTTGTTTCTCGAAATTCGCCAAATTTAAAGAAACACACAAGAGTAAAAAGCTCGGATGCTCACGTTTGTAAAGCGTGGGCTTTTACTCGGATATAGTGTGTTAGGCGTTTGGCGATGCCTCGAGAAACGTAGACGAAAGTAAAAAAGTCCACGTTTTCTTTTTCTGTCTTTTCCTCAGCATTAGGACTAACCTTATTTATAAACTAAAAAAACAAGAAAGAACAATGAAGAAGATTTTTACCCTATTAGTAGCGCTCATGGCAATAACAATGGGAGCAAAGGCTGACTTCGTAGTTGGCGAGATAACCGTCAAGTCAGAGGATGGAGAACCTTACTATCTCGAGGTGCCTTTCTCGAATACCAGCAACCATTATGGAGGATTACTTATTGGTAAGACAGTAGAAAAAAATGGAAAGAATCACATTGGCAAGATGACTCTTATACTTTACAGTGATGGGAGCTCACAGCCTGCCAATTTTACGGAGTATGACAAGAACAGTTTGGAGTCAGCATTCAAAAATATGACAAAGGAGATGGCTGGTCAAGAAATGGAGATAGGAAATAATACGGACATAATAGAGATACACAACGTGGAACTTTGTGCAAACGTATTTACGACATACAACGAAATCGAGAAGGTAACCCTTAACTACAATGGCGATTGTACTATTCCTCGCGCTATGTTTAACAAAATCAATGAAGCAGGTCACGGTGTGAAATTTTACGATCTAACCTGCAATATCGGTGGCAATATCACTATAGGAGAGCACGTTTTCCCTGGTGGTAACAACGTGGGTAACTTGATAATTTATTGTAATAATGAGAACGTTGCCAAGAAGTGGAATGACTACAAGGCTGCTAACTCAACCGAGAACTACAATTACAAAGTGTATCTGAATGGAGTAGAATACAATGAAACTTCTGCTGTAGGCGAAGTAACGGCTGAGGGAGCAAAGCTCGCAGGCAAGTGTTACAACGCAGCAGGTCAGCAGGTAAGTGCTGACAGCAAGGGCCTGACGATACAGGCTGGTAAGAAAGTAATCAAGTAAAACTTTGCACCAAATAACTAAATGTAACTGTATTTTATTAATCAAACAACTAAAAACCAAACAACTATGATGAAACAAAGCATTAAACTATTCAGTGCGTTAGCATTTATTGTAATGAGTGCATTCACATTCGTTGCATGTGGTGATGATGATGGCCCTAGCGGTGGCGGTGGTAGCAACTCCAACATCCTCGGTTCGTGGACTCTTACAGAGGTGACGCCTGCAAATAGTCAGGGCGGACCTGGTGTTGGAACCGTGATGACTTTCTATGCTAATGGTAAATTCACCAGCAATGGTGACGAAGGCACCTTTACCTACGACAATGACTCAAAAGCATTTTCTGCTAGGATAGGCACAGTGACGATATCTGGTACTGTAAATATTAGTGGAAGTAGTGCTAATGCTGCTGTTAATGTAACAGCTGGCGGTCAATCTATGAGTTACACATACACTATGGAGAAGAATGGTTCATCTTCAGGTGATGATGACAGTGGCGATGACGATGATGAGGTAAATGTAAACTCTACCAAGATGGTAGGTACGTGGGAAGTAATGATGGGCGATGATCCAGACTATCCTAAGGTAGGCCAGAGCATCACCTTCAAGAAGAATGGTACATGCACCATCAGCAACAGTAATGAGACATTCACCTACACATGTGAAGAAGAATTAAAGGACGGTTACACACGTCTGAATTTCACTTTTTCCAACGGTGCAAGTGGTAAACTCGTGCTCGTAAGCGAGGGCAATGTGCTCAATGGTGAATATAAAAAATCATCAAATAGTGACTATCTTGGCATTGTGATGAAGAAGTCTTCATACACCTACCCAACAGGTGGCATTAAGGGTCGTTGGAGGATGACTCAGTGCAGTGTGTCTGGTGCTCCAGTAGGTAGTGTTATGGTGTTTGGCAATAATGGCGAGATGTACACAGAGGGCGATCCTCACATCGATGCCTACAGTTATTCTGGCAATACTCTCACACTTATGCTTAGTGGCGGTCAACAATTTGGTGGTACGGTTAGCATCAATGGAAATACTGCAACACTGAATGCCGGAAGTATGACAGCTACACTTGTGAAGCAGTAAGATAACATAGTGTTAAACAATAAACGTGAGAGCGGAGCTGACCTTAAGTGGGTTGGTTCCGCTTAGTTTTGACCGTTGGAAGCGTTGTTCCAGGGAAAAGATGTACTCACAAAGTTACTAAATTTAATTAAGAAAGAAGGGTAAAGGATGAGAATCTCGTGTTTTTTTAGTAACTTTGCAGAGCAAAACAGCAAAATTAACGAAATAACAGAATAAAGAAATGAAAGAACTGGAACTGAAGTATGGCTGCAACCCTAACCAGAAGCCATCACGTATCTTTATGACCGAGGGCGAACTGCCCATCGAAGTGCTTAACGGCCGTCCTGGCTACATCAACTTCCTCGACGCACTTAACTCATGGCAGTTGGTAAAGGAACTGAAGGAGGCAACCGGCTTGCCTGCTGCTGCAAGCTTCAAGCACGTGAGTCCTGCCGGTGCTGCGGTGGGTCTGCCACTGAGCGACACGCTGAAGAAGATTTACTTTGTTGACGACGTGAAGCTGCCCCTCACTCCCATAGCTTGTGCTTATGCTCGTGCTCGTGGTGCCGACAGAATGTCAAGTTACGGCGATTTCATCGCACTTTCCGACGAGTGTGATGCTGCTACGGCAACACTGATAAAGCGTGAGGTGAGTGATGGTGTGATAGCTCCTTCTTACTCCGATGAGGCACTGCAGATACTGCGTGACAAGCGCAAGGGTACCTACAACGTCATCAAGATTAACCCAAATTACAAGCCTGCACCAGTGGAGACAAAGCAGTGCTTCGGTGTGACGTTTGAGCAGGGTCGCAATGAGATAAACCTTGCAGATGACGCATTGTTCCAGAACATCCCTACTCAGTCTAAGAACTTCACCGCTGAGGCTAAGCGTGACCTGATGATTGCCTTGATAACACTGAAATACACCCAGTCAAACTCCGTGTGCTACGTGAAGGACGGTCAGGCTATAGGCATAGGAGCTGGTCAGCAGAGCCGCATACACTGCACACGCCTTGCAGGCAACAAGGCTGATATATGGTGGCTCAGGCAGTGTCCGAAGGTGATGAACCTGCCGTTCAAGGAGGGCATACGTCGTGCCGACCGCGACAACACTATCGATGTGTATATCTCCGACGACTATGAGGACGTACTGGCAGAGGGCACATGGCAGATGTTCTTCACTGAGAAGCCAGAACCTCTGACCCGTGAGGAAAAGAAGGCATGGATAGCACAGAACACCAAGGTTTCACTTGGCTCAGACGCTTTCTTCCCATTCGGCGACAACATTGAGCGTGCGCACAAGAGCGGTGTGGAGTTCATAGCGCAGGCAGGCGGCTCAGTGCGTGACGACAACGTCATTGAGACTTGCGACAAGTATGGCATCACAATGGCATTTACTGGAGTAAGGCTGTTTCATCATTAAAAACAGCCCCACCCCATCCCTCCCCAAGGGGGAGTTGGAGGGGGCTAAGAGAACGAAAGGTATTCCCATTATGAGCAAGGAAGACGATTTTCAGTCGATACTGATGAATGGTATTAACTTTGGCAGAGGCGGCGACAAGCCGAAACAGGACGACAAGGTTAAGACCAAGGCGAAGAAGAAAAAGTATGTGACGGGAGCACACGGCAGCGGTTCGGCAATGCAAAAAGCCAAGTACCGAAAACAACGTGCTAACCGCCATAAATAGAGGCAGTTACTAAAACATATCCTTTTGGCTCCTAAAAGGATATGTTTTAGCCCTCAAAAGGATAACTTTTAGCCCCTAAAAGGATATGTTTTCCAAAACGGTGCAAAAAGGTAATCAAAAATAAGCAGTGCTGAGACCCAGAAGACTCGACATATTCATGCTGAAGCAGTTTATGCTGCTATTCATCGGCGCGTTCTGCATATGCCTGTTCGTGCTGATGATGCAGTTTGTGTGGCGATTCATCGACGACCTCATAGGCAAGGGACTGTCAATAGAGGTTTTGGCACAGTTTTTCTGGTATATGGCACTTATGCTGGTACCACAGGCACTGCCACTCGCCATACTCCTCGCCTCACTCATCACCATGGGCAACCTGGGCGAGAGCATGGAACTGACAGCTATCAAGGCGGCAGGCATACCCCTCATAAAGTGCGTCAGGTCACTCATCGTATTCTCCGTCATAATAGCGGGTCTGTCATTTGTCTTTCAAAACGATATCGGACCGCGCGCCAACAGCCGACTGCGACAGTTGATGTTGGCCATGAGGCAGAAAAGTCCGGAACTGGAGATACCCGAGGGGATCTTCTACAACGGCATACCCAACTGCAACCTCTACGTGCAGAAGAAAGACATGGAGACCGGCATGCTATATGGGGTGATGATATACCGCATCACAAACTCCTTTGACGATGCCGCCATAATACTCGCCGACTCTGGTATGTTGCAGTCCACCGCCGATAAGGAGCACCTCAAACTGTCGCTGTATAGCGGTGAGTGGTTTGAGAACCTGCGCTCTCAAGAAACTGGCGGACAGGCGGACATACCATACCGCAGGGAGTCATTTGTCGAAAAGGTGATAATACTCAATTTCGATGACGGACTCAACATCACCAACACCGATGCACAGGATGCCAGCGCCAACTCAGTGCTGAAGCTGACGGAGCGCATTGACTCCATGCAACACCTCACCGACAGTATGGGACAGAGCCTGGCGGCAGAGATGAGGGCTAACGTCTTCACCTCTCCTACCCTGAGCCGGCATGACTCGCTACGGCTTGTAGCCAAAGGTGAACAGGCTTCCATGAACCTCGACACCATATTCAGCAAACTGCCAATAGAGAAACAACGCGATGTGCTGCAGTTGGCGAGCACAGACATCGAGAGGGTGAAGATGGACATGGAATTTCGTGGGTACATATCTAAAGATATGCACGAACTGAAACGAGAGTTCGCCATCGAGCGAATCAACAAATTCACTCTCTCATTCACCGTCATCATATTCTTCTTCATAGGAGCATCGCTCGGAGCCATCATACGCAAGGGCGGACTGGGAGTGCCTATAATCATCTCCGTCCTGGTGTATATCCTGTTCTTCATACTCGACAACACAGGATTTAAGATGGCACGCCAGGGTACGTGGACCATAGCATTCGGCAAGGGACTGTCGCCATGCGTGCTGACCCCCCTCGCCATCTTTGTCACATACAAGGCCAACAAAGATTCTATGGTGTTTAACATAGACGCCTACCGCAACTTCTTCATGCACCTGCTCGGCCTGCGCTTCAAACGACACATAGCATCAAAGGAGGTTATCATCAATGACCCCGACTACAAGCACGATGCCCAGCGCCTCAGCACGCTAAGTCAACAGATAGAACATTATTCCGAGGAACACCATCTCGTGCACCTGCCCAATCCCGTAAATGTATTCTTCAAGTACGTGCCGGACAATGAGGTAGAACGCATGGCGATAGAACTGGAGACCGTCATTGACGACCTCAGCAACACACGCGACAGATATGTGCTCAGCTACCTCAACCAATACCCCGTCGTATCGGTAAAGGCCCACACACGCCCCTTTGACCGTAAATGGCTCAACATCGTAGCAGCCATCATACTGCCCGTAGGCATAGCACTGTATATCCGCATGTGTCGCTTCCGACTGCGCCTGTACCGCGACCTCCGACAGATCACCAGCATCAATGCACAGATGATAGGGCGTCTGAGCGACATTTCGTAAGTTAAAAGTGCAAAAAAGGTATCAAAAGTTTTCGGAATTGCAATAATTTTAGTAATTTTGCAACACTATTCGAAACAAAGATAAAAACAATGGGACATTTATCCAGCAGATTAAACAGATTGGCACCTTCAGCAACCCTCGCCATGTCACAGAAGAGCGGTGAGATGAAGGCGGCAGGCATCGACGTAATAAACCTCAGCGTAGGCGAACCCGATTTCAACACACCCGACCACATAAAAGAGGCAGCAAAGAACGCCGTTGACAACAACTGGTCCAAGTACTCACCAGTACCAGGATATGCCGACCTGCGCGAAGCAATAGCAGCGAAACTGAAGAATGAAAACGGGCTGGACTACAAATCTTCCGAGATACTCGTCAGCAATGGTGCCAAACAAGCCGTATGCAATGCCGTAATGGCGCTCATTGACGATGGCGACGAGGTAATCGTTCCCACACCATACTGGGTATCATATCCACAGATGGTACTGCTTGCAGGTGGCACACCAGTGCATATCCCTGCACGCTACGAGCAGAACTTCAAGATCACCCCTGAACAGCTTGAGGCTGCCATAACCCCCAAGACACGTATGCTGATACTCTGTTCACCCTCCAACCCTACGGGTTCGGTATATAGCAAGGCCGAACTTGCAGCCTTGGCAGAGGTGATACTGGAGCATGAAGACCTCTACGTGCTCGCCGACGAGATATACGAGCACATAAACTACGTAGGCAAACACGAGTCAATAGCACAGTTCCCCGGCATGAAGGAGCGCGCCATCATCATCAACGGTGTCAGCAAGGCGTACGCCATGACAGGTTGGAGAATAGGATATATGGCAGCACCAGAGTGGATTATCAAGGGCTGCAACAAACTACAGGGACAGTACACCTCTGGTCCATGCTCAGTAAGTCAGAAGACTGCAGTAGAGGCTTATACAGCATCACAGCAGTGCGTAGAGGATATGCGCAAAGCTTTCGAGCGCCGCCGCAACCTCATCGTAAGTTTGGTAAAGGAGATACCAGGCCTCGAGGTAAACAATCCCGACGGAGCCTTCTACGTATTCCCAAAATGTAAGAGCTACCTCGGCAAGACCGACGGCGAGCGCGTAATCAACGACACCAATGACTTCGCCATGTATCTGCTTGAAGTAGGTCACGTGGCTACGGTAGGCGGTGATGCCTTTGGCGACCCAGAGTGCTTCCGCATGAGTTATGCTACCAGCGACGACAATATACGCGAGGCCATGAAGCGCATCAAAGAGTGCTGCGCCCGACTGCACTAATAACTTTTTTATGTTAAAAGTTATTAAACCGAGTGTTAAGTCCGCATTATTTGCTAACTTTGCTCCACAATAAAACAAAAAGAACAAAATCATTACGCACGTACCTTATATATACTACTATAGTCACATAGTCGATTTCATAACTTAATCCATTATTTCATAAATTAATCTAACTAACAACAATTATGGCAAATTCACAGAAAGCAGCTCCTGCTAAGAAGCAGGGCTTCCAGGGTGTTCGCAACGCGATTTGGATCATCGTACTCTGTTTCATCGCAGGTGTATGCTTCTATCAGTTCGTGCTCGGTAACCCATCAAACTTCCAGGGTGGTGACAACGCTAACGCACCTCTTCCAGGTAACCTTCTTGGTACTATCTATAAGGGTGGTATCGTCGTTCCTGTCATCATCACTCTTCTCTTCACCGCTATCGCACTCTCTGTAGAGCGTTCACTTGCACTCGGCAACGCTAACGGTAAGGGCAAGCTCGCTAAGTTCGTTGCTGACGTTAAGGCAGCTCTCGCTACTGGCGACATCGATAAGGCTCAGCAGCTCTGCGACAAGCAGCAGGGTGTTGTAGGTAACGTTGTTACAGCATCTCTCAAGGCTTACAAGGAGATGGAGGCTACTTCTGGCATCAAGAAGGAGCAGAAGGTTTCTAAGATCCAGCAGGCTCACGAAGAGGCAGTACAGCTTGAGATGCCTACACTGCAGATGAACATGCCTATCCTCGCTACTCTCGTAACACTGGGTACACTTACCGCTCTGTTCGGAACCGTTGTAGGTATGATCAAGTCATTCGCAGCCCTCGCAGCTGGTGGTGGTGGTGACTCTCTCGAGCTCTCTACCGGTATTTCTGAGGCCCTCGTAAACACAGCTTCTGGTATCTTGACTTCATGGGTAGCCGTTATCGCTTACAACTTCTACTCTAACAAGATCGACAAGCTCACATACGCTCTTGACGAGGTTGGTTACACTATCTCTAAGACATACGAGGCTAACCACACAGAAGAGGCTTAATCTTTTTTACTAACCCTTTAAAACTTTTATCACTATGGGTAAAGTAAAAATCAAGAAAGCCGACGTCTGGATTGACATGACACCTATGTCAGACGTTATGGTCCTTCTGCTTACCTTCTTCATGCTGACATCGACGTTCGTGAAGAATGAGGCAGTAAAGGTCAATACGCCTGGTTCAGTGTCAGAGATCAAAGTTCCAGAGACCGAGGTGCTGCAGATCCTTTGCGATAAGGAAGGCAGGATATTCATCGGTCTTGATAAGCCTGGTTACATGCGCGAGATGCTCGACAACTTCAAGGGTACAGTGACATCACTGAACCTCTCTCCTCTGCAGGAGAAGAACTTCGTTGCCCTCGCATCTTTCGGTGCACCAGTAGCTAAAATGTCTGATGTCCTCAAGCACGAGTCTTCTGAGATCAACGAATATCAGAAAGAACTCGGTATTCCAACAGACTCTATTGATGGAGGAATGAGTGAATTCCAACTTTGGGTAGACGCAGCACGCAGCTCTTCATTCGGCAGCGACATGAAGATTGCCATCAAGGCTGACGCTGACACACCTTACAAGGTCATCAAGAAGATGATGTCTGAGATGCAGGACATGAGTGAGAACCGTTACTATCTTATCACCAACTTAAAGAAGGAGGAATAATATGGCACAGAAAAAGAAAAGCCGCCAGAAGAAAGCCCAGACTCGTGTGGACTTTACTCCGATGGTAGATATGATGATGTTGCTTATTACCTTCTTCATGCTGTGTACCTCTCTGAGCAAGCCTCAGTCTATGCAGCTGACGATGCCAAGTAACGATAAGAACGTATCTGACGCAGACAAGTCTGCCGCTAAAGCATCACACACCATTACTCTCTATCTTGCTGGTAATGACGCTATCTACCACGTTGATGGTATCCCACAGTACGACAATCCTGCTTGTCTGCAAAAGACAACATGGGGTGCTAAGGGTATCCGCGACGTACTCATCAACCACAAGACAGAGGAGGGTTATACCCCTGTTAAGAACATCAAGGCTGCCAAGGCTGTCCTCGACGCAGAGCGTGCTAAGGACAAGACTATGGAAGACTCTGTCTATAACCAGCGTCTTAACAAGATCAAGAATGGTGAACTTGAAGGCGGAAAGATACCTACTCTGACCATCATCATCAAGGCAACCGACAAGGCATCATACAAGAACCTCGTCGATGCACTCGATGAAATGCAGATATGCGCTATAGGTAAGTATGTCATTGACCAGATTAACGACGACGACACACGCCTCCTCAAGGCTGCTGGCGTAGAGTAAGAGTCTGCAGTGACAAAATGTTAAACCATAAAAAGAAACAGAACTATGTCTAAGATAGATCTTATTTCCAATGATTGGACCGATCTCGTGTTTGACGGTCGCAATCAGGCCTATGGTGCTTACCAGTTGCGCAGAAATACCAGCAAGCGTAACATCTGGGCTATGGTGTTCGTTGCTGCTGTTGCTGCATTGGCATACATAGGACTTTCAGCATACAACTCTTACCAGGAAGCTCAGAAGGCTCGCTTCGAAGCAGAGATGGAGGCATCACTCCTCGAGCAGAAGAAGGAAGCTAAGGTAGAGCGCAAGGCTGAGGCACCAAAGGTAGAGAAAGCACAGGTCGTAGAACGTGTGAAGTCATCTATCGCCTTCACCCCACCTGTTATTAAGAAGGACTCTGAGGTACGCCCAGAGGACGAGCTTAAGTCACAGGAAGAACTCTTGCAGACAAAGACCGCCATCGGTTCTTTCGACGTAAAGGGTAACGACGAGGGTGCTGAGGTGCTCAAGGCTAAGGAAATCATCGTACAGGAAGCTGAGAAGCCAAAGGAGGAAGAGACGAAGATATTCGACGTTGTAGAACAGATGCCTTCGTTCCCTGGCGGCATGGGTGCTCTCATGCAGTACCTCTCAAGCCACATCAAGTATCCTGTAGTAGCTGAGGAGAATGGTATTCAAGGTCGTGTAATATGTACCTTCATCGTAGAGAAGGATGGTTCTATCACTGCTACACACGTAGCACGTTCAGTTGACCCATCACTCGATAAGGAGGCAGTACGCGTCATCAACTCAATGCCACGATGGATCCCTGGTAAGCAGAATGGCTCTGCATGCCGTGTGAAGTTCACACTGCCTGTAACCTTCAAGCTCCAGTAATATACCACTAATACAATGAGGAGTTAGGTAGTTAAGCAATTAGCCACTTAGCTCCTCATTTTTTTATCTCCCCTCTTGAACCTGTTCACTATGCGTAAGTCTATATTTTCAATCTTCAATCTTCAATTTTCAATTTTGTTGCTCCTTGCCATCGCATCATGTGGCAAGAAGAACCCCAACGCACGCACCGACACCTATGCCTCTGGCAAGGCTACCATTATGAGCGACGAGAGTTTCAGTCCCATCATCGATGAGGAACTGCAAGTTTTCCATGCCACCTATCCTAATGCCGAGGTAACACCCATATATACCAACGAACTTGATGAGATGAATGCGCTGATGAAGCAGGAGGTACACCTCATCATCACCGCACGCAATTTCAGCGAGAAAGAACTCAACTACTTCCGCTCCAACGGTCTGCAGCCACGCTACTTCCCACTCGGCTACGACGGACTCGCCTTTATCATAAACAAGGAGAACGTGGACTCTTGCATACACGTTGACGACATCAAGAAGATACTCTCCGGCCAGGTGACGCAATGGAATCAGGTCAACCCAGGCTCCCGTCTCGGTGAGATTGATGTTGTCTTTGACAACAACAAGTCGGCAGCCGTACATTGGGCTGTTGACTCCATACTTGACGGCAAACCCATCAACAGCAAGAATATCACCGCTGCAAAAACAAGCGCCGAGGTCATCAACTATGTAGAGAAGACAAAAAATGCTATAGGCATCATCGGCAGCAACTGGCTCAACGATAAACGTGACACCACCAATGTCACCTTCAAGAAGAACATACAGGTGATGAACGTATGTTCCGTACCAGGTGCCAAGGCAGGTGAGATGAACTCCTGGAAACCCTACCAGTTATATCTTCTCGACGGCAGATATCCTTTCGCTCGCACCGTATATGCTCTGCTCGTTGACCCATACCACGGACTGCCTGTCGGCTTTGCTAATTTCCTTCAGTCACCCATAGGTCAGAAGATTGTGCTCAAGTCCGCCCTCCTACCCTACCGCGGAGACCTGCAGTGGCGTAAGGTACAAACAAACTAAGGAGCAAAGCCACACTCCACCTACAATTTAAACAACAATTGCAGGTCTATGTCAGTGCAATAAGGTGAGAAAATCATACGCTCAGCAGTACCAATGACGTTGCGGTCAAAATAGCGAGTGTGAGCTATCTTGCATTGTGCTGTACACCAATTGGCAAGTACGTATTTCGCCATAAAGGCAGCACGGATGCCCTTTCCATAGTATGATGCAGAACCGAAGGAATACTTCATGCCACGCTCATAGGTGTATAGCCGTGAGTCATAGTCATCGGTATTAAACCAAGCCGCAAGGGCATACAACTGCAGTTTCCCCGTGTCTTTATCCTTTTCTCGGAAGTTCTGGCGCACTGCCTTGTCCGATGAAATGGTAGAAAACTGGTATCCCACCGACTGTGCAAGAATAAAGCCCTTGCTCTTGTTATCAAACGAAAGTGCACATACTTCCATGTGTGTGCGTACATTCCATCTATCACCGTTCAGCACCGCGAGAAAGCGCAGATGCTGATCGGTTTTTGTTATGAGTTGTCTTTTACTGTTGACAGTTTTGTCGCCCTGTCTCGTCTTGATGCGATAGCGCAGTGTGAATATCCATTTTTCCTTTGACAGTATGCCCGCCAGGCTGTTGTCCCATGAGTAGGAGGAGTTGGAAACGCGATATCTCAGCCATGGGAAGTAAGCTATGTCCGAATAGACATCCAGTGTGAGGTCGTGCCTTGCAGCCCACTGAGCGCCGAGGTATAGTCCACTCTCATTTTTCACCACGCCGCTTTCTCCGAAACTGCTGCCATAAAGAGCATTATACTGGTAACTGTAGTAGCGCTGCAGCGCCATGAAGGTGATACGCCACGGTGAGCGCCACGTGGCAGAGTTGACTGTTGCGATATTGAAGTCGTTGTCCGTTGCCGTCTCGCCACTCAATGACAGTTCGCGCCAACGGTAGTGATAGTCTATGCCTATATTCCAGAATCTGTTGCCACGTGGATAGTACAGACGGTACATCTTTCCATTACTGACAACATTATTTTTTGAGTATGTGGGGTTGAGATTTCTGTTTAACCACGTATATACTGCGCTGACCCCCGCTCCCCATGAAGGGTGTTCGTAACCTATATATACACCCGTCGTCATCTGTGCAGCATTGTTTTTCTTATTCATCTCAGTGAGGGTGCGATGATATCCCGAGGTGAGGATTGTTGATATCGTGCTGTCCTTGTTTAGCGTTGCATCAATATTTCGATAAGACCAGAAGGCGGCAAGGGACATACGTCGCGTCAGTGCCACTGTCATAGCCATTCCCTGAAAGTGCTTGCTATCGCTCGTGCTGCTGTGTGGCGTAAATACGGACAGTCGCCTGCCCATAGACGACAGCATACCTTGTTTGCCTATGGTGAAATTGTTGTTGAGGGTCAGTCCCATGCCAAACTGCCCACGAAACTGTCCTATTATTATTTGCTTGAACACACCCAACTGCCTTATGTTCAAGTTATATGCATAGCAGTCATATCCATACTTGTTGTGCTCTCCGCCAAACGGTTCGCCCGCCGTCTTGCTCCCTGTGAGGTTAAACACTACATGCTTATCCATGTTCACCGAGTAACGCACAGAATGTTTCACGGGGTCACCCAGATATTTCCCAGCATACTTATTGTCACCCAACCAAGTGCGTACCGGTGCCCTCATGTCGCCTGCACGATAGTATGTGGGGGTCTGCATGGTCACAGTTATCTGATGTTGCAGATGATGCAGGCTCTCTTTGAGCCGTTTTCCTTTATACCAAGGTTGAGACGAGGGGTCCTCCACAGTCAGGAAGTTTGACAGGTACAGTCTCATGCGCGGACCTATGCTCTCTATCATCGCCAGTTCTTCTATGGAGCGTAGGCGACCATAGCGATGTCGGTATTCCAGTATATCATTGATTTGTTCGGCGTTTAGACCAGGGATCTGCAACAGATCTTCCTGCTCCACCGTATTAATATCAAGAGGCTGTCCTGCCAATTCGGTAAGGTGCTCATAAGCATCTTCCATTGACAGGACAGCCTCTTCGTCATTTTCATATAGTTCTGCGAGAAACTGTTGCCAGTCACCCTGCTGCGCCTCTGCTACTGTGCATGCAGCGAACAGGAGCAACATAAGGATGATGTTTTTCATTATTATCGTGTCTGTGTGTGTTGTGTGTGTTACTTTCGGAGTATTTGGGATGTGTTCAGGGTGTTTACTCCACCTTGTCGTCGATGTATTTCTTTAGGGCTCTCACCACACCATTGGCCCATGTATCTATACCTCCATCCATCTCGAGTGATGACACCAGTTTTATGACATTCTCTATCGGCATGCCGTAGCGCAGCACCCCTGAGATGAGTTTTGCATAGTTCCAATATATGGGGTTGAATTTCTCGCTGAGTCCCTCGACAGTTGTCTTGTAGCCACGACGGTTTTCAAACTGGAAGTCATAGCGCCTTGTGCCATCAGCATTAACATGCTTGATGATCTTGCCCGTATTGACGCTCTTAGGCAGTATAATACCCTCATCATCGTCCTGCAAACCAGTGAATATCTCATAGGGTTTGCCATCAAGCAGTCCTACGAATGCCATCCACTTCTCTTTCTCATTCTGAAAGCGTACCACGTCACACTCCAACACGTCAGGGCGTTTATGAGTAACACGTGATGAGCTTTGCAAACTAACTGTATTCTCTTTGTTATCTGACATCGTTGTTTTTGTTTTTTCTGCCACAAAATTAACCATTTTCCTTGACATAACAAAATTTTTAGAATGTTTTACTTTTCAGAATGAAAGATTTTTTGTAATTTTGCATAAAATACTAACGCTCAACCATTGGCAAGAGAACTTGCATGATGTTCGCTAAATTGTATTTTTGCATAAATTACTTCAGGATTTCAATTTACTAACTAAATAAACGACAAACAAAATCATGAACATTCCAAGTGTATTCTGGCTTGTACCTGTGGCATCACTGGTGTCGCTGGGTATGGCACTGTACTTCTTCCTTCAAATGAAGAAGGCAGACGAGGGTACTGACCGCATGAAGGAGATTGCCGAGCACGTCCGCAAGGGTGCCATGGCATACCTCAAGCAGCAGTACAAGGTGGTAACGATAGTATTTATCGTACTGGCTATCATCTTCTCAGTGATGGCGTACGGTTTCCAGTTGCAGAATCCATGGGTGCCATTCGCATTCCTCACTGGCGGTTTCTTCTCTGGACTGGCTGGCTTCTTCGGTATGAAGACTGCCACTTACGCCTCAGCTCGCACGGCAAACGCTGCACGTCAGAGTCTTGATGCAGGCTTGAAGGTGGCATTCCGTTCAGGTGCCGTTATGGGTCTGACGGTGGTAGGTCTCGGCTTGCTTGACATCGCCATCTGGTTTGTAGTGCTCAACGCAGCAGGTGTCAACAGCCTCATCACCATCACCACCACAATGCTTACCTTCGGCATGGGTGCATCCACTCAGGCTCTCTTTGCTCGTGTGGGCGGTGGCATATACACCAAGGCAGCCGACGTGGGTGCCGACATCGTGGGTAAGGTGGAGGCTGACATCCCCGAGGATGACCCTCGCAACCCTGCTACCATAGCCGACAACGTGGGCGACAACGTGGGTGACGTGGCTGGCATGGGTGCCGACCTCTACGAGTCTTACTGCGGTTCCATACTCTCTACTGCCGCTCTCGGTGCTACGGCATATCTCGGCACACAGCTGCAGCTCAGCTATGTAATAGCCCCTATGATTATCGCAGCAGTGGGCATATTCCTTTCTCTCTTCGGCATATTCCTCGTTCGTACTAAGGAAGGTGCCACAATGAAGGAACTTCTCCACTCTCTTGGTCTGGGAACCAATGTTTCGGCTTGCCTCATAGCAATAGCCACTTTTGCTATACTCTATCTGTTGGGCATACCAAACTGGATATACATCTCTTGCTCAGTAATAGTAGGTCTGCTGGCTGGCGTCATCATAGGTCAGGCAACAGAATACTACACCTCTCACTCATACAAGCCTACACAGGAGATAAGCGCTGCTGCACAGACAGGTGCCGCAACGGTAATCATCAAGGGTGTGGGCACTGGTATGATATCTACCATGATACCTGTGGTGACAATATCTGTTGCCATCATGCTCTCTTACCTCTGTGCTAACGGTTTCAACATGGACGTCAATGCCAAGGCTCTCTCCGAAGGTCTGTACGGTGTAGGTATCGCTGCTGTAGGTATGCTCTCTACATTGGGCATAACACTGGCTACTGACGCTTATGGTCCTATAGCAGACAACGCCGGCGGTAACGCGGAGATGAGCGAACTGGGCGAAGAGGTACGCAAGCGTACTGATGCCCTCGATGCTCTCGGCAATACCACTGCTGCTACAGGTAAGGGCTTCGCTATTGGTTCTGCTGCACTGACAGCACTGGCACTTCTCGCATCATATATCGAGGAGATAAAAGAGGCAGTACAGCGTCTTGCCGAGGCAGGCAACAGCCATATGGCTGACGTGTATAGCCACATCGGCGACATACCAGCCTTTATGGACTACTTCCAGGTAAACCTGATGAACCCGAAGGTTATCGTAGGCGTATTCATCGGTGCTATGGCTGCATTCCTCTTCTCTGGCATCACAATGGGTGCCGTAGGCAGAGCTGCCGAGGACATGGTGAAGGAGGTACGCCGTCAGTTCCGCGAGATAGCAGGCATACTCGAGGGTAAGGCAACACCTGACTACGGTCGTTGCGTGGAGATATCAACACGTTCAGCACAGCGCGAGATGATATTCCCTTCACTGCTTGCCATCATCATACCTATCCTCGTAGGCGTGATACTCGGCGTAGCAGGCGTGCTCGGTCTGCTTGTAGGTGGTTTGGCAGCAGGTTTCACACTGGCTATCTTTATGAGTAATGCCGGTGGTGCATGGGACAATGCCAAGAAGAACATCGAAGAAGGTGCCTTTGGAGGCAAGGGTTCTGACTGTCACAAGGCTACCGTAGTAGGCGACACCGTAGGTGACCCATTCAAAGATACATCTGGTCCGTCACTCAACATCCTCATCAAACTTATGTCAATGGTGAGCATCGTAATGGCAGGACTTACAGTGGCGTTCATCTAAAAAAAACATTAACTACACTATAACTGCTCTTAACTACCCTTAAATATAACAAAAATACCCCATTCCATCGGTGAAGTGGGGTATTTTTTTGTTATTTGCATAATAATTTGTACCTTTGTATCGTTTTTTCTAAAGAAAAAAGTATGAAGATAAGATACATAATACTGATAGGGATGATGATGGCTGTTACCTCTGTGCAGGCACAGGAGACCGGGGTGACTGCAGACAACGGCTGGGCGCTGGACGTAGAGATGCAGGGTTCGCTGAGCAACAGCAAGACACCACTGTGGCTCAATGCCAACAAGTACGGCATCAGCAGCCTCAATGCACAAAATGGCTACATAAGAGGCATAGGCGCTTGGGACAAGAAATTCTTTGATAATAAACTCGACCTCAATGCCGGACTCGACCTCATTGTGCCAGTAGGCTACAAGAGTCAGGGATACAAGGAACACTATACCAACCACCTCGTATTGCAACAGGCTTTCGTGGAGGCGAACTACAAACTGGGTACTTTGACGATTGGTGCAAAACACCAACCGATGGAGCTGAAGAATAACGAACTGTCATCAGGTGCACAGACATTAGGCATCAACGCAAGACCCGTTCCGCAAGTAAGGATAGGACTGAACAACTATTGGCAGGTGCCATACACGAAGAAATGGCTCGCAGTAAAAGCCCACATGGCATACGGTGTAATGACCGACGGAGGCTGGGAAGAAACCTTCGCCAGCGGTACGACAAACAAATACAACAAAAACACACGCTACCACCAAAAAGCAGGATACATTAAGATAGGCAACGAAGAGAAATTCCCTCTCACACTCACTATAGGACTCGAGATGGCAGCACAGTTTGGTGGTACGAAATACCAACGGAATTCGAAGGGACAGCTCACGGAGACCAAGGTGCGAAGCAACCTGAAAAGTTACTGGCACGCCTTCACAGGCACAGGAGCAGAAGAGAAAGAGGAAACCTCGGTATATCAGAATGCTGAGGGCAACCACCTGGGCAGTTGGGTGATGAGACTCAACTGGAAAGCGAAGACGTGGGAGGCAGGTTTCTACATGGACCACTACTTCGAAGACCACTCAAGCATGCTATTTCTCGACTACGATGGCTACGGCACAGGCGACAACTGGAACAAGAGGGAGAAGAGTCGCTATTTCCGATATGACCTGAAGGACTACTTGATGGGCGTGGATGTGAAGTTGAAGAACTTCAGATATGTGAACCAAGCAGTTGTGGAGTATATGAATACACGCTACCAGTGCGGTCCCATATATCACGACCACACAAAGAACATCAGCGACCACATCTGTGGAAAAGACGGATACTATAACCACGGCTCGATGCCCGGATGGCAGAACTACGGACAGTTCATAGGCAACCCGCTATACCTCTCACCCATATACAACAAGGACGGATACATCGGTCCACGCTGCAACCGCTTCAAGGCATGGCACTTCGGCATTGCTGGCGACCCAATAAAGGGACTGCACTACAGGGCGAAACTAAGTTGGCAGAAGGGTTGGGGCACCTATGGCGCTCCCTACCCCTACCCCAAAGAGAACACCAGTCTGTTATTGGAGGCAGGATACCGTTTCCCTGCCACATGCTCGCTGCGCAACTTCACCGCTACTCTGGGCTACGGTGCCGACTGGGGAGAACTGCGAGGCAACAACTCAGGCATGCAACTGACGGTACTGTATAAAGTTCACTGACAATCCCCGAACCATTATGAAGAAACTATCATACATACTCATCGCACTGCTCGCCATGACAATGGCATCATGCGAGATAAACTCCAGCGACAATGGCGACCTCGACAACTGGTGGTACCTGCGACAGGTGGAGAATATCAACGAGAACGATAACGTTAACGTTGAGGACTACGTGGCAAAGAAAGTCTTCTGGGGATTCATCGGCAACCTGATGCAGACGCAAGGTGACGGTGCAGGAACATATCTCTACCGCTTCGAACACAAGGGCAACACTCTGCGAGTATATTCCCCACACAAAAATAACAGCAAGTCATCAGAAACATCAGAGGAAGGAACAGAGACGAGAGTCAAGATAGACCCATTGGTAGAAGCCAAGGATCTATACAAACTGGAGACACACGGTCTGCACATGAAGGAGGAGAAAGATGCTGAAGGCAATCCTGTCTATGACAGTGACGGCAACATCATCTACGAAGAGACCTTCACCGTGGAGCAGCTCACCTCTGAGAGAATGGTGCTCCTCAACGAGGACAAGACCCTCCGTCTGCATTTCCTCGCATGGTAAAAATAAAGAAAACAAATTAATAATGAGTGAAGAAAAAGTAAAACAAGCCCCTATTGATTTTGTTGAGATAGGCAAGAAACTTTGGAAACACAAAAAGAAGTTTTTTATTGTGCTTCCTGCAACACTGGTGATAACATACCTAATAACGGTGTGTGTGCCGAGGTACTATAAGTGTACGGTGAGTCTTACCCAGGAGGCATCATCTACTTCATTGTCATCGATGGGTTCGCTGGGTTCACTCGCCTCATCGATGGGACTGGGCTCACTGGCAAAGATGGGTGCTTCGTCAGATGCTTTCTATGCCGAGATATACCCCAACATAATAAAGTCGAATGACTTCATAGCCAAATTGATGACAGTAAGGGTGAAGAGTCAGAAAGGAGACATCGACACTAGTTACTACGTCTATCTGCGTGACCACCAAAAGCATGCTTGGTGGGACATAGTGAAGGGCTATATCGTGGAGAAGATAAACCCAACCCCAAAAGATGGTTACCAAGGAAATGACAAGATATCGGTGTTTAACCTGACGGAGAGCCAAAGTAAGTTATTCCAGAGTGTGCAGTCGAAAATATTATGTGATGTAGACAAGAAGACTGACGTAGTGACAATCATAGTAAAGGATCAAGACCCGCTGATATGTGCCACGATGGCAAACGAGACCTGCAAGAAACTTCAGGAGTTTATCATCGAATATCGCACGAATAAGGCACGTGTGGATTACGAATACTACAAGAAACTATGCACAGAAGCAAAGGAAAAATATGAGCGTGCCAGACGTACATATGGCTCATACTCAGATGCCAACATGGACGTAGTGCTGGAGAGTTACAAGTCGAAGGAGGAAGATCTGGAGAACGAGATGCAGTTGAAGTATAACATATACTCAACGATGAACACCCAAATGCAGATGGCACAGGCAAAGTTGCAAGAGGCTACCCCAGCCTTTACCATGATACAGAGCGCAACAGTGCCATATAAGCCAGCAGGTCCAAAGAGACTCATTATTTCGATAGCCATGACTATACTGGCATTCTTCGTACTGTCAGGCGTGATATTGTTCAAGGAAAGAAACTGATATGGTTATATCGCTGATTCTACTGTTCTTCTCCTGTTTTATACTATCCTTTTATGAGGAGAGGATAATACAGAGAGACAGAGTTGTACTATATATCCTTATAGGTATTGGTATGATTCTCATAGCTGGTATGAGGGCAGTAGGATCCACTCCTGACACAGAGGCGTACGAGATGATGTATTATGGAAAGAGCAACATTATTGTTGCAGCGGCAACAGAGCCCTCCTTTAATATAATAGCCTATGTACTGCACTCCATGTCATTGGGAATAAATTCTTTGTTTTTTGCTTATGCTATCATATCAGTGCCGATACATCTCGTAGCATTCTGGAAACTATCCAAGATACCATTTGTTACTCTCACTATTTATGTGTCATATTATTACATGATGCATGAAATGGTGCAGATAAGAGCAGGAGTGGCAGCCGGATTGTTTCTGCTATCATTGTACTACTACGTAGAGAACAAGAAGAAGACGGCATTACTATTCATCTTCTTGGGAACATTCTTCCACTATTCCGCTTTAGTAGGTTTGGTGATGTTTCTTTTTAAGGACAAACTGCCGACATGGCAAAAGGTTGTCCTTTGTGCGATAATACCTATAGGTTTGGTGGTGTACTTCACACGTGTGGATTTGTCACTCCTTATCCCAGAGAGTTTGATTGGTTCGAAGTTAGCATTATACCGTGAGATGAGGGACAAAGGAGTGGAAGAAGAACTGGCAGGGTGGCCTTTGGAGATAAACATCCTTATCTGGATGAATTTTATTTTGTTCTACGCTTCGATTTTCTATAGTGAATACCTTATGAAACACTGCAAATATGTGAATATAGCCATAAAGCTACAGGCAGCAGGTTTCATCTTCCTATTGTACCTAAATGGAGTGAGTCAAGTGCTTGGAAACCGCATAAACGACTATTTCTCTGTGGTCAATATAATATTGTGGACGGCATCGGTTTATGCTTTTGCCCCAAGAATAGTGTCGAAAATAATAAGCAATGCTATATCAACCTTCAGATTTGCGACAAGTGCACTGGCTTATGCATTGTCATTATGGTTCTTGTAGAAAACATCTATGGCGAGTTTAAAAGGAAATTTCATATACAGCAGCATACTCACGGTATCTACCTACCTGTTTCCCTTGATAGTATATCCGTATATATCGAGGACGTTAGGGTTATCCAATATAGGCATTGTGAACTTTGTGGATAATCTCATAAACTACTTCATCCTGATATCCATGATGGGTATCACCACAGTAGGGGTGAGAGAGATAGCAGCAGCAAGAAGCGACAAGACAAAACTCTCCGGTACGTTTATGTCACTATTTACTCTGACGGGAATAGCCACAGGTATTGCAATAGTGGTGTTGCTGGCTGCTATGTATGCCTTACCAACACTCTATCCCTATCGCGACTTGCTGTATGTGGGTTTGGTAAAACTGATATTCAACCTCTTCCTAATGGAATGGTTTTTCATGGGAATGGAGAACTTTAAGTACATCACTAACCGTACGTTATTACTGAGATGTTTGTATGTATTGTGCATATTCCTTTTTGTTAAGGACAGGGCAGATTACAAGATTTACTATATAATATCCGTTTCCACATTGGTTATCAATGCACTGATAAATGTGTGGTATAGCAGAAGGTTTGTCAGCTATTCTTTCCGCAATATAAATATCCGACCATTTTACCAAGCTTTCCTCATTATGGGTATATACGTTCTGCTAACCAATGTATATACATCGCTGAACCCTGTGTGGCTGGGGTTTGTGACAAACACGGATGAGGTAGGATACTTCACTACAGCAACAAAACTTCACACTATAATCATGGCAGTGCTGCTGTCATTTACCAACATACTGTTTCCACGCGTGTCAAATCTGTTGGCAGAGGGGAAGAGGGATGAATTTTGGGATAAGATAAACATCTCTTTTGATGCTATCTTCCTATTTACTTTCCCCACCATTTGCTTTATGCTGGTGGCAGGTCCCGACTTGTTACATATTGTAGTAGGTGACGGCTTTGAGGGAGCCTACCTGCCCTTCAGAATAATAATACCCCTAGTACTCATAATAGGTATAGAGCAGATACTGGTGATACAGATACTGATGGCTATGCACAGTGACCGCACAGTGCTGAAAAACTCCTTTATAGGCGCTATGGTAACAGTGGTGTTCAACCTATTGCTGACAGCCAGCATGGGTGCCATAGGTTCTGCTGTGGTGTGGGTTATAGCCGAATGTGTCATAATGGGACTCTCCATGGTGGCAATATACAGAAAATATCATTACGTGATGCCATATAAACGGGTACTCTGTTACTGTGCATCATATATCCCTCTGATAGGGCTCTTGATACTCGCTTACAATAACATAGAGAACGACTATGCCGTAATAATATCGTTGGCTATAATGACGATGGTATATGCCTTTGCCAATGAGGTATTTGTAATGAAAAATAAGGTAGCAATTAATTTGCTGAATGCAGTACGTTAGGTTCTTAGTCATATTGCTTCTGATGATGGGAAATGGTATTCGTGCGAATGCTGTTGCCAGGGTAGGTATGCCCATCATAGCCTACTACGGGGTGCCTGATTGGCAGACTACGGAGGAAAACTTCCGAGTGTTCAGCGAATGTGGCTTTACTGTGAGTCTGTACCCTTACTATCCCAATATGGACTTGCTGAGGAAGGCATGCCGATATGCAGAAAAGCATGGGGTACAGGTGCTGGGTAAGTGTCCAGAGATGGTGACTGCCCCAGCCAACACAGCCAATACGCTCAAGAAAGAGAAGGGATTCTTTGGATACTTCATACAAGATGAGCCCTCTGCTCCCGATATACGCAAAAGAGAAAAAGAAATAGTGACAATAAGGCACTATGATAATGAGCACCCTTGCTACATAAACCTTCACCCTTATTATCATAAAGAGTGGGTAGAACCCGCACTGAAGGTAAAGACATATGTCGAGTATCTGAAAGCAGCTTCGGCATCATCATGCCAGCAGATATCATTCGATTACTACCCTGTTACTACTGCAGGAATACGTCCCACATGGTATCATAACTTGGAGATGATACGCAAGGAAAGCCTGTCATCGGGCAAACCTTTCTGGGGATTTGTTCTCTCGATGCCCCATGATGTTCCCTACACACCAAACACTTATTACCCCACTCCCACCATAGCAGCAATGAGGTTGCAGATTTACTCTAACCTTGCCTATGGAGCACAAGCAATACAATACTTCACTTACTGGACTCCCAGCAATGAAGATGGGTTTAATTTCCACGATGCCCCTATAAGCAGGGATGGTAAGAAGACCAAGACCTATGCTGTGGTGCAGCAAATGAACAAGGAACTGAGTGTGGTGTCTAGGTTGTTTTATGGTGCAAAGGTGACATCTGTCAGGCATTTGGGGGGGGCACTGCCAGAAGGAACCAGTAGGCAAAACACCATGCCTGTCAACCTGAAGCAGCTGAAGGTGGTGAGTGCCAAGGGGGCAATCATTTCTCTGCTGAACAAGGAGGGGAAACAGTACATGGCGATAGTTAACAAAGACCCCCAAAGGGCAATGACAGTATTGACAGAGAAGAAGAACGACACACCACGCCATGTGACAAAGGAACTAAAGGAAGAGGCAATGAAACAACGATATGTGGTGCCAGCAGGCGATGTGTTGCTGTTTATGCTAAAGTAGTACCTATTACCGTAACGGGTATTACGTAAAATAACGTTGATTGAGTTTTTTCTATAGGAAAAAGTGATATTTTGTTGTGAGTATGTGCTGATTTTTGTACCTTTGCAACAGAATTAAGTGCAGAAAAGTGTAGTACAACCACGAAAAAAGGCGTAGAAAAATGTATTAGTCAGAATGGAAAGGCTTGTTTTTGAACAACTTAAGACATGGAAAGATAGTAAAGGAAGGAAACCTTTAGTCCTAAATGGCGCACGTCAGGTAGGAAAGACATGGCTTTTACATGAATTTGCAAGAACACAATATGAAAAAGAGGCTTATATCAATTGTCGGAAAAACGAGATAGCCCAGCAAATCTTTTCAACAGACTTTGATGTTGAGCGTATTTTAAGGGCTTTGCGAGCATTGTCGGGAGTTGATATAACACCTAACGACACATTAATAGTCTTGGACGAGATACAAGAGATACCTGAGGCATTGGAGTCCCTAAAGTATTTTAGGGAAAATGCCCCCGAATATCACGTTGCCGTAGCTGGTTCTTTATTGGGAATATCTATGCACGAGGAAACTTCTTATCCAGTGGGACAAGTCAATGAGATTAATATCTTTCCAATGAATTTTGAGGAGTTCTTGTTGGCTAAAGGAGAAACAGAAATGTTCCACCTACTTCTTGGACAAGACTATCAGACCATAAACATGATGCATGACAAATACGTTGATTTACTGCGTCAGTACTATTATGTCGGGGGTATGCCAGAGGCTGTCAAAGAATATGTAACCACAGGTGCCTTGAAGGAAGTCAGGAGAATACAAAAAGAAATTCTTAATGGTTATGAGCGTGATTTTTCTAAACATGCACCCAAAGAGGTTGTTCCAAGAATAAGGATGGTGTGGCACTCCATTCCATCACAGTTATTCAAGGAGAATAAGAAATTCATCTATGGGGCTTTGCGAAAAGGGGCTCGTGCTACAGATTTTGAATTGGCTATAAAATGGCTTGAGGATGCGGGAGAAGTTCAGAGAGTTTCTCGATGCAAGAAGATAGCGTTGCCACTAAGCATATACGAAGACATATCTGCTTTCAAGCTATATCTGGTTGACGTAGGGCTTTTGGGAGCGATGGTAGATACTGAGCCTGTTCAGATATTGGTGAACAATAACATTTTTTCTGAATACAAAGGAGGTATGACAGAACAGTTTATTTTGCAGCAAATGAAAAGTCATGGTATATCCCCTATATTCTATCACAAGACAGACGATTCACGTTTAGAGCTTGACTTCGTCATTCAATATAAGTCGGAAGTGTTACCCATAGAGGTAAAGGCTGAGGGTAATGTACGCGCCAACTCCCTGACGAGAATGCTTAAGGAAAATTCTGACATGAAAGCTGTAAGGTTTTCTATGCTTCCTTACAAACCTCAGGGTCAACTCACAAATTATCCCCTTTATTCTATACCTTATGCAGACTGACCAGATAGTCATACTGATGTCAAAGATTAGATAGCATGAAGTTTTCCATCACAATTCCTACATATAAATCAAAGTTTCTTCAAGAAGCAATAGAGAGTGTTGTCAGTCAGACGTATGAAGACTGGGAACTAATCATTGTTGATGACTGTTCGCCAGAGAATATTAAATCTATAGTTGCCCCTTACTTATCTGACAAGCGCATTCAATACTACCGCAATGAGAAAAACTGCGGTGCAGAGAACGTGGTAAATAACTGGAACATCTGTTTGTCATACTGCACAGGAGACTATGTGATATGTATAGGCGATGATGACAGACTTCTTCCAAACTGTCTTGAGGAACTTATAAAAGTATCATCAAAGTTTCCTGGACTCAACGTGTATCATATACAGACGGAGATTATAGACGAAAAGGGACAGCTAAAAGAAACCTTGGAGGAAAGGCCAGAGAGGGAGAGTGCCATCCGAATGATGATGAGGAGATGGCACGGTCAGCAACAGTTTATAGGAGACTTCTGCTATAAGAGAGAACATCTAATCGCTTGTGGTGGATATTTTTTTCTTCCTTATGCATGGGGCAGTGATGACATAACAGCCTTCAGAGCTGCCATGGAAAAGGGGATAGCAAATACCATAACCCCTGGATTTCAATACAGGGTTAATGACTATAGCATCTCACTATCGCACTATGAGGAGAAAAAAGTGGATGCAGTAATCAAACATGAGGAGTGGTTTAGCCAAGTTCTTCTGGAGATGGACGAAAAAGAAGGCTACCTTCATGGGGAGATAGAGGGAGCCATTAAGAGCATGCATGCCTTCATGAAGCGACTGAAGTGCTACCATATACAGAATGATATGCAACATAAAGGAATCATGAGATATTTCTTTTGGTGTAGCAAGACTTCACAACATAGGCTTTCCATATACAGGTTAACCAAGTTGCTTGTTAAGTCCATCATAATGTAATAAAAGGAATATGAAGAGAAAGAAAATAGCATATATCTCTATTACAGCCCTTTCGGACTGTGATATCCCTTTGATACAGGAACTATCAAAGAAGTTTGTGGTGGACTACTACATACTTGCTACCAATTCATCCAGAAAGGGAACAGTAATAAATATAGAGCTAAAAGAAAAGGGCGGTGTATATAAAGGAACGCAATATACAGAACTGCGCGAGATAGAGAGATGGATAGACTTAGACCATGTATATGTTGTGAATAAGCCAGTTGACCATGATTGGAGTTGGATGAATCTCAAAGTGTCATGGGAATGGCTGAAGATGTTGAGGAAAGAGAATTATGACATCATTCATGTTACATGGCCTCTGAGGTATAGTTCTTTCCTCATATACCTTTTGCATAAAAGGATGGTGCTTACCATGCATGACCCTATACCACACTCAAGCCATCTGACTTTGGATAATAAGTTTCATAGATGGTGTGGCATAAGTCTTACACCAGACTTTATCCTTCTCAACAAGACACAAAGAGGTGAATTCATAGAGAGATACGGTATAGAAGAGTCAAGGGTACATATGTCAAGACTAAGTGCGTATGTACACCTTATGGAAACTGTTCCTGCAAAACCACTCTGTACTACACCTTATATATTATACGTGGGAAGTATTCTGTCACATAAGGGTATAGAATATCTGTGTGAAGCAATGGAGTCTGTTTTTAATACGCGGGAAAACCTGAAGGTAATAATTGCAGGCAAGGGAGACTTTTATTTTGACAAAACAAGATATGAGGCAAACCCGAAGTTCATGTTTATTAACCGCTTTATATCAAATGAAGAATTAGCTTCACTGATATCAAACAGCATAGCGGTAGTATGCCCATATATTGATGCCACACAGAGTGGAGTCGTCATGTCGGCATATGCCCTTAACAAACCTGTCATAGCAACAAATGTAGGGGCATTACCAGAAATGGTAGATGATGGAAGAACTGGTTTTTTGGTTCCTCCAAGAGATAGTAAGGCGTTAGCTGATGCCATCAGAAAGATGCTGGCACCTGAGACAGCACAGCAAATGTCGAAACACATTATGGAGGATTATTCATCGGGTAAGAATTCCTGGAAAGAAATAGCCAATGAAGTGGAGAAAATATACGATGATATTATTGCAAGACGAAAAAAATAGATAACAATTATGAAACCAAGGATCTTTGCATACTACCTTCCCCAATATCATCCATTCCCAGAAAATGATGAATGGTGGGGAAAGGGTTTCACAGAATGGACCAATGTGGCCAGAGCGAGAAAACTCTTTCCTGGGCACAAGCAACCTCACATTCCTGCGGACTTGGGATTCTATGACCTTAGGATTCCTGAAGTGCGTGAGCAGCAGGCAGAATTAGCTCGCAGGGCTGGTATAGAGGCTTTCTGCTACTATGAATATTGGTTTGGCAATGGCAAACAATTGATGCAGCGACCTTTTGAAGAAGTAGTGGCATCGGGTAAGCCAGATTTCCCCTTCTGTCTTTGTTGGGCAAACCACTCATGGTACAAAAAACTGTGGGATCCTAACAAACCAGGTAAGGATATTCTCCTTGCAGAGCAACTATACCCAGGTGAGAAAGATTACATCAAGCACTTCTATCATCTGCTTCCAGCCTTTAATGACCACCGCTATGTCAGAGTAAATGGAAAATTGTTCTATGTTATTTATGATGCCCTAGGCTTTAACGATATAGAAACATTTATCAAGGTATGGCGTCGATTGGCTATGGAGAATAATCTGGGTAACTTCTACTTTGTGGCTACCGACTATAACTCTGAGCATAAGGAAATGCTTCTTGCCAAGGGTTTTGATGCTATCAATAACGTGGACTATATCAATATCTACCACGTAGCTCCTAAATGGAAGAAAGCATTAAAGACCATCGGCAGGAAGTATCTGGGCATTCCTATGATTTATCGGTATAAGGATTCTATCAAATATATGCTTCATCCGGATTGCACAGAGCGTAAGGTTATTCCTGTCATAGCTCCCAATTGGGATCATACCCCTCGTTCAGGTCGTAAAGGGTTAGTGTTCACTGACTGTGCCCCAAAATACTTTAAGAAACTTGCCCTCAGAGCTTTCTCCATGTTGAGAGATAAACCAGAGGAAGAGCAAATCGTCATGCTGAAATCATGGAACGAGTGGGGTGAGGGCAACTATATGGAACCAGACCTTGAGTATGGACATGGATATATCGATGCATTAGCAGAAGCAAAAAAAGAAGTACAATGAAGATAGCATACCTTGGCAAAATACAATTGTCAGACGTTGACCTCTCTTATATAAACGAGGCTCAGCAGTCGTCGGATGTCACATATATCATGGAGGTCTGCCCACGTTTTCTGACTGGTCCGGCGTTCAATATCAAGGAGATTTATCCACGGTCGGGATTGTTCAAGGCAGTAGATATATATCCAGAATTTCAAAAATTGCAAGGATTTATCGACCTTAACAAGTTTTATGTGTTGAACACCTGTGGGCGACTATGGGTGTTGAAATCGTTCTGGACAAACTTCCTATTGCTGCTTTTTCTCATTCGAGGAAGGTTTACATCCATACATTTGGCGTGGCCTCCCAATATCTATGAGTTTATACTCTATCTGTTAAGCAACAAGATGCTTTTGACAGTTCACGATCCATTTCCTCATACTGCACACGACTCGCTGATCGTCCGAATTAGGAGGAAGTTGGCATTTAATCTTATCCGCAGACTGATAATCCTCAATAAGGCACAACGTCAGGACTTTATCTCTTATTATCATCTCTCACCACAGCGAGTCATAGATAGCCAATTGAGCATCTACACTTATCTAAAGACTGTTGAGCCTTGTGAGACAGACATACCATCAAAGGGCAGTTACATATTGTTTGCTGGCAGAATATCGCCGTATAAGGGACTGGACTACCTGTTTTCCGCTATGGAGAAAGTTCACCAGTTATGTCCTGACTGCAAGATAGTTGTTGCAGGTAAAGGCAAGTACCATTTCGATATATCCTCTTACCAACAACAGACGGATTATTTTGATATCCGCAATAGGTTCATTGCTGACAATGAGATGGTGGCATTGATTCAAAACTGTGCCTTTATGGTATGCCCCTATACCGATGCGACGCAGAGTGGTGTCATAATGTCGGCTTTTGCTTTTAACAAACCCGTAATTGCAACTAATGTTGGTGGACTGCCCGAAATGGTCAAGCACAGACATTATGGTTTGATAATCGAAGCAAGAGACGGGAAATCGCTGACCGATGCTATCGTCGAACTTTGGCAACATCCTGCTGTACTGGAGCAGTATAGCCATGAGATACAAGCAGACTATCATGATGGTGAATTGTCATGGAAGGCTATCGCCAAAGACCTAAAGGAGGAATATAGAAACACTGGAAAATAAAGACTCAAACAAAATGAAGATACTTATCACTGGAGGCTCAGGCTTTATTGGCACCAATTTGGTCGATTACTATATCAAGAAGGGATGGAATGTAAAAAACCTTGATATCAAAGTTCCTCAAAACAGTCAGGCTAAGGATTATTGGCAACAATGCGATATTACCGACTATGAGAAGCTAAGCGAAATCATCCTACAGTATGTACCAGACTACATTGTTCATCTGGCAGCACGTACGGACTTAGATGGTAAGTCTGTAGATGACTACCAGGCAAATACAATTGGTGTGGATAATGTTTTAAAGGCATCCCACCAACTCAAAGGACTAAAGAAAATCCTCATAACATCTTCTATGTTGGTCTGCCATACTGGCTACATTCCAAAAAACCAGTACGACTATGCACCATCAACGTTTTATGGGGAGAGTAAGGTTATCACCGAACAATTGACCTGGAAACATCAGCCAGCATGTGATTGGGCCATTCTTCGTCCTACTTCCATGTGGGGGCCGTGGTTTGGTGTTCCCTACCGTAAATTCTTTGATGTAGTGAAGGCTGGGATGTATTTCCATATCGATCATCGCTCATGCACCAAGACATATGGCTATATAGAAAACGCACTCTATCAGATAGACCAGATTCTCAGTAACCCTACACAGGATGAAGCTAACAAAGTGTTTTATCTGGGAGATTCTCCTGCTATCTTTATTGAGGAATGGGCAAATCAGATTGCAGCAGAATTAGGACGTAAGATACCCAGAGTGCCCTTCTGGCTAATTCGCTTAGCAGCTTGGGGTGGCGATATCTTGGGAATGTTTGGTCTTCACTTCCCCATGACCTCTTTCCGTCTAAAAAATATGACTACAGATAACATCATACCTTTGGACAACACCATTGCCATCGCTCCACATCCGCCTGTCGATAGGATCACAGGCATTAAGCGAACATTAGCTTGGATGAAAGAGTCTAAAATTTGAACTCAAATATCTTATACAAGAATTTCATGCTAATCATCAAGGCATTGGTATAGATACCATTTTCTCGGCAGCCCCGTACATCCTCCTTGATAAGTTGCATGCGACTCTTGACGTTACGAGTGCTTGCGCCTCCTGTGCGCATGGTGACGAAATCCATATTTAGGTAGCGTGCATTGATACGATGCTTCATAAAGAGACGAACCATCATCTCAAAGTCTGAACCTATGGCATAGTCTATTTTATAGAAACCTGCCTTGTCAAACACCTCGCGGCGGCAGTAGAACGAGGGATGTGCGGGCATGAAGCCAAAGCGGAGCCACAGAGGGCGAAAGTGCTTTGAGCTATAATAGCGTACACACTTGTCAGGTTGTCCATCGTGGATGAAATGGATATCACCATATATGGCATCTGTCTTATTGTCAAAGGTACTCACGATACGCTGCACCACATCGTTAGACGTAAAATAGTCATCTGAATTAAGGATACCTATTACATCACCCGTAGCCATCCTAATACCTTTGTTCATCGCATCGTAGATGCCACGGTCTTTTTCTGACATCCATTTCAATCTGCCTGCAAACTGGGACTCATATTGACGTACTACATCTTGCGTACCATCAGAAGAAGCACCATCCACAATGATATACTCTATATCAGAATAAGTCTGGTCAAGGACAGACTTCATGGCATCGCCCAAAGTTTGGGCACTGTTGTATGTCGCGGTTATTATTGATACTTTCACGTGCTTGGTGTTTTTGTATGGATTATCAGTATGCTCTTTCATACTGGGGTTTACCTTCTTCCTTTTTACTTATGAAGTAGTTAATAATAACGTGCATGAGGCAAAATAGTACCACATCGCCAATAATCATGATGGTTTGTGACATGAATTCGGCTACGAGATAGTTGATGAAGACAAAAAGCATCGAAAGGAAGAGCAGGGTGGCCATTGCTATCTTGGGTTTCATGCCGGTGCGAAGCAACTTGTGGTGTATGTGGTTCTTATCGGGCAGGAAAGGATTGCGTCCGTCTCTAACTCGTGAAGCGAATACTCTGACGACGTCGAACATAGGTATTACGAGTGTGCTGAGGGCTATGATACCTATATTGTGAATGTGACCATCCCATACTGGTTCTCTTTGCCAGAAGTGGAGTACGAGGAATGCGAGGGTGAAACCGAGCGTGAGACTTCCAGCGTCACCCATAAAGGTCTTGTATTTGTCGCCAAAGACATTGTAGTAAAAGAATGGCAATAGAACTCCGACAAATGCCAGAGGTATCATCGTCCACGTTATATCTTTAGCGAAATAGTTTAAACAGGCGATAACACTGAGGGCTATAATGCTGAGGCCAGATGCCAGACCGTCAATGCCGTCGATGAGGTTCATGGCATTAGTAAGATAAACCACAAAGAGTATAGTGACGGGCATGCCTATCCACCAAGATACTTCTTCGATAAAGAATACGTAAGAGAAGTCGGCTATCCACAGTCCAGCAATACACAGCAGAATAGCTGCCATAATCTGTATGCAAAACTTCACACGATAGGACACGCCGTGGAGGTCGTCGAAGAGTCCGACGCTATAGAGCATCATGGCTCCTGCAATGTAGGCGAGGAAATGTTGTATAGTGACGTTTGACCACAGAAACTCGCCAGTTACACCTACTCGGAGCATTATTACTAGCACTATTGCTATTATGGCTGTGGCGATAGGAAGGAACACCACTCCGCCCAGTCGGGGTATGGGGAGTGCGTGAACCTTGCGGCTGTCGGGGAGGTCGTAGAGGTGCATTTCATGTGAAAGCCTTACTACGCATGGTATGATGAGAAATCCGAGAAGGAGCGATAGAAGGAAAGTTAGTGATAATATAATCAAAGAATCCATATAGCAGAATGTTTTTGTAGTTATGATTGTAATAGAGTTAGTTAGTAGGCTTTGAAGTTCCACACCTTCTCTTTTGAGGTAAGGACGAGGGCATCGCCGTTAAGAGTGGCTATGCGCAGTCGTATATTGTCAAATGGCTTGAATCCGAAGGCCTCCTCTACGATTGTCTTGTCTGCCGCTTCATCATCAATGGAGCAGCACTGTATGAAGATACTGTCACCCACATGCTGAAAACTGCCAAAGACCTCTCGCTGTCCCACAGCGCGCATCAGTACTATGTCACCTGAGAATGCTATATACTGGTTGTCTGTCCCCTCACGCTTCCACTGTCCTAACAGGTCGCCTGCATCATGTCCCTCCTGGCAAGAGAACAACGCTAACGATAACGTTAACGATAACAGAATATGTGTCAACTTTCTAAAGTATCTTGCCATGATAACCTATTTTTATGTCAAACGTGGAGTTGTCTCCGATGACATTGCCATTGTCAAAGGCGTATGCTGCGGAGAAGGTCCATCCTCCCATAGTGTATGTGCCTTGCACTATGGCTCCAAATAAGTGCGTCTTAGGGTAGATAGGGGTATTGTATGTGCCTTTCCCCTCACGGTATGAGCCTTTTACGAGATATGACAGACAGGGTGTCAACTCGCCATTGATACCCACATGCCATGCTTTTACTCGGTTATCACGGTACCCCATGTAGCCATCCTTATTATATATAGGAGAGGTGATGAGGGCTATGCCTGGTGTCATGCCATAGTGTGAATAACCATCGTAGAACATATGGTTATAGTAGTTGTCGTTACCTGTCACCATACTTGTTATCTGGCTCCTTGCAGGTTCAGGATAGTCACCTGGATCCCAGTGTAGCGGACCACCTTGGTTTGTTGATTGGAAATACTCTGCCACTACGCCTCTCACATACTGCCTGCCATGTTTCTTGTTCTTGTATTCCAAGCCCCATAGCCCGTCCCAACCATTGCCTTTTCTTATGCCCGAGCCATCTTCAAAGATATTGTCGAGATAAGCCTGCAACTGGTGGTCCTTGTCTATGTTCCACCCTATCTGATATGTCATCACGCCTATGTGATTGCCATATACCCAGTCCTCCATGGCATTGTCATTATAGTAGTCGCTGTTGCCAAGTGGCAGTATTACTTTCAGGAATGTTTTTAGGTTGGCCTTCTTGTTTGTCTCGCGTAACACTCCATCAACATAATAGTGTTTGATGCCTCCCATCTGCACCGCATGTTCTATGCCTATGACAGCAAAAAAGCGTTTGGTGGGATTGGAACGGAAATACAAATGCTTTTGGTGATACCACGTGTTATCTGTATAAGATGTATTGACATCGCGATCTGTCTCAAACATTCTCTCCTTATAACCACCATCGAGGAAGTGACCGTACCCGAAGTCAAAGTCTATCTGTAGCCACTGCTTGGTATAGGGCACAGTCCAGAAGCCGTTTGTTCCTATGTGTATCTGTGGTATGGGTTTGGCATTCGTTCCTTTGATAAACGAGCCTATGGAGAGTAAGTCATCTCGCATCACGGGTTTCTGTTCCCTGCTACCTACCTCAATAAAGAAATTCTTGTATCGCAGGTTTGCATAACACTGTTGCAGATATACCTTGTGGTCGGCATGCAGCGAAGCGATGGCATCGACCTTGCCTGTGAGAACGGTGTTCGGTCCAAAGTCATGCCTTATGCCGACAGCACCGCGCAGATATGCCGTATTGGAACGTGTACCAAGCGTATGGTGACGGTTTGTCACCAGTTGATATGCCGTATAGTCGCCCGTACCGACAGCCATCTCTGTCTGCACATCGTAATATATATGTGTGGACAATGTGTCCTGAGCCACCATCATCAGCGGCACGAACGATATGAGAAATGTGCAGAGTATAGCTTTCACGGATGCAAAGGTACTAAAAAGTGTAAAGAATAAAGTATAAAGTATAAAGTTTTTTTTGTAACTTTGCAAAAAATATCAAGATATGCTATACAACAAGTGGGTTGCCTGCTGGGGCAATGCAACATCAATCACCGACCGCAAGGAGGCAGTGTATGCCAAGGACATCACGCTGCGCTACCCTATCTTCATGCCTTTCTCCGGCAGCAAACTGCGACTGCGCTTCTCTAACCTCACTGGCACGGAGCCTGTCAGTTTGTCGAAGATAGTGATAGCTACTGCCGATGGTAGGAAAATACCGATGAAATCGCAGATTATCGAACCAGGCAGGGAAGTGACAACGGAAGAAGTGGAATGTCAAATCAATGCTGGCGATACCATAGATGTAAGCATCTACCTTGCCGACTACACACAGATGAATGCCGGCACACTCATCACTGGTCCGCTGTCCAAGGGAAAGTATGCTTATGGCGACTTTGCCAAAGCAGATGAGTTGCCCCTTGACCTGACGCGCAATACCAACTGGTTTTATTTTCTCAACACCATCGACATACTGACTGAAGAGAAAAACCACGCCCTCGTGTGTTATGGCGACTCGATAACGGCACAGAGCTGGCCTGACTACCTTGCTCTGAGAGCATGGAGGGAGGATTATCATGATGTTTCCATAATACGTCGTGCCGTCAGTGGCACTCGTATTCTTAGGCAGTATGACTGCATAACGTACCAGGCATACGGACTGAAGGGTGCCACACGTTTTCCCATTGAGATGGATGTGGCAGGTATGTCGTCGGTCATCATACAGCATGGCATCAACGATATCATACACCCTGTAGGCACTGATGTCAACCCATTCCGCCCGTGGAGCGATATGCCCACGCTGGAGGAACTGGAGAGAGGAATGAAGGTTATTTACGTTGATTATGTACGTCAGCATGAGATTCTCAAAAAGATAAAGGTATATAGTGGCACATTGCTCCCTATATACGGATGGCGCACATACAATGAGATGCGTGAAGAGATGCGTGTGGCATTCAATGATTGGCTACGCACGTCGCCATTGTTCGACGGTTGTGTGGATTTCGACAAGGCAGTACGTGATGAGAAATGTACTGAGCGCTTTGCTTTGGGATATGACTCGGGTGACCATCTGCATCCATCAGAAACGGCTTATGAGGCAATGGCCTATGCCGTTCCAGAAGAACTGCTTAAGTAACAAAAGCCACTTGAATACAAAAAAGGCTGACGACTACAATCGTCAGCCTTTTTATTATCTATTCGTCTGCTCCGCTGTATGAGCCTGTCATTTCATCTTCATCACCTTCATCTTCGCGTTGTCGCTTAGACTTCTTGGAGTTGTTGTTACCGAAAGCCCATGTAACGGTTAGGTTAAACTTTCGTGCGTGGCGCCAGTTCTCGCTATACTGGTAAAAAGTGTCACTTGATGTCTCTGACTTGTTGCGCTTGGAATCGAGCAGGTCGCGACAGTTGAGAGCGAGTATCAGTTTTCTGTTGAAGAAACTCTTGCGCACTCCTATGTCCATGCTGTATGACGGACGGCGAGAGCCTTGTGTTACCAATCGTTTTGACTGGTATCTACCCCTCAGTTGTATGGTAAAGTTATGAGGCAAGGTAAAGTTTGCCTGCATACGTGCGTTCCATGAAAAACGGCTCTCGCTATCACCACTTACAGTGATGGTCTTACCATACAACGGATCGACGAGGGTATAGTTAAAGGCATCAAGTTTATAGTAAAAGGCACTGGCAGTAGTGGTAAGTTCCAACCAACGCGCAAATTTGTTCTTAAGCGTCATCTCCAGTCCCGAATTGACACTCTCCGATAGATTCATGTTGGTCTGGAATGTGCGTTCATCACCATCTATCGTATATTTTATGCGTTGTATCACATCGGTGGTGGGACGATAGTAGGCAGAGAGCAACAGAGTATGGTTATCCCACGTCCTGAGGTAGTTGAGTTGATAGGAGAAACTATATTCCGGTGTCAGTTCGGGGTTACCGAATGATACGCTCGATGCGTTTCTCGTATCCATGAACGAGTTAAGCTGGCCACCCCATGGTCTCTTCAGGCGGCGTGTTACATTGAGTTGCAGCTGATCGCGTTTTGTAAACTGATATGACAAGAACAGAGAAGGGAAAAGCTGGAAGAAATCTTTCTTAAAACCGTTCCCATTAGAGTTTTCATTAGGATTACCATGATCGTGCTCATAGTCATACGACTCGGTGCTTACTTTCCAGTACTCACCACGCAGACCTGCCATCACACCAAACTTACCAAACTTCATTGTCACATTAGTGTACCATGCGTGGGTATCCATGTTATATATGAAGCGATTGTAGTATGCCTCGTCAGGTTGCAGGTCGCTACCATCATAGTCGTCGCTCTTCCATGCCTCCTGTGGAGTGTTCTCGCGGTTGAACTTGGCGTTGTATCCTGCCTGCAGCGATACCTTCTGTGATAGTACGTTCTCGTAGTCCAGCTTAAGTTCGGTAGAGCGGTTGCGTATCTTTTGCGGTCGCAGTTGATACTCTTCCTTGGGTGGCGTGACACCATCCTCGTAGGTCGTGCGGTTTTGATAACGATTGCTACTATTACTATGCCATGTACTATGACTCATCACGAAGTCTATGAAGTGCTTCTCGGCAAACGTGTGTCGGTAGTTAAACTCACCATGCACCATATTCATCCTACCGCGTCCTGTCGTTATGCGGTCCAGCACGTGGGTGGTGACGGGTGTAAGGTCAGATGCCTGGTAGTCACCATATACGTATGGTGTATGAGAGAAACTGTTGGAACCTCCATGCATATACATGCCCGATAGCGACAGATCATCATTCTTTGTGGCATGCAGGGTCAGTCCGGCACGCATAAAGAGATTGTTACCACGGTTATTGGAAACAGATTCAGAGTTTTGATAGCTTGTCGGTATCCCGTCAGCACCAGCGTAGAATGTCTGCTCAGTCTTAGCACCGCTCTCATCCTCGCGATGGCGATAGCCTATGCTGGCATATGTATCCAGAGTCTTGGAACTCGTGTTGATATTTACACTGGTATTTGCACCGCCTGCAGTGTTGGCGCCCAGCTGCACCGAACCATAGTAGCCCTTCCTGCGGTCGCGCTTCAGTATGATGTTGATGATGCCGGCACTTCCCTCTGCCGAGAACTTTGCCGAAGGGTTGTCTATCACCTCTATGCGGTCGATACTCTCTGCCGGTATCTGTTGCAGTATGGTACCACGATTGTCACTTGTAAGACCACTGGCACGTCCATTGATCCATACCTCCACACTGGTGCTGCCGCGTAGTGATATATTGCCATCGTTGTCCACTTCTACCGACGGTATGTTTTCCAGAGCATCAGATGCCGTGCCTCCAATATTTGAGAGGTCGTTGGAAACATCGTATGTCTTGCGGTCAACCTCCAACTTCATTGCCGACTGCTGTCCTGTAACCGTTACTTCGCTAAGTTGATTGGCATCGTCGCTCATGATAATCTTACCCAAATTGGCGGCGGGGTGGTGCTTGCTGAGCGTAACCTGCCTGTTCACTGTGGTGTAGCCCACGAATGATAGTTGCACGTCATACTTGCCATAAGGCAGACCCGATATGGAGAAGGCACCCTGCGCATCAGTCATCGCACCTTTCACCATCTCCTTCTGTCCTGCCTTGCTAACCCTCACCGTGACGTATGTCAATGGTCCGCCTGCAGCTTTGTCTTCCACTCTGCCTTTCAGCGTGCCCTGCGCAATAGCGTTGATGCAGAGCATCAGCATCAATATGGTGGTAAACGTCGTTTTAGTATTTGTCTTCATATTTTGCGGTCGTTTTCGTCCTTTTTTCGGTTTTATGTGTGCAAAGGTAATATAAAGTTGCGAAAAAAAAGAAGAAAAGCATGGAAATCATTTTCATGCATCATCTTTCTACATGATATTACCCTTGCAAGAGCAGAAAGTAAAATAGTGTGAAATCTTTTTTTTCGACTTTTCACTTGCAAAGACATGGAATTAGATGTTAAAAATTACCCTCGGCAGGTTACGTTATTGCTCGACAAATAGAGTTAGCGAATAAAAAGGACAGAAAAGCGTAATCTGCTGAATCTTAGCGGTTTGCTGTAAAGATTGCGCCTCCATGCAAGCACCTCGACATTCCAAGTGCGGTTGCTATGCAAGGAGGCGTGGTTTCTTAGCAAGGGGACTTCTTTTTAAGCTTCCGCACTCCGTTTCCAGGAAAGCCGCCGAAAGGTTAAAAATTACCATGTTTTTCATCAATAAAGAAAGCAGGCACCTGCGGTTTCCCGTAACAGCCTGCTTCCTTCAAAGTTTAGCGGACAGTAATAATTCTATTATTCGATCTTTTATGTGTATCTTTACGAGTTATGAAACCCTTTTAAACTTCATATTGAAGGTCATACCATATATGGTAATGTCGATAGACATGATTTTTTCCGTTAAAGAAATAATCTTTGCTGTAAAAGGAACAGGATATTCCTCGGAATCTGTCAAGGCGCATTGACCGCCCTTTGCCCATGTGCCAAGTTCCCCCCACTTATCGTAAATCATGCCATTCTCCGTCAAGATGATTTTATCACCTACTTTCATGTCGCTTTCCCCATCATCAGGAAGTTCCGTTATCTCCCAAGTTCCAATAACAGAATAATTTGTTTCAGGCTCATCGTCACTGCCACAGGCTGTTAATGATACTGCTAATATGGTCATAACGACCGTCATTAAATAATTAAATTTACTCATCATTTTTTTAGTTCTGATAAAGCGATACCAGTGAAATATCTCTGTTTATAGAATATAGTTTTAAGAAATCACTTTACACTGAATGTTCCAACAGGAATTGTAGTAGCAGAAACAATGCTCATATAGAAGATGCCATATTCACCTTTCTCCAGCTCTGATGTTGGAATAGTGAGTATGTATGACTGCTCACCATATTTGTGTCCCTCAAATGGAACATACCCTGCTTTCTTCGTTTCCTCTGAGCCAATCAGGGCAGATTCAAACTCCATCCATTGAATTCTACGTTCCTTCTTTGAGGAGTTAAAACGTACGATACGATAACTGTCCATAGGGTCGGTATTGTTATTCTCTCCTTTTATCAGAAGTCTTGCTGCCTGGCCATTTGAATTTATTGCATAAGAAGAGTGCCCACCCTTAAATACTATATCCATGCCTGCAGAGCCGGCGAGACCACTCACAGCGTTTGCTGCACTTCCTACACCAGCAGATGTACCCATCATGCGGACGCCTGCCATAGTACCACCAAAAGAGCCGTTGGCTGCAGAATTGATGCCAATGATACCACCTGCAGCTCCAGCTATGCTTGCAGCACCGCCTAAAAGTTTTCCCCATTTCCTTACTTTGTTTTGGTGTTTACCAATGCTACCCTGTTCCTTTGGAAGTATTGCATACGTAGAATCACTTGTAAGGATACAATAACTGTTGATAAACTCCGGCTCAGGAACTGTTACTTCCTGAGCGTTTGCATAAATGCCTGATGCAAGCATTAATGCGAGATACATACACTTTTTCATTAGTTTGGCTTTTTTTAGGTTGCTCCCATTAGCCCTAAAGGGAGCGGATTTGAATACAAGAAGCGGGCTGCCACTGCGCAACCTGAGGGAATTTCGTCGCCAAACTATAAACCCATAATCCACACAGTGAACAACCCGCTATTTCAAGTTGCTCATAACTGTGCTTCTGGACTATATTACGTTGGCGACGTTTTTTCAGGTTGAGAAGCACTTCTCATTATTATTCGTCTGCAAAGGTATATAATTTATTTTATTTTTTTTCATTTGTTTGTAAAAAAAATGGCAGTTGGCATCTCGGAAAATAGTTTAGGCGACATTTTCTCAGGTTAAGATGCCTCCTGCCTTCATAATATTTTAACCAGATGCAAAATTATAAAAAAAAGTACATTCTCCAAATACCGCCTCGCGCGCGCGATAACTGTCTATATGATTACATATATGGAAAACAGAAATTGCCAATTTAGCAATTAATTTGTACAGCGTGATTTTAGATTATTTAACTATGGCAAGATATATTTGGGCTCCATTTTCAGCATTTCCATATCCAACTTAACCTTATCAAGTTCATAGCCCAGGTCTTTAGCACATACTTCAGGAACATATTGGCATGGGTCTCCATATTTGTTTATTACCCACCCCTTGATTGCCTTATAACGTTCTTCATCTTCTTTTGTCCAACACATAGTGTCCCACCACTTAATAACCGTAGTACGAGACATCTTCATTATCTTTGCGCAACCTATCTTAGTAGCACTATCGCACTCCATCCAACGATAGATTCTAACCTTGATAGCTGCTTTATTGCGCCATATGGGTGTGATACTATTGTGTGGCCTTCCTGCTCCCATACCTTATTATTGGTTTATAAGTTCTTTACAAATATGTAAAATGTCTTGCGATTTGTTCAGGATTTGCTCAGTTTTGTAAAATGAAAAGGCAGCTACAATACCTGTAACTGCCTGATTTTAAGGGTAGCGGGAGGGGGTCACGATCCCTCGACCTCCGGATTATGAATCCGACGCTCTAACCAGCTGAGCTATCCCGCCAACATTTTTTGCGGGTGCAAAGTTACAAAAAATAGTTCACAGTTCACAATTCACAGTTCACAGTTTGTTATTCTTTAATCTTTTTTAACTTTTAGGATTTGACTGTGAACTGTGCACTATGCACTGCTAACTGTGTAGCAGCGCCTTGCATCCACTGAGGCAGTCACGCCATGTAGCTTCAAAGTCACCAGTGTACCAAGGGTCGGCAACCGATTCGCCCATCCTACCAGCATAGTCGAGTAGCATATGTATCTTTCCCTCTGGGTCACCACCACACATACGTTCCATGTTGCGTATGTTATACTGATCCATACCTATCAACAGGTCGTAGTACTCGTAGTCAGCCCTCGTCAACTGACGTGCATGATGCCCCTCACACCCTATGCCATGCTCAGCGAGTTTACGTCTGGCAGGCGGATATACTGGATTGCCCAACTCCTCCGTAGAGGTAGCTGCTGATGCTATCTCATACTCCTCAGTGAGGTGTGCCTCCTTCACCAGATGCTTCATTATGTACTCTGCCATGGGACTGCGGCAGATATTTCCATGACAGACAAACAGTATCTTTTTCATCCTTACTTGCAATGTTACAATCGCTTGAGTAGCTCGATGGTGACACGCCAAATATCATCGCAGGTATCAAGGTCCACACGCTCATGGATGCTATGAGGCTCGAGTATGCGAGGCCCTATGCTGACAATGTGCAGTCCTGGGAAAGTACGCACGAGGTAACCTGCTTCAAGTACGAAGTGCATGGAGACTGAACGGGGCGTAATATCAAGGACGTCTTTAAATACCTGAGTCGTGACATCAAGCAACGCAGTGTCGGTCTCCGTCCATGCAGGTGACTCCATAACCTTATCGACAGTGGCACCTGAGAGGAGATATATCTTTTCTATCTCGGAGGCTATGCGTCTCATCTCGGAATCAATGAAACTGCGGGTGTGAATCTCTAAGTTGACAATTGACAGTTGAGAGTTGACAGTTACCTTGCCGATATTATTGGAGGTAAGGGGCAGGCTGTCGTCAGTGGGTGACGACTGTAGCACTCCAACGGGTATGGCATTGATCGAGGCGAGGAGCACCTGTGTAGTCTCTTCGTTCATGATGCTGCCATGCCATACCGATGGTGTGGCACGTATCACGATATCTGGATCGGTGGTGGCATACTGTGTCAGCAGTGCATGGTTGCACTGTGCCACAAGCGTAAGGAAGCGTGATGTGTCATCACGAGGTATCACTATCTTTGCCTCCGATGCAGAGGGTATGGAGGCAGCAGCCTGTCCACCACTGAAGTTTACAATATATAGTTTGATGTTGCACTGGCGTATGGCAACGATAAGCAGATTAGCGAGCACCTTGATAGCATTTGCCCTGTCCCTGCCTATATCCACTCCGCTGTGTCCGCCTTTGCCACCTGTCACCTCTATGCTGTATGCTACGTAGTCGGAGGGCATCTGTATTTTGGCAACGGGGAGAGAAGCCCGCTGTATTATGGCACCTGCAGAGGCTACAGTAATCTCATCGTATGTCTCTGAGTCGAGGTTTATGACACGTCGTCCACTGATAAAATCGGGTGACAATCCCTGTGCTCCGCTCATGCCATCTTCCTCGTTGGTGGTGACAAGTACCTCGAGATGTGGATGAGACAGCGAGGAATCGGCAAGTATAGCGAGAGCCATGGAGAGCCCTATGCCGTTGTCCGCACCGAGCGAAGTTCCATCGGCCTTCATCCATAGGTGTCCGCCTTCACTGTATGTGACTGCCTCTATGGGGTCGGTGAGTGGATTGAAGGCCTTGCCGGGTTCCGCGACACACACCATATCCATGTGGCAGAGTATCACCACCGCCTCGTGGTCTTCGTAACCTGGGGATGCAGGTTTCTCTATCACCACATTGTCATGCGCATCGCGACGATGAGTGAGGTGATGCTCCTCGGCAAAGCGGCATAGGTAATCTGCGATGCGCTCCTCATGGTGAGATGGACGCGGGATGTTACGTATCTGCTGGAATATGGACTGATAGGTAGTCATAGTGCTCAATATTTTGCTATAAAACGATGCAAAAGTACTAATTTAAATTCTAAATTGATGAAAAAAGTACATTTTTTTTTGTGTTTTACAAAAAAGTTGTACCTTTGCATCAGTGTCGCATTTACTATGAGCGACGCAGAAAGGAGTCGTATTATGGCAGTGACTAATGAAATAAGAAACAGATGGTTTACCCGAAGGGCGTTGCCATTCTGGTGTATCATAGTGATTGACTGCATCATAGTATTTGTTGCAGGTATGGTGGCGACGTATGCCGTATCGGGCGGACTGAGTCTGTCGAAACACTTCTGGAACCATGCGAGGACATGGGCTCTCGCCGTACCATTTTTCATGGTTGGCATGCGCATATTCCACACCTACAGCGGTGTGATACGCTATACCACGACGGTGGACTTCATCAAGGTGATGAACTCTGTTTTTCTGGGAGGACTGCTGATATCCATCATTCACTTGGTGGCACCCAACAGCAGTATCATAGGTGGCTTGCGCTGGCTCACCATCGTGGTGATGATGCTCTTCTGCATCATCGGACAGTGGGGACTGCGCATAATAGTGAAATACCTGTACGAGACTCTTTTTGCTTCAAGCCACAAACAAAAGGCATTCATCTTTGGTGTACACGAGGGTGGTATAGCTTTGGGACACTCATTTAAGGAAGGTGGTAGCAAGTTTGACCTACGCGGCTTCGTGAGCGACGGCTCGCTGAAGTCTAAGTATCTGCTTGGTGTAAAGGTTCGCCGCAATGGTCCCAACCTGATACGTCACATGAAGGAAGAGGGAGCCACTGTGATGGTAGTGAGCCCTATACAGAAGGAGGTATTCCGTGAGGACACAGCACTGCAAAACTCACTGATAAAGGCTGGCATAAAAATCATGATGGTTGCCGATACTGAGGAATGGGATCCTACGAAGAATGCCACGCAGCATTTGCGAGAGGTAGATATCGAAGACCTCTTGCCTCGCGACAAGATAGAGGTTGACATGAACTCCATCGGACTGATGTTGCAGGGTAAGCGAATACTCATTACAGGTGCTGCAGGAAGTATAGGCAACGAGATGGTGAAGCAAATATCACGCTACGACCCTTCACAGCTGATACTCATAGACCAGGCGGAGACACCCATGCACGATGTGAGTCTGTACATGAAGAAGGTTCATCCCGAGATACCATGTGCATGCATCGTGGGCAACATATCCAACAATTCGCACATGGAGATGATTTTCAGTGCCCATAAACCTGAATACGTCTTCCACGCTGCTGCATACAAGCACGTGCCTATGATGGAGGACAACCCTGCCATGGCGATACAGAATAATGTGTATGGTACACGCGTGATAGCCGACCTCGCAGTGAAGTACGGCACCAAGAAATTTGTAATGATAAGCACCGACAAGGCTGTCAACCCCACTAACGTGATGGGATGCTCTAAACGTATATGCGAGATATACTGCCAAAGTCTCAACAAGGCAATGAGTGAGATGAAGCAGGCTGACGGCACACCGGCAGTGACGCAGTTTATCACCACACGCTTCGGCAATGTGCTGGGTTCTAATGGTTCGGTGATACCACTGTTCCGTGAACAGATAAAGCAGGGCGGTCCCGTCACAGTGACTCACCCCGATATCATACGTTTCTTTATGCTCATACCTGAGGCATGCCAACTGGTGCTCGAAGCAGGCACCATGGGCAAGGGTGGTGAGATATTCGTCTTCGACATGGGCAAACCGGTTCGCATAGCCGACCTGGCACAACGTATGATAGACCTCAGCGGAGCAAAGAACGTCAAGATTGTATTCTCAGGATTGCGCGACGGCGAAAAACTATATGAAGAGGTGCTCAACGATGCCGAACTGACAAAGCCCACGCACCATCCTAAGATCAAGATTGCTGCGGTACGCGAGTATGACTATGCTACAGTTTTGAAGAATGAAGAGGAACTCCTCACGCTCTCCAAGAGCTATGATGACATGGTGATAGTGAAGAAGATGAAGGAGATAGTGCCGGAATACAAGAGTCAGCACTCCAAGTACGAGGCGCTGGATAAATAAAAACAAAAGAAGGCTCCCAAGCGGGAGCCTTCTTTGTTGAATTCTATAATATCTTAATCTGCTTTAAACAGGTCCTTTATGCCACCAATGGAGCCCATGAGGTTTGTTGCTTCGTAGGGCAGATAAACTGTTTTGGTTTCATTGCCCTTGGCTATGTCCTGCAGGGTCTGTATGTATTTCTGTGCAAGGAGGTAATTGGCAGGGTTGGTTGATTTGCCGACAGCCTCTGTTATCTTGTCGATAGCGATAGCTTCTGCCTCTGCTTTGCGTATGCGTGCCTGCGCCTCACCCTCAGCACGTAGTATCTCCTGTTGCTTTGTTGCCTCAGCACGGTTGATGGCAGCTGTCTTGTCAGCCTCTGACTTCAGTATCACGGCCTGCTTCTCACCTTCTGAGGTCAGGATGGTGGCACGCTTGTTACGCTCTGCCTGCATCTGCTTCTCCATAGCCTGTAGCACTGTTGCAGGTGGTATGATGTCCTGTAGCTCTACACGGTTTACCTTGATACCCCACTTGTTTGTGGCATCGTCGAGCACGAGACGCAGCTTTGAGTTGATGGTGTCACGTGAAGTCAGTGTCTGGTCGAGTTCCATCTCGCCGATGATGTTACGCAGCGTCGTCTGCGTCAGTTTCTCGATGGCGTTGGGCAGGTTGCTGATTTCATAGACCGCCTTGAATGGGTCAACAATCTGGAAGTATAGCAGAGCATTGATTTCCATCTGTATGTTATCCTTGGTGATAACATTCTGACGGTCGAAGTCGTACACCTGTTCACGAAGGTCTATGCGGTCAGTCATGACGTAGCGTCCGCGTGCCATCGCCACCATGTCCTTTGCCCTATCGATAAAGGGTATGATGAAGTTGATGCCAGGCTCGAGGGTCTGGTAGTACTTACCCAGTCGTTCCACTATTTTTGTTTCTGACTGTGGGATGATTACGATAGTCTTTTTCAAGACGATGGCTGCCAGTATGAGCAGCACGATGAATAGTACGGTTAGAAATTCCATAAAACTAAAACTTTATACATTACACTTTATACTTTATACATTACACTCTATACTCTATACTCTACCTTACCGTAAGTACGATACTATCACGTGACACTACGCTGACGGTAGTGCCTACCGGTATCTCTGTGCCATCAGCAGAGAGGGAGCGCCACTGGTCGCCGTCTATCTGCACGTAGCCATAGCCATCTGCTGGTATGGCAGTAGTTACCTTTCCGCTACGTCCTATCAGCGCATCAGCATTACTTTTGCGCTCCTTGCGGTTGTGCAGCCTCTTGACCAGTGATGGTCTGACAAAGACGAGACAGAGCACGGAGGCTATCACCCACGATAGCAACTGCGCTATGAACGGTGCGTCACACGTGGCAAAGATTATGGATACTAATGCTCCAAGCGAGAAACATATAAAGTAGAAGTCACCGCTGCTGAGTTCGATGACGAGGCATGCAAGACTCACGATGAGCCACAGAAGCCACAGGTTAGTAGAAAAGAAGGTTAGCATTGTTGTAGATTAATAGATTATAGATTGTAGATTACAGATGGTTACCTCTTCTTTTGAAAGAACTGTTGCATCAGTTGACGGCAGTCATCTTCGAGCACTCCGCCGACGATTTCAGTTCTGGGATGCAGGGCCTTAGGTGCGTAGGTGGTATAGCCCCGTTTCTCATCCTTAGTGCCATACACTAAGCGTGATATCTGCGCCCACCCGAGAGCACCGGCGCACATGGGACAGGGTTCCACGGTGACATACATGGTACAGTCCTGCAGATATTTCCCCCCGAGAGCATTGGCAGCTGCAGTAATGGCCTGCATCTCGGCATGAGCGGTGACATCATGCAATGTCTCGGTGAGGTTATGGGTACGTGCTATAATCCTTCCGCGACAGGTCACTATGGCACCGATGGGAATCTCATCTTCCTCTGCTGCTGCCTCAGCCTCGGCAATAGCTTTGCGCATGTAGTCTTCGTCGCTCATTGAAGATTGAAAATTGAAAATTGAAGATTATGTTTTGTATTAACTTGTCAACTCGTCAACTTGTCAACTGCAAGACTTGTTAGCACGTATGCCACGATTATGATGGAGAATCCCGAGTAGCACAGATTTGTCTGTCCTGTCACTATACCCACAGCAACGGTTGTTATCAGCACGAGGGCAGAGAAGGCTATGAAGAGGTACTTTACCTCATTTCCCCTAAAACCCCAATGTTTGAACTTGAGAGCAAACATCGGAATCTCTGCCACCAATATCCACGAACTGAGAAATATGCCAATGATGATGAGCAGGGAGAACCACCCGTACTGTTCGAGCACGGGTCCAAAACCTGCTATCAGCGAAGCCCAGAAAAGGGCGTTGGCAGGCGTTGGAAGACCGATAAACGATGTTGTCTGTCGGGTATCAAGATTGAACTTTGCCAAGCGAACGGCACTGAAAGCTGCAACGATGAAGGCGAGGTAAGGGATTATGGTTGATAGTTGATAGTTGACAGTTGACAGTTGGAAGTTTAATGAGCGAAGAGGGCTGTCCAACACCTGCAACTCATAAAAGATGATGGCAGAGGGTGCTACGCCAAAAGTAACGTCGTCAGCCAGTGAGTCCAGTTCCTTACCTATCTCACTCGATACGTTCAGCAGTCGTGCTGTCATACCGTCAAAAAAGTCAAATGCAGCGCCGAGCACAATAAACAGCAAAGCCATCGCAGGCTGCCCCGTGATGGCGTATGTGGTGGCTATGCAACCGCAGATGAGGTTGCAGCACGTAATCATATTTGGTAAGTGTTTCTTCATTTCATAATACCTATGACAGTTTGGTTGCCCGTGGTGGACTGTCCCATCGTCACCTTTATCTCGGTGTCGATAGGAAGATACAGGTCAACACGCGAACCAAACTTGATAAATCCGAGATGCTCATCGATATAGCATATCTCACCCTCCTTGGCATACGTCACGATGCGACGCGCCATAGCACCCGCTATCTGACGACACAGGATATCGACGCCATCGGGAGTGGTTATGATGATATCTGCCATCTCATTCTCCTCTGCCGCCTTGGGCAGCCATGCCTTGTGGAATTTTCCGTTCTTGTGCTTTACCATCTTGACGGTGCCATCGATAGGAAACCAGTTGGCATGTACGTTCCACAGACTCATGAAGATGCTCACCATCTTTCTCTTCTCATGGAAATACTCATTCTCCTCAACATCTTCAATCACCACGATATGTCCGTCAGCAGGAGCTATGACAAGGTTATCAGTGTCATCTGTACCATAGTGACGTATAGGACAGCGGAAGAAATTGAGCACCACGCACCATATAGAACCAAATATGACGGCAAAGATATAGAATGGGATATGGCTGTCAAAAGAACGCCATAGTATCACGCCAATGGCGATGAGTATCATGGCACTGTATATCAGCGTGTCCGTACCCTCGTGGTGGATACGTATCTTCTTCAGTTTCTTTATCTTCTTCAGTTTCTGTATTTTTTCTCCCATGCCAATGTTAGTATTGTTAGAAGGTCTGTTAGGTGAGTAGCGTTTGAGACAAGCGTCAAGTTGCTTTGTAATCTTTGCAAAGGTAAAGATTTTTACCGAATTATGCAAATAAAATGAATAAATATGTGCGAAAAAAGTATTTAAGAAAGGGCAATACCCCTTTTACTGGATAAAAATTATTAACTTCGCAGTCACTATGCATAATTTCGTTCACCTCCACAATCATACCCACTATTCCCTACTCGATGGTCAGAGCAAAGTCGCTGACCTTGTCAAGCGTGCCATATCCGATGGCATGCGCGGAATGGCTATTACCGACCACGGCAACATGTTTGGTGTAAAGGATCTCTTTGACGAGTGTAACAAAGCCAACAAGGAACTGAAAAAGGCTGGCAAAGAACCCTTTAAGCCCATATTCGGTTGCGAGATGTATGTGGCGCGGCGTGGCATGAATCGCCGTGACGACAACATAGACCGCGGTGGATGGCACCTCATAGTACTTGCCAAGAACCTTAACGGCTACAAAAACCTTATACGTCTTGTGTCACATTCGTGGGTTGATGGTTTCTACGGCAGACCTCGAACCGATCATGAAGACCTCGAAAAGTATCATGAAGACCTCATCGTCTGCTCGGCGTGTATAGGTGGAGAGATACCTAAGCTGATACTTGACGGTGACATAGAGGGTGCAAGGAAGGCGGTGGAGTGGCACAAGAACCTGTGGGGCGATGACTTCTACCTTGAGTTGCAGCGTCATGAGGTGAAGGACCCCAGCCAACGTGCCAACCGAGAGACATTCCCTATGCAGCAGAAGGTAAACCGTCAACTCATAGAATTCTCCAAGGAGTATGGCATAAAACTGATTTGTACCAACGACTGCCACTTCATTGACAAGGATGCTGCTGAGGCCCATGACCATTTGCTATGCCTCGGAACAGGCAAGGATCTTGACGATCCGCAGCGTATGTTATACACCAAGCAGGAGTGGTTCAAGACTCAGGAGGAGATGAATGAAATCTTTGCCGATATACCTGAGGCTCTTGACAATACTATCGAGATACTCGACAAGGTAGAGACATACAACCTCGAGTCTGACCCTATTATGCCATTTTTCCCCATTCCATCGGAGTTTGGCACGGAGGAACAGTGGCGCGAGCGCTTCTCGGAAACAGACTTGTACAATGAGTTTACATCGGATGAATATGGCAAGAACCAGCTTCCCGAAGAAGATGGAAAGAACAAGATTAAGAAACTCGGAGGCTACGACAAGCTATATCGCATAAAGTTTGAGGCAGACTACCTTGGCAAGCTGGCTTACGAAGGTGCATCGCGCATCTACGGCAGCGGCTATAAGGTGATAGAGAAGCCAATGCAGCCCGATGAACTGTCGGCATGGGCGGCGGAGAATAATATCAGCAAGGAGGTGGACGAGCGCGTGCGCTTTGAGCTGCACATCATGAAGACGATGGGCTTCCCTGGATACTTCCTTATCGTACAGGACTTTATCAACAGCGCCCGCAAGCAACTCGATGTGTGGGTGGGGCCAGGACGTGGCAGTGCAGCGGGTTCTGTGGTGGCATACTGTCTGGGCATCACCAAACTCGACCCCTTGAAGTACGACCTGCTGTTCGAGCGTTTCCTCAACCCCGACCGTATATCACTCCCCGATATAGATACTGATTTCGACGATGACGGCAGAGGCAAAGTGTTGCAATGGGTGATGGACAAGTACGGACACGAGAATTGCGCCCATATCATCACCTACGGCACCATGGCGGCGAAGAATGCCATAAAGGACGTAGGCAGGGTGGAGAAGGTTCCGCTTGCTGTTGTCAATGCATGGTGTAAGGCTATGCCCGACCGTTTGCCCGACGGCATGAAACCAAAGCTTGTAAACTACCTGAAATGCACACCCGAGCTGCAACATGCTGAGGCTTCTGTCAACCCCGCCGAGGCCAATACCATAAAGTATGCTAAGATGCTTGAGGGCACGATACGCAATGTGGGTCTCCATGCCTGTGGCTTCATCATCTGCCGTGACCCTATCAGCGACCACGTACCCGTGAGTACCGCCGACGACCCCGATTTTCCTGACACCAAGACTGCAGTGACACAGTATGACGGTCATGTCATTGAATCGACGGGACTGATAAAGATGGACTTCCTCGGACTGAAGACACTGTCGGAGCAGAAAGAGGCGGTGAAGAACGTCAAACTGACAAGAGGCATCGACATAGACCTCGACAATATACCTATTGACGATGAACTGACATACCAACTCTACCAAAAGGGACAGACGATAGGTACCTTCCAGTTTGAGAGTGCGGGTATGCAGAAATACCTCAGAGAGCTTCACCCCACCGTATTCGAAGATCTCATCGCCATGAACGCCCTGTATCGTCCGGGTCCGATGGACTATATACCATCATTCATAGCCCGCAAGAACGGCAGAGAACCCATAACCTACGATATCGATATCACAGAGAAGTATCTGAAGGACACCTACGGCATCACGGTTTATCAGGAGCAGGTGATGCTGCTGTCACGTCAGCTTGCAAACTTCACCCGAGGTGAGAGTGATGCCCTGCGTAAGGCGATGGGTAAGAAGAAAAAAGACATCGTTGATGCGATGAAACCGAAGTTTATTGAGGGTGGCAAAAAGAACGGACATGATGAGAAGGTGCTGGAAAAGATATGGGCCGACTGGGAGAAATTCGCATCATACGCCTTCAATAAGTCGCATGCTGCCTGCTACTCGTGGGTGGCATACCAAACGGCATACCTCAAGGCCCACTACCCTGCCGAGTTTATGGCTGCACTGCTCACGCGCCGTCGCTCCGACATCAAGGAAATCACCAAATTGATGGATGAGTGCAAGGCTCTTGGCATACCCACCCTGGGACCTGATGTCAACGAGTCGTACGCCAACTTCGGTGTCAACAAGAAGGGTGAGATACGCTTCGGACTGGCAGCCATCAAGGGCATGAGTGAAGCAGCAACAATAGCCATCATAAAGGAGCGCGACAAGAACGGGCCATACAAGAATGTATATGACATGCTGGAACGCGTGCCGTCGTCGGCAATGAACAAGAAAGCACTTGAATGCCTCGCACTTTCAGGAGCCCTTGACGGACTGGATAGCATAACACGCGAACAGTATATGGCACAGTGTGGAAAATATGCCCAATTCATCGATGCTTTGTCGATATATGGCACACAGTATCAGACGGCTAAGGCAAGTGCTGCGAACTCGCTGTTCGGAGATTTTGACAGTATAGAAATCACCAAGCCACGCCCACAGAAGACGGAGCCATGGAGCGCCATAGAGCGACTCAACAAGGAGCGCGAACTCGTAGGCATATACCTCTCAGCTCATCCGCTGGACGAATTTTCTGTCGTACTGGAGTGTATGTGCAACACATCATGCGCAGAGATAGGCAAAGATGCCGACCGTGCAGAACTGGCAAAGAGGGACACACTGACATTTGGTGGCATAGTAACACAGGTCAATCCACGTTTCACCAAGAAGGGAACACCCATGGGAATAGTCACCATAGAGGACTTTGTAGGCATGGGCGAAATCGCCCTGTTTGATAAAGACTGGGCACGCTGGCAGGGAATGCTGACAGTGGGGAGCTCCGTATTTGTCAAAATGAAATCACAGGAGCGATTCCGTGGCAGTGGCGTCTATAATCTGAATATACAGAGCATAGACTTCCTGCAGAACGTGACAGAGAATCTTATGGACACACTGACCTTACACCTTGACTTAAACGAAATCAACGGCAATGCCAAGGATAGTGGTAGCAATGACAGCGGTGATGATGACAGTGACAATGACGCTGACACCACCGACAACATGAACAGTCTGGGAAGCATACTCTCCGACCTCTCCACCATCATCTCCGAGACACCAGGCAATACAAAACTGCTACTGTCCATACGTGACAACAACCTCAGTCATGTACCACTGAAACTGGAGTCAAAACTGCCAGGAATAAAGGTCAACAGAAAGCTTGTTGACTTCGTAAAATCACAGGAAGGAATGAGCCTGACGATGTGACGAAAAAGGTCACGTTTGGAAAACATATCCTTTTGGGTACCCAAAACATATCCTTTTAGCCCTTAAAACATATCCTTTTAGGAGCTAAAAGGATATGTTTTCTAAAGCTATCCGTAAGATGTTGTAACTCAGATTCTTAGAAAACGGCATTTTCTAAGAAAAAAAACTGTTTTTTATTTCTTTATGATATTGCGGCTGGCATCAATGCGCAGAAAGATGAAGAGCATTATCGTAAAGCCCCATAACGACGAGCCACCGTAACTGAAGAATGGCAGAGGGATGCCTATGACGGGCGTCAGTCCCAGCACCATGCCTATGTTGATAAATACGTGAAAAAGAAAAACACTCAGCACGCAATAGCCATATACACGCCCGAAACGGTGAACCTGTCGCTCCGCCACATATATGAGGCGCCATATAAGAAACATGAAGAGCAACAGCACGGCAGCTGATCCGAGGAAGCCCTCCTCTTCACCCACGGTGCAGAATATAAAGTCAGTATCCTGTTCGGGAACGAACTTCAACTTCGTCTGCGTACCATTGAGAAATCCCTTGCCCGTCAGTCCGCCCGAACCTATCGCTATCTCACTCTGGTGCACGTTGTATCCGGCACCGGCAAGATCCTCCTTCAGCCCGAGCAACACATTGATACGCACACGCTGGTGAGGCTCCATGACATTATTGAGCACAAAGGATGCCGAGTAGAAAAACGTCATCGAACCCAAAACAAACAGGGCAATAAAGAAGTATTCCTTTATCTGGTCACGGAATGCCAGAAAGAAAAGGTAACCTATGATGAATATGGTGATACCCAACTGCACCCACACCACATCAAATCGTATCACAAACTCCGAGAAGAGCAACGCCAGCAGGGTGACACCAAGCGAAATGCCTATGATGAGTTTTGACTCCTTTACCGCCTTGCAGTACGCCATCATCAAAGCTGCGCAAAACACCTGTATGAGCAGGAATACTACAAAAGGCCCGACGTGAGTGGTGGTATGGAGTATGGTGGGTTCGGCAAAACGTATGCCAACGATGAAGTATATCACCATGGCAACAGCAGAAAAAAGGAAACTGCCCGTCATACCCTCACGGTACAGCATGAGGAAAAATGAGGCATAGACCAACGCCGACCCCGTCTCCTTCTGCATCACGATGAGCAGCATGGGGGTAACGATGATGGCTATTGCCTTGATGAGATGGCGCCAACTGTCAAGGCGGAAGTCGTAGGATGACATGTATTTCGCCACAGCAAGCGCCGTAGCAAACTTCGCAAACTCGGCCGGCTGCAGGCGTATCGGTCCCATGACTATCCACGAGCGCGAACCCTTTATCTCATGAGGATTGAAGATGGTAAGAAACAACACAAGCAACATCAACCCATACACTGCATAGGCAAAGGTGTCGTAGTAACGGTCATCAAGAAGCAGTATCGCCGTAGCAAGCACTATACTCGTGACTATCCACACTATCTGCATGCCCGAACGAGTGTCCAGCGAAAAGATGTCGGTGTCGCCATACGTATAACTCGCTCCACACACACTGATCCAGCCAAAAGCAAGCAGTGCGAGATACAGGGCTATGGTAACCCAGTCTATGGAACGCAATACTGAGGACGATTCTTTCATCTTTTGATAATATAAGTTGACATTATGCTATTTTACGGTTTGCAAAATTACAAAATTATCAATGCTTTTAAGACTGATTAACATATTTTAATGCCACCAGCAATGATTTATGGTAGATTTTTAGTAATTTTGTGCCGAATTTGCGAAAAAGTGCACTATCCGCTAACTTGTTTTTTATAAAAAAACATAGCTTTTTAACGACTAACAACTTAGAATTATCACATTATTTATATATAAGGTAGATCTATATGCAATTGAAAATGCATGACAGGACGACAATCTCACTGAAGCATCAATGGATATTGATGCTGATGTTCATGATGTCTCTTGCTTCGTCAGCACAGGTGCCTGACAACAGCCGAAGGGTTGATACCCTCTCGTTGGCAGAGCGCATTTCAGTGCGCACCAACCTGGTGGACTGGGGTCTTATGGTACCCAACATAGGTGTAGAATTTGACATACGCAGCACTAACTGGAATCGCTATGCGGTGAACGCAAACTTCAGATATCGTCCGCATACTAACAGTACTTACGTGAGAGGTATTGTCTATAACCTCTTTGAAGCTACCCTGGAGGGACGTGTATATTGGCGCGAGCGCAAGTGCACACCCACGGGCTACCTATCACCACACCGTAAATGGTTTGACAAACTGTGGTCATGCCGCAATATGCTGCCAAGCCATCCCAACTGGGTATTCTACCGTGGCGGCTACGTGACATACTCCAAGTACTCCATGCTATGGGGCGGAGGCGAAGGACGCCAGGGTACTGCATACATGGCAGGTGTGACATGGGGTTTCGTAAAACCTTTCCTCGCTTTCCAAAACGGCAACTCCATGGATATGGAGTTTGGCTTCAGCGGCGGCATCATGTATAACAAGTACGACACCTTCCGCGCTGACCGCGAGAACAACTGCTACCCAAAGACTGGACATGAGGACGGAAAATTCGGTCTTATGCTGCGTGACCTCCACGTAGCATTGGTATATCGTTTCGGCAACTACCCTATACAGAAGAAATACCGCTGGCGCTACGACGTCGATATGGCTTTCAGAGAAAAGAAAGACTCACTGTACAATGCATGGCTCACAGCACGCGAGCAGAAGTACATAAAGGACTCCATATACCGCGTAGTGGCTCAGGAGTTCCGTCTGCTGTATGACTCATGCGTCGATGTACGCCACCGCGAACAGCAACAGGCCATCGACGAGCAGGCACCAGCACGTGTACCTAACTACACGCCAAAGCAGCTTGCCAAGATGCGCCGCGACTCTATCAAACAGGCACGTCTCGACTCTGTCAACGCTATAAAGAAAGCACGTCTTGACTCTATCAATGCCATCAAGAAGGCACGACGTGACTCACTCGCCAAGAACGATCCTAAACTGGCTAAGAAATTTGCCGAGGAGGATGCACGCGAGGCTAAGCTACAGGAACAGCGCGAGAAGATAGAGCGCAGCAAGGCGAAAGCCAAGGAAAAGGCAAAGGACGCACAGGCTACCATAGAACGCCAGCGCGCTAAGCGCGAAGCTGCCAAGAAAGCCGAGGAAGGCATGACCAAAGAAGAAAAGGCAGCAGCACGCAAGGCAAAGGCACAGGCAGCCCAAGAGAAGATAGCACGTATGCGTGCACGACGCGAAGCTGCCAAGAAGGCTGCTGAAGAAGCTAAAAACTCAACAGAGGAAGGAGGCACAGAATGAATATCAACGCAATGAATAAAATAATAAGAAATACATTTCTTGCAGCACTCAATCTCTGCTTGATGACCTCGCTGCTCGCATCATGCGAGGTAAACGAGACTCTCTGTGAGAAAGACCATCCACACAAGAGTGCGGTAAAGTTTAAGTACTCGTGGGATAAAATGCCTGCTTCGGTGACTGACTATCCTTACCAGTTCTACATTATCGCCGACAGGGTAATCAATACCAAGGCATATACCTTCAGCTTCAATACAAGGGCTGACGACGGAAACGGACAGGGACACTACATTGATCCTCTGCCTGAAGATATGGCTGAGGAGGAGAATGTGGAAAGAAGCGAGTTTGAGATATCTTCTGGCGAATATAAGTTCCTCACCATGAACTATGGCAGAACCTTCGAAGAGAAAATCGACCCAAGCCGCATCGTGACTGCCGACTACGTCATCACGCCTAATCCGCTGAAACTCAGCGCCAATGACCTCAACCTGCGTCTGGGTGCTTTCAATATAGAGTATCGCACATACGACTACGAAGAATTGGGTGACTATTATATCAATAGCCCATTCGGCGAATTTAATGGTTCGGTGGACAACAACCCCTACACCTCAGCTGATGACAATGCTTCGGAAGAGGAGAAAGAGGCAAGGCGTGCAAAATTCATACGCAACGTGACCGACCCTATCGTCATCGACTCTACTACAATACGTTGGATAGGTAATGACGAGACATCTGAGGTGGAGTTCCACCCCACTCCTATAACACAGAACGTGGACCTGTACTTTGACCTTAAGAAGAAGCAGACTTCCACCTTCCAGTTCTTCGTCAGTGACGTGTGGTGCGTACTGTCCGGCATACCACGCAGAATGAATGTGGGTACAGGTGCCGTCGATGTGTCACAGACAGACAAACTGATATTCCAAACTAAACTGGTGGATACTGACAAGATACCTGACAGCAACTCTGAAGAGTTACACCCGCAGGGATGGTCATCTGAAAAAATCATTGACAACATAGGCAAGTACGACAACCAGTCAGAGACTTCTGTACGTTGCTATGCCAACCTCAATATACCTGGCATCGTAGAAAACACCACCTACACTGATGCCAACAAATATGCAGGCCCTGGAGTACTGCAGATTATAGTAAAGGTATGGGTTTACGAGGAGAACGTCAATGACAACAGATGGGGATGGCGCTCACACACCATCATGGGACGCGTCAACCTGCATAAGAATATCGAACGTGCACAGTTGCTCGAGTTCTATGACGAGAACGGACAGAAGTACTGGCGCAAGGCTCAAGACCACAAGACGGTACACCTCGCTATCGATGCTACACTCAATCAGTCGCTCATACTGGGAACCGACGAGTCACCACGTGTGGCAAACTGGGAAGAGGAACAGCATATCGAAGAGGAATTCTAATTGCGTAGAGATATGAACATACGACATAACATACTGACGATATTGGCGATGATCATGGCAGCAACAATGTGGCAGTCATGCTCTGACTCATATCCTGATGCGACATATATACCCGATGGCAGCTCTAACCTCAACGGAGAGGACTATGAGACATACCCGATGTCACCATCTCTTAATGTCAACTCTCTGCTCTATGCTACCTCAAGTGGTACTGTGCAGTCAAAAGCTACCACACCTGTCAACAAGGAAGATGAGGGACCTCTCGACCCACAGAACAACTATGATAACTTCCTGAAGCGCTATGCCAAGGCACGCTTCTATCTGCTCGCCTTCCGCAAGACAGTGATGAACGGTAGTGATGGCACACTGGGACAGCAACCGAAGTTCTCAGAACTGATGGGTGACGATGACAACCGCCTGAACTGCCTGCTCAGTACGGAGAGAACTTACATCGAAGGTACATCACAGCATATCGGCAAACTCGCCATACCACAGGGTGCCACAAAGGACGGTAGCCTGGACGCTCTCAGCACCAATGGTTCGCTCTATCTGCTAAACAACACAGAGTGGGAGAACAACCAGAACTACACAGAAGAGACATACTTCTGGAATAAGAGAAAGTATGAGAGGGTAGGATATAACTTCTTCGCATACTATATCAACAGAGCCAATGTGTATGGATTTGAGAAAAGTGATGACCGCGTAGCCATTGACCTCGAGCTCAACGGCAAGAACGACATCATGGTGGGATATGCCCCAGAGGTGACAGACAGCCTGCTCAAGGCTGATTACTCTAACAGCATAACTGAAGACTCAATACGCAAGAATGTCATCGCATACGGCGACAAGGCTTACTCCACATATGGTGCTGTGCACAGCGTGGAACCTAAGATAGACCTCAAGCACGCACTGGCATACCTTAAGTTTCGTGCGAAACTGATGGATGATGCCGTAAAAATCTCCATTCAGGACGTACAGGTAAATGCCAATACACGCGGCAAACTGGTCGTAGCTTCCAAGGAAGTGGAGAACCTTGGCATAACAGAACTGTCTGAACCAAAGGACCTGTCTGTCAATGCTTACCTCTCAGAGAAAGATATCTCTACTGAAGAGTTCAAGGAAGTCGGCGAAGGAATACTTGTACCACCAGCAGCATCATACACCATCAAGGTATTGATACAGCAGACGAAAGTCAAGACCACCATTGACGACCCTAATCCGCAGGGTATCATGCAGACGTGGCTCGATGTCACCTGCACACCAGAGAAGGGTTTTGAGGCTGGAAAGATATATGTTCTCGACCTCTCGGTTTACGGTACTACTGAAATAAAGATCACCTCCGACCTCGAGTCATGGAAGAGCGGCACGGGAACGACGGTTTACTTATACGATTGATATAGAAAGAAAAAAGACAATATACAGATATGACAGGAAAGTATTTTTTATACGCCATTGCAACTCTCTCTGTAGTAGCATGCTCTGACAGCTACGAGGACACTGTAAACACCTACACTGATCCTAATGCTATATATGTAAACGGAGAAGAGTACAACCCAGTTAGTCTGGGCATCAGTTCTGCATCCGACGTTGTCAGCGTGTCAAGCAAAGGCACCGGTACCGTTGGCGACACTGAGGAGAGTGGCAAGAACAGTTGGAACGGTGAGGTGATACGTGTCTATATGTTCGACAAGGGCACACTGACACCATCATCCGTGTCTGCATGGTCTGCAGTAGGTTCTGAACTGTATGAGGACGAGTCTGCCAGCACGTACTACAACACTGAGGTGGTTACACCAAAGCCTACTGATGACACTCCTATCCCAACAGGCATAGCAAACCGTAAGGACAACAAGGTGTGCTACTACCCTCTGCGTGGTGCCAGCGACTTCTGGGGATATTACCTCGACGATGCTGACGTAGTCCTTGACGAGGAGGGCAACAAGACTGTTGACGAGGAGGGTAACTTCGTACGCAACGCTCCTGTCGTAGATGGCGAGCAGATGTATGTGCCATTCCAGATTGACGGTACACAGGATATCCTGACGGGCCAGACACTGGAAAAGGATGACCCAGGCAACACCTCTTTCTATATCGACAAGGGCGTACAGGCTTCCGAACTGTACTCTGCTAAGGCAGCACGCCATGACGTACAGCCTACGCTGAAGTTCCGTCACAAACTGGCTCGCCTCACCTTTACTGCAAGGGCTATGTTTGCTGAGGATGGCGTAAACAATACGGAAGTGATACCTGTCAGCAAGGTAACAGCAAGTGACGAGGTACACAAGATGGCTATCGCTGATGCCGGCGGCGATGAGTACGGCAATGTCAACGGCGGTGTATATTTTGACAGTATCTTCGTATATTCTAAAAACAAAGGACGTCTGTACTTCGCATATACCGACAAGGCTGACCTGCACAATGGCAGAAACAACCAGCGCATAGAGTGGGACGTTGACTCTAAGGGTGACGCCATCAAGGGATGGCTCAAGCTCTTTGCTAAACCTGACAAGGACGCAGCAAACCAAAACACTGTGAAGATGGCTGGCGTGCAGCCCAACGATGTAGAACCTACGAAGGTGGGCGATGCAATCCTCGTAGCTCCACAGGACGACTATGAGTTCCGCATCGTGATGCACCAGTATGTTAAGCAGTTTAGTGACGAGTACTATAATATCTATCCCAATGTGCCTGTAAGATATACTGCCCGCAAGATAGTATATCCTGCATTCGACAACGCACCTTACGCCATACCTCTCGCTGAGGAACTCGCAAAGCAGGGTGTAGAGTCAGTCGTTGGTGGCACATCATACAATATCGAACTGGGTGTAGCAGGTCTCAAGATGGTGATACTCAAGACTACTCTCGAACCATGGGTAGAAGGTGGCGAAATACAGAAGGACCTCGACTAACATCAAGTCTTTTACACTAATCTGTAACGATGGAGGAATAATGAAGAAATTATTATATAGCATAGCATCAGTCTTATTCTTTGGAACGGCTCTCGTAAGTTGTTCTGATGATGAGATTGTCAGCGATGGCGGTTCGATAACACTCGAACAAGCATTGGAACCAAGTGAGATAGACATCGCACTTGAAGCCTCTGCTGACGAGCCTGCTTCTAAGGCCGCCATCAAGTCCAACAGTGGAGCTTTCTCTACTGACAATCTGGGTGTTTTCATGCTTGCGATGGAATATATCAACACCGCCGATATACCGTACTGGGGTGCTGCCATGGGAATGGACTGCTCTTGGTACAGAGACCCCAAGCAGACAAAAGACTCTGAGACATACCGCTATACCTACGGATACACGGCATTTCTCGACAATCTGAAGGCGGCAGCACAGCCCAAAGACAGCTCAAAGCCTGCATCGGGTTCTTCCATCTACTTAGGAACGGGTATAGTGGATAAGTATCCTATCGGAAGTTTCCACAGATACAACTTCTACGCTTACACCCCACGCGTACCTAAGATAGAGTATCGCCGCGATTCTGTCACCGCTATCATGACGGATCTTGACGGCACGCAGGACGTGATATACTCTGCAGCTATACCGGGCGACAAATACAATAAAATCAATACCACATACAAGGACTATGCTTGGAGTGCCAACTACTTCCGCTTCGCACAAAACAGGACAGGCAACAGCAAGGACGAGGCTCTGGAAAGCAAGACTCCCAATTTCCACTTCACCCACAAGATGTCACAGTTGATGTTCTCTGTACAGCCTGGTGGAGTGGACAAGAAGGGCAATCCGGTGGATGAGGCAAGCAAGACCTCTGCACTCAACTATGACAAGGCTCTCGAAACTGAGATTGTTGGTATAAGCATCTGCAATGTTCCTGATTCCGTATTCTTGCTTGTGGCAGAAAGGGCAGGACTGCACAACGGAAATATAAGATACAGCTCCGAGAATCGCTCCAAGGAGTTCTTCCTAAAGAGCTATATCGGAAAGAAGGTCGGCAACAGGACTATCTATTATCCTGACCAGATGATGGAGGCACAGACCCTTTCAACCGAAGAGGTACCTGTAGTGGATGAGGAAGGCGAACCTGTACTTGACAAGAAGGGCAAACAGGTGACAGAGGAGGTTCCCGTAGTCAACAAACTGGGTGGACCTGATGACGACCACCGCCAGGGCATCATCCTTCCTGCACTTACCAACGAAGACCGAAAGACTATCGACGGTTCGTATATCGCAAAGTTCGTAGTGCGTTACCCACGTAGCTCGGAGGATGCAAAGTACTACACCATCAACATACCTCTTTACTCTGACCCAGAGAATCCTAACATGCAGTTTGAAGAAGGCTGCTCCTATGAGTTGAAGTTCCGCATATACGGACCAAACAACGTACAGTCTGCCGGAGTACAGGAAAACAACAAGTGGTACGAAGTTGACGTTGATGACCTGAGAGAGTCAGGAAACTACAACATACCTGAGGAAGATACCACGGCAGGAAACTAAACCAATAACAAAACCTATATATAACGAATAACAAAATATAAAATACAAGGATATGAACAAGACTATTCTAAAATTTGCCTATTGCGCAGCAGCAGTGACATTATTCACTGCATGTTCTTCTGAAGAAGATTTCTTTGACCAAGCAAAGAAGGACAGACTTGATTTTGGTACTGATGTAGCAAGTGAGATTCCTGTAGTCATCGGCACAGGTACCACACAGGCTTCTGCAGAGATTGAGATCAATTCTGATGAATCAAGCCAGAACTCAGTAGCATCTACTATTGCGTCAAAGGCTCCTATTTACTCTAATGAGAGCACCAAGGCTTTCACCATCAAGGATGAGAAAGTCGGCATCTTCATGCTTGCCAAGGGTATCATCCCTGACAATGACTACTCTGACCTGACATGGGACAATGTTAACTGGGCTAACCAGGGTAAGACGGTGACCATCCCCAACATAGGCAGCTATGTTGATAAGTGGTCTGCTCCTATCTGGAACCAGTCTGCCAACGTTACCATGTACGATGCCAGCGGCACTGAGACAGAAGTAATCGCTGACGGTAAGACTTCGTCTATCGATTTCCTCAACACGCAGCCTTACTATCCTGCAGGCAACTACTGCAGCTACAGCCTCTATGGATATTATCCTAAGCAGTCGCTTACTGAGCAGAATACCACAGTAAGCAAGTCCAAACTGTCCATTAAGATTCCTATCACCGGTAAGGAGGATATACTGTGGGGACGTGCTTCTTATAGCCAGGAGGATGTCAAAGACACCGACATCAAGTGGTTTACACCTGGTGAGGCAACAGGCATTACATACAACGGTCAGGAAATCACCGACTTCACAAAGTACGGATACTCTGCAAAGTTCTTCCGCTTCTCACCTTTCCGTACTCCTGACACAGACGAGGCTCTCGCACCAACGATGAAGTTCCGTCACAAGATGATGATGCTCAAGTTTGACGTCATCGCAGGCGGTACTCCTATCGACTACGCTGCATCTGACCAGAACTACGAGCGTGCATACAAGACTACAGTATCAGGTCTCGCTATCGACAATGCTCCAAAGAATGTGGACCTCGTCGTTGCTGACCTCAGCGGTGCTGCCAACGAGGGCATCCTGACAGCCTCTACTGCCGAGGACAACGTACAGTCAATTGTCATTGACGGCAGCGCTACTCCAGAGAAGGGTGATGACGGCATGCCTAAGCGCGTATCTGTAAAGGGTTCCGACGGTGAGGATGCATACATCATACTTCCTGCTATCGCTTCCATGACATACAATCTCAATCTCACACTGACAGACAACAACACAAGTCCTGCTACCAGCCAGACACTCGCAGTGCCTCTCTCTCTCAAGACCAAGAACAACTTTGAGGAGGGAAAGATTTACCGCGTAGTACTCAAGATATGGAACCTTGAGCCACTCAAGCTTGAGGCTACTCTTGACAACTGGGAGGAGATCGAACCTACAGAGGAGAACTGGAACAAGTATCCATTCGTTACTGACAGCGACCACACTATCCCTGTACACTGATAAATAGGCAATAGAGCAAATTATATAGATAAGTAGAAGAAACAAGAAAAAAAGACAGATGAAAAAACTTCTGTTTATACTGACGGTGATGATGTTTACTGCCAAGGCATCGGCACAGATGATAGCGGTAAACACCGATGTCGCAATGGATGCCTGCATGGCACCGTCACTCGGTGTGGAACTTACCCTGGGTAAGAAGTCCACCCTCAACATCAACGGCTTCTATGCCGCCAATATGTTGGGAAAGGATATACGCATCGCTGCCGTACAACCAGAGTGGCGTGTATATATCTCCGGACGTCCTATGTTCCACCATTATTTCGGTGCTGTCGGACTGCTCGCTTCCTACAAGTTCTCCAACCTCGCCGACAAGGTTTATGACGGCGACGCCATGGGCATCGGACTGTCGTACGGCTATGTATGGCCTGTGACACAGCGACTGCTCATCGACTTCCACACCAGTCTCGGCTATATCACATACCGTCAGAAGGAGTACTTCGTAGGTGACGACTATGACCGTCACTATACAAACGAGGAGGGCAACCCGTACGCCAATGCCACTGGTTCGCTGCTGGCACCGCTGCGTATCGGCATCTCTGTTTCATATATTCTAAAATAATCAAGAGGATTACATCTTAACGACAAATATGCGTGGAGTAGTACATACATTGATGGGTGCGATAGCATTGCTCTTCTGCTGTCCTGTTATAGGCATGGCACAGAATGAGGCTATTGATGCTGCCGTAAACGTGGTGTTTGAGACTGCAGGTACAAAGGAATATCGTACCGTGCAGTATGCAGTGTTCAAGACCGAGCACAAGGCTAATGTAGTGATGGATGCCCTGCAGGAGGCTATCGTCCTTCAGCGTGGCGACAAGGGGGCTATCGTGCTGACAGCATGGGACGATGCCTGCGTAAAGCAGAAGGTAAAGTTCCGCCAGTCACGTGGCAATGGTGAGTTTAAGGTTCATGCATACCCTGATATGGCTATCCTCGTATGCTCCTACATCCCTGATGACGAGCTCACTATCGAGGATGCACGTATGGCAGTCATCACCCTCAAAGCCGGACAGACTGAGTACGAGCATATCTTCAAGACCAAGATGGATCAAGGCTCACACAACATCAGCAATGTCGATGTGCTCGGTGTAAACCGTGATACCATAAGCATTACTGCTGCTCCTGCCATCGACGACGGTAAGAATATGTACTTCAAGATACACCTCGAGCTGCCTCCAGGCTATGGCAACGAGAAGGCACGACTCATCGTGCAGCCTGCTGCTGTGGACTGTCTCACTGAGGATACCGTCGATTACGTCAGCGGACTCGTAATGGAGGGTCCTGACTACCACAAGACACAGAATAAGCGTATGCTCTTCAACTACATGAAGTACGACAAGGTAGCCTATGCATACGTTGACAAACCCCTCTACTCCGATGAGAAGGTATATCTTGATACCACGCTGGTATATGCTAAGCCCAACCGCAAGAAGACTTACAAGATACCTTACACGGTACAGATCGCTGACCTCAACCACATATACTTCAACCGTACGGCAGCGACGGGCTCATGCAACTCCAAGAATATCTTTAAGTTCCTCGACCTCGGTATAGCATCGGCAAAGATGAATATCGATGAGTTCCGCATCGACGCCGAGAGCAACTACGATACGAAGAACCAGGACCTCAGACTGAAGTTTGTTGTCGGAAAGTCCGAACTCACCACTGACTCCATCAATGTGGTGCAGCTCAGAGAACTCGTCAACGAGTTGCGCTCATACGGCGAGACACTGATGGAAGTCAACGTTGCTGCTACAGCATCGCCAGAGGGCGGACTGGAGTCAAACCGCAAACTCGCTGCAGAACGTACACGCGTGGCAGTATCTAAGGTGCGCCAGTATCTGGGCAATGTTGATATAGCCTTCCATACCGCAGTACCACGTGTATGTACTTGGGAGGATGTAGCAAAGGAACTGGAGATGACAGGCAATACTGGTCTCGCCGACCAGGTGCGTGCCAAGATGGGCGCAGGAGGCTATGGAGGCGATAGCGAGATAGCACAGATAGACGGCTACGAGGCATTCATCGTTCCTATACTTGAGAAACTGCGTATGATGCGCGTCACATATCGCTATGAGCGTGAGCACGTCATGGATGCCGAGGAGGTTACAGCTGCATACTACGCTCGTAAGCGTGATTTGCTACAGGGCAAGGGCAGAGACCTCTCCGACGGTGACTACTACAACCTCTTCAACTGTATCACCGACTCACTTGAGCAGGACACCCTCACCATGCTGGCATACCGTCATGTCACACAGCGTGGCGGATACGAGCAGATAAAGTTCTCTATGTATGTAGCCAACCGCATGGCTATGCTCAACCAGAAGCAGGGCAAGCCCGACTCACGCGTCCTCGACCCATTCATCAACAAGCGTCTGCGTGCTGTCACCACACGTGAGATGAATGACAAGGCACAGAAGAACCGCCGTGAGATACTCATCAACCAGATTATCACATACTTCCAGCAGGAAGAGCGCGACAGCGCACTGAGCTTCTGCGACTACTGGTTTGGCAATGACCAGGACGAGAAGGTGGAACGCCTCAAGAAGTACATCACCTTTAAGGAAGGCTTTGTAAAATATGCCACACACCAGTTGTCGCCAGCAGAAGAGAAAGAGGTGCTCGATGCCATGAACTTCGTGATATCATGCGCGCCCGACAATAAGGCTGTCATCTACACAGAGGCACGAGACATACTCAACGTACCATATACCGTATGTCTCGGACTCGTCAATGAGATGGGCGACGAGAACCCAAAGAAATGGTACCTGCGCGGCATACTCGAGGCTGACAATGAGGAGAAGCGCATCAATGACCGTCACAAGCCGGACTATATACCTAACTACCTCGCCTTCTTCAACCACTCCTTCGAACTCGAGCCATCATACAAGTGGCTGTACTTCAATGACGGACAGATCAGCGATGAACTGCGTGAGAAGTACAAGTGGAGCAAGCGCAAGAAGCAGAAGTACAATGATATATTCAATCGTCTCGTTATACTCTCCGAAGCAGCAAAGGCAAACAGTGCAAACGAGGATGTCCTCGAAATCAGCGGTGGCGATGACGACATCGACGAGAATGGCGAGACAGCATCCGATGCTATCGAGGGCATAGGCACTGCCGACGTACCGGCAGCAGGCGATACAGCTACCACACCGGCATCTACATCCGAGACTAACAAGTAATGTTGTGAACATGAAACTTAAGATATACATAGCGTCAATACTATTCACTCTCATCCCATCCATAGCGATGGGACAGGGGCTACGTCAGCAGGACATCGACCCCCTTGACACCCTTGACGAGGAGGAGTTGCAGGCTATCCGCGACACTGTGCAACTGCCACGCCGCAACATGGCAAAGTACAAGACCGACCAGATAGACCTCAAGGAGTATGTCCTCAACGACCGTTACTCTCCCAACCATCATACCTTTGATCGTCATTGGTATGACCACCTCTATGTCGGTGCGGGAATGGGTTTTGAGCGCATCGTACCACAAAACGACTACTATCGTTTCAAGACGATGACACAACTCAACATCCATGTAGGTAAGCAATATACCAAGCGCAACTCTCTGAGACTGTCGCTGGGCGGAGCATGGGGCTATCAGCAGGACAAGGACCTGTGGCTTGCACGTGCATCAGCAAAACTTGACTATCTCTTCAACCTCTCCACACAGTTCTTCGGCTACAACCCCGCACGCCGTGTAGAGACCTCGCTCATGTTTGGCGTAGGAGGTTACTATACTTGGATGAAGGATACCAAGAAGGAACTCGCCCCAGAGGCACATTTCGGCGTACAACTCAAGTGCTTCACTGGTCCCCTCGGCACCATCAATCTCGAGCCTTACGTAGGCATCGGTGGTGACAATATGGACCTCTCAGGCACCCGCAACTGGCACAAGTACGACATCTTCTACGGACTTAACGTAAACTATTCCTTTTTTTTCGTAGATAATCTGTCAAAGGAGGCGCGTCTGGCGCTGCTACAGTCACGCATGGCAGATGATCGACTGGTGTCACCGCAGACACTTGAGAAGTGGCGCACACCATGGTTTGTTGAAGCAGCAATAGGTCCTGCCATGTCATCATCTGACTACCTGAGCAAGAGCAAAACGATGGGTCATCAGCTCACCCTCAGCGTAGGACGTTGGCTGTCACCTGTTATGGGTTTCCGTGTATCTGCCATCAGCCGTTCTACCAAGTGGTACGAAGAGACTGTCGAGCGCACCGTTCTGGAGTCAACCAATCATCCCACATCATACAACAAACACTACATCAGCGGTCGCATAGAGGCTTTGTTCAATCCGTTTGGCTTCCTCCGCTCCTTCCAGTGGAATGCACCAGTAGGCGCTTACCTCACCTTCGGCACCGAGTTTGGTATGCTCACGCAGTATCAGCCAAACAAGGACAGGACACGCGTACATAGTGAGGCATACGGTGTAGGACTCCATCTGTGGGGCAAGCTCACCGAGGACCTGCAGGCATTCATTGAGCCACGCTACAATTACAACGTATATACCATACCTTACAACAATGTAAGGATGAATCAGAAGTTTGGCGAGGATGGTCTCGGACTCAACATCGGTCTCACCATGATGATACGTTCCGAGAAGTTCCACGACCTCTATGAGATGGACCACACACAAAATTACACCTATCGTCACGTACGTGGCACACGCGTAGGTGTAGCAGGCGGTCTCTCACTTCTGCAGAAGCGCGAGGCATACTATACAGGCGGTGGCATCAGCTGGAACGGCATGGTATTTGCCGAGTACCGTTTCAACCACCTCCACTCAGTACGTTTCCATGCCGACTTCCTCAACCTCAGCAACAACCATGTACTCCCCTACTCCGTTGACGGCCGTCCAAGCACCGCCATCAGCGTCAATAACGACAAGGGACTCTTCAAGGTACAGAATCGTCTGCTCATCGGCGCCCTCAACTATGAGGTCAGCCTCACCAACCTCTGTTCTGGTCGTCTGCGTGGTAGAAAGTTTGAACTCGAGGGCTTCATCGGTCCTGCCGTAGGCTATCTCGTTGACCAAAAAGCCACCTATGCAGGCATCAACGACTATACAGGCAGCGATGTCAAGGCGAGCCTCGTCAAGAATGACGACGTCATGATAGGTGCCGACGCAGGTCTCAAGCTTACCACCTACGTTGGCAAGGGATTCTCCATCTTCTTCACACCTACCATATACCTTCTCAATACCAAGAACGAGCTCGTAAGCTCCAACACCGTTGGTGCAGGCAACTTCCGCCTTTACGAGACCCTCAATCTCGGTGTGCAGTATAAAGTCGGTAAGTTCCGCCTCAATCCTGAGAAAGCCAAGGTACGCCGTCTGCGTCGTCAGAAGGAGTGGACCAACAAGCAGATTGAAAAGACTCACGCATGGCAGGACAAGCAGCAGCGCAAGCAGGAGAAGCGCCGCGCACGCTACGAGAAGCGCAGGAGACGTTAAAAGTTAAGAGTTAAGAAAAGGTTAAAAGCCATATAAAGGTATGACAAGAAAACTAATTATTGCAACACTAATCATTATTTTCAATTGTCAATTTTCAATTGTCAATACGGTAAGTGCCTATGACTATAAGGACCCCGATGCCGTACAGGCAGCTATGGCGCTGCTCATACACCATCAGTCCACCAATGCCGACACCATCGCCAAGGAGATATCCAAGCGATTCAAGAAGAGCGCTGCCATGCAGACAGCCCTCGGCCGTGCCTACTACCGCAACAATATGCGTGAGACCACCCGCGAGTACCTCGCCAAGGCATACAAGGCCGACTCCACCTTCGCACCAGCATACATCCTTAATGGCGACATGTATGCCGAATGGGCTGTTGACTCTGCATGTATCTTCTACGACAAGGCCATAGCCTGCGACTCCATGAATGCCGACGGCTATATACACTATGCCAATGCCATGGCAATAAAAGATATGGACAAGGCAAAAGCACGTCTCGAGGACCTGCGCCGTGTACGTCCCGACTACAATGTCGATCTTGAGATAGCCAACCTCTACAACAAGCGAGGCGACGACGCCCACGCTGCCGAAGCGATGGCAAATGTCAATGTCGATAAGCTCTCCATGAACCAACTCGCCAAGTATGCCCAGAACCTCTATTGGAGCAACAACGACGAGAAGGCCATCGAGATTGCCAAACTTGGTATCAAGCGCTTCCCACAGAACAAGGGCTTCAATCGTCTGTACTTCTGGAGTGCCTCACGCTCCAGCGCATGGCGCATAGCCAAGGAGCAGGGCGATATATGGTTCAAGGCTACCCCCGTCGATTCTCTCAACTCCATCGACCTCTTCTGTATGGGTTCCACACAGCTCGGACTCGGTCAGACCGACAAGGCATTCGAGACCTGGGCAGGCATTGCTAACAAGGACGACTACTTCGCACCTCAGATGCGTGGACAGATCACCCGTGTAGTACGTAAGCTCGTTGACGAAAACAAGCAGCAAGGCAGATGGGCAACAGCCATCGCCATGTATGAGCGCTTCATGGCTACCTATCCATCTAAGGACCAGGCATACCAGCTCTATCAGCTCTCCAACATATACCGCGACAAGGCAGGCGAGGAGAACGGTGAGGAGAAAGTTGCTACTATACGCAAGATGTTTGAGATATACGAGAAGATTGAGAATGAGTATCCACGCTGGGAGAATCTCAACTACGTGCTCTATACCCATGCTCGCTGGACCTACGCATACTTTGACCGTGACAACAGAAAGAGTATGGCACGTCCGTACTACGAGAAGCTCTATGACTTCCTCAGTGGCAAGGACGAGCCCACCGAGCAAGACAAGGCTATGATAGTCGAGGCATGTCAGTACCTCGGTTCCGACTCATACTTCCAGCATCACAACCTTGCTGATGCACGAGTATGGTGGCGTCGCATCCTCCTCTTCGATCCTGACAATGAGAATGCTAAGCAAGCTCTCGACAAGATTAAGAAGTAACACCTTATATATATTTTTTTAATAACAGCAATCCCCCAAAGTACGCGAGTGCGCTTTGGGGGATTGCTATGTCAGTATGCACTTTACGGCGCTGTAAGTATGGCTGCGCCGTCAGTATGCACTTGACGACGCTGTAGCATGGCTGCGCCGTCAGTATGCACTTGACG
>CAMHQF010000006.1:0-80834 GCA_946187445.1 uncultured Prevotellaceae bacterium
CTCACTGAAGAGCAGCTGACATCACGAGGCAAACCTACTGCTGTGGCTAATGTGAATGAGTCGGGCGAAGTGAGGAGTGTGGAATACTACACTATCGACGGAGTTCAGCTTGCTTCACCTAAGAGCGGCATAACGCTACGCAAGACCACCAAGGCCGACGGAAAGGTGGTGACAGAGAAAATCATAATGAAATAGAGATAAAAAAGGATGCGGTTTTTAGTGATTATGCATAATCAGCGTTCAAATCCCATAGTATAGAAGCACACTGATACTGAGGCAATTAAAACACTTTTTTCGTAAAAAAAGAGGAAGTTTTTTTAGGTAAGAGCGTTTTTTTATAGAATTTCTGTAAGTTTCGTGTGCTATTAGAATGGTGGTTCACTTACGATTTCTATTGTCCCGCCAGTGAAGGGGTGGGTGAAGGTCAGTCGGCTGGCATGCAGGTACATCCTCTCGGCAGGAGTGTTGCCATAGAGAGGGTCGCCGAGGATGGGACGTCCTAAGCCGTCGGGGTGGGCGCAGTGTATGCGCAGCTGGTGAGTCCTGCCCGTGAGAGGGTAGAGCAGTACGCGGTCGTCACCTATGAAGCGGTATTCCGTGATAGCTTCCTTGCCCTCCTCGTAATCCACTCGCTGCATGGGACGGTGCTCGAAGTCGGGGGAGAGGGGGAGGGATAGTTGGCAGTTATTCGCTTCGCTCATCGAGTAAGCTGTCACAGTTGAGAGCTGGATAGATAGTTTTGCTATATATTCTTTCTTAACTTCCTTATGCTCAGCAAACATGCGTTGCATCTTGACGAATGCCTCCTCTGTCTTGGCAAAGAGGAGTATGCCAGAGGTGTCCATGTCGAGACGGTGGACGGGCTTTAACTGTGAGCTGTGCACTGTGCACTGTGAACTGCGAAGCTTGTCCTGCGCATTAGGAAGGTTGCGCTTGCCTGGCACGGAGAGCAGTCCGGCAGGTTTGTTGATTGCAATGAACCAGTCGTCCTGCCACAGAATGTCGATGTCGTGGTGGGGTTGCTCACGCATGAAGGGATACACCTTGCAGCCCTCGGGCAACATGTACCATAGCAAGGGCATGCACTTCGCCTGACAGGGCTCGTAGAACTGTGCGTGGTGGCGTATGATGCCCTTAGGCGATGCGCCATACCAAAACTCTGCCACGGCGAAGGCTTTCAGTCCGTGAGTGTTGGCATAGTGCAGCAGTTTGGGGGTGCAGCACTCACCCGTGCCGCTCGGCGGCACTGTCTGCTTTGAGCCAGTGCGCTGAGCATAATCAGTGAATATTTGGAGGAAGGTCTTATCTCCCTCACCCTTAGGGGAGGGCAGGGGAGGGGCTTGGCTGAACAGCCACCGTTGCAGAGCCTGCGAACGCTCTTTGCGCTCTGCCTTCATCGCCTCGACTTCACGTGTGCGTTTGCCTTTGGGCAGCTGTGCCTCTGCTTCTCTTATCCTATTATTTAATAAGGTGATTTCTGCTTCGTGGGTCTTGAAATAGCCATCGGGTTGCAGGTAGTCAAATATGGCTGGCACATAGCCCTCCCAGTTGCTCCTGCCGAGTATCTGACCTGAGTAAGCCTTGAGAACCCCTCCCTCATAAATCAAAAATCCGAACATCTTGCCACGACTGACTTCCTCACGCCACTCGGTATGAGACTCAATGTCCTCGATAATGCTATCGCGGATAGCATTAAAGTCAAAGTCGCTTCGCTGGTTCAAGTTGCTTCGCAGTTCAAACGCACCTGCGGTGCTGGTTCAAAAAATAGAGTTTTCGTAGCCAAAGGCGTTTCGTAGCAAGGCTTGCCCTGCGTATCGTAGGGATTACAGTCCCGTTTCGTACGAACTTACAGTTCGTTAAGGTGTCTTTCGATAGGTATGCCACGGTTTATGTCATCGTTGTCTTTGTTGCGGTCTATCCAACTGTGTATGATGTCCATGGCATATCGTGTGGCAACTTCGAGTTTCTCGCCGTCCTGCAGTTTTCCTACTATTATGCTTGAGAAGATATCGCCCGTGCCAGGGAATTGAACAGGTATCTCCTCATAGGTCAAGAGGAAATGCTTGCCGCTGAAGTGGTTATAGCCCACTACGGCATGTTGTCCTTCCACGATGCAGCTGGTGATGATAACAGACAAGGACCCTATTCGGCGTACCTTATTTACAAGTTCTATGGCTTCAGCATGGGTTATTCCTTCTTCCTTGTATGGCATGTTGGTCAGCAGGCAGGCTTCTGTGTAATTGGGGAAACACAGGTGCGCCACGCTGAGCATCTCGCGCATGCAGCGTATGGTGCCCTCGTCGGCACCGCCATAGAGTTTGCCGTAGTCGCCCATTACAGGATCTACATATACCGCTGTGCCACGTGATGCCTGGTCGCTGCAGTATGCTGCCACAATCTGTGCCTGTCGCTCGCTCGCCATGAAACCTGTGGTGATGGCATCAAAGCGGAATCCCAGCTCCTTCCATTTCTGCAGTGCCTCGCTGATGTAGTCAGTGCTCTCAAGGATGGCGTACTTGCCGTAGGGAAAGGTATTGCTGATAAGCATGGTGGGTAGGGTGAACACGTCGTGACCCATATAGGAGAATATGGGCATCTGTGCTGCTGCCGCCACCTTGCCGTAACCGCACATGTCGCTTACTATGAGTATCTTGCTTTTTTGCATATCTGAGTGCAAAGTTACGAAAAAAAAGTATAAAGTATAAAGTATAAGGTATAAAGTTTTTGTGAAATGTTATTTTTTTCGTACCTTTGCAGTCTGAAACCTAATTACAATTAAATAATATCCCCAAAATGAAGAAACTTTTACTTTTGTGCCTTACGGCACTGACGCTCCTCACTGCCAACGCTGATGTGCAGGTAAAGGAGAAGCTCAATCGTGCTCCTGTGGCTGTGAAGACCTCGCAGGGCATCCTCGTTTCATGGCGCTACCTCGCAGCAGATGGTGATGCTACGTTTTCCGTGTATCGCAATGGTACGGAGATAGCTACGGGCATTAGCACTAAGACCAACTACCTCGATGCCGACGGCGCGGCAGGCGATACGTATAAGGTGGTGAGTTCAAACGGCGGCGAGGCAACTTGCACGGCATGGGATAATATGTACACCACAATAAGCATACCACGTCCAGCGTCCATAAAGAGTGGAAGTACCACTGGCCGCTATCGTCCTGACGATATCTCTGTCGGCGACCTTGATGGTGACGGTGATTACGAGCTTGTAGTAAAATGGATGCCTGACAACCAACGCGATAATGGCGACAACGGATACTCTTCACCATGCATCCTTGAGGCGTATGAAATAGACGGCACACGCTTGTGGCAGATTAACCTTGGTCTTAACATTCGTTCTGGTAATCACTACACTCAGTTCCTCGTTTATGACTTCGACGGAGACGGCAAAGCTGAGATGATTTGTAAGACTGCTCCTGGCTCTAAGGATGGAAAGGGTAACTATGTCAGTGCTGCCGGCGATGCTACTATTCAGTCAACAGACAATACGAAGAACTACGTGGCAAGCAATGGTCATGTAACAGGTGGTGAGGAATTCCTTACTGTGTTTAATGGTGAGACTGGTGCTGCGATGAATACTATATGGTATTCTCCAAACAGGGGTATGGTAGATTTCCCCACGGCAGCAAGTTCATATAGCTCAAATTGGAAAGATTCTAATAACAACCGTGGCAACAGGCACAATGCTGCAGTGGCTTATCTCGATGGCCTGAATGCTTTACCTTCAGCTATCATGCAGCGTGGCTACTACTATCACTGCTACCTGTGGGCTGTGGACTGGGATGGAACGAACCTCAAGACTCGTTGGATCCACAGAGGCACCTCATCTACTGCGTGGAACTTAATTGATGCAGCAGGCACCGAACTTGCCAACCAGGACACCGACCCTGTCACTTCTCAGGGCAAGTCAAGCTACGGTCAGGGTGTACATGGTATCTCTATAGGTGATGTCAACAATGATGGCAAGGACGATATCGTAATCGGTGGCGCGACAATAGGTCATGATGGCAAACTTCTCTGCTCAACAGGCTTTGGTCACGGTGATGCCATTCACCTTGCAGACCTTGTGCCAGACCGTCCAGGTCTTGAGATTATGATGCCACACGAGGAGAAATCTTCTTTTGGCAACTATGGCTATGATGTTCATGATGCCACTACTGGCGAGATACTCTATAGTGCAACGAGTTCTGGTGACAATGGTCGTGGTATGGCTTGCGACTTCGTTCCTTCTCACAAGGGCAGCGAGTTCTGGTCTTCAGCTGAGAGCGTATCACGAGCTTGCGCTGACGGTGCTCAGGTTCTTGAGAAGAAGGCAGATACCAACTTCCGTATCTACTGGACTGGCGACCCATTCGACCAGACCTTCGACGGACGCTATGACAACACTACTACATCATCCACATACGGACAGTGCTTCCCACGCATCCGTTCCTACAATACTGCCTCTGGCAATATCTTCACCTTCCAGGAGTTTGCTGACTATGGCAAACCACAGTCTGTCAACACTACCAAGGCTACGCCTTGTCTGCAGGCTGACCTTATGGGCGACTGGCGTGAGGAGCTCATCATGATAAACTACGAGGCTGACTGGAGCGCATCAACCTGTGACCTTATGATATACTCTACTCCGGAACCTACGGAGTACAAGGTGCCATGCCTTATGGAAGACCATGTGTACCGCATGGGCATAGCATGGCAGAATTCATCATACAACCAGCCACCGCACCTTGGATACTCGCTTGCTGAGTCATTGGGTGTAGATCGTGCTACCTATGTAACTCAGACTGTTAGTCATGCACCTGAGAAGGTGGTTCCGCCAGCACCTACGACAGGTGAGGAAACCATAGGTGTTCCATCGGAAGATAAGGGTATCTTGACTGGAACATGCTACACCGTGGGAATGTACGAGGAATTTACCAATTCGAAAGGAAAGGTTCGCACAGGTAACAATGACAACACGATTACCATCAACGTCAATGAGGGATACAAGATTACCAGTATGACGTTGACAGGCTATTCCAACAACAAATCTACTACTGCAGATCGTTCTATCACTATGACCAACGTTGCCGTTGACGGTGTGGATATTAATGAGGCTGCATTGGTATTCCCAGGAGGTACAGCAGGAACGACTGATGTGACCAGAACCATCAATATGGAAGCCCTGCAGAATATCGTCCTTACCTTTGACAACTCAAATATCGTTACCAAAGAGGAGGATGCTAATGGTAAGAACAAACAGTTGATAGTTACCATTACCCTTACATACGAAAAGGTTGCTACTGCAGTTAAGGGCGTTGCCGAGTCTGCATCTGAGACAGTTAAGGTGAAAGTCATACGCGATGGCAAACTGTACATCATAAAGGACGGCAAGCAGTTTACTGCTGCAGGACAGATGATTAGATGACAGATTACAGATCGTAGATAATAGATAAAGCCCTGCCTAACACATGAAGTTAGGCAGGGCTTATAGTTTTTCGTAGCGAAGCGTACCGTAGTCGCTTCAGCGACGTATCGTAGCAACGAAGTTGCGTATCGTACGAACTCAGTGAGTTATTTCTTCGAAATCTTCAAGGCTCTGAGCATCTTATGTTTCCACGAGCGGTTCTTGCGATCGAGGTGTGCGTCAAGCAGTCTTGTATCAGGGGATAGGGGAGTGATGTCATAGTCGGCAAGCGATGCTGGTATCAGGCATGAATTGCCCTCACTTAGCACGATCTCCTTTTCTGGCCCTTCGTAGTTGCGTAGGGAAATTCTGCAACTACCCTTGATGCACATGGAGATGATGAAAGAGTCGTACTTTATAAGGTTACGATGGAAAGGCGCATCGAGATCCATCACTCTCACGTCAAAGAAAGGAGTGTCGATAACCTGTGCCGCCTTGTCCTTGGCATTACCATAATAGGTGCGATAGTCAGGTGCTACATTGAAGTCGATGGCATCAACGGCAAGGTCGGTGTGCAATTCGCGTGGTCTGCCATCGAGCCCTGAGCGGTTGTAGTCGTAGATACGATACGTCACATCACTCGACTGCTGTACCTCTGCAAGCAGTATGCCTCCACAGATGGCATGCACCCTGCCAGCAGGTATGAAGAAGACATCTCCAGGATGCACCTCATGCTTTGCCAGCACATCACATATAGTGCCGTCGGCAACTCGTTGTTTGTATTCCTCCTTACTTATTTTCTTCTTAAAGCCAGAGTAGAGAGCAGCATCAGGTTCGGCATCGATGATGTACCACATCTCCGTCTTGCCAAACTTATTGTGGCGCTCCTTAGCCAGCTCGTCGTTGGGATGCACCTGAATGCTCAGGTCATTACTCGCGTCGATAAACTTGACAAGTAAGGGCAGTTTGCCGTCATACTGCTTATATACTGCCTCTCCTAATAATTCCGCACCATACTCCTCGACTACGCTGATGAGGTCACGCCCTTTCAGTGAGCCGTTGGCTATGGTGCAAGGACTCGACTCTACAGCACTTACCTCCCAGCTCTCACCTATGGGGTCAGCCGTCTGTTCCAACCCTTTATATGGCTGGAGACGATGACCTCCCCAAACGATAGTGTGGAGGTTTGGCTCAAAGAGTAGGGGATATAACACTACAGCTCTGCTTTAATCTTCTCTATGATTTCCTTATACTCCTCATCGGTGAGGTATACCTCGCCAGGATTCATGCGGAAGAGTCCAGGGTAGTCGGGACCGCCCTTGTACTTTGGGGCAAGGTGGAAATGCAGGTGAGAAAGGGTGTCAGAGAAAGCACCGTAGTTTATCTTCTCAGGATTGAAGGCACGCTGCATAGCACGTGTAGCCTGAGCCACGTCGGCCATGAAGTCATTACGCTGCTGGTCGTTAAGCTCGTTGAGGTCGTTTACGTGCTTGTCGTAAGCCACGAGGCAACGTCCTCTGTATGTCTGTTCCTTAAAGAGGAAGAGACGTGACACACGCAGATGACATATTTCAATCATCAGGTCTTTCTGAGTCTGATTGTTGGTGCAATACAGACAGTCTTTTGGGTCGCTGTACATATTGTATTTAATTAGTAATTAAGAATTAGAAATTAGGAATAGCCTCCCATTAAGGGAGGATGATGGAGTGGATTGCTACACAATTTTATCCAAGGCATCTTTCAACTCCACGAGTTGTGCCTTGATATCGGTAAGTCGCTCCATTATTTTTGCTTGATGTTCCACTCCGGCACGATTGGCATGGATCATCTTGCGTGCTGCAGCAATCTTAAAACCACGCACCTTTACAAGATTGTAGATAATCCTGATATCCTCTATATCCTTCTCCTGATACTGTCGCGTTTTGTTTGAAGTGGTGCGGGGTTTGAGAAAAGGAAACTCTGTTTCCCAATAACGTAACGTGGGTTCTGAGATGCTGAACATCTCAGCTACCTCCTTGATGCTGTAGTAAGCCTTTAGATTTTTATTTAATTTAAGTGCCATTGTGCCGATTCGTAGTTGTGGAGGCAAATTTACTAATATTTTTTTATTCTGCAAAATTTATGTTATAGTTTTTTATTTACTATAGGACACTATATTCACTATAGCCCCTATAATAAAATAAGGTGTAAAAAAGAAAATTGTGTACGTTAACAATTTTTCACCAAATAAATTTGTATATATGAAAAAAAATGCTGAACTTTGCCACCAACAAAAATTGTTTGCGTGCACAGTTCACCAAACACTCTACTAACTACGGAAATAATTACAAATCATTCTTTTATTCTTAATCAGGGCTGAGCATCGTATTCGGTCAGGGGAAGGAAGGATGTATTTGTGCGTCATATTAAACTACTAATTTTTACTAACTTAAACTTTCAAAACATTATGAAAAAGAGTTTACTCGCAGGTTTAGCATGCCTCACGCTCGGAGTTTCTTCAGCATTTGCTGGCGCTTCAGGTTACAAATCATCTGCATTCGGTTACGGTGCAGGTGCTACAGGTGGTGGTTCAGCTACGCCTACTCTCGTTACTTCTGCTTCTGAACTGGAGAGTGCCCTCAAGGCTTCTGGTTCAAAGGTGATTATCATCACGAAGGACATCACAGTTTCTAACCACATCTCTGTTCAGGCTACTAACAAGACTCTGATGGCAGTCAAGGGCGTTAAGCTCATCTCTAACCAACAGAACTCTTCAAGTTCAGGTATTCTTTATTTTAAGAAAGGTTCTAACAACATCATTCTGCGCAACCTTACATTCGTAGGTCCTGGCGCATACGACTGTGATGGTTGGGATAACCTCTGCTTTGACGGTGTAACGAAGGCATGGGTTGACCACTGTGACTTCCAGGATGGTTGCGACGGCAACTTTGACAACAAGGGTCTTACCGATAACATCACTATTTCATGGTGTCGCTTCCGTTACCTCAAGTCACCTAAGGCAGGCGGTTCAGGCGGTACTGACGACCACCGTTTCTCTAACCTCGTAGGTTCATCATCTTCTGATAAGCCATCTGACGGCAAGTACTCTATCACATGGGCATACTGCTGGTGGGATTCTGGTTGTGTAGAGCGTCAGGCACGTGCTCGTAATGCTAACCTCCATTTCCTCAACTGCGCATGGACTTCTGACGATTCTCACTACTTCGTAGGTCCACAGAATGCTACTGCTCTCTTCGACGGCTGCTACTTCATCACTCCTTCTAAGCGTGTTTCTTCAAGCAAGAACTTCATATTCTATCAGAACTACGGTGGAACTAACGCTTGTAAGTTCAACAGCTGCTCTGGTCCTTCTTCTTACATGACCAACTCTGGTTCTGTATCATCACCTTCTTACAGCTACTCTACTCAGAATGCTTCTTCTGCTTACTCTGACATCAAGTCATATGCTGGCGCTACGCTGACCGTATCTACCTCTGGCTCTATCTCTGAGAGCGGTTCTTCAAGCAGCTCTTCTTCAAGCAGCAGCTCTTCTTCAAGCAGCTCAAGCTCATCTAGCTCTTCTTCAAGCAGCTCAAGCAGTTCAAGTTCTTCAAGCACATCATCAAGCACTACATGGGACTTCTCTCAGTTCTCATCTAAGGTAACACTTGCTGGTAGCAACTATACGTATTCTTATAATGGACTTACCCTCGTAGGTAACACCACATCAAGCTATACAAGCGACTACGTATCAAAGGCTGGTTTCCACTGCAACGGCGCTTCTACATCAAGCATACGCTACATCAAGTACACACCTTCTTCTAATGGTACACTGACAGTTAAGTTCCAGTCTAACAACACCTCTGACAACAGCCGTACATCAGCTATTGGTACAGCAGTAGGCACACCAGTGGTTACAGCAGCTTGCTCTACTGGCTCTATGTCAGCAAGCGTTACCTCTGGCAAGACTTACTATATCTACTTCGTTAGCGGTGGTCAGACCATTACAAAGGTTACTTTCACTCCAAGCTCAAGCTCTTCAAGCTCTTCAAGCACAAGTTCTTCAAGCAGCTCAAGCTCATCATCAGCTACCACAGGTCTCTGCACCTTCACGGGCAGCAAGCCATCAATGAGTGCAGTGTCAGTAACTGGCAACTACTCTACCTCTAAGGGTTCAGTAACCATCAACGGCACCAAGTACACTACTTGTGTAAAGATGGAGTCTTCTACCTCTATCAAGGTTACAGTATCAGGTTCAGTGACAGTTAAGCTTTACTTCGACGGTGCATCAAAGAGCTTCAAGCTCAACGGTTCATCTAAGACCACAAGTTCTTCTGGCACATGGTCAGGTGGCTTCACATCTGGCACGCTGACTATCACCAAGGGTGACTCAATGAACCTTTACGCTATTGAGATATCATCTTCTTCTAACTCTCTCTCTCTCGACTTTGACGATGCAACAGCTATCAGCACAGTTGATGCAGAGGCAGTAGCCAAGGAAGGCAAGAAGATTGTCAAGGATGGCAAGCTCGTTATCAGCAAGGGTGGCAAGTTCTTTGACATCGCAGGCAAGGAGCTTTAAAAATCAGAAACCCACTAATTGTTATTAGGACATATTAATAGTTTCCCCCGGTGTACATCATAGTACATCGGGGGATTTTTTGCGTGTAGTATTATTGTCTTGTTGTCTTATTGGTAATATGGAAGCTACTCTATCTCGGATAGCTCCAACCATCGCATTTCCTTGGCATCGAGTTCTTCATTAAGCAGTGGGAGGCGCTTGCTGAGTTCTGTGATACGCTCTACGCTGATGGTCCCGGAACTCAACTCTTGCTCTATGGAATGTTTTTCATTAGTGAGGTCATTGATGTCCTTATCAAGTTGAGCAAACTCCATCTTCTCCTTGTAGCTCATGCGTCGGCGCTGTGTGGACTCATCGCGATAGCTCTTGTTTTTTTTCGTGGGTTTGGTGGAGTTGTCGTCGCTGTCTTTAGACTGCATCTTGCTCCACTCGCGATACTGGGTGTAGTTACCCGGAAAGTCCTTTATCTCACCTTCACCTTTGAACACGAGGAGATGGTCAACGACTTTGTCCATAAAATAGCGGTCATGGCTTATGATGATGACACAGCCAGGAAAATCCTGCAGGTATTCTTCAAGCACCTGTAGTGTTTTGATGTCAAGGTCGTTGGTGGGCTCATCGAGTATGAGAAAGTTGGGATTGCGCATCAGAATGGTGCACAGATATAATTTCCGCTTCTCTCCTCCTGAGAGTTTATAGACGTAGTTGTATTGTTGTTCAGGGGTGAAAAGGAAATGCTGGAGTATCTGCGAAGCTGTGAAATGTCTTCCTCTACCGAGGTCGATATATTCAGCGATGTCGCGTACCACGTCAATGACCTTCTGCTGGTCGGAGAATTGTAGTCCCTCTTGTGAGAAATATCCAAACCGTACAGTCTCACCGATGTCAAATCTGCCTGCATCAGGCTGCACCAAGCCTAACAACAATTTTACGAACGTAGATTTTCCTGTGCCGTTGTTTCCTACTATGCCCATTTTTTCGTATCTGGCGAAATTGTAATAGAAGTCCTTAAGTATTACTTTCCCGTCCTTGTGGTGACTACCCTCGCGAGGTGGGAATTTCTTGGATACATATTGGCACTCGAATATCTTGCTGCCGATATACACGTTGTTGGACTTGAGGCGCATCTGTCGTTCCTCGATGCGCTGCTTGGCAATTTTCTCAAGTTCGTAGAAAGCGTCTTCGCGATATTTCGCCTTATGACCGCGTGCCTGTGGTTGTCGGCGCATCCATTCCAGTTCCCTGCGATACAGATTGTTGGCATGGCGTATGGTAGCAGCTGCTGTGGCGAGTCGCTCATCGCGTTTTTCAAGGTAATATGAGTAACTGCCTTTGTAGGTATAGATGGTTTTGTTGTCGAGTTCTAGTATTATGCTGCAGACATTGTCAAGAAAATAACGGTCGTGGGTAACCATAAGCAGCGTCTTGTTGCCACGTCCGAGAAAGCCCTCTAACCACTCTACCATCTCAAGGTCAAGGTGGTTAGTCGGTTCATCGAGAATCAGTAAGTCGGGGTTGGAGATGAGCACCTGTGCCAGTGCTATGCGTTTCTGCTGTCCGCCGCTGAGTTGACTAACAGGTTGCTGCATGTCAGTTATCCTCAGTTGTGTGAGTATCTGCTTTGCCTTTAGTTGGGCATCGTCGCTTGCTTGGGTGTTGCCTTCCCACGCTTCGAGATGATTGGCGAAGCAAGCCTCGAGTACTGTGGCATTAGGTGAGAATACGGGTTCTTGACGCAGATAGCCAGTCTTTATGCCGTTGCGGTAGATGATGCTACCGCTGTCAACGCCTTCATAGCCTGTTAGCATAGACAGGAGGGTGGATTTACCCGTACCATTTTGTGCTATTAGTCCTACACGTTGCCCTCCGGCGATGCTGAATGAGATGTCCTCAAATAGTACGCGATCGCCAAAGCGTTTTGAAACATTCTGTACGTCAAGATAGATGTTTGCCATCAGCGTGTCACCTTCTTCCAAAGAGATCCTTGATGCCGTCGAGGTCGAAATTGAGGGAGAAACGCAACGTCTGGTCAAGTGGGTTGGACTGTGCGGTAGATATGACGTAGGCGGCATCGAGGGTGAAGGCACTCATGCGGAAACCAGCACCTACGGTGAAATACTTACGATTACCCTTTGACTGTGCCTCGTCGTGATAGCCGGCACGCAGAGAGAAACGGTCATTATAGACGTACTCGGCGCCTACGCTCCACTGTATCTCTTCGAGTTCTTCCTTGAAGCCACCAGGTGCATCGGTAAAACTGGAGAACATGCCTGCAATGGAACCTTTGTTGTAATATACCTCGTCGGCATAATTCTCAAGGTCTGCAGAAGTCGGATTTTCGATTTCTGGATGCGCTTCCTTTAACTGTTCCATGGTAGGGTAGGTGGGAACAAGAAGTTTGTTGGCATCGGCGGCTATGGTGAAGCGGTTGTATTCATTGATAGGTATCATGAGCGATGCACCAAGACGCATGTTGGTGGGTATGAACTCAGAACGGTTGCTACCAGCAAACTTCATCTTAGAACCCATATTGCGCAGACTGAGACCTAAGCCAAGTTGACACTCTCGCTGGCCGATATTGACATAATTCTGGTAGTAGCAGGCAAGGTCGGCAGCAAATGCTGTGGCTGCGGAAGACTCTTCTGTGCGTGAGTAAGAGATATCAGAGAGTAGGAAGCGTACTCCTGCAGCGAGAGAGAATTTCTCACTGAGCATAAGAGAGTAAGCCACATCGAACGACATCTCGTAAGGTTTGATGGACTGACTGAAATCTGCTTCGCCGCTCTCATCAGCGAAATATACCTCACCAAGGGAGAAGTACTGCAGTGAAGCACTGACTGCGCTGTAGTCGCCTATGCGGTAATAACCAGAGAGGTAGGCGATGTTCATGTCATTGACCAACTGGCGTAGCCATGGGGTATAGCTAAGTTGTACTCCTGCACGTGATATACAGAAGGGGTACTTAGCGGGGTTCCAGTATTGTGATGCCACGTCAGGATCTGTAGCAGCACCGACGTCTCCCATACCACCAGCACGGGCATCAGGTGCTATGTTGTTGGACACCATCGCCGTATGGATGGGGTTGAACATGCTAGTTTTGGAATCGGCAGCCATAACTCCCCTTGCAAGGACGAAAGTGATAACTAACGCCAGCATGATGGCGAGTTTTCTATATGTCGGTATTACGAAATGTCGAGTCATATACATTATATCTTTTCCTTAACTCTTAACTAACGCACAGTGTGTGTGATTATTGCGCCACAATTAGTTTTTTGGTCTTGGTGGTGTAGTTTATGCCATCGCAGCTGAGACGCACTCGGTATAGATATAGACCATTGGCGAGTGTTGAGGGGTTCCAAGTGAGTGCTGTTCTGCCCTCAGAGATGCCGAGAGCCTGGTTCCACGTGTTGGTTTGCATGAGTCTTCCGGCAGTGTCGATGATGTCGATGTTTATCTCGGCATTGCTACCTTGGAAGTCATGATAGATATAGAAAGTGCCTTGTCCCTGTATAGGGTTAGGACTTACGAGAATATCAGTTATATGTGGACTAAGTCCGGTATCGACATTGAAGTTGATAGACTTAGTTGAAAGGTTGCCGAGGATATCCCATGCTCGTATGTGCAAGGAATGGTAACCAGCAGACAATTCGGGCAATATGTAGTACGCGGTGCCGTCAGTGTAACTGCTGCCTGCAAACTCAAAATAGTCGTTGAGATTATATGTGAGGTTGACGTCTCCGTCAATGACGAGTTCTATGTTGTGCCCGATAGTATTGCCCATCACATCGAGGCCGTCCTTGTCATACAGGGTGGTATATAGATAAGGAGTCTTGCCCACAGTGCCGCCGTTTGTAAATGACGGAGAATTGAGATAGAGGTGTATCTCTGGTCCCTCACCATCGTTTTCAACCTCTTCTTCGCCGGTGAAGAGAATGCTTTGAGATTCACCGAATGCAGAGTTGACATCGTTAGTGTTCATGACGAACGCAGTGATCAATCCGTTGCCACCATTGTCGAGAATCTCACTTCCCACGCGGAATGTGAATGAGAACTCTCCGTTGCTGACAACCGCTGAGCCCTTGTACATGGTGTTAAGACGGTCGTTGTAAGTCATCTGTGACTCCCCGTCGTTGTTTCGTGTTGTGATGCTCTCAAGAGCGTCTTTGACAATGATGACTGCAGAACCGTTATATGAAGTGAGCGGTGTGCCGTCAAATGTCTCGATGTGTCCCTTGACGTTTGTCACGGCATTGGCTTTAGCTACTACTGGGTTATCGTCGTCGCAGCTTTCTCCGTTGATATTGTCGATGACAACTTTATAGCGTGGTACTGCAAGACGTATGGCGGGGTCGCCGAAGATGTGATATTGATGTTTGTTGAGGGTACGGTCACGTCCACTTATCACAACCTGATTTTTTGCTAAGCGAAGAGCCTCGCCGATTGTTACAGGCACGCCGTTGTAGTCAGATGACAGCAGATAGTCCATAAAGGTCTGATCGAGAGCCTCGTTGTAGCTGGCATATACGGTTCGTAGCGTTCCTACAAAAGCTATAGCACCTCCGTTAGTATTCAGCACGGCTTCAGTTCCAAGACTTTCTTTCGTCTGGTCAAAAGGCATGGTTTCACATGCTGCTGTGAATATGAGAGGATAACGTGTGCCTGAGAGTCCCTTCACGTCAGTAAGTGTAAGGATGTTTTCATGCGACAGTTGGGTAGGTGAGGCATGACCGCCATAGTTTACCACTAATGCGCCGTCAGTAGAGAGGTAATTTATAAGCTCTGTTGTGACGGTGGGGTAGCGAAAACCAGTGGATGTGGCGACACGCTCATAGGCATCCAGCATTACCTTGCGTACATCAAATCCCATTTTCTTGCCGATGATGTTGTCAGCATTGCTGTTGATGGCTTTCATGTGGCTATTGCCAGTGTTATTGTCATCATCGCCCACATATACGAGAGTGGTACTCCATTTCCCAGAGGCACGGCTATTCATGTAGCGCTCAATTTTGTCAACCATTTGTGTGGCCTCGGAGAGGGAAGTGACGCAGAGGCGTCCCACACCGACATCAAAGCGAACGGCAGGAGAGGTGTTGCCAACGTGAACTGTCACGCCATCTGCAAGTATGGTAATGAAATCATCAATGCCTGTAGATGAAGTGGTCGTTTCAGAATCCTCTGTTTCATAGATAAGTAACAGGTCATCAGCTGAGTATGTGGGCAGAGTATTGAGACGGTTGTCCCAGCGGCAGGCACCAAAGAGAAGTACAGACTGTGGTATCTTGCTTGAGGTTGTTGCAGAGGTGCTGTTGGCACGGTCATAGAACATCTTGAGATAGCGTTTGTATGCCGATACGTCAGGTGTGCCGCTTGAGAATTCGTTATAGAGTTCGTCAGCAGGTACTATATTGTAGGTATATGTGTTGCCAAAGGAGGCCTCTTCCTTTACATGCAGTTCGCCGAGACGTTTTGCTTGACTGTACCATTTCTGCGATGTTGGTATAATTATAATGAGGTCGGCAGAGGCGTCAGCATGATGGTTTTGGTTGGTGATGTTATGGACATACTCCGCTGCGGGATAGTTGGCAGAACTCAGTTCTGGCACCTCTGCTGTACCATCAAATGCAGCAGAGATATAGTCAAGGCGCAGTGGACCGCCAGAATTGCATGCTATCGTTATGGGGAGAATGAAATTTCCAGAAGCATCTTTGCCACATTTCTCCAGGACAGAGGTATCGAAGTCGAATATAGAACCGAAGTCGCGTACCAGTTCGTATGTCGAAGACATGCCGTTAAAAGAATATGAGTATGACTGCTCTGGGTCGATGGTGGTAACTGATGCCGAACATGCCGAACCAGCCGTGAGATTAACAGCCACCTCCACATTAGTACTGTTGGCTGGTACGGTAATGTTATATACTCGTGATGCGCCAGAGGCAATAGGTTTGGCATCAACAAGTTTCCGGCCCATCTCTGTCCATGCATAGTCATCGACTTCGTAAAGATAGTGATGAATGTCGGTGCTGTTGGCTACCATGGTGCGCAGGGCTTCCTCAGAGGTTTCGCTGCTTGTGCCGTCACCCTCTGTTATAAAGTAGTATCCGTAGTCAGAGTATGGGTTCCTTGTACGTTTTGTAGTGGTGTTCGATGTCCATGATACAGGACCATAGGCATAGAAATACTTCTCACCCCCAGAGGTAAACGTGGGAACTTCTTGTAGGTCATCATGAGACTCTATCCAGGTCCGTGTGAGTGTCTCGGGTACGATATTACCCCCGTAACCATAGATGCGCACCTTGGACATATCAGTAAAGCCAGCCTTGCGTATCACGTCAGCGGTAAGTCGATATATGCCTGTGGAAGAAACGCGGATTTTGCCCCACTTGCCACTGCTGAGTACGGAGTTTGCGGCATAGGAATCAGCACTGGTCGTTATGTCAGCGCCCTCAAAACCTAAGTCAAGAGAGTTAAGATTATTGTTAAGGTTAAGGTTGTCGTTATCCTTCCAACTTACCAGAGTGGGTTTGTAAGAACTGATATGGTAGTACTTTCCATTCTGCTTTACGATAGGCGTAAAGTATGCATGTAGCTGATTCTCTGTACGTTCTCGAGTATATACATACTCTATCTTTGGAGTTGCTGGAGTGTCTTTCTGTAGGCGTTTGTATCGACGTATCTCTTTACGTGTGAGAGGTAAGTATTCTGGGTAGAGCAGTTTTACAGCATACGAAGAGTCGCGATAGTTCTTTGGCAGAGGAAAGAAACACACCTGCTCAGGCAGGGTGCTGTCAATCTTCATTTCCTCAGCATTGAGATTAACAAATTCCTTTGATGAAGACAATACTAGCTCGCTTGCCGAAGATACAACCACCATCAGCAACATCACAATTGTAATATGTATGCGTAGCCTATACACTCTACCTACAATAAAAGTCCAGCACTTTGCGCTCTTCTAAATATCCGATGATGTGATCATCAGGTTTCACAGGACCTACACCGACAGGAGTTCCTGTAAAGAGTATGTCGCCCGTCTTAAGAGTAAAAAAGCGTGAGATGTACTCGATGAGGCTGTCTACGCCGCATAGCATGTCGCTGGTACATCCTTGTTGCTTTACCTCCCCATTCATCTCCATGCGAAAGTGCAGTGCCTGTATGCCTTCGTTGTCTCCCGTCTTGTCAGGCGAATACAGTTTCTCTTTTTCTATCCACTCGCCTATCACTGCAGCACCATCAAAGCCTTTGGCTATCTCCCAAGGCTGCCCTTCTTCACGCAGACGTTTCTGGAGGTCACGGGCAGTGAAGTCGATACCCAGCGTTACGGCATCATAGTAGCGGTGTGCAAATTTTCTATCGATGCTCTTTCCTAAGCGGCTGATGTGCACCACAACCTCCGTTTCGTAGTCTATGCGTCCCATGAAGTCTGGCACAAAGAATGGTTTGCCATCTTTCAGCAGCGAACTGTCTGCCTTGGTGAATATGACTGGTGCACGCCCCTTATCATCATCAGCCGAGCCTACGCCCTGTTGAAATAACGCACTTTTTATCTCTTTATTGTGCTGGGCATAGTTCATGCCCACTGCGAAAATCTTCATGTAAAGTATAAGAAAAAAGCGTCAGCGCCTTTCGTTGGCACTGACGCTTGATATAAATATTGTTTTGTTGAAAACTTAGAATTAGTCTGCCTGGAGGCTGAAGCGCTTGAATGCAACAACTGTGAGATCCTTGTCTGCCGCCTTGAGATAGTCTGCAACAGACATCTTGCTGTCCTGAATAAACTCCTGATTGAGCAGGCAAGATTCCTTATAGAACTTCTTTACACGACCGTTAACGATACCAGCGAGCATCTGCTCAGGGATGTTAACTGTTGCTGGAACTGAAGCGATGATCTCCTTAGCCTTAGCAACGTCCTCAGCAGTGATCCAACCCTTAGCCATGTTAGACTCCATGTGATCCTCAGAGTCAACGTGTGCAGGGTTGATACCTGCCTTCTTCAATGCATTGTCAATAGCCTTCTGAACCTGCTCCTGCTTTGTCTTCTCAGCAGCGACCTTCTTCTCTTCCTCGATGATCTTTGGATCAACGTCAGCCTCGCTCAAAGCTACTGGCTTCATAGCTGCTACCTGCATAGCTACTACGTGTGCCTGCTCCTCAGCTGCCTTGTTGGTCTGAACCATTGTGCAGAGAGTGTTCTTCTTCATGTGGTTGTACACAGAGACATTGTCGCCCTCAAGGTAAGAATAACCATCGAGCTCCATTTTCTCGCCTGTCACACCAGAGCGCTCTATTACAGCAGCAGCAACGGTCTGACCGTTTGCGAGGGTGAGGTTGTTGATCTCGTCGATGCTCTTAGCCTTAGCAGCAACAGCTGCGTCGAGGATTTCCTGTGTCAACTTGATATAGTCAGCTCCGTTGGCAACGAAGTCTGTCTCACACTTCAAGGCGATGATAGCTGAGAAACCGTTCTCGCTCTTTGTGAGTACGCAGCCGTTAGCTGTCTCGCGGTCAGAACGCTTAGCAGCGATAGCCTGTCCACGCTCACGGAGAATCTCCTTTGCACGGTCCATGTCGCCGTCAGCCTCTGTCAGTGCCTTCTTTACGTCAGCAAGACCTGCGCCAGTCATAGCGCGGAGGGTCTTGATGCTTTCCATTGTTATAGTCATATTTTCGTTTTATTGAAAATTAAACATTGAATATTGAAAATTACTCAGCAGCAGGTGCAGCCTCTTCTGTGGCAGCTTCCTCTGCAGGTGCAACCTCCTCAGCTACAGGTGCCTCAGCTTCTGCTACTTTCTTGGCAGTTTTAGCCTTTGGCTTATCCTCCTGCTCAGCAGCAGCCTTGTCGTCAGCCTTCTCTACCTTGCGCTCCTGTATGCCCTCATTGATAGCATCGCAGCAAGCAGAGAGGATTACGTCAACAGAGTCCTTTGCATCATCGTTAGCTGGGATAGCGAAATCAACAGCGTTAGGATTAGCGTTGGTGTCAACGATACCGAATACGGGTATGCCGAGACGGTGAGCCTCCTTAACGGCAATGTGCTCCTTCTCGATATCTACTACGAAGATAGCAGAAGGCAGACGTGTGAGGTCAGCGATAGAACCGAGGTTCTTCTCCAACTTAGCACGCTGACGAGAAATCTGGAGCAGCTCACGCTTAGAGAGGTTGCTGTATGTGCCGTCAGAAGTAAGTTTGTCGATGTTCGCCATTTTCTTGATAGCCTTACGGATAGTCTGGAAGTTGGTGAGCATACCACCAGCCCAGCGCTCGTTGACATAAGGCATGCCTACGCTCTGTGCCTTCTCAGCAATAACGTCCTTAGCCTGTTTTTTAGTAGCGACGAACAAGATCTTCTTACCCTGCTTAGCAATATTCTTCAGTGCCTCAGCAGCCTCGTCAACCTTTACAACAGTCTTGTTGAGGTCGATGATATGAATGCCGTTGCGCTCCATGAAGATATAAGGAGCCATAGCTGGATTCCACTTACGCTTGAGGTGTCCGAAATGACAACCTGCCTGAAGCAACTGATCAAAATTTGTTCTTGACATTTTGTTTTCTTTTTTAATGAGTTTGTTTACATTCTTTTTTATGATTTGTCAGAATCACAACCATCGGGTAGCCACGGCATCACGCCACGAGTCTCAATGGTTTAGATACTAAACAGCGTGTCTCTATATTAACGCTTAGAGAACTGGAAGCGACGACGAGCCTTTGGACGACCTGGCTTCTTACGTTCAACCTCACGTGAATCACGTGTAAGGAATCCCTGAGCCTTGAGAGCCTTTTTGTCCTCAGCGTCGATTTTGACAAGTGCGCGAGCAATGGCGAGGCGCAGAGCCTGGCTCTGGCCTGTGAAGCCACCACCGTCGAGGTTAGCCTTGATGTCATACTTTTCTGTAGCCTCAAGGAGCTCCAGTGGCTGCTTAACAACATACTGCAGGATTGCAGATGGGAAATACTTGTCGAGTTCTACCTTATTGATGGTAATCTTGCCGGTACCCTCTGAGAGATATACACGAGCTACAGCGCTCTTACGGCGACCGATTGCGTTAATTACTTCCATTGTATTTTAATGTCCACCTATTTTATTATTTATACTGATTGATATCGATAGCCTTAGGCTGCTGTGCCTGCTGCTGGTGTTCTGTACCCTCGTATATGTAGAGGTTGTTGAGAATAGAACGGCCGAGGATGCCCTTTGGCAGCATACCCTTGACAGCGTGACGAATCATTTTGTCAACACCACCCTGCTTCTTGCGGAGCTCTGCTGGAGTGTTGAAACGCTGACCGCCTGGATAACCAGTGTAGCGGGTATATACCTTATCAGTTTCCTTCTTGCCAGTGAAGACAGCCTTCTTGGCATTGATGATGATTACATTGTCACCACAATCTACATGAGGTGTGAAGTTTGGCTTATACTTACCACGAAGTATCTTAGCCACTTTAGAAGCGAGACGGCCGACTACCTGATCTGTAGCATCTACTACAACCCACTCCTTCTTTGCAGTCTCCTTGTTAGCGGAGATTGTCTTGTAACTTAAAGTGTTCATTCTTTAATTTAAAAGATAATTTGTTACTACTAAAAAACATGTTTCGACTTAGGGCGCAGTCTAATTCACCCACCAGCCTCTCTGGGTGCGGATTCACTAACCATCGGCGCGGCCAAACGCACGACTATTAACACACATCACCCGTGGGGAACCTAAGAAATTCCCCTGCGATAATCGGAAATCGGAGTGCAAAGTTACACATATTTATTAACATAGAGGGTATGCTTCCGCCTTGCAATGGTTACTTTTATGTTTTTTTAACACCCGCTTGGTAGTCTTATTGCTATTATTTGTGAGTTTCAAGAAAAAACGCTATCTTTGCACATCATTTATTTAGAGCATTCGGTGATGCTTGTATTGATTATTACCATAGTGATAGCCCTGTCCTTTCTGTGCATAGAGAGGAAACAGTATGTGTGGACAAAACACGAGAAGAGGTTGCTGGCTCTTACGACGTTCTGGGCTGTTGGTCTCATCGGAGCCGAGTTTGCCGGCTATATGTCAGTATGGAATAGTTACTACAACCCATGCAACAACTGGTGGACGGCATTCTTCCTGTTGCTTTTCGTTGGTCAGGTGATAAGGGTGACACGCTGGCGCTATCTGCCTTATCGTCTGCGTATGATAGCCAGTTTCCTCCTACTTTTCGGTTTTGTTCTCAATAAGATAGACATCCTGGGTGACGTGGTGGGCAACATAATTCACTGGGTTGCAATAGTTGCATGGATGAAAATGTGCATTGATATTCTCAACAAGGAGTTCTTGTACAGGGTGAATGGTGAGATAGTTCAGCCAAGCGAGTTTGATCTCGAGTTGAAGAAGTATCTTGACAGTTTTAATTATCACTTGATGTATTCCCTGTGGTATGTAGTATCCTGCATACCATTCTTCGTGCTCTACTTCCTTTCTGATATTGCATCGGCATTCCTCTTTTATGTGGTGAGGTACCGTCGTAAAGTGGTACACAAAAATCTTGTAGAGTCGTTTCCCGAAAAGTCTGCCAGGGAGATATTCAGAATAGAGAGGAAATACTATCAGCACTTCTGTGACTTGCTTATTGAGAGTTTAAAGTACTTCTCTATATCTGAGAGGTCGCTTCGCAAGCGTTTGGTATATAAAAATCTCGAACAGGCACGACATTCGCTCCAGAGCGGCAAAACCATAGGCTTGTATATGGGGCATTATGGCAACTGGGAGTGGGTAAGTAGTTTGCCGTTGGCAGTGGGCGATGTGAGTCAGTGTTGCCAGTTATACCACCCTTTGGAGAACAAGGTGATGGATCGCCTCGTGGCATATACACGTGAGCGATGGGGTGGGGTAAACATACCTGCTGCCGAGAGCATTCGTCATATCATCAAACTAAAGCAACAGGGCAAACCATTGGTTATTGGTTTTATAGCTGACCAGGTGCCCCTGTGGCATAATATACACTATTGGACTCGCTTCCTCAATCACGAATATACTCCAGTATTTACTGGCGCTGAGCGTTTGATGAAGAAACTCGACATGGACGTCTATTATCTCGATGTGCGTCAAGTGAAGCGTGGTTACTATGAGGCGGAGTTTAAACTTATCAGTGACAATGCGAGTGAATGTGAGGAGTTCTACCTCACGGAGCAATATACTCGTATGCTTGAACAAACCATCAATGAGGCACCTCCATACTGGTTGTGGAGTCATAAGCGTTGGAAGAGAACGATAGAGGAATATCGTCGTCTCTTTGGTGATGCTCAGAAGTAACATCCCTATTTATCCAAGAAACAAAACATGAAGACATCCTTCATTCAGAAGATAAAAGATTTCTTTGCACTGCCCCTGTGGCGAGACTATCGTGTCACTTTTGTGGTGTGGCTGTTGATGGGTTTGATTACGGGTCTCGTCAAAGCGCACCGCGGAGCAAACAATTTTCTGATCTATAAGTATGTGTTCTGGCATACCATAGAACAGAAAGACCTCTACCTGCATTATCCTGAGGAGTTTGGCGATTTAAACCATTATGGCCCTTTTTTCTCTGTCTTTATAGCACCCTTTGCTGTTTTACCCGAGGGACTGGGCATAGTATCATGGCATGTTTTCCTCGCTATGTTGCTTTATGTGGCTATCCGCACGTCACGTTTCTCCAAGTACGAGATTCTGTTCATGCTATGGTATGCTGCTCAGGATTTAGTCACCTGTCTTATGATGTCGCAGTTCAATATAGCTGTAGCTGCGCTGATACTGCTTTCCTTCACTATGGTGGAGCAGGAGAAAGACCATTGGGCAACTTTTTTTATCGCTGTGGGAACCTTCGTGAAACTTCTCGGCGTGGTGGGGTTGTCCTTTTTCTTCTTCTCTAAGCGCAAGAAGTTGTTTGTCGCTTCCTTGATAGGGTGGAGTATTGTGATGTTTGTAATCCCCATGCTCATCAGCTCACCAGAGTACATCGTGAGCCAATACGACTCATGGTATCATGCGTTAGCAAGTAAGAATATGACCAATACGGCAGATCTCCTGACGATGAATAACGTATCTCTGCTCGGACTCATCCGCCGTCCGCTGATAGATTACGATTATTCGGATCTGTGGGTTATCGTGCCTTATCTTACTGTTGTCGCTCTTGCCTATTTCCGCATTGACCAATGGAAGCATGTCGCCTTCCGCAAGATGGTACTGGTGCAGATGCTCCTTATGGTGATACTCATCAGTACTGGCACAGAGAATAGCTCCTACGTTATAGCCTACATAGGTATTCCCCTGTGGTATGTCTCTGTCCCTTGGAAGCGAAACAATTTGGACCTACTCCTTATTATATTCGCCTTCGTCTTTGGCAGCCTGTCGCCTACCGACCTCTACCCGCGGGCTCTTAAGGCCGAGATAATACGTCCCTATGCCCTCAGAGCACTCCCCGTGGTGCTGATATGGATAAAGCTGACATGGGAAATGCTATGTCGAGATTATAACTTTAATGGGGTTCGGAGAGATGAGCAGTATGCGAATAACCTTAACCCCTTAAACCTTTAAATTTTAATCTCCAAATGGTACTATCAATAGTAAGTCCCTGCTATGGGGCACCGACACTTTTAGAAGAACTCGTAAGGCAGTGTACTGATGCAGCATGTGAGATAACTGCTGACTACGAAATCATACTTGTAGAAGATGGCTCGCCTGACAACTCGCGTGAGATAATACGCGGTATATGTGAGAAGGACAAACATGTGAAGGCTGTCTTCCTCAGCCGTAACTTCGGACAGCAGCCTGCCATCAATGCTGGACTTGATGCCTCAACGGGAGAATGGGTCGTGATACTCGACTGCGACCTGCAGAATCCACCGTCCCACATACGTTCGTTATATGACAAGGCACAGGAAGGCTATGACATTGTCTTTGCGAGCAGACAGGATCGTCCAGACTCTTTCTTCATGACTGAGGGCTCCAAGATGTTCAATAAACTCATCGGTTACCTTACCAATACGAAGCAGGACGAGTCGGTGGCGGAGTTTGCCATATACAATCGTAAAGTAGTCAATGCCATGAAGCAGATGGGCGACTACGTGCGCTACTATCCACTGATGGACAAGTGGGTGGGTTTCAATATAGCAAAGGTTGCAGTGCCACATGACGAGAGGACCGACGGTAAGGAGTCATCCTACTCCATGCTGAAGCGCATAGACCTTGCCGTTACCACCACCATAGCCTTCTCCACCAAGGTATTGCGACTGATTGTCTATGCAGGCACAATAGTTACCTTGCTCGCTATATGCTTTGCACTCTACCTTGCCATAGACTTTATGATAACAGGCATCAACGTCAGCGGCTGGCTTACCCTCTTTGTCAGTATGTGGTTCATTGCTGGCATCATCATCACCGTACTTGGCATCATGGCGACATACATAGGTTATATCTTTGATGAGGTAAAGAGAAGACCCACGTACATCATAGGAGACAAAATAAATTTCTAACCACTATCACACGAGATGGCTACAACAACATCATCATATAAAGAAAGGATACTGCATTTTCTCAGCAAACCCCAAACGGTGTTCTGGTTTGGTATGCTCATCACACTCATAGCTACCTCACTCGAGGTGTTCCGCGGTAGATGCACCAATTACTATGACTATCAGGACTCTACGCGCATGTTCCTTGAGGGTATCTCGGAATATACTTTAGAGTATGCCTATGCCCACGAGATATACTTCCTATATACCCCAGTGTTCAGCATGCTGTTTGCCCCTATTTTCGTGTTGCCATGGTGGTTAGGCCCCTACGTATGGAATGTGGCAAACTATAGTTTGTTTTTTCTCTCCATATGGACGTTGCCTCAGAAGTTTTGGAAGTATCGTGTCAGGATGATATGGTTTCTCCTACCAGTATTGTTGCAGGCTATCTTCTGTTATCAGTACAACACGGTAGTGGCTTACATCTTTGTCTTCGCCTTCTCCCTTCTGGAGCGTGGCAAGGGCTTTTGGGCAGTGCTGCTCATTATGATTTCTGCCTGCACCAAGGTGTATGGCGGCGCCGAACTGGCACTTCTCTTCTGCTATCCCAAGACGTGGCGCAACTTCGGCTATGCCATAGTCATAGGCATCGTGTTGCTTGCCCTGCCTCTGCTCAATTTTAACTTCGACAATCCCCTGTCCCTCTATAGTGATATGCTCAATATGATAAGCAGCCACCACAGTGACAGCGACTTCGTGGGCATCCTCTTTGCCCGTGGGCTGAAGCCCTTCCTGTTGCCCAACTACCGTCTTGTTCAAGGAGGCCTCCTGTTGTTGCTTGCCATAGGTTTCTTCGCTAATTACAAGCGATGGACTAACCTCTATTTCCGTGCCTGCTCTATGGCGGTGCTGTCAGGATTTATCATACTCTTCAGCGACTGCCCTGAGACGCATACTTATATCATATCCTTCCCAGGCTACGTTATGGCATTTTGGCTACAGCCCTGCCGTAAGTGGTATGACTGGGTGCTCTTCTGGTCGCTGGTGGTCAACTTCGGCATCCTGCCTACAGATGTTCTGTGTCCTCGTTGGTTGCACGAATACATTCACGAAACCTATTGGCTCGACGTTTATACCTATGCCCTCTGTTGGGTGAGGGTACTGTGGTGGGCTATCGAACCCCATGCTGCATACCTCAAGGAGTATGGCAAGACAGTCGCTACATCCCTGTTGCTGTTCCTCGTGCCCCTGACTATATCTGCTCAGAGTGGTCAGGCACGCCCTGTACAGCGTGTGATAAAGGTTGGTGACAGTCATTTCATTATGAAGTATGTGCAGGGAGGTAGTTACATGATGGGAACACAGCCAGGCGACACCCTCGCCGATGCTGACGAGATGCCTCGTCATCGTGTAGTGGTAAACAGTTTCTACATCGGTGAAACGGAAATGACGCAGGATGTTTGGGAAGCCGTCATGGGCAAGAATAAGTGTAAGATAAAGGGTGCCAAGCAGCCAGTTGACTATGTCACCTACGAAGATTGCCAAGAGTTTATCAAGAAGCTCAATGCCATTATCCACCTGAACTTTCGCTTGCCCACAGAGGCAGAGTGGGAATATGCCGCACGCGGAGGACGTAAGTCCAGAGGCTACCTCTACGCTGGCAGCAATGATATTTTTGAGTGCGGATGGATAGGCGATGAGTGTGTGCAGTGGGATGGTCATGTGGAGGTAAAGAAGAAACGCCCAAATGAACTCGGGCTCTACGATATGTCGGGCAACGTATGGGAGTGGTGTGAGGACTACTACGGTAGGTATTCCGCTGATACCCAGATAAACCCATGCAACAAAAAACATAGTTGGTTCCACGTTATTCGTGGTGGCGGCTACAACAACTCTCCACGCTATTCTCGCATCACCAACCGCTATATGTTCGATACTCGCCGCCGTTGGGTTAATACGGGTTTCCGACTCGTGCTTGTCCCCTAACTCCATTAATTTCACAAAGAAAATGCTTTTCGCTCGCGATAAAAGTCAGATGTGCAACAATCTGTTGCAGTTTGCTCATGTATATGCATGGGGTAGGGAACATAGTAGGAAAGTGGTCTCCATGCGCTTCAGTTACAAATACAAGGATTACTTCAAGATACACAACACTGACCTTGTGAGTTTTCCGTTGTATCTCTTTGCCAAGTATGCGGCAGCACTTCGCCTCCTACCTACTGCGAGTTTCAAGCGCAGGGACTGTGACCATAAGGCTCTTGAGCAGATGATGCTTCGTCACAGGCACATCGTGGTCAGCGGATGGTTCGTGAGGTTCTATGACCTCTTTGAGAAGTATAAGTCGGAGATATGTGACCTGTTCACGGTCAACGAGAAGTATGCGGCCCCCGTGCGTCAGAGAATGGCAGAGTGCGAAAGCGCGACACAGAATAAGAACAGCATCCTGCGCCTCGGCGTCCACATACGCAGGGGTGACTACAAGGACTGGGCAGGCGGAGTGTACTATTATGACGATGAGGTTTACGCAGAGCATATAGCGAAGTTCGCGTCCATGTTTCCCGACAGAGAGTGCCACGTCTATCTCTCGTCCAACGATCCTGCCATCCGTGCCGAGAGTTTCATCACCTCCGCATGTACCAATGTAAGCATCCACCTGCTACGCGGTAATGCCATTGAAGACCTATACATGCTCTCACAGTGCGACTATATCATCGGTCCACCAAGTACTTATTCTCTTGTGGCTTCGATGTACAGGGACGTGCCGTTCTATCGTATGGATAAAAAAGATGTTGAACAATTCCATTTGGAATCATTCAACACCTTCAATTACTGGTTTCGTCGTATCAACGACCTATAACCATCTGCACATACATGTATTTGGTACCGACTATGGTGCTAATTTTTATATGTTAGTATAAGATTTGTAATCTTGTCTATATCATTGTCGGTCATTTCTTGATACAAAGGCAGACGCACGAGGGTGTCGCTATAGCGGTCGCACTCAGGGAGTTCTCTGCCGTCATGTTTGTCTTTATAGTAAGTACTGGAGTGAAGTGGCAGATAGTGGAAAGTGGTCTGCACACCATTGTTGTATAGGTACTTCATGAACTGAGTTCTGACCTCGAGGGTAGGGCAGAGGAGATAGTACATGTGGGCATTGTTGGTGGCGTAATCGGGTAGAGCGGGCATCACCTTGATGCCATGAGTCAGTTCTTTGCCTCGCAGGGCCTCGTCATAGCGTTCCCATATGTGCTTGCGCCATCCCTGTATGTCATCCATCTGCTCAAGTTGTGCCCAAAGGAAGGCGGCATTAAATTCGGAAGGCAAGAAGGATGAACCCATATCGCACCATCCGTATTTGTTGACCATACCACGATAGAATTCGGCACGGTTGGTACCTTTCTCCCACAGTATTTCGGAGCGACGTACGAAGCGCTCGTCATTGACTACGAGCATACCTCCCTCGCCACAGCTGATATTCTTGGTCTCATGGAAGGAGAAGGCTGCCAAATGTCCTATGCCGCCGAGTGGATGTCCCTTATAGTATGAGTCAACAGCCTGTGCTGCGTCTTCCACCACGATGAGCTTGTGCTCCTCTGCAAGACTCATAATGGAATCCATGTCGCATGCTATGCCGGCATAGTGCACCACGCAGATGACCTTGGTCTTCTCGTTGATGAGCGGACGTATGGTTTCGGCTGTGATATTGGGGTTCTCCTTGCCACTATCGGCAAATCTTACATATGCTCCCTCACGGAGAAAAGCCAAAGCTGTAGAAACAAAGGTATATGACGGTACGATGACTTCATCGCCAGGGCCGACCTCGCATAGCATGGCGCACATCTCAAGGGCATCGGTACCCGATGTGCATAGCAGACATTTGCGGAAGCCGTAGCGCTCTTCGAAGAATTTGTGGCAGAGTTTGGTATAGGTGCCGTTGCCTGACATTGTCGTTGATTTGCACACCTCAGCGATGTATTTCTGTTCTCGTCCTGAGCAGTATGGCTTGTTAAATAGTATCATTGATTCTGTCCTGTTGATTTTTTTAATAAAATGTTCATTTTTTTCTTGTCAACCCAACAATTGGTTTCTTTCTTTTTTTCTGCGTGTATTCAAATACTGATAGTAAAGCAGTTTTAGTAAAATCTTAGTTTTGCTGTGCTTTCCAAACATCGGCAGATTGGGGAATACACTAAATGCCTTGCTTGCCTCTGCAAAATTAGGTGCATATTTTACAGCAATTTTCGCATATCTGAACTCCAGCATCTGCAATGCTTTTCTGCCCTCTTCTGTCAGAGGGACAACGTTCTCTCCTGCTCTCTTTGCTGCATAATAGCTTCTAAGTTTTGCAATTTTACTGTCTCGCACCAAGATTTTTTCATAATAAGCCTTTCCCTTATTCAAACGCTCTTGACAGTCCTCCATTTTCATGCCATCTATGCAGTACGGGAGATTGCTTTTCCATTTGTCGAGGAATTTTATTATTCCGTCGGGGTATCCATTAGCAAAGATTCCCTCGGAGAAATGCTCCAATACAATATCTGAAACGATATATATGCCACCTCCTTTTTTGTTTACCTGCATACATATGTCACAGTCATAGAGGTGAAAAGAGTCAAATGTCTTCTCGTCAAACTTTATTGCATCCTCTCCCTTGAAGAGTGATGCTTTGATGCAGAACCAGCAACCATCTACCATCGCAACTTCTTCCAAAGGACCGTTGACATCCCAATGCACTCCATCTAATACATACTCTTGAGGGTCTGTCACTCGTACAAAACGTTGTACAAGATGCCCCGTCGTAAATCCAGAGAAGCGAAAATCATAGTCACAGGGAACAACCTTAGAGCCAAAGACACCAAGCATGGATACATGGGGATTTGTGAGCATGTGTTTCTCAACGTTCTTGCCCCAGTCACGCGAGTAATATCTTATGTCTTCATGCATAAAACAGAGTATGTCACCCTTGGCTCTCTTGACACCTTCGTTGTATGCTGAGCACATACAATACTTGTTTTCCGAATTGTCAATATGTATGATTTCATATTCTGTGCCGACAGTATCCTTGATATTGTCTGTCAGCCATTGCGGCGTTATCTTGTTGACGGAACAAATAATGAGTGATAACATCTTATGAGTTCGTTTTGTGAAAAGCTATTATCTGCAAAGTTAATAAAAATAGTCGAACTGACAAAAATATTTGCCCAATATAATAAAAATCAGTATCTTTGCACTGAAATGATGAATATGAATAATTCGACATTGGTTATAGGCGTTCTTGCAAGGAATTGCATAGATGGACTCCGAAACAACATATCCCGCATAGAGGAATTGGGGGGTATGTTCAAAGAATATCATGTCATAGTATATGAAAATGACAGTACTGATGGTACGAAAGAGTGCATTATGCAGTGGGTAGAGAATAATGGAAACGTAGTTGCCATATGTGAAGATCTGAATCAAGTCACTATACCCAATAAGAGCAAATACATTCTGAAACCATCGAAAAGTGAATGGCGCATACAGAAAATGGCGAGTTTCAGAAACAGAGTGTTGCAAGAGGTCAACAAAAGATTCTCACCTGATTACTTTTGTTTCCTTGACGTAGATATAGAGTCATTTTCGCCCCAATCGGTAGTAGAAGCGATGAAAAAGGCTCCAGATGACTGGGGAGCACTATGTGCGAGTGGTCACTTGTATTATTCTAATCCTAACGGAACAGACTATCCCGCTAATTTCCAATATGATGCCTATGCCTTTTTCCCAGAAGGAAGTAAACCCGAAGAGATGGGTAGATGGGTTATCTCTCATCAGTGTCATCTGGTTTCAGCATGGACAGCAGAGGAGTTGGTGCGTAAGCAGAAGTTTGCTTCTTGTCGCTCGGCCTTCAATGGTCTCGCCGTGTATAAGTGGAACGTTATAAAAGACCTACACTACAAGGTGATGCAAAATAAGGAGCTAAAGGAATGCGGAGCTGCCATGTGTGAACATCTGCCTTTCCATAGTGACATTATATTACGTGGAAAGAAGTGTTATCTCACAGGAATAATGGAGGTGGTCTATATGCACAAGAAAAACACTTTCCTGCGTTGTTTTAATAATTGGCTTGATGTCTATATAGCGCGTATCTACAGAGGATTATTGAAATATAATTATCAGCAATAGTTTTCGCAATGTCAGACAGAATAAGAATATCCATTGTAATACCCTGCTTTAATGGCGCAAAATGGTTGTCAGAGACAGTACAGTCCATTTTTTCTCAAACTTTCAAACAATGGGAGTGCATAATAGTAAATGACGGCTCTATCGACAATAGTTTCAGTCTAATTAAGAAATACTCAGAAGCAGACAATCGAATAAAGTATATTGACAAGAAAAATGAGGGGATTGCTATAGCTCGTAATGAGGCTATCTCAATGAGTCAAGGAGAGTATATCCTTGCGCTCGATGCTGACGATATAATAGCTCCGACATACATAGAAAAGGCAATAGAACATTTTGATAAACATCCTAATACAAAAATTGTCTATTGTCAGGCTGATTTCTTTGGCTCGGTGAATAAACACTGGGAACTTCCAGCATATAAATATTGCGAGTTCATATATAATAACTGCATATTTTGTTCAGCAATATATCGTCGTGAAGACTATAATAGGACTCGGGGATACAATTCTAACATGAAGGCTATTTTTGAGGATTGGGACTTTTTTCTTTCCATGTTAAATGAAAACGACGAAGTGTATTGTATTCCAGAAACATTGTTTTTCTATCGTCAACATGAAAATAGCAGAACCGATATGTCTCCTGAGACTGTAGCAGAAGCAAGGCTACAGATAATATTGAATCATCCGGAGATATATAGAAAAGACATAAAAAAAACAGCTCAATGGATAGGCAACACAGAGCAGGTGGTACGTTTGTCACGAAAGAAAGAAAAATACCATAACTTATTCGTCATTTTTCTTGTATTGGGTATATTGCTGACATGTATTGTTTTCGTTGTATGTGTTTTTTTTATAGACAAACACCAACTACATCTGGCCACTCATACGGAAATACTTCTCCAAAACCATTAAGGAGATTAAATCTTCCCGTCTCTCGTTTCTGAATTGCTTCACCCACTCGTGAGCATGCTTGACTATAGCCTTCGCATCGTCGGGATGGTTCTCATAATATGATATTTTCTCTATTAGGTCGCTATAGTCATTCTTTATCAGTATGTAGTGATAATCAGGTATAAGCTTACCCTCCATAAACCATGTCTCACATGTGGGCTGAGGCATAACGGCGACTGAATTGGATGACATAACCCATTTAAGGTTTGTTGCCACGTCATTTCCTTCTAATGCCATAATGTACCTTGATGTGAGGTGTTCCTTCAGCGTCAGGGGGCTGCCCGTTAGGTCTGTCCATTCGTGGTCTTTCCATATGTCAATAAAAGCCTGTCTTCTAGGCTTATTGTCTGTCACTCCCCTAAACAATATCCTACACTTTTTTTCTTCCCAAGAGTACGGGTCGTTAACCCACTTGAAGTGCCTAAGTTTGTTAAGTTTTAGTAAAACATTATTCTCGTTACCATCCTTCAGTGGGCGACTCTTGCATATGCCAGGCTCTTGGAGATTGTACCACACATCGCCCGATGTGTATGAGAAGCGCATGTCATCAGGAAAGTAGCGACTGTACTCGTAGATGTCATAGAAATGGGTGCTGTGTATATAGCCGCAAGGCTCATCTGCCTTGAGTTCCTTCAACTTGCATTTTTTTAGAGTGAAATCTCTCAGTGCCACATTGATTTGTGGGACGGAGAACGGAGTGTTAATCTTCATGTAATAATCAACCCTTTCCCCTACCTGTTGTTTTTCTGCATCAGACAAGCGCTCATACTCCTTCAGCCTAAAGCCAAGCATATGCTGGGTTATAGTTCGCGGGAGTAGTCCACGCAGATAATTAAGTATATAGTAATTATATTTCCTCATTGAGTACATCTATTTTATTATAGATATTAGTTCTTGACTTCTTTTCCCTACCTGCAATTTGTAAGTAGTTGGATTGTGTCTTATGTTATTTTCTGTAGGCAGGGAAGGTGAGTGACATACGTGAGCCTGACCAATGACGTTGCAGGGTGTCATAATCTGCCAGTTTGTTGTATCTTAGCAGTTTCTGGCACCATGGACGCAGGATTTTCTTGTCTTTTGGCATATAATTGCCATATAGTTCAAACTCAGAGAAATCGGCAAAGCTGTTGCGGTCGTAATTATTCAGGATGCTTTTAATCCATGTGTTGCCCATGCGTTGTTCTATGTCATGATGGAGAAGTTCAAGTATCTCCTTATCAAACAGCATTTTGTGAGCGACATACGATAGATTGGCAAATGTCATGTCAGGAAACATCCGCCGGATGTTTTTATAATAAGGCTCATGTTTTTCGTAACTCATGTAGAATACGGTCTTGCCTGTATCGGTAAGAAAGACGTGAGGACTCACCAGGATATGGTCTGAATCAATGCAAAGGTAGCGTCTGCATGTGCCGACTTTTCCTGACAGTTTGATGAGCTGCTGAAATAACCAACCGCTTCTGTCCAATGCCTTGTCCGGTCCAATCTTGAGGTCGAGATCTTTTGGCGAAAATCCCAATACGGTCAGTTCATCTACGAATTTTGTCTTGTACTCGCTACAGAATTTAAGGATGGCATCATTATTGGGAGCAACTAAGTATATGTCTTTTATCGGATGTGCGACGCATCTCCTAACCCCCTCTATGCAAAGCGGCAAGATATCCAAGTCTTTCGGTACGACAGGAATAACTACATCGATTTCTTCTTTCGAAGGGTAAAGTGTTGGTTTGAAAGGATTCCAGACGTGTAGGCGGTAATATATTTTACGTATTTGTGACATGATGCTGTTATTTTTTGAATACGAGTGTGTTTGATGTCATACGTTGCATGTAATCATATATGATTGCCTTCAGATATTTTAGGTCGGAATGGCTTGAGGTAACGGTATTTGATAAGTTATGCTTTAGGAGGGGATCGTGTATGATATCATAATAGCCCACTACTTTTTCTCCGTCATATTGCAGTAGCGTATTGCCGTGGAAGAACTGGTATGTGCCGTTATTGTAATTCACAGCCCAAGTGTTTTCATCTGTTGTGCTTAACAGATCTTGCCCAAAGGCTATGTATGGTTTGTTGTAGCCTATGGCACTCAGTACAGTTGGCATTATATCAATCTGTTGCGCTATGGCATTGCGCCTTTGTGGCTTTAGGGTAGTTGCTGAAGGGTCATATATTATAATAGGTGCAGAATAAATACCCCAGTCGGTTGCGTATTCAGGACTGTCTGAACCATTTGTATGGTCGCATGTTATTACAAATATAGTGTTGTTATACCAACTTTGTTTGCGGGCAGTCTCAAAGAATTTCCTTATCGACATGTCGGTATATCGGATGCATTTGTGTATGGGATTATTACCTTCCTCTTTATATTGCTCTTTGTAAACGTCAGGGATATTGAACGGATGGTGACTTGATGCAGTAAATACGGCAGTCATGAAAGGCTGTTTCATTTCGTTCATCTTGAGAGCATAGAATTGCAGAAATTGTTCATCCCATATTGCCCATGTACCATCAAAATCATCGTTGCCGTTGAATCTGTTGTCTTCGCAATATTCAGTCTTTCCGTAATAATTGTCGAAACCTGTTGTATGTGCAAAAGCCATGAAGCCCATGCTTCCATTCTCTGCACCATGAAAGAAAGCTGTCTGATATCCAATCTTCTTTACTTCTCCTGCAATACCGCTAAGGTCGTTAAGCGATGCTGGGGTGAGGAAGAAGGGTTCCACAAACATCGGTATGGAGGAGAGGATGGACGGCATGCCGTCAATCGACTTCCTGCCATTGGCATAGCTATGTTGAAATGTGAGAGATCTTTCTTCTAATCTATGAACGAATGGCGCATAGCCTTTTTCCACATATTCTTTACCTAAGCTCTCAACAATGAGTATAACGATGTTCTTTTTGTTTGGTGTTGCGTTGGTTGCAGGTATATGTACAGCACTGTATCCGTTATCTATCTCACATATTTCGTATTCAGGAACTTTAAAAGTTTGCTTTCCAAGTGTCCGTATAAGTGAAAAAGGCGTGTTGAGTATGGCTGCGGCTTCTGTTGGATGGTTGACATATTGGTTTGCATTACTTATGGTAATAGGACGCACGGCATGGGTAAAGCCACCTCGCATACCAGCTATCGTAAGGGGAATATAGAGGGCAAAGATAAGTATGTTTGCTGCGTAGTATAAAATGTAATTATGTTTTTTTCTGCCACGTGATGATGGTGTGACATACAGTCGCCACAAAAGGCATATCATTACTATACCCAGCAGAAACAGATACCAATGGTTTATCACCTCTGTGCCAAGTATGCTGCCCATGTTTCCCTCATTCTCAAACTCCTGTAAAACACCCATGGTGGTACGCTTGCCCGTATAGCGGAAATAAACTGAGTCTGCAAGGTTGACCACTATAGCAATGCTGTTAATCACAACGAACACCCATTTCGCTATTTTCTGCCAGATTCTTGATTCCTTATAATGCAGCGGTATGAGCATCATAAGGGCATATAGCATATTGGTATATAGTATGGCTGAGGTGTCAAACTTCAAAGAACCCGACAGCAAATCTTGCAAAGGATTAGAAAAAAGCGATGTGCCGATGGCACTCCAGTTTTCTGCCACGTACTCTATCCGGCACAGCATGTATGCCACATATGCCATTATCATGTTAATGACAAAGGCGACGGGGGTTGATATATTATGCTTCTTGAACACGGTTACCGCTTTGTTTCTTTATTTTATTTATCGTTGAAGGGTGATGCATGCCGATGAGATGGCAAATGACAGAATGGTGAGCACCGTGATGACTGTGGGCAGCCATGCGTGGCGGATGGGGTGGAGAGGTGTCACGTGCCATAGTGATTTGGGACGGATGAATGACAGTCCGTATGTCACGATGCAGGCGAGGATAAAGCCTCCGAGTATGTCACCAGGATAATGGAAACCGAGATATACTCGCGAATAACAGATAAGCAACGTAAGGAGAGCCATTGTGATGCTGACCCATCGCGAACGAAGCCAGTGGTATATGACAAAAGTGAGTAGCCACATGTTGGCACTGTGTGCCGACGGCATGCCACATCCGCTGCCATGCCTGCCATATACAATATGCACCATGGGCGCAATGGGATTGTCGGGGTTGCTGGGACGCAGCCTGCCTATCCATGGGCGTATGATATGGGCATTGCCCCAATCAGTGAAGAGCATGCCTATGCCAAAGACGAGGAGCACCGTGAGTGCTCCTCGCCATGAGTAGTTGCGCCACACCACATAGAGAAGACTTGCATAGAGCGGAATCCATACCGTCTTCTGGCTCATCATCCACATGAAGGCATCTAGGTACTCCGTGTGGTGGGCATTTATTATAAAAAACAGTTGTTCGTCCATTAGAAGAGATATGTCTTCTCAAACCAGTAGCAGAGGATACCTGCTACATAGCCTACGAAGGCAATCCACGTGACATTCTTCATATACCAGCCGAAGGTGAGCTTCTCAAGACCCATTACGACTACGCCAGCGGCAGAACCGATAATGAGCATAGAACCACCTACACCAGCACAGTAAGCCAGAAGCTGCCAGAAGATACCGTCAACACCGAAGTCGCCACCCGCTGGGTCGATGACGTACATCTTCATAGCACCTGCTACGAGAGGCACATTGTCAACGATGGATGACAGAATACCGATGGCACCGGTCACGAGGTAGTGATTGCCTACAGCCTTGTCGAGCCACTCACCAAGAGCTGTCAGCACACCAATCTCAGAGAGGGTAGCCACAGCCATCAGGATGCCCAGGAAGAACATGATTGTTGACATGTCGATACGTGTCAGAAGGCGTGATACGCGCTTTGCCATAGGGTCGTGCTCCTCCTTGCGACGATAGATAATCTCTGTCACTGTCCACAGGATAGCGAGTACGAGCAGGATACCCATGAATGGAGGAAGCTCCGTGATGGTGTGGAAAACAGGCACTGAGCAGAGACCGCCTACGCCAAGGAGGAAGATGAGCTTGCGCTCTACCTTGGTGATATAGCTTATCTCAGCCTCACGCTTGTCTTCTGGCACCTCGAGCTTGCCATTCAGATGCATCTGCATCACAGCAGTAGGCACAATGAAAGCAATGAAAGAAGGAATGATAATCTCAGAGATAACGCCCAGAGCAGTAATCATCTTGCCATTCCACAGCATGATGGTGGTAACGTCGCCGATTGGTGAGAAAGCACCACCAGCGTTGGCAGCGATGATAACGCAGACAGCAAACCACATACGGTCCTGCTTGTCCTGAACGAGTTTGCGCAGAATCATAATCATCACGATTGAAGTGGTGAGATTGTCGAGCACAGCAGAGAGGATAGCCGTCATGAAAGATATCTTCCACAGAAGTGAGCGCTTGGTCTTGGAAGCCAGAGCACCACGTACCCAGTTGAAACCTCCGTGCTGATCCACAATCTCAACGATTGTCATAGCACCCATGAGGAAGAACAGGGTGGTACCTGCCTCACCGAGATTCTTCTCGATAGCATGACCCAGCTCCCAGTCGGCTGGCAGTGAGATACCCAGCATGTCGGCATGACCCAGAGCAAGGAGGGTCCAGCAGACAACGCACATCAAGATGGCAATAGCCGCCTTGTTGACCTTGGTGACGCTCTCTATGGCTATGAAGAAATAGCCAATGACGAACGCCGCAACGATAATTGTAATTGTTGACATGTTTTTAGTTTAGTTATTGTTGAATTTTTATAGATATTCATATTCAAGGGTATTTTGCAAAGTTACGATGTTTTTTCGAAATAACAAAATTTTTTCTCATTATTCTTCATCATCGAACATCTCATCATCATCCTCATCCCAACCAAACATAGCTGGTTCTACGAAAGCCTCTATCTCGCGGCGGTCCTTCTTGGTAGGACGTCCAGTGCCCTTCTGACGGTCGATAAAACCGCTGATTCTTGACATCTCAAGCAACTCATACTGCTTGGGGTCAGTGACGTTTTCATAGACCTCAGGAACGAGTTTAGCACCCACACGATTTTCTATCGCATTGAGTATCTTGAAAGAGTAGGTGATAGGTGGTTTCTTTACGCTGATTATTTCGCCGACTTTCACCGTGCGTGACGGTTTTATAGTGATGCCGTCCTTGGTGACGCGTCCGTTCTTGCATGCATCGGCAGCTATGGAGCGCGTCTTGAAGATACGGCTTGCCCAAAGCCATTTGTCGAGCCTTGCAGTCTCTTGGTATTTCAGTTTACTTTCCATTGTAGGCATTCATGGTGCGGTCTATGCCGGCAAGTACGAAACTTTTGATGATCTCGCACGATGTTGCAATGAGTGGTGCGAGAGCCTGTTTGTCTTCGTCGCTGAACTTCGTCAGCACATAGTCAATCTGTCTGCCACGCTGAAACTCATTGCCTATGCCTATGCGCAGACGGGCATATTTCTGCCCTATCAGCTGTTGGATGTGTCCCAGCCCGTTGTGCCCGCCATTGGAGCCATTACCTTTTAGTCGCATTTTGCCTAAGGGTAGTGCGAGGTCATCGACGATGATGAGCAGGTGCTCCGTGGGTATGTTTTCTTTCTCTAACCAATAGCGTACGGCGTTGCCTGAGAGGTTCATGAAAGTGGTAGGCTTTAGCAGAAACAGTTTGCGTCCTCTGACGCTGGTCTCTGCCACATATCCATAGCGACGGTCATCGAACGTCACCTCCTGTGCTTTTGCAAAGGCGTCAAGCACCATCCATCCTGCGTTATGTCGGGTCTCATGGTACTCTGCTCCAGGATTGCCGAGACCTACTATGAGATATTTCTCCAATGTCAGTTGAGAGTTTTAGTGGGATATGAGATAGGTGTTGTATGAAGAAAGGGCATCCTTGCATTGGCCAAGGATGCCCTTTTTATATCTCCTGCTTTCTGAGATTACTCAGCAGCAGCGGCAGCGGCAGCAGCCTGTGCTGCACGTGTCATCTTAACAGAACATACGATAACCTCAGCAGGTGTTGCCAGCTCGAGGCCTTCGAATGAGAGTGAGCCAACCTTGATAGACTTGCCGATCTCGAGTGATGTTACGTCAATGTCGAGCTTCTCAGGGATACGTGTGTAAGGTGCTGTTACCTTAATCTGACGTATAGAGAGTGACATACGACCACCAAGACGTACGCCGGCAGCAAGACCTACGAGGTTTACTGGTATGCCCACGGTGATAGGCTTCTCAGGTGTTATCTCGAAGAAGTCAACATGAAGTGGAGCGTCAGTAACAGGGTGGAACTGAAGTTCTTTCATGATGGCAATCTTCTTCTCGCCATCGATGTTGAGGTTTACTACATATACGTTAGGCGTGTAGATAGCCTTACGCAGTTCGGTGAATGGGATAACGAATGACTCTGCTACTGGCAGACCCTTCTCGTCCTTCTTCTCACCATAGATGTTACAAGGGATAAGTCCCTGCTTGCGAGCTTCTCTTGAAGCCTTCTTTCCGAGGTCAGCACGCTTCTGACCGTTAAGTGAAATTTCTAACATAAAATTGTGTTACTCTAAATTAAGTTTTTGAAATTAAAATGCTTAATCTGCCATCACACACGGGATGCCTCTGGTCATCACTGACTGCTACATCCCAAACGCGCGTTTTGCGATTTTGCGGGTGCAAAGGTAGTAAATATTTTTGACACAGGCAAATAAAACTGTAAAAAAAACATAAAAACGAAATGCTTTCTTTGTCATTATATATAAATATAGTACCTTTGCATGTGATATTCAAATGCAAAACCAGTACTATAACACAGCGATCTAACCAATAGAGGAGCAACTTATGATTAACAGAGAACTTATAAGGATAAAGGCAGTTCAGTTAACCTATGCCTATTTCCAGAATGGCAACCACAACATAGATAATGCGGAGAAGGAACTGATGTTTTCTCTCACCAAGGCTTATCATCTGTATAAGACGTTGCTGCTACTTATCGTGGCAGTGACGAAGATGGCGCGCAAGCATTATGATATAGCATCGGCAAAGGCTGAGCGTGAGGGCGGTACAGGACCGATAGGCCGCTTTGCTTTCAATAAATTTGCTGTGCAGTTGGAGGAAAACAAGCAGTTGGCGGAGTATGCTGAGACGCAGAAGAATGTATGGGAAGACAAGGCTGAGTTTGTTAAGACCCTATATTTGCAGATGGAACAGAGTGAGCCCTATAAGGAGTTTATCGCTTCGACAGATGATGATTACGAGACTCATAGGGAGCTGTGGCGCAAACTTTACAAACTGTTTATCCAGAATAATGACGACCTCTGCAACACTCTGGAGGAAGACTCAATATATTGGAATGATGACAAGGAGGTGGTTGACACCTTCGTGCTAAAGACCATCAAGCGCTTCGATCCTGCCAATGGGGCTGACCAGGAACTCCTTCCGGAATATACCGATGAGGAGGATAGAGAGTTTGCACAGGGGCTCTTCCATGCTGCAATCGTAAATGCTGATCAGTACCAGCAGTATATGACTGAAGCAAGTCGCAACTGGGACTTCTCACGTCTGGCATATATGGATGTGGTGATAATGCAACTGGCTATAGCTGAGATGCTGACATTCCCCAATATACCCGTCAATGTGACAATCAATGAGTATGTCGAACTGGCAAAACTGTACTCTACGCCACGTTCTGGGGGCTATATCAATGGTATGCTCGATGCAATAGCGCGTCACCTCATCGCAAACGGCACACTGCTCAAGACGATGCCGGAGAAGAAGCCATCAAAGCGCTCTGGCAGTAAAAGTTCCAAAAAAACAAACGACCAAACAAAACAAGATAAATAACAGTAAAAAAAGATGACAAACACTATTCTTGCCGCTCAGGCTGGTGCCGGAGGCAGTTACTCTATGATTATCATGATGGTGGCGATATTTGCCATCATGTATTTCTTTATGATTCGTCCCCAGCAGAAGAAGCAGAAGGAGATAAAGAACTTCCAAAACTCTATCACTGAGGGTACAAAGGTTGTGACAGCCAGCGGTGTATATGGTACGGTGAAGCGTATCAATATGGAGCAGAACTCACTCGAGGTGGAGATAGCACGCGGTGTCACAGTGACTATCGACCGTGGGTATGTATTTGCTGATGCTGCAAGCCAGCAGATGAAGTAGTAATAGGCACGCCACCCGTGGATACACTGTCTGTTCGAAAGAAATATAAGGATATGAGAGATTCCTTGCCTGTCTTTTCAAGCAAGGAGTTTCTCATATTTTGTTTTTTTCTTGCTATCAGTGCTACATTCTGGTTTCTATCCACACTCAATGATACATACGAGAAAGAGTATCCGCTGCGTGTGGAGATAACCGACATACCACACAATGTGGTCATCACCGAACCTCTGCCCGACACTATACGAGTAGTGTTGCGCGATAAGGGTTACAGTCTCCTTGAGTATGCTTTCAATAATACGCTACGTCCCATTCACCTGCGCTTTGCATACTATGCCAAGGCAGGAGGTAAGGGCAGTATCACGCAAAATGACATACAGAAGATACTGAAGTCGAGAACTCTGGAGACAACGTCTATCACGGCCGTTAAGTCCGACCGCTGGGACTTCTACTACAGCTATGGAGAGATGAAGAAAGTACCCATAGTGGTAGAGGGTCAGTTGTTGCCTGCGCCAAACTATTTCGTCACACGTACCGTGCTGACCCCTGACAGTGCCTCAGTATATGCCGCTACAAGTGCACTCGATACTATCAAGGCAGTATATACCGAACCGCAGAATATTGTGGACATAAAGGAATCTGCCACCCATCATGTGGCATTGCAGAAGATAATAGGGGCGCGCATAGAGCCATCCACAGTACGTATGAGTCTCATTGCAGAGCAGATGACAGAGGTGACGGTAAGTGTGCCCGTCACACCTGTCAATGTGCCTGAGGGTGTGATGCTCAAGACTTTCCCTGCACGAGTGGACGTAAAGGTGACGGTGAGCCTGTCCAGCGCGTCACAGATAAAGCCCGAACTGTTTAATGTCGTGGCTGACTATAATGACCTGTCTGCCAGCCCGAGTGAGAAGCTGAAGGTGAAGATTATGGTGCAGCCACGTGGCATAGTGCGTGCTGCGCTAAAGACAAACAAGGTGGATTACATCCTGGAGAACTTCTAAACTCCCCATGAGACGATATTGTATAACAGGTGGCATAGGATCGGGTAAGTCATATGTATGTGACATGCTCAGGGCACAGGGTATAGCAATCTACGACTGTGACAAGGCTGCCAGGCATCTCATCAATACCTCGCCGGTCATCAGACGTAAACTCATAGACCTCATAGGTCCACAGACATACATAGGCAAACGTTACAATACTGCTGCTGTGACAGAGTTTCTGTTGGCATCGGAGGCAAACAAACGCGCCATCAACGCCATAGTGCATCCTGCCGTCATGGATGATTTCTATGCTTCGGGCATGCAATGGATGGAGTGTGCTATAATATACGAGGCAAATCTCAATCAGTATGTCGATGAGATAATCGCTGTCACTGCACCGCGAGAGGTGCGCATCCAGCGCATCATGGAACGTGACGGTATCACTTACGATAAGGCTGCGCAGTGGGTTGACGGACAAGCTGACCAACAGGAGGTGGCAAGACGTGCCGACTACGTCATAGTCAACGATGGCAAGGCAGACCTCAACAAACAGATAGACGAGATAATTCATAATTTCTGATTAAAAGATACTAAATAGAATATAATATGAGCAAGACAATTTTGGCCATTTCTGGCAAACCTGGACTTTACGAACTCGTATCACGAGGTAAAGGCACACTGATAGTTGAGAATATCACAGACCATAAGCGTATGCCAGCATTCGCAAGTGACCGTGTGACATCTCTCGGCGACATCGCCATGTACACCGATGAGGAGGACAAGCCATTGGGAGAAATCCTCATAGCACTGCGTGATATGGAGGGTGGCAAGCAGGCAAGTATCAACTTCAAGAAGGCAAGCGGTGATGAACTCTTTGAGTACTTCGCTAAGTTCCTGCCTACCTTTGACCGTGACCGCGTGCACCCCTCTGATGTGAAAAAACTCATACAGTGGTACAACATCCTCATTGATGCGGGAATAAACTTTGAGGAGGATCTCAAGCCAACTAACGGTGACAATATAGACGACCGTGAGGAATAAACTATGCACAACGACTCTGTAAATAATGCCACGAAGCCTGTCAGTGACAGGGCAAAGGACGGACTGCAGTTGCTTGGCAAGGAAACAAACTACCACAGCAACTATGCGCCGGAGGTGTTGGAGACCTTTCAGAATATGCATCCCGACAATGACTACTGGGTGCAGTTTAACTGTCCGGAGTTTACCTCGCTTTGTCCTATCACAGGTCAGCCGGACTTTGCGGAGATAAAGATAATGTATATCCCCGACAAAAGGATGGTGGAGAGCAAGAGCCTCAAACTATACCTCTTCTCTTTCCGCAATCACGGTGACTTCCATGAGGACTGCGTGAATATCATAATGAAAGATCTCATCAAACTGATGGATCCGAAGTATATAGAGGTGACAGGTCTGTTCCTACCACGTGGAGGTATTTCGATATATCCCTATGCCAACTACGGACGTCCTGGAACGAGGTATGAGCAGATGGCCCTGAGACGCTTGGAATCCAAACAAACGATGTGATTCCTAAGTGTCGTATAATCAATGGTTTACGATGGTGCTTAGAAAAGGATATCTTTTGGCCCCCCAAAAGGATATCTTTTAGCCTCTAAAAGGATATGTTTTAGCCCCTAAAAGGATACCTTTTCCAAAACAAAGGGATTTACTCAATAAAAACAACAGTGATGAACAAACATTTTCACATACTCTGTTTCGTCGTTATTGTCATGATAGCGATGGGCATGGGAAGCTGTCACAAGAGTGCAGAGAAGATAGATGATGAGGATGTACTCGTCGATGACTCCACTCCGGAAATCGTTGGCGACTCCATGCTTTACGGATTGTCATGCGATGGTACTTCAGACTCTGTCATCGTCATCTGGCCGTTCCACGGTGAGCCCATCACCATCAGCACTATTGACGCAAAGGAAAATCACCGCATAATAGGCAAACCCGAGATAGGCGACTGGGTTGGTGTGATGCGCGATCCAGAGGACAGCACCGAGGCGACGATGGTGGTAAATCTTGACGAATTGAAGGGAACGTGGACATACCCCGTCATGCCAGTGATGAAGGAGCTTCAAAATATGTCGAGAAGGGCACAGCGCCGTATGATGGCACACATTGACGACTCCATAAAGAATAACTTTATGATAGCTCGCGAATATGGTTTTACGCTGAAAAGAAGCCATGTGGCGCGTGCCGTAGGACGCATCATGCGTTCCAACTCCTTGGAGGATGACTCGCCAGTGATATATCCGGAAGTAAAGAACTATATGAAGTGGTACATGCTCAACGGACGTCTCGTACTCATCTCAGGTGACAATGTAATGCATGGTTCGGCAGAGCCACAAAAGCAGACTTTCTCCATGGATACACTCGACCTGATAAGTCTCAGCGAAGACTCTCTCGTCCTCATGCAACATGGAGTGCGCTACGGATTCCATAGAAAGCTCAATGCGATGGAGGCTAACAAGGAAGCACAGCAGAAGGCTATGGCGCAGTAAGGGTTCAAAAGAGTTCAAAATTTATAATTGTATAGAATTATGTCAAGAGTACTGATGATTGGTGCAGGTGGCGTAGCCACCGTGGCTGCACACAAAATAGCACAAAACAGCGATGTCTTTACAGACTTTATGATAGCAAGCCGCCGCAAGGAGAAATGCGACGCACTGGTTGATGCCATAAAGGCAAGAAACTACAAGGGAACGATAAACCTGTACACGGCACAGGTGGATGCTGATGACGTGGAGCAGATTAAGGTTCTGTTCAACGAGTTTAAGCCCGAGTTGTGTGTCAACCTTGCACTGCCTTATCAGGATCTTACCATCATGGAGGCTTGCCTGGCATGTGGAGTAAACTATCTTGATACGGCGAACTACGAACCCAAGGATGAGGCTCATTTTGAGTATTCATGGCAGTGGGCATATAAGCAGCGCTTTGAGGAGGCAGGACTGACAGCCATTCTCGGTTGCGGTTTTGACCCAGGAGTATCGGGCATATATACTGCCTATGCTGCGAAGCATCATTTTGATGAGATACACTACCTCGATATCGTCGATTGCAATGCTGGCAACCACCATAAGGCTTTTGCCACAAACTTCAATCCTGAAATCAACATTCGCGAGATAACACAGAAGGGACTGTACTACAAGGATGGTGAGTGGATAGAGACAGAACCTCTCGAGATACACAAGGCATTGACATACCCCAATATCGGTCCACGTGAGTCATACTTAATGCACCATGAGGAGTTGGAGTCATTGGTAAAGAATTATCCCACCATCAAGCAGGCACGCTTCTGGATGACTTTTGGCCAGCAGTACCTCACATACCTCGACTGCATACAGAATCTTGGTATGAGCCGTATCGATGAGATAGAGTATGAGGCTCCTCTGGCTGACGACTCAGACAATAAGGTTAAGGTGAAGATAGTACCATTGCAGTTTCTCAAGGCTGTGCTGCCTAACCCACAGGACTTGGGAGAAAACTACGATGGCGAGACAAGTATAGGTTGCCGTATTCGTGGTGTCAAGGATGGTAAGGAACTTACCTACTACGTTTATAACAACTGCAAGCACCAGGAGGCATACGAGGAGACAGGTATGCAGGGAGTAAGCTACACCACTGGTGTGCCAGCCATGATTGGAGCCATGATGTTTTTCAAGGGTTTGTGGAAGAAACCAGGTGTGTGGAACGTAGAAGATTTTGACCCAGACCCATTTATGGAGCAGCTTAACATACAGGGACTCCCTTGGCATGAGGTGTTTGATGGAGACCTGGAGTTGTAGTTAAGAGATGAGAGATAAAAGATAATAGAACTCAGATTATAATATTCATTTTTCAATTATAAAAACAATGGCAAACGAAAATAAAGCAGACAAGCTGAAAGCATTGCAGGCTGCAATGGCAAAGATAGAGAAAGACTTTGGTAAGGGCTCAATCATGAAGATGGGTGAGGAAAATGTGGAGAAAGTCGATGTTATCCCCTCTGGTTCCTTAGGACTTGATATCGCACTCGGTGTGGGTGGATATCCCAAAGGACGTATTATTGAGATTTATGGTCCAGAGTCTTCAGGTAAGACAACACTGGCTCTTCACGCAATAGCTGAGGCTCAGAAGCAGGGCGGCATAGCGGCATTTATTGATGCCGAGCATGCCTTCGACCGTTTCTATGCTGCCAATCTTAACGTTGACGTTGACGAGTTGCTTATCTCACAGCCAGACAATGGTGAGCAGGCATTGCAGATAGCCGACCAGCTCATCTCAAGTGCTGCAGTGGATATCATCGTCATCGACTCTGTGGCAGCGCTTACTCCAAAGGCAGAGATAGAGGGCGACATGGGTGACAACAAGGTTGGCTTGCAGGCACGACTGATGTCACAGGCTCTGCGTAAGCTCACCTCGACAATATCTAAAACCAATACTACGTGTATCTTTATCAACCAGTTGCGTGAGAAGATAGGCGTCATGTTTGGCAATCCTGAGACAACTACTGGTGGTAATGCCCTGAAGTTCTACGCTTCTGTACGTATCGACGTACGTCCTTCTACTCCTATTAAGGAGGGGGATGATATCATCGGCAAACTCACCAAGGTGAAGATTGTGAAGAACAAGGTGGCGCCTCCATTCCGTAAGTGCGAGTTTGACATCATGTTTGGCACGGGTATATCAAAGGTCGGTGAGATACTTGATATCGCCGTTGACAAGAATATCGTGAAGAAGTCAGGTTCTTGGTTCTCATACGGAGAGTCTAAGTTGGCACAGGGACGTGAAGCAGTACTCGCACTGCTGAAGGACAATCCTGAGTTGTGCGAAGAACTGGAGGCAAAGGTGCATGAGGCTCTCAGTCAGCAGCAGTAATAATGACTTTAAGCGAGCGATTTATACGTTATACGCAGTTTGATACCCAGTCAAGTGAGAATACCTCGACGGTACCAAGCACCGCGAAGCAACTCGTCTTCGCGCAATTTCTGCGTGACGAGATGATAGCTGAAGGGCTTCATGATGTTGTACTCGATGGCAAGGGCTATCTATATGGCACCTTGTTGGCAACTGCCAACATAAAAAAGTCCTCCTCTAAGGGGAATATAGAGGGACCCACCATTGGTTTTATCGCTCACTACGACACCTCGCCCGATTGTTCGGGTTGTGGTGTCAAGGCACGTATCGTGCATGCCTACGACGGTGGCGATATAGTGTTGTCACCAGGTATCGTGAGTAGTCCGCATACCTTTCCTGAGTTGTTGTCGCATATAGGTGAAGACCTGATAGTGACAGATGGCACTACTCTGCTTGGTGCCGATGATAAGGCAGGCATAGCGGAGATTATGCAGGCTATGTGTTACCTGCGTGATCATCCTGAGATAGAGCATGGCACCATACGCATCGCCTTTAATCCTGATGAGGAGATTGGCATGGGTGCTCACCACTTCGACGTCGCATCCTTTGGCTGTGACTACGCCTATACCATCGATGGCGGTGACCTTGGCGAGTTGGAGTATGAAAATTTCAATGCTGCTTCTGTCAAGATACATTTCAAGGGCATCAGCGTGCACCCTGGCTATGCGAAGGGCAAGATGCTCAATGCGGCACGCATAGCGATGGAGTTTGCTTCCATGATGCCTGCCGCTGAGACCCCCGAGACCACCGAGGGCTATGAGGGTTTCTATCATCTCATCGCTATGGAGGGGGGATGCGAGAAGGCTACACTCAACTATATTCTGCGTGACCATGACCGTAAGCACTTCGAGGAGCGAAAGGCTTATATCAATGAGGTGGCAACCAAGATCCGCACTAAGTATGGCGATGAGGTATGCCAAGTGGTGATAGCTGACCAGTATTACAACATGCTTGAGAAGATAACACCTGTGATGCATATCGTCGATATCGCTCGGCAGGCTATGCAGGAGGCTGGCGTGACACCTCGTGTGCAACCTATACGTGGAGGTACCGACGGAGCGCAGCTGTCATTCAAGGGACTGCCTTGCCCAAATCTTTTCACTGGCGCAGTAAATTTTCATGGCCCTCATGAGTTTGTATCTCTTCAGGTGATGGAAAAGTCAGTACAAACAATTGTCAATATATGTCAGATATCCCTTCGTTAGTAAGAGACTTAGCACTGATACTCGTCACAGCAGGTGTTGTGACGTTGATATTCAAGAAACTCAAGCAACCGCTCGTATTGGGTTATATCATGGCGGGTTTTATTATCTCGCCAAATCTCCCCATTACCATGAGCGTCACAGACCATGAAAACATCGAGACTTGGGCTGAAATCGGTGTGATGTTCCTCCTCTTTGCCTTAGGTCTGGATTTCTCCATCAAGAAGATACTAAAGATGGGTATGGCACCCATCATAGCGGCACTTACCATCATATTCTCTATGATGACGATAGGCATCATAGTGGCAGAGTTTCAGGGCTGGTCACAGATGAATGCCCTATTTCTTGCAGGTATGCTTGCTATGTCGTCCACCACTATCATCTACAAGGCATTTGATGATCTGGGATTGAAACAGCAGCAGTTTGCCTCGCTCGTCATGAGCGTGCTCATATTGGAGGATATCCTCGCCATCGTCATGATGGTTGTGCTCACCACCATAGCCAAGGGCGATGAGGCAGTAGGTGGAGGCAGCATGCTGTCGTCGCTGTTCGACATAGTCTTTTTCCTTGTCCTGTGGTTTGTGGTGGGACTGTTCTTCATTCCCATATTCCTGCGCAGGGTACGCCGACTTATCAATGACGAAGTACTGCTCATCGTCGCTCTCGCACTGTGTTGCGCCATGGCGGTATGCGCTTCCATGGTAGGCTTCAGTTCAGCCTTTGGCTCCTTTGTCATGGGTAGCATACTTGCTGAGACTATCGAGGCAAAGAAGATAGAACGTGTTGTCGCACCCGTCAAGAATCTCTTTGGTGCCATATTCTTTGTCTCTGTCGGCATGTTGGTTGATATCCATGTGGTGGCAGAACAGTGGTTCACCATCGTCATTATCACCCTTGCCATCATATTTGGACAGAGCATCTTCGGCACTTTTGGCTTCTTGCTGTCAGGACAACCGCTAAAGACTGCCATGCGTTGTGGCTTCTCGATGTCTCAGATAGGTGAGTTTGCCTTTATCATAGCATCCTTGGGTCTCAGCCTGGGCATCATCAGCGATTTCCTCTATCCTGTCGTGGTGACGGTATCTGTCATCACCACCTTTACCACTCCTTATATGATGAGAGGTGCAGTGCCAGTATATAATATATTGGAGAGGTCGTTGCCCAAGGCATGGATAAGACGTATCAACAAGATTTCCGACATCGCCCCCTTAGGCTACGACCACTCACAGAGTTACTGGCGGCCGTTGCTTACGCAGATGGCTGTCAATACGTTGGTATATTGCGTCCTGTCGAGTGCGATAATTATTATCATGCTCACCATCGGCGAACCATTCCTTGAGTCGCTCTTGCCAGTCAAGTGGGCTGACCTTCTCTGTGCTGCTATTACGCTGATGTTTATCGCACCATTCCTGCGTGCCATGGTGATGAAAAAGACACGCAGTGAGGAGTTCCGTGCCCTGTGGATAGGCAGCCGTCACAATCGTGCACCCCTCACCTTTACCGTCATAGCACGTGTAGCACTTGCTATGGCGTATGTGTGCTATATATTTAGCCATCTCACGCAGCTCTCCAATGCTCTCATGCTGTGCGTGGCACTGTGTGTTGTTTTATTGATGATATACTCCCGTAGTATCAAGCACAGCAGTATCAGGATGGAACGCCTCTTCCTGCAAAATCTACAGTCCAAAGATCTCGCAGCACGTGTAACGGGCAAGAAGCGTCCGCTCTTTGAGGGCAAACTGCTCGATCGTGATATCCACATCGCCGTCGTCGATATACCGCAGGACTCCATGTGGGCAGGCAAGAGTCTCGGCGAACTGCGTCTGGCACAGCGTTTTGGCATCCATGTGAGCAGTATCATACGTGGCAATCGCAAGATCAATATCCCCTCAGGCGATGATATCATCTTCCCTTACGACCAACTCACCGTCATAGGCTCCGATGCGCAGTTGGCTGCCTGCAATGCCACCTTGCAGGAGGAGCAGTATCCCGAACCCAGCGAGTTTGGCATCCATGAGATGCAGCTGCGACGTTTTGCCATAACACCCTTCTGCCCTTTCGATGGTAAGTCGCTCATCACCTCGCAGTTGCGCGATAAGTACAACTGTATGCTCGTGGGACTGGAGGAAGGACAGGAAAATCTCACCGCCGTATCGCCCCTGTATCTTTTCAAACCAGGTGATATCCTGTGGATAGTGGGAGAGGAGCAGGATATAAAGCGACTCTCCGAAATGTTTTAGAGATATAAGCGATAGGCTGTATGCTCCCAAGGAGGGGCAGACGACTTTTTCATGCAAATGTTTCGCTATGTCAAATTAAATGATTAACTTTGCAGACAGAATAATATTTAGTATAAAGCACTTTTCATAGAATAAAATATTACAACGGATGAACATACTTGAACTTTCAGAACAAGAGATAGGACGTAGAGAGAGTCTTCAGGAATTACGCAATATGGGTATCGAACCATACCCAGCAGCGGAGTATCCCGTCGATGCCTATTCTACAGAGATAATAGAGAATTTTGAGGACCTCCCATACGAACTGGACGACAACGGCAACACTTTGATGGACGAAGAGGGCACACCAGTACGCATCAAGGCTACGGAGGCCAACTCTCGGATGGTGAGCATAGCAGGACGTATGATGTCACGCCGTATCATGGGTAAGGCAGGCTTTGCCGAGATACAAGACTCTAAGGGCCGCATACAGGTGTATGTGCAGCGTGACGAACTCTGTCCTGGTGAGGATAAGAACTATTATAATAAAGTGTTCAAGAAGCTCCTTGACATCGGCGACTTCATCGGCGTCAAGGGTTTTGTCTTCCGTACCAAGACGGGTGAGATATCTGTTCATGCTAAGTCACTCACCCTCCTCAGCAAGTCACTCAAACCACTGCCTATCGTGAAGTACAAGGACGGTGTGGCATACGATAAGTTTGACGACCCCGAGCTACGCTATCGTCAGCGCTATGTGGACCTCGTAGTCAACGAGGGCGTGAAGGAGACCTTCCTCAAGCGTGCTACTATCATACGTACACTGCGTAGCATACTCGATGGTGCAGGCTACACTGAGGTTGATACCCCGATACTGCAGAATATCCCTGGCGGAGCTACCGCACGCCCCTTCATGACCCACTTCAATGCTCTCAATCAGGATATGTATATGCGTATCGCTACAGAGCTCTACCTCAAGCGACTTATCGTAGGAGGCTTCGAGGGCGTCTATGAGATGGGCAAGAACTTCCGCAATGAGGGTATGGACAAGACCCACAATCCGGAGTTCACCTGCATGGAGCTATATGTGAGCTATAAGGATCTCAACTGGGGCATGGGCTTCACAGAGAAGATGCTGGAGCAGATATGTACTGCCGTCAATGGCAAACCGGAAGTAGAGATTGACGACAAGGTGATATCCTTCCGTGCTCCATTCCGCCGTCTGCCTATCCTCGATGCTATCAAGGAGAAGACGGGCTATGACCTCTATCCTATGACAGAGGACGAGATACGCGAGGTAGCCAAGAAACTCGGCATAGAGGTGGACGAGACGATGGGCAAGGGCAAACTCATTGACGAGATATTTGGCGAGACCTGTGAGGGAACATTCATACAGCCAACCTTCATCACCGACTATCCTGTCGAGATGTCACCACTCACCAAGATGCACCGTTCTAAACCTGGACTGACAGAGCGCTTCGAGCTTATGGTCAATGGTAAGGAACTTGCCAACGCCTACTCAGAGCTCAATGACCCTATAGATCAGGAGGAGCGCTTCATCGAGCAGATGAAACTTGCTGACAAGGGTGATGACGAGGCGATGATTATCGACCAGGACTTCCTGCGTGCCCTGCAGTATGGCATGCCTCCTACATTTGGCATAGGCATAGGCATCGACCGACTCGTGATGCTGCTGACAGGCAAGTTTGCCATCGGCGAGGTCATGCTCTTCCCACAGATGAAACCTGAAGCTAAGACTCCTCAGAGCAGCAAGGCTGAATGGGCTGAGATAGGTGTCAGCGAGGAGTGGGTGCCTGTACTGAGAAAGGCTGGTTTCAATATGGTTCAGAACATAAAAGACGAGAAGGCACAGGGATTGCAACAGAAGATTGGCGATATAGTAAAGAAGTACAAACTCGACATGCAGAAACCTTCTGTTGACGACATACAGGGCTGGATAGATAAAGTGCAATCATAATTGTCAATTATCAATTGTCAATTGAAAACAAAGGTGTTCGACTGTGGTAAAATAGCAGTAATCGGAGGTGGTAGCTGGGCGACGGCTATTGCCAAGATTGTCTTGGACAGCACTCATCATATAGGGTGGTACATGCGTAGGGATGACCGCATAGAGGATTTCAAGCGCATGGGGCACAATCCTGCTTACCTTACCGGAGTACATTTCAATCTCGACGAGATAGAGTTTACCTCCGACATCAACAAAATTGCCACAGAGTACGACACCCTCGTATTTGTCACCCCATCACCATATATGAAGAATCACCTGAAGAAACTCAAGGTGAGACTTCGTGACAAGTTTGTCGTTACCGCCATCAAGGGTATCGTGCCCGATGAGAACCTCTGTTGCTCAGAGTATTTCCATGAGGTGCTCGATGTGCCTACCGACAATCTTGCCTGTATCGGTGGACCGTCTCACGCTGAGGAGGTAGCTCTGGAGCGCCTCACGTACCTTACCGTAGGATGTTCCGACCTCGACAAGGCTCAGGCCTTTGCCGATGTTCTCGCCAATCGGTATGTCAAGACCAAGGTGTCTGATGACGTCATCGGCATAGAGTATGCCTCTGTGCTCAAAAATGTGTATTCCATAGCATCAGGCATCTGTTCGGGATTGAAGTATGGTGACAACTTCCAGGCGGTACTCATATCCAATGCCCTGCAGGAGATGTCACGTTTCCTGCAAAGCATACATCCCATAGAGCGCCGTATGGAGGACTCGGCATACATGGGTGACCTCCTCGTGACAGGCTACTCCAATTTCTCGCGCAACCGCACCTTTGGCACCATGATAGGCAAGGGCTACTCCGTCAAGTCGGCACAGATAGAGATGGAGATGATAGCTGAAGGATATTTTGGCACCAAGTGTATGAAGGAGATAAATAAGCACATGCATGTCAATATGCCTATCCTTGATGCTGTATATAACATCCTCTACGAACGTATCTCGCCACAGGTAGAGATAAAATTGTTGACTGACTCTTTCAGGTAACTCACCTATATATTATGAAACTCTCCCTCAATCCTAACATCGACCCTGGTAAGGTTAAGATTCTCGTTGTTGACGACATCCCTCTCAACGTACTGTTGGTAAAAAAGATGTTGCAGCCCCTCGGTCTTACTACCGACGAGGCAGAGGATGGTGTGGTAGCGATGGAGAAGATAGCTCGCCAGAAGCCCGACCTCGTGCTTCTTGACCTTATGATGCCTCGTATGAATGGTTTTGAGGTACTTCGCCGCCTGCGTGCCGATGAGGCGACAAAGTCTATTCCTGTTATTATCTTGTCGGCTCTCAACTCCAACGATGATGTAGCAAAGGGCATCGCCATGGGTGCAGAGGACTACATCACCAAACCCATAATTATGGAGCGTCTACAAAACAGCGTTATCGAGCAACTTAACAAACTCTTTGGATAAGTTTCCCGTTAATGTTAACGTTATCGTTAGCGTTATTTATTCCACCTCCAGTTTCAGTTCTTCCTTAAATGATGCAAATGAAGGATACGTCTCGACGAGTTTGTCCAGAAATTCGTGTGGTGTGAGTCGTTTGGCCATTTCGTGTTTCTCTGCCAAACGCATAGTGACATCCAGTTTTCCGTTATGAAGTCTCTGTGCCAGCGTTACCCTTATGCGTGGCATGATGCGCTCCACGTCAGTCATCAGCAGCGTATTCTCCACTATGGCTTCCACCTGTGGCAGTGTGGTGACCTTCAGGTGTATGTTCATCATACGTTTTGCCAGGGCGTTGAGGTCACGGTTTGCCATCATTCTGTTGCACATAGATAACCACTCTCTCCTCAGGTCGTCATCAGTAAATGAGGCACTCTCTCCCTCTGCCTCGCCGAGTGACAGATCCTCTGTCGCCTTCGGCGCCTTGTCCTTCTGCATCATGCTGCGAAAGGAAGCACCTATGCCTGATAGTTTCAGTTGAGTGCGAGAGCCCTCTGCCCCCCTTGAGGGAAAATTAAGGTTCCCGTTAAGGTTCCCGTTAAGGTTAAGGTTATCGTTAAGGTTAAGGTTATCGTTAATGTTATCGTTAACGTTAACGTCAGAAGCCTGATGACCGTCTTCAACCTTTGCCACCTGTGATGCAATTTTATTAGGTTGAGACTCACCAAGCAGTTTCTTAAACAGGGATTTTAGTCTCTTACAGGGCCATTGCCCCGAGGCCTCGCTGTCGTCGGGTTGTGTTATCTGCGCCACCTGTATCAGCGTCAGTTCCACGAGCAGTCGTTTGTTGCTGCTCTGGCGGTATCCCAGGTCACACTGGTTGAGTATCTTCAGCGCCTGGTACAGAAACTTCGGTTTGCACCTCTTAGCCTGTTCGGCATACTTCTGTCGTGTGCTGTCGCTTGCCTCTATCAGCTGTGTCGTCTGTGGGTCGGTAGCCATCAGCACGTTTCTCACGTGTGAGGCGAGTCCGTTGATCATCTTTCCAGCATCAAATCCCTTTGCCAGCAGCGTGTTGACAATCACCATGATGTCGCTCACCTTGTTCTCCAGTGCCAGGTCTATAATCTTGAAGTAGTTCTCCGCATCGAGCACGTTGAGGTCTTCCAGCACCTTCTCGTAGGTTATGTTCCCCTGGCAGAAACTTGCTGCCTGGTCAAATATGGAGAGGGCATCGCGCATGCCACCGTCAGCCTTCTCGGCTATCACGTTCAGTGCTTCGTCCTCGTAGGTGTAGCCCTCTTTCTCCGCCACTCCCTTGAGGTGGTTGATGATGTTCTGCACCGTCATGCGCTCGAAGTCGTATATCTGACAACGTGATATGATGGTGGGCAGTATCTTGTGCTTCTCCGTCGTGGCGAGTATGAAGATTACGTGCTGTGGCGGTTCCTCCAACGTCTTCAGGAAGGCGTTGAAGGCCTGCGTAGAGAGCATGTGCACCTCGTCGATGATAAACACCTTGTACTTGCCCGTCTGCGGCGGTATGCGTGTCTGCTCCATCAGTTGCTTGATGTGCTCCACGCCGTTGTTTGATGCAGCATCGAGCTCAAAGATGTTTAGTGACCTGCCCTCGTCGAAAGCCTTGCAGCTCTCGCACTCTCCACAGGCATCGCCCGATGGGGTGGGTGATGTACAATTGATAACCTTTGCGAATATCCTGGCGCAGGTGGTCTTGCCCACGCCCCTCGGTCCGCAAAATAGATATGCGTGTGCCAGTTTGCCGCTCTGCACGGCATTCTTCAGCGTGGTCGTCAGGGCTGACTGCCCCACCACACTGTCGAACGTCATCGGACGGTATTTTCTGGCTGAAACAATGTAGTCCATATTTCTTTATTAGGAGTTAAAAGGAGTTAGAAGACGATACTTGAGAGCCTCAACTGTGCACTGTGCACTGTGAATTGTGAACTGCCTCGTCCCTCCCCCTGAACCACGTCGCCAGTATTGTGCCAGATATGGAGTGCCAGGCACAGCTTACGGCGCATGGTATCACGGCGAGCGGACAGCTGACGGCGAAGAATGTGGAGGCGAGCACGGTGGCAAGTCCTGCATTCTGCATTCCCACCTCGATGGAGATGGTTCTGTTCTTCGCCTTCGAGAAGTTGAACAGCTTTCCCACCGAGTAGCCAGTGAGGTATCCCAGGCTGTTGTGGCACAGCACCACGGCAAAGACGAGCAGGAAGAACATTATGCCCTCAGTCATCAGTTTGTCGTGCACTGCCGATATCACTCCGCCCACTATGCAGGCAAGTCCCAGCACTGAGAAGGCAGGCATCACCGCCTGCGCCCTCTTGAAGCCTTCGTTCCTGCCCCAGAAGAGGTTGGCAAAGAAACCCGCCGTCACTGGTATCAGCGTCACTATCAGTATGTTGATGAACATCCCCACGGCATCCACCTCCACCTGTTCGCCAGCCAACCACAACACCAGAAGGGGTGTCACCACGGGGGCGAGTAGGGTAGAGGCTGTCGTCATGCCCACGGAGAATGCCACGTCACCTCGGCACAGGTATGACATGATGTTGCTCGACACCCCTCCTGGGCAGCATCCCACCAGTATTATGCCCACTATCACGGGCTTTGGAATGGTGATGCCCAAATAGCCCACGCCTATCGTCAGCGTCCATGCTATCAGTGGCATGAGTGAGTACTGTGCGCAGGTGCCAATGAGGATGTCCCACGGACGCGCTGCCAGTACCCTCATGTCCTGCATGGTCAGCGTCAGTCCCATGGTGAGCATTATGAATCCCAGCACCGCCGACTGCGTAGTGCCGTGCACCCATGTGAAGAGGTCAGGCACGAAGTAAGTCACCACCGCCACGGCGATGATGAAGTATGATGTGTATGTGCTCAGCCAGTTGGCTGCTTTTGCTAAGATGTTGTACATTGAACCCTTGAACTTTTGACCTTTTGAACGTTCTTATATATCTCCTCCACATTGGCATTGAACTTCCCATCCATGTAGAGAATCTTGCCGTTCACCATCGTCATCTTCACGTTCTGCTTCGAACCCGAATACACCAGATTCTTCTCTATGTTGTTGATAGGCTGCATGTTAGGCTGGTTGAGGTCTATCATTATTATGTCAGCCCTCTTGCCGGGTGCCAGCACGTCACAGTCGTCCAGCCCCATCGCCTTCGCACCGTTCACCGTTGCCATCCTCAGCACCTCGCGCGCGTCAATCGCCGCCGCATCCCTCTCGCGCAGTTTGGCAAGCCCTGCCACGAGGAACATTTCGCGAAACATGTCCAGACAGTTGTTCGATGCAGGACCGTCAGTACCTATCGCCACCGTGATGCCCCTCCTCAGGTATTCGCTTATCGGCGCTATGCCCGAAGCCAGTTTCGTGTTGCTGCCCGGGTTGGTCACCACGTACAGTCCCCTCTTCTGCATCACCTCATAATCATCCTCGCTCATCCACACCCCGTGGTATATGCCGCCGCCGTAGTCGAACATGCCCAGCGAGTCGAGAAACCTCACGGGTGTCATGCCGTATCGCTCCACGCAACCTTTCACCTCTGCCTCCGTCTCGCAGGCGTGCACCCACAGCGGAGCCCTGTTCTTCCTCACCACGTCGGCTATCAGCCTAAGATTGTCCAAGTTCGTGGTATATTCCGCATGGAAGCCCAGTTGGTATGACTGCAGCGAGCCAGGCACGTTGTATTTGTTATACATATAGTCTATCCATCGCACGTCCTTCGAGAAGTCGTTCACCCCTCCCGTCTGCACGCATCGGAAGCCCATGTCGTCCATCGCCCGTGCCACCCATTCCTGTTCCAGGTACATGTCAAAACACGCCGTTATGCCGCTCGTCAGGTATTCCAATACTGACAGCTGACTCATCCAGTACACGTCCTCGCCCGTCAGCTTCGCCTCCACGGGAAAAATGTCCTCGTTCAGCCATTTGTCCAGCGGTTTGTCATCCGCCAGACTCCTCATGCCGCTCATTCCGCTGTGCGCATGAGCATTCTTGAAGCCCGGCATCAGCAAGTTGCCCTTGCAGTCCAACTCTTCAAAATCATCATCGCATGAGGATTTTTCTCCCCTCTCTAACGAAGTGTCCAGAGAGGGGGCGGGGGTGAGTCTTACAATCCTTCCCTCCTCGATGACTATCTCGCCATCGAAGATTTCCTCGCCCTCTCGCATAGAGAGTATTTTCACGTTATAAAGTCTCGTCTTCATGTTTTCTTTGCAAAGTTACAATTTTTTTTTCGTTCCCTCAATAAAAATATGTATTTTTGCATGGGTTATTTACCTATCAATGGAGTTAAGGGATATACTATATTCACAATGAAGATGTTTGCTGCAAGGATGATGATGTTCATCAGCAGACCGATGCGCATGAAGTCGCTGAAGCGGTAGCCACCAGGACCATATACCAGCATGTGGGTGGGCGAACCGATAGGTGTGGCGAAACTGCTGCTCACACTCACCATCAGGGCTACGAGGAAGGGGAAGGGCTCATAGCCCAGTTTCTCGGCAGCATCATACATGATGGGGAAGAACATGGCACCTGCGGCCGTGTTGGAGATAAACTCAGTGATAAAGGTGCCTACGAGGCATACGGCAGTCATCACCACCAACGGATTTGTGCCACAGACATCGAGTATGCCATTGGCAAGCCATTCTGCGATGCCCGTCTTCTGTATAGCCAAACCCAGGACTGCACTGCCTGCGAATACCATGAGTATCTCCCAATTGATGGCACGCATGGCTTGATCCATATTGCAACAGCGACATATCAGCATGGCAGCGGCTGCGAGGAAGGCACACTGCAGCAATGGCATGATGCCGAAGGCGGAGAGTGCCACCATGGCTATCATGATGATGGTGGAAACGATGGTGCCACGTCCTATGTTTGGCACATCGTCGGAGTCAAAGAAATGAACATCTTTTGTCAGGGGAGAATTGTAGGGATTGAAGCCCTTGGGACATACCAACAACAGCGTGTCGCCAGCTTGCAGCACCACCTTACGCGGTGCCTCGTCGATGCGTTCGCCACGACGTGCCACGGCTGCCAGTACCACATTATTTTCTTTCTCCAGCGAAACATCGCTGATGGTCTTTCCTATCAGTCGGCTGCCATAGCTGACGTACGCCGTATGCAGTGGGCGGTCTCTGTCAACCTGATTGATGGAGAAGACCTGTCCGTAGTCACTCACCAACTGGTGGTGCTTAGCCATTTCTATTATCTCGTCTATCTGTCCGGCATACACCAGATGGTCGCCACCCATGATGGGCTCATCCTCGGTGATGGGCACGAGGATATTGTCAAAATGAGACATCTTTATCAAACTGCCTCCGCTGACATCAAACAGTCCGGCCTCGCTCAGCGTCTCGCCGATATAAGGATTGTCTGACGGCACCTGCAGTCCCACGGTGTAGTCGCCAGTAGATTCAAAGGCGCTCTCAGGAGCCTTGCGGTCAGGCAGCAGACGGCGCATGGCGATAACCGACAGCACACCCACTGTCAGACAGAACAGTCCAGGGATGGTGGTGGTCAGTATGTTCATTGCCTCGCCCGTCTTCTCTTCATATAGTCCGCCGATGATAAGGTTTGGCGGTGTGCCTATGAGCGTACACACACCACCCATGCCTGAGGCGTAGCTCAGGGGGATGAGCAGTTTTGAGGGTGCCACTCCGAGCTTCTTAGCCCATATCTTTACAATGCCCACAAAGAGCGTCACCACCGTGGTATTGCTGAGAAATGAACTGAGCGCGGCAACAGGCAGCATCAATCGTGTCACCGCCTTAGAATAGCTATCAGGTGTGCCTAACAGATGCTTCACTATCCATTGCAACACCCCCGTGTGTGTCAGTCCCGCTACAACCACAAACAGCACGCCGACCGTAACCACCGACGTACTACTGAACCCCGAGAAGGCATCCTTGGCATCGAGCACACCAGTGACGTAGAGCACTCCGATGGCTCCGAGAAATACCATGTCGCTGCGCCACTTGGTAAACAGCAGCACTGTAAACATGCCCAGTACCGTTGCTATTGTTATCCAGGCATAGACGTTAAACCCTAAAAATTCAATGGCTTCCATATCTGTTACTTCATTTTCTTTATTCTTCTGTTCAAATCATCTCATTTTGAGTTGTCCACTAACTATATTGCAGTTACCCACTAACTCCTGTGATTTATCCAGTAACTATAGATATAGCAGGGAGACACTATTGCCTTGCCCTACAAAATTACAAAAAATCAAAGAAACGACCAAAACAAATAGCCAACTCTTTTTGTCAAAAACAACTTTTTCCCCACCTTTAATCGTCAATCTTCAACTATCCATCCATAGTCTTTTTTAATGGAAAATAAATCAAAGAGCGCTCTCGTGTGGACTTCCTTTCGTGGCCTTTGTAATCGGACGCTCCGCAGGAGCTACGCTTTCACAAAGCACTTCAGTGCGACTGAAAGAAAGCCAGTTCCCGTTATCGTTAACGTTAACGTGTCATTCCTTCCGAATGACAATGCAAATGTACTACATTAACTTAACTTATGCAAGTTTTTCTCCGTTCTTAACAATATGTCATCTCTCCGTTTTTTAACATTTCAGTAGGTTATCGATGTCGCCAATGTCTCCAATGTCGCCAACGTTGTCACGCACGTGCACGTATTTTATAATATAAATATCTCTTTATACTTAATGGTTTCTCTCTTCTTTTCTAAAGTCGTATTTTCATCTGTAATCTCTAATCTCTAATATATAATCTCTCATCTGTCCTCTGGTGTAGAAAATCTTGTTGGTGACATTGGCGACAATGGCAACATTTTCATAGAAAAAATAAATATAATTATTTTGTGCATCCCACATTTTTTTGTACCTTTGCAAAGAACAATCGTTATGACTAACCTAAGATAAAGAGAAAAGTATTATGAAGATTTTGATTCTGCAGGGCTCTCCACGAGCTAAGGGTAATACCGCATGGATGGCGGAGGAGTATAGGAATGCTGCTGAGGCGGCGGGTCACGAGGTGACAGTGATGAACGTGGCAAGGAAGAAGATAGCGGGGTGCCTGGCGTGTGAATACTGCCACGGCGCTGGCAATGGTGCCTGCGTGCAGAAAGACGACATGCAGGAACTGTATCCGCTTATGGCTGAGGCAGAGGTGCTGGTGCTGGCTGCTCCGATATACTACTTCACGATGGCGGCGCAGATACAGGCACCGATACAGCGTATGTACTGCGTCAACGCTCCTGCGAAGGTGAAGAGAATGGCGCTGCTCGTGTCGTCACACTCGCCTGGCGTGTATAACGGTGCCATAGCTGAATTTAAGGATATATGCGGATACTGGAAAGTGAAGGAGTGTGGCATAGTGACGGCGAAGCTGGATGAGCAGAAGACGGAGGAGACGAAACGGAAGATCGTGGAGGCTGTGGACAAATTGACAATTGATAATTGATAATTGCGTCTGGTTGCGTGGAGCGTATCGCGTTAATTTTTTTGTGAATTTATTTGGGTATTACACTCATTTTTTGTAACTTTGCACTCACAAATTTAAGACATATCACAGAGCGTGAAAATAAAGGATGTAATGGATGCCCTTGACGGTTTCGCGCCTTTGCCCCTGCAGGAAGACTATGATAATGCCGGCCTGCAGGTAGGGTTGACAGAGGCGGAAGTATCAGGGGCTTTGTTGTGCTTGGAAGCCACGGAACGGATAGTGGACGAGGCAAGGGAGAAGGGGTGTAACATGATTGTTACGCACCATCCGCTGATATTCCATGGACTAAAGCAGGTGAGCGACACGGACTATGTGCAGCGCACAGTGATGAAGGCGATACAACACGGCATCACGATATACTCTATGCACACAAACCTCGACAGTGCCGAGGGTGGGGTGAACTACATGATGGCACGCCGAATGGGTATGGTGATGGACTCCATACGTCTGATGGGCGAGCACGAGGTGAATGGAGTGAAAGGCGGACTGGGCATAGTGGGTAAGTTGGCCGAGGCGATGACGGCTACGGACTTTATAAAGAGGGTGAAGGAGACCTTCGGGGTGAGGGTGGCGATGACCAACGAACTGCTGCAGCGCCCCGTACGACGCGTGGCGATATGTGGCGGAGCAGGCTCGTTTATGCTCCCGAAAGCCATAGAGGCAGGGGCGGATGCCTTCCTGACAGGCGAGATGCACTACCATGAGTACTTCGGACAGGAACAGAGGGTACAGATAGTGGTGATAGGTCACTACGAGAGTGAGCAATATACCATCAACCTGCTGGAGGAGATAATAAACGAGCGCTGCCCTGAGGTAAGGACCTGCGTGACGGAGATAAATACGAATCCGATAAAGTATAATTGACAATTGAAAATTTTCGTAATAACGTAATATCGAAATATTTCAAAAAAAAGAAACAAAATGGCAAGAAAAGATCCAAAAGACTTGACGGTAGAGGAGAAGCTGAAGACTCTCTATCAGTTGCAGACAACATTGTCGCAGATCGACGAGAAGCGCGCACTGCGTGGCGAGCTGCCTCTCGAAGTGGAAGACCTGGAAAATGAAGTGGAGGGACTGAGTGTGCGTCTCGAAAGGATAAACCAGGAGATAGAAGACCTCACAAAGGCGGTGTCACAGCGCAGTGCTGACATAGAGGAGGCAAAGGCAAGCGTAGAGCGCTACAACAAGCAGCTCAACGACGTGAAGAACAACCGCGAGTATGACACGCTGACGAAGGAGATAGAGTTTCAGACGCTGGAGATAGAACTCTGCGAGAAGAAGATACGAGAGGCACAGCAGCGCATAGCTGACCGTGAGGCGGACCGCGAGCGCGTGAACGACCAGATAGAGGGACGTGAGCGCGACCTCGACGATAAGCGTAGCGAACTGGACGAAATAATGCAGGAGACTCGCGAGGAGGAGGAGATACTCAAGGCTAAGGCTAAGGACCTAGAACTGAAGATAGAGTCACGCCTGCTCCAGAGCTTCAAGCGCATACGTAAGAATGTACGTAATGGCCTGGGAATAGTGTATGTGCAGCGTGATGCCTGCGGCGGTTGCTTCAACAAGATACCACCACAGCGACAGCTCGACGTGAAGATGCACAAGAAGATCATCGTATGTGAGCACTGCGGACGAATACTCATAGACCCAGAACTGGCTGGCGTAAAGCTCGAGACGGCTACGGAGAAGCCTAAGCGTAAGCGTGCTTCAAGGGCAAAGAAGACGGAAGAGTAATTGACGAGTTGACAAGTTGACGAGTCGATAGTTGGAACGATGAAAAGAAGGCTTCCTGCAGAATGGGAACAACAGAGCTTGGTGATGCTGACATGGCCTCACCAAGCTACTGATTGGGCCCCATACCTGAGAGATATCACGGAGACGTACGTGGAGATGGCTCGTGCCATAACACTCCACGAGTCGCTCGTGATAGCAACGCCGCACCCCATACAGGTGGGAGCGCTGCTGAGCAGCAGGCTGACGGCAGAGCAGATGACAAGGGTGTATATATGCTTCTGCAAGACGAATGATACGTGGGCACGTGACCATGGGCCGATAACGCTGCGCTCGGAGGATGGAAAACTGACGATGCTCGACTTCCGATTTAATGGATGGGGAGAGAAGTTTGAGGCTGCCCTTGACAACGAGATAACGCGTACGCTGCACAAGGACGGCGCCTTTGATACTGAAACGGGAGGCACACCGCGACTGGCGGACCATGATGACTTTGTGCTCGAGGGGGGAGCGATAGAGAGCGATGGCAAGGGGACGGTGATGACCACTGAGCAGTGCCTCATGGCACCTAACCGTAATCAACCGCTCAGTAAGGAGGAGATAGAGGAAGAACTGCTGTTCAGACTGAAGGCGCAGAGGATAGTGTGGCTGCAGCACGGCAAACTGATAGGTGATGATACTGACGGACACATAGACACGATAGTGCGTATGGCGCCTGACGACACTTTATTATACAATAGCTGTGAGGATGCTGATGATGAACAGTATAGTGACTTCATGGCACTGGAGGAGGAACTGAAGGGGCTGCGAACTGCGGAGGGCAAGGCATACAGACTAATACCACTGCCACAGCCTGATGCGATATATGACGAGGAGGAACGACTGCCTGCTACATACGCCAACTTCCTGATAATCAACGGGGCGGTGCTCGTGCCGACGTATAATCAATCGCTCAAGGACAGAGCGGCATGTGAGGCAATAAGTGAGGCTTTTCCCGACAGGGAGATAATACCGATTGACTCGAGAACTATCATAAGGCAGCATGGCTCGATACACTGCTGCACCATGCAGGTGCCAGAGTAAGGCTCCTACGGAGCGGTTCAAACGCTTGCTTCGCAAAATAGTTTAAGAAGGTTATCGTAGCAGGGCTTGTCCTGCGTATCGTAGTCGCTTAGCGACGTATCGTAGCGAAGCGTATCGTAGCAACGAGGTTGTGTATCGTACGAATGAAATGAGTAAATGAAATGAAGATAGGAATATTGCAACAGCATAATGTTGCTGACAGGAAGGAAAATATGATGCGTCTGGCGGAGGGCATAGCAGACCTCGCTAAGAGGGGCGCAGAGTTGGTGGTGCTGCAGGAACTGCATAACAGCCTGTATTTCTGCCAGGTGGAGGACGTGAACAATTTTGACCTCGCTGAGACGATACCTGGTCCTTCCACAAACTTCTTTGGCGACATAGCAAAGCAGTATGGCGTGGTGATAGTGACATCGCTCTTTGAGCGCCGTGCCCCAGGACTGTACCACAATACGGCAGTGGTGATAGAGCAGGACGGCACGATAGCGGGCACATACCGCAAGATGCATATTCCTGACGACCCTGCGTACTACGAGAAATTTTACTTCACCCCTGGTGACAAGGGATTTGAACCTATACAGACATCAGTGGGCAAACTGGGCGTGCAGGTGTGCTGGGACCAGTGGTACCCTGAAGGGGCACGACTGATGGCGCTGGCAGGGGCGGAGATACTCATATATCCTACTGCGATAGGGTATGCCGCTAATGATACGAAGGAAGAGCAACAGCGACAGCGGGAGGCATGGACCACGGTGCAGAGAGGACATGCTGTGGCCAACGGGCTGCCTGTGGTGGCTGTCAACAGGGTGGGGTATGAGCCCGACCCAAGCGGACAGACGGAGGGAATAGAGTTTTGGGGCTCAAGCTTTGTGGTAGGACCACAGGGAGAGATATTCTATCGTGCCTCGGACAATGAGGAGGAGAGCGTCATAGTGGAGATAGACCTCGGACACAGCGAGGAGGTGAGACGTTGGTGGCCATTCCTGCGCGACAGAAGAATAGATGCCTATGACGAGATACTGAAGAGGTATCGATAACCTTAACCATAACCATAACCATAACCATAACGAGACGAATAATGGCAGAGAAAAAAGTCAGCACGGCTGAACTATATAATGAACTGATAGCCTCGATGAAAGATGGCAACTTCGCACCTGTGTATATGCTGATGGGCGAGGAGGGGTACTATATAGATAAGGTGTGCGAATATATCACAAGCAACGCACTGACGGAGGAGGAGAAGGACTTTAATCTCACGGTATGCTACGGCTCGGACGTCACGGCAAGGCAGATAATGGACGATGCCAGGCGTTTTCCCGTAATGGCTGACAGACAGGTAGTGGTAGTGCGCGAGGCACAGGCTATGAAGGACCTGGAGGCCTTAGAGAAATATATGGAGAGGCCAGTGCCGACCACAGTGCTCGTGATATGCTATAAGAACGGAAAGATAGATGCCCGCAAGAAACTGCTCACGAGGGCTAAGACGGTGGGAAAGGTATTTATCAGCGAACCGATACGATATGACAACGAAATCGTGGCATTTATCAATGACTATCTGAAAAGCGAAGGACGTAATGCTACGATAGACAGCCGTGCCGCTGAGGTGGTGGCTGCACACATCGGAGGAGACCTGAAACGCCTCGCATCAGAACTGGATAAGGTGCTGATATCATTCGCTCCTGGAGCTCCGCGAAAAATCACAGCCGACATCATAGAACAGAGGATAGGTATAAGCAAAAACTATAATGTTTTTGAATTTCGTGATGCGCTGATAAACCGTGATGCGCTGAAAGCTCACCGTATAGCGAAATATTTTGACGAAAATCCAAAAGCAGGCGGATTATTTGCAATTTTGCCACAGACATTCATTTTTTTCCAAAATCTGATGATGGCGTACTATACACCAAGACCAGCCGACGACTCTGCCATAATGGCACAACTGGGATTGGCTAAACCTTTTCAGGTAAGAGACTATAAAAAGGCGATGAAAAACTACTCTGCAAAGAAAACTCTACAGATAATTGCAAAACTCAGAGAGATCGATGCGAAGTCAAAAGGACTCGACAGTGCGAACACACCACCAGGGGAATTGCTCCAAGAATTGGTCTCTTTTATATTACACTGAAAGGACCAGAATGGGGGAGGGAGGTATGGCTGTAGAATAGAGATAAAAATGTAGAATAAAGTGAAAAAGTGTTTCGGAAGAGCTTTCTGGAATGCTTTTTTTTGTGTCAGGAGGGTAGAAATAGGTAATTTTTGCCCTCTTTTTTTCTAGAATGAAGATTGGAGTAGGGGATATTTTTTGCCCTCTTTCCCTTGAAAATACTGGCTTCATGATGCTTTTTGACGCTCTGAGATTTCGATTTTTTTGAGCATCTCGCCAATCGTGCGTGAATTTTGAAATATTGCAAATTTTTGCCAGGAAAAGAACAAATAATCAACATTTAACTTTTCTATATATTTACAAAGTTGCAAATACGGCACTTTCAACAAATATAAAATAATCAACAAAACAATAAAACGACGAACAGGCAGGATAGTCCCACATGATTTCTACTTTGTAAATACAGAAAACAAAATCCATCAAAATACATACAAAACACAAAACTGAATAAATATGCACAGAAGATCACATGTATATAACTGCATGAAAAACAAAAGAATACGCACTTTTAATACTTTAAGAATACCCCAGATACCCGAGAGTATGAGAGAAATGGCATAAATGCCTAAGAAGAGGCTATAAATGCATAATGTAAAGAACTAATTCCCAAAAGATGGGGTTTATTTTATAAAGTTTTAGATAGGGTGGCATTTTTAGAAATGAAGCAAGGTTCTCCAATTATACAAAATACAAAAGTACATCTTTTTACTTTTGTTGAAATATAAAATGTTAAAACTTAAATTTGCAAAGATAAAAAGTTTTAATTATGTTGTATAATACAAAATTTGTTGTTACCTTTGTAAAAAATATAAAAAAGTGGTGTTAGAAGTGATCTTTATGAGAAAAAGCACCTCATCTGAAGAAAAAACAAGTTGAAGATTTTAAAAAGAATTTTCTCGCTAAAAGAAAAAATTGATGAAGGATAGAATTAGGCATCTGATGGAAGCGCAGCATATGAACCAGCAGGCGTTTTCAAAATACACTAAAATTGGAAGTGCTTCACTGAGCAGTATCTTTACAGGAAGGACTCGTCCGTCAATGAATCATGTGCTTGCTATACTGGAGGCATTTCCCAATGTCAACCCCACCTGGTTGCTCAAAGGTGAGGGCGGAATGTTGATTACGAATGAAAACTCGACACAAAATAATGGAGAAAACTCGTCATCTTCTATTGATGCCGAAATGATGCCTTCTGATGCTACACAAACACAGTATAATACTGCATACAGAGGTGATAATGCTGACAAGATGGCAGAAGACCTACCCCTCTTTGGGCAAAAAAGGGTTGTTCAAGTGCATCCAAGTGTGCTTCCACCAGTAGAAAAGGCACCTAATGGGCGTTATACAAAGCTTAGTCAGGTGGATGTAACGCAGGGGATGGATGCTATGGAGCATCGAAAAATCACTGAAATACGTGTTTTCTTTGATGATCAGACCTGGGAATCGTTTGTTCCTAAGAATAAATAAGGTAGTAGGTACATAAAAAGACAGATATCTGTAAGACAAAATTATCTCATAATTTCAAAAATAATCAAAAAGCGAGGGGAACCGCACGTGAGTGTAGTTCCCCTCTATTCTTTATTCTCTATTATCTATTATCTATTATCTATTCCCTCAGCAGTGCTTTCACCTCTTCGGTGAGGTAAGGCATCACATCTTTGTAAGGAAGGATGAATGAGGGCATTCCAGCCGCATAAGCAGCTATTTCATACTGTTGATAGGTAAGAACCAGTCCCTCTGCGCTAAGGTAGGGAGCACGCTCGGGAAGGGGAATCAGGTTGTTTTCTATCTGCAACCACTGCATTACATCCTCTTGTGTGAGTTTCTTACCGTCGTTATCGCTGAAATAATCTATTAAGCCTGCAATAAGCAGTTTCTGCATCTTTGCCGCTGCGCCGTCGATGAAGAATTTCTCTATCTTCTTGCCGGTAGAGTCAAATGTAAGACTGCCGTAGCCGCCTACGCCGCCATGTGCTCCACCTTGATATTGGTATGAATTATGCTCAAAGACAGTGTATTTAGCCGTTTCATAAGTCTTTTCTATCTTTGTGGAATATTCCCATCGTGGGGTGTCCTGCATTCGTTGCTGCCTCTCCTCTGGCGTAATGGTGGTATCCTCTGCCAGGTATTGCAGCCGGTCTTTGTAGTCCTCCTCTGCCCCCTTGTTAAATACTTTGAGGGCATTGCTACCATAATAGTCTATTATTGCCTTCAGACTATTGTCTGTACCGCTATATGACTGCATCACCCTCGAGTCGCCCCATATATAGCAGAATTCATTGTCAATCACTTTGATCAGTGAGTCTCTGATGAGTGTTGATGCGCTGTCAGCGGCAATGGGTACGGTGATGTCTATCTCTATATCTACACGGTCGGTGGAGTCCTTGTAAACATAATGCTCAAGCCCACCTTCTATGTGAGCTTGAGTTTGTTCGGTTTGCTTGGCACCACATGACACGAGCAATGCCGTAGCGGCTATGAGTGCGTTCAGGAGACAAAATCTCATTTACTTTATACTTTATTCTCTATACTCAGAAGCGGTAGCTCAGTGAGCAGTTTATCTGGTGACGCTTGTTTTTGATGGTCTTGGAGTCAGCGTGGAGACTGTCCCAGTAGGTAGAGGCTTTGGTGCCATCATCATTGTAAGTGTACATCTCGCTGGTGCCTACATTCTGGAAAGGATGGTACTCGCCATTCTGCGTAGCATACTGATAAGAGATATCGAATGTCCAGTCCTTAGACAGTGTGAAGCCCATGCCGAGGGTGATACGGTGTGTGGCATTCCAATTGGTGTAGCCATAGGTAGAGAAGTATGCACCATCGCTATAGTATGAATCGATGAAGGCATCCTTCATGCCATTATTGTTGTAGATAGCACTCTGGTAGTTGTATCCTGCACGGATGGCGATAACCTGTGAGGGCTTTATCTCACCACCTATCTTTATGAGGTGTACGCCTTTGAGTGAGCTCTTGGTGTTTTCATCCATATCTACATCAGGGCTGTATTTGCTACTTGAATCACCCCAGTAGTTGTAGATGGTTCCCTCGTAGATGCGATTTTTGATGGTGCTGTAGTCAGAATACTCATAAGTAGCGCCTAAAGCTGCAATCTTGCCAAAGGTGTGGCCTACAGAGAAACCGAATCGCCAAGGGGTGATAATCTTGTAGTCATAATTAAAAGAATAAACCTTGGAACCGCTGTATGACGCTGTATTGTTGTCATAGGTGTAGTTGGCGCCAGTTGTCATGACGCTCTTGCATGTCAATTCATACCAAGTAGGTGTGTGAATATATGCTCCGATGCGGAATGGAGACTCTTCTGAAGGGCGAACTATGAGGCCAAACTTCAAATCGAAACCTGTACCAGTGATATTACGATTGTCAGTATAGTAGTAGTTGCCACGTGGGGCACTATTGGCATCGACGAGTGACTCTTTGTACATCGTATAGCTATTGTAGTGCACGTCCTTCAGCCCGAAGGTAGCGCCGATATATACGCGGTCATTAAAGTTGCCGCTGAAGTTGAATGCGAAATCGCTGATATATCCCGACTTGTCAGAGTAGGCGTTGTACATATCGGCAGCGGTGTAGCCATCCTGCCACTCATTATTTTCGTTGAACCCAGAGAAGTTCTCGTTGACAAGGTTGTACGTGTCACGCCCCAAGCGACTGATGTATTCGAAACGGGTGTCCTCGCCGGCAATCCACTTCTCGCTGTTAGGCGACAGAGTGCCCATAGTGATGTATGTCAACTTGTTGGCTGATGCATCGCTGAGGCTACCCACGGCAGATGCTATCTGGTTGAAGTTACGACTCTTCTGATAATTAAAGCCGATGTTGAAATAAGAGTTGGCACCAAACCTGGAGGCGTAGATGAAACCAACCTGGTTGAGGTCGGCGTTAGCCTTGCGGTTGTCGCCCTTACCAAGCATTGTGGTCTTGTTCTTGTCATCATTTTGTATGGTGACGCCACCAGAAGCTCCTATCCACGCACGGCGGAAAAGTCCTATGCCTGCGGGGTTGGTGTTGATAGTGGAGATGTCGGCTCCCAAAGCCTCCATAGCACCACCCATGCCGACGTAGCGTGCTGTGCCATTGAGGTCTTGTGTCGCTAGTTGGGCGCTCTCGTATGTCTCTTGCGCCATAGCACCAGCAGATACCATACTCAGTGCTATCCAAATAACATTCTTTTTCATATACTTTAATATGTTATGAGTTTCAACTTTATACTTTATACTTCCTCTCAACTATCTGCGTCCTCCGCGTGCGCCTCCGCCTCCGCTGTGTCCGCCAAAGCTACCTCCGCTGTGTCCGCCAAAGGAGCCACCACCACGACTACTACCTCCGAATGAACCTCCGCTACTGTGTCCGCCGTAGCCGCTATGTCCGCCATAGCCGCTGTGTCCACCATAACCGCTGCTGCGTGATGAATTATTGTACCCACCTCTTGAGCCAGAGTGGGAGTATCCACTGTTGGCATTGCGTCCGAAGTCGCCACCGCGGTGTGTCCTCACTGATGGTCTGCCGCGGTCTATGCCTCCATGATGTCTTGCCGGTACATATACACTATGATGATAACGTGGGCCATAGAACCAAGGGTCGTACCATGGACCATACCAGCCCCAGCCAGCATACCATCGTGTGCCATACCACCCCCAGCGATTCCAACTGCTGAAGTACCATGAATCGTGGAAATATGGGTCATACCAAGGGTCGATATACCAAGGATCGTAGTACCAAGGGTCTCTCACATACACATTTACCACCACTGGTTTGCCACCGTCAAAACGCTCCAGGCGTTTGCTATAGGTGTAGTCTTCATCGTTGGGGTATATGCCAGAGCCACTCTTGAAGTCAATCACGTCATTGCCTATGGAGTCGCTCGTGATGACAAGCGTTGTGTCACCAGTGTCACTTATTGGTGTGATGTAGCCATTGGGCACATGGGGCCGTATACGACGATTGTACTCATCGACGTCACGGTCCGAGCCGCAATAGTACGTCTCACGGGCTTTCTCATAATTAGCTTTTGCCACCTCCTTCGCCTTTTTGGATGGGGTGAAGTACATGTCATCCTGTGCCCATGCTCCGCATGAACACATCATAATGACTGCTGATAGGAATAGTAATTTTCTCATGATCATACGCTTGTTTTGAGAGGTAGGAAACCTCACGTTTCGTTTTGATAATGCAAAATTATCTATAATTTTAATGCAAATATACGGAAAAACCCTAAGAAAAAATATACAATTCCCTAATTTTTATTATATTTGCACTGTTTTTTTAACAATTATAGCCAAAAGCGATGAAATATCTTTCTACGACATTCAATATTGAAGTACCTTCAGAAGAACTCATGCAACCCTCTCGCGAACTGCTAGCCGACTCATGTGGCGAGATAGGTTATGAGAGTTTTATGGACAGTGACGGCGGTATTGTGGGATACATACAGCAGGAGCATTATTCTGAGACTATGGTGAAGGAAATGGTAGAACACTTCCCCATCTCAGGCGTCGCGATAACCTACGTCACAGAAGATATTCCCAATCAGGATTGGAATGAGGCATGGGAGGCAGAGGGTTTTACTCCCATTATAGTCGATGGTAAGGTGACGATATATGATGCTCATCATGTGAAGGATGCCGAACAATTCAGCACCCCTATACAGATAGGTATCCAGGCGCGCAATGCTTTTGGCACAGGCAACCACGAAACGACTCGTATGATAGTATCCACGCTTCTGAGTTTGCCACTTTCTTCTCGGCGTGTGCTCGACTGCGGATGTGGTACAGGTATTCTCGGCATTGTGGCTATAAAGTGTGGAGCAAAAGAGGTCGTGGCGTATGATATTGATGAGTTTTGTACGGATAATGCCCACCACAATGCAATACTCAACGGGGTGGGAGAGCAGATGGATGTACTACTGGGCAATGCCGGTGTGCTGTCTCATGTCGAGGGCATCTTCGATGTGGTGCTTGCCAATATCAATCGCAATATACTGCTGCAGGATATGGAGGCATTCCACAGTGTGATGGCGCATGGTGCTTCACTCGTCCTATCAGGCTTCTATGAAGAAGATGCCCCAATGCTACTGCAGAAAGCAGAAACACTGGGGCTCCATGAAATATCGCGTAAGATTGACAACAATTGGTGTTGCCTGGTCCTTAATTAATAGATTGCAGATTATAGATTAAGGTACATCTATCATCTATTCTCAATTATCTATTATCTAATGATGTACTGATCGGAGATTGACTCTATCTAATGATGTACTGATCGGAGATTGACTCGTTATTGATAGCTCGGCGTATGGTCTCGGCAAACATGTCGGCAACGCTGAGTTGCTTAACCTTGGCACAACGGTTGGTGTAAGGGATAGAGTCGGTGAATATCATTTCCTCTATGGCAGAGTTTTGTACTCTCTCGCTTGCGGGGCCAGACATCACGCAGTGGCTTGCTACGGCTCTCACAGAACGTGCTCCAGCTTCCTTCATTATGTCTGCCGCCTTTGTGATGGTACCAGCGGTATCTACCATGTCATCTACGATTACTACGTCTTTGTCTTTTACGTCGCCTATGATCTGCATCTCAGCAATGACGTTGGCACGTGCACGAGTTTTGTTGCACATTACCAATGGACAGTCGAGATATTTGGCATAACTCTTGGCACGTTTCGCACCGCCTACGTCAGGTGATGCTATCACCATATCGTCAGTTCTCAGTTTTTCGAGATATGGCAGTATGACACCAGAACCGTAAAGGTGATCTACAGGAACGTTGAAGAAGCCCTGTATCTGGTCGGCATGAAGGTCCATTGTGATGAGACGGTCTATACCAGCAACGCTGAGCATATCGGCAACGAGTTTGGCACCGATTGATACACGTGGTTTGTCCTTACGATCCTGACGTGCCCAACCGAAGTAAGGTATCACGGCATTGATAGTCTTGGCTGATGCACGCTTAGCCGCGTCAATCATCAGGAGCAGTTCCATAAGATTGTCAGAATTAGGGAATGTGCTCTGTACCAAGAAGATGTCGCGTCCACGAATACTCTCTTCGAAACTTACGGCAAACTCGCCGTCGCTGAATTTTGTCATCACCAAGTTGCCAAGTGGACAACCGAGACTTGCACAGATCTTCTCTGCCAGGTAGCGTGTTGCTGTACCTGAGAAAACCATAAAGTTTTTATTCTCTTCTGCCATTGTGATAATATGTATATATTAGTTTATTGCTTTCTTTAGTTTTTTGAAGTGGTCTATGAGGGCGTGGAAGTCTGTCTCATGCTGAATATTGAAGCGGTTCCATAAATCTCCACATATCACCACGCCTCCAAAACCTAAGTCTTTGGCTATCTGTATATTCTCCAGACTCATGCCACCCAAGGCATATACTTTCTTGTCAATCAGTCCTTTCTTTCTTGCGTCCTGCATCTCCTCAATGGTGAGCGATGCCTTGTAGTCGTTGTGCAGTGAGTCAAAGAGAGAGTGCAGCATCACATAGTCGCACTGTCTCTTCATCTCTTTGAGGTCGCCGATGTTTTTCGTGCTACGTGTCACATGCTTCCTGAAACCATCGGGGGTAGGTGTCTCGGGATCATTGATATGTATTCCTTTCAGGTCGTATTCCTGTTTCAGATAATAGTGCTGGTGTACTACCACGTCATCGTAGCAACTCTTTGGTAACAGCGATAACAACCTCTCTTCGTATAAAGGTTCGGAATTGGGCTTGTTGATATGTAGTGTATCAAGTCCTTCGTCAAATAATGCTGTCAGTATTTTGTCCTCCTCCACGAAAAACGTGGGTTGGGTCATAACTATCAGTTTCATACGCTCTAATTTAATGCAAAAGTAAGAAAATTTTGCGAAACATGCAATTTTCTCGAATATAAAAGTTAATTTTGCACTCAAAATTAGAATAAATTATATTATCCCCATGGTAATTGATACCAACATACTGAATAATATCCATCGTCCCACATACGTCCTCGAGGAGTCATTGCTACGTCGCAATCTCACTCTTATTAACAAGGTGGCACAAGAGGCTGGCGTAGAGATAATCCTTGCTTTTAAAGCGTATGCCCTATGGAAGACGTTTCCCATATTTCGTGAGTATATCGGTGCTACCACGGCAAGTTCGCTACATGAGGCGCGCTTGGCATTTGAGGAGTTTGGTGTGCCTGCCCACACTTATTCCCCTGCCTATACAGACTATGAGATAGAAGAGATAGCCCAATACTCCTCACATATCACATTCAATTCTCTGTCACAGTATGCCCGCTATGCCGCTGCACTGAGAGAAAAAGGGTGGGGTGGCGACTTTGGACTGCGTATCAATCCAGAGTATTCTGAGGTTGAGACATTGTTATACAATCCTTGTGCTCCAGGTACACGTTTTGGTGTCACAGCAGATGTATTGGAGGCACATAAGGACTATGTTGATTTCAATCTTCTTACGGGCTTTCACTGCCACTGCCACTGCGAATCAGGCTCCGATGTGTTTGGGCGTACCCTTCAGCATATAGAAGAACGTTTTTCATCATGGTTTCCTAAGATAAATTGGATAAACTTTGGTGGCGGTCACCTCATGACGCGTGACGACTACGATGTGCCGCACATGATACACCTGTTGAAAGATTTCAAGGAGCGCTATCCATGGTTGCATGTCATACTTGAACCAGGTTCTGCTTTTGCGTGGCAAACAGGACCACTCGTAGCGCAAGTGGTTGACATAGTGGAGGATAATGGTATACGCACAGCCATCCTCAATGTTTCCTTTACCTGTCATATGCCTGACTGTCTCGAGATGCCTTATCACCCCACAGTGCGAGGTGCGAAACCCATCGATGAGTCCTCAACTGTCACCTGTCACCTGTCACCTTTCAACTATAGAATGGGTGGCTGCTCATGTCTTTCTGGTGACTGGATGGGTGAATGGCAGTTTGACCACCCCCTTCAGATTGGCGAAAACATCATATTCGAGGATATGCTACACTACACTACGGTAAAGACCACCATGTTCAATGGTGTCGGCCATCCCGATATAGCGTTGCTCCGCACTGATGGCACCCTTACCACGTTGCGGCACTATACCTATGAGGACTATCGCGATCGCATGGATTGATGCAAAAATACAATAGAATAATATATACAGAACAATGAACAATCAGACAAAGGAAAGCACCATGGGTGCTACACTCTCAGGGGGAGAAATCCCTGTACTACTGCTCACGGGTTACCTAGGCAGTGGAAAGACAACACTACTTAACCGCATACTGAAAAACGAACAGGGCATACGCTTTGCCGTCATCGTCAATGATATAGGTGAGGTAAACATCGATGCCGACCTGATCCAGAAGGGTGGCATAGTGGCAGAGCAGGATGACTCTCTCGTAGCCTTACAAAATGGTTGTATATGCTGTTCGCTCAAGATGGACTTGGTGCAGCAAATCAGCGATATAACTCGTATGAGGAAGTTTGACTACATCGTCATTGAGGCAAGTGGAATCTGCGAACCTGCTCCCATAGCACAGACCATATGTTCGATACCGAGCATGGGTGCGCAGTACGGTTTAGGAGCAATACCGCGTCTTGACTGCATCGTCACAGTGGTTGATGCTCTCCGTATGAAGGATGAGTTCGGTTGTGGTAAGAGCCTTCTTGGTGCAAAGCGTGATGAGGAGGATATAGAGAACCTTGTCATTCAGCAGATAGAGTTTTGTAACATTGTGTTGCTCAACAAGGCAGACGAAGTGTCACCAGAGGAACTGGAACGTGTGCGCCAGATAGTACGTGCCCTGCAACCCAAGGCAAAGATAATAGACTGCAACTACGGCGATGTGGATTTCGATGAGATTCTTGGTACCGGCATGTTCAACTTTGATGATGTAGCAACCTCTGCCGCATGGATCAAGGAAATAGAAGAGCATAGTAACGGGAGCGAAAACGATGAGCATAATCATGAGCACCACGAGGAAGAGCATCATCATGAGTATGAGCACCATGATCATGAGCATGACGAGGACTGCGACTCCCACCACGGAGGCGAGTGTACATGTGGACATCATCACCATCATGATCATGACGGGCATAGCCATACAGAGGAGTATGGTATAGGCACATACGTTTATTATGCTCGCAAACCCTTCGACATCACACTTTTTGACGACTTCGTAGCACGTCGTTGGCCTAAGAGCGTCATAAGGGCTAAAGGACTTTGTTGGTTTGAGGATCAGCCCACACTCTGCTATATCTTCGAGCAAGCAGGTCGGCAGGTGCAGTTGCAGAATGCAGGGCAGTGGTATGCTACTATGCCAATTGACGAACTACGTCAGTTCCGCATAGACAATCCTGGTGTAAATCGTGACTGGGATGATCGTTATGGTGACCGTCAGCAGAAGATTGTTTTCATAGGTCAGCATCTTGATGCTGCAGCCATAAAGGCTGAGCTTGATGCCTGTCTTACCGAGATGACCTGATAAACCACCGTAGTTTGGTCCACCACTTACGGAGCTCTTGATAGGCTGACACTTCTTCTTTATGTTGTATGGATGTAAATGTCAGCGTTTCAGGAGCTGGTCCGTATTGGTCAGGAAAAATTATCATGAGGTTTGTACCATGATAATGTTCGGTGAGTTCGTCGGGCAGACGGTCTATAGCAGCCTTGTACGATACCGTTCCCTGACGTGCAGTTATGATGACGAGCATATTGTCGGATGGGGTGTTTTCTGCAACATCGATGAGTCCTATCCACTTTGGCATTTCGGTATATTCAGCTCTCACGTGTGGGTGCCGACTTTCGATATACATCTTGATGAGTGATATGGTGACGCTTGTGGCATGGAACACTATGCGGCATTCCAGTGCCTTGGCCAGACGGCACAGACGCTCAAGCCAACGGTAGAAGCCTGGCTCGTATTCAGCGCGTGAGGGTACTACAACCTGTATGGCGCGGAGTGTGGCAAATGGTTGGGTACAACGAGCTATGATAATCTGGCGCGAAAGACCATTAAATACGCTTTGAGCAAACTCCCCCCAGAACACTCGTCGTGAGTTGGGGTGTATATGCACGCCGAAGATTATCTCCGAACAGTCGTATTCCTTAAAGGCATGCTTGATGCCGTTGGCTATGTTGGTGGCGAGACGCACTTGTGTCTGTATCCTCACGTCAGCGGCATTGGCGGTTTGTGTCACCTGCTGTAGTATTTGTTGTCCTCTGCGCTGATTTTGCTCTACGTCGTCATCGTCATATACCACGTTGAGTGCTATCAGACCGCGGTTAAGTTCTCTGTTGCGCATCATGATAGCGAGGTGCATGAGGGTATCGCACGTTTCAGGATACTTTACAGGTATGAGTATCTTCTCATCATCGAAACCTGTAGAAAATCTTTCCCCATTGCTTAGACGACTCTCTTCTTCTCTGAGTACCAGCGTCTTAGAAGCATTCTCGGTGCTTATTGTTGATATGATACAGGTGAGAAGTATCATAGTGACGATACCATTCATCATGCCGTCATCGATGAGGTAACCGCCTTCTGGCATTGCTATGCTCATGCCTATCATGGCCATTGCGATACTGCCTGCAGCATGGGCAGAGGTAAGGCCAAACATGAGGTGACCCTCTATCCACGACATCTTAAATCCTACGCACGATATATATGCTGCTATAGCCTTGCCCATCGTGCCTACTACTGCTATCACTGCTACTATGATGAGTACTTCTGGTTGTAGTAACAGGCGTATATTGATAAGCATGCCTACGCCGATGAGGAAATATGGTATGAAGAGGGCATTGCCGATAAACTCTATGCGGTTCATCAGTGGCGACATGGTCGGTATGAAACGATTGAGTATCAGTCCGCTAAGAAAGGCACCGAGCACTCCCTCCAGTCCGATGAGTTCGCACAGGGATGCACTCATAAACATCATTGCCATGACAAATATATATTGCATCACGGCATCACTGTATCGGCGCAGAAATAGCCGTGTCAGGCGTGGTATGACATATAGCATGGTGGAGCAGTAGCATACGAGTTTGATGACAAACAGTGGCCAGAAATACCATTTGTCGCCTTCCTCACTGCCGCCCATACCTACTACTGCTGCCACTACTACCAATGATGTAAACAGTGATAGCATGGAGGCTCCGACGGAGATGGTCGTTACATGATGCTTCTGTAGGCCATAACGCGCTACGATAGGATAGGCTATAAGCGTGTTTGACGCCATGATACACGAAAGCAATACAGTGGCGAGGGGACTGTAGCCCAGCAGTGTGATGCCTGCTATATAAGTTATACAGAATGGCACGAAAAATGTCAGTAGGCCAAACAACCCAACTTGTCGTAGGTTCTTCTTCAGCCCCTCGAGGTCCATCTCTATGCCTGCGAGAAATATGATATATAGCAGTCCTACGCGGCCGAAGAGTTCAAAGGATGAGTCACGCTCCAGAATATTGAGCCCATAGTGTCCAATGATGACACCAGCCAACACCATGCCGATGATATGAGGTATGCGCAACTTGCTCATCACAATGGGCGCGATGAGTATTATCAGCAGCACAACAAAAAATGCAATCGTAGGATTAGTTATTGGTAGGGGCATTTTATTTGAAGATAGAAAGTCAGAGAAAACGTGCGCTCTTAGTGCTATAATCAAGTGCAAAGGTACGAAAAAATAACGGGAACGGGAATAGTAACATTAACTTTTTTCGATTTTCGTTTTCGTTTTCGTTATTTTTTTGTAATTTTGCCCCACAATATTGATACAATCGACACATAATACATAATAAATAATATACAGAAAAAAAAGAAATGAAAGTAGCAATTGTTGGCGCATCAGGCGCCGTAGGACAGGAGTTCCTCCGTGTCCTTGACGAAAGAAACTTCCCTCTTGACGAATTGGTGCTCTTTGGTTCGCAGCGTTCAGCCGGCACCCGATACACCTTCCGCGGTAAGGAATATGAGGTAAAGCTTCTTCAGCACAATGATGATTTTAAGGACGTTGACATTGCCTTCACCTCTGCAGGTGCAGGCACATCAAAGGAGTTTTGCGAGGATATCACCAAGTATGGTGCCGTGATGATTGATAATTCCAGCGCCTTCCGTATGGATTCCGACGTGCCTCTTGTAGTACCAGAGTGTAATGCAGAGGATGCCCTCAATCGTCCTCGCGGCATTATTGCCAACCCTAATTGTACCACCATCATGATGGTAGTATGTTTGCAGCCACTTGAGCAGCTGTCACATATCAAGCGTATCCATATCGCGTCATACCAGTCAGCCTCTGGCGCAGGTGCGGCTGCTATGGCAGAACTGCAACAGCAGTATAAGGAATTGGCTAACGATCAGCAGCCAACGGTGAACAAGTTTGCCTACCAGCTTGCCTACAATGTGATACCACAGATTGACGTATTCCAGGACAACGGCTATACCAAGGAGGAGATGAAGATGTTCAACGAGACAAAGAAAATCATGCACACCGATGCACGTTGTTCAGCTATGTGCGTGCGTATCTCATCACTCCGGGCACACTCCGAGGCAGTGTGGATCGAGACAGAAGAAAAGATTTCCGTCGAGGCTGCACAAGAGGCATTGCGCAATGCGCAGGGAGTGACTCTCATTGACGATCCAAAGAAGGTTGGTGCCAAGGCATGTGCCGATGCTTCACAGGAGACTATGGCAGGACTCCCTTACCCGATGCCACTCTATACTGCAGGTAAGGACGATGTATATGTCGGTCGTGTACGCGAAGACCTCGCCAATGATAACGGCCTCACCTTCTGGCTCTCTGGCGACCAAATAAAGAAGGGCGCAGCACTCAACGCTGTCCAAATTGCCGAGTACCTCATTAAGGTGGGCAATGTGAAGTAAATTGACAATTGGTAATTAGGTTTTGGAATACAAATACCTAAATAATATAAACTATCCGGCAGACCTTCGCACTCTCGATGTGGAGGCTCTGTCGGATGTTTGTTCGGAGCTACGTGATGATATCGTCAAGGAACTCTCCGTTAATCCTGGACACCTTGCATCCAGTCTTGGTGTCACAGAACTTACCGTGGCGCTGCATTACGTCTATGATACTCCCTACGACCGCATAGTGTGGGATGTTGGGCATCAGGCATACGGACACAAGATACTGACGGGACGCCGCAGTATATTCTCTACCAATCGCAAATTGGGAGGACTGCACCCCTTCCCGTCACCACAGGAAAGTGAGTACGACACCTTTACATGCGGTCACGCCTCAAACAGTATCAGTGCTGCACTTGGTATGGCGGTAGCCGACAACCTATCTGGACGTAAGCGTCATGTGGTGGCAGTTATCGGCGACGGTTCCATGAGTGGTGGATTGGCTTTTGAGGGGCTCAACAATGTATCCTCCTCGCCCAATGATCTGCTAATTATCCTTAATGATAATAATATGTCCATCGATCGCAGTGTCGGTGGTATGAAGCAGTATCTCTTGTCACTTAATACCAATGAGTCGTATAACCGTTGGCGTAACGGGGTGGCACGATGGCTCAAGAGACATGGATGGCTCGACGAGAATACCCGTAAGAAGACTATACGTATAGGCAATGCCCTTAAAGCGGCACTCTCGCCTCAGGCTAACGTCTTCGAGGGTATGAATATACGCTACTTCGGACCCGTAGATGGCAATGATGTCAAGGAACTCGTTAGAGTACTCCGCCAACTCAAGGGTATGAGTGGTCCCAAACTGCTACACATACACACCGTAAAGGGCAAGGGATATGAACCAGCAGAGCGTTCTGCTACGATATGGCATGCCCCAGGTAAGTTTGATGCAAATACGGGAGAACGCATACAAGAGACATCTGCCAACCAAACACTGAAGTATCAGGATGTTTTTGGCAAGACACTCGTTGAATTGGCACGTGCCAACGATAAAATTGTGGGTGTCACACCTGCTATGCCTACGGGATGTTCCATGAACATAATGATGGATG